>NZ_CP088247.1:3477050-4114400 GCF_021117295.1 Methylorubrum sp. B1-46 | reverse complement strand
CCCGCGGCGTGGCCCGCCTCGCCGGGGGAAGCCTCGGCGGAATTCGCGGCGGTGGGGCCGCTGGCGAGGTTGAAGACGGTCGGCGGCAGGCCAGCCGATATCAACAGCCCCTGGACGAAGCCGGAGACGGCGGGAACCGCAGCGCCCACGAGGACGCCGACGGCCAGGATGAGGGCGGTCAGGATGATGCGCATGATGCCTGCTCGGGCGTGCCGGAAGCCGATGACGGACATGCCGGACAATCGCGGTCGGTGACGTGAGGAGACGGCTCGGGTCGGTCGGACCCGGGTTCGTGACGCGCCGCCTTCGCGGCGTCACCTCAGGCGCGCGGCGGCCTTGGCAGGCGGTCGGGAGAGACCGAGGGCATCCTCTCGGACAATCTGGCGTAGGAGGGGCGCGTTCCGTCGGGGAGCGGGGCATCGCCGGCGACGGTCGTGCTCAAGGCGACGTGGCAACCGCAATGGACGTGGTCGGCTGACCCGGGGTCGGAGGCATGATCCAGGCCAGACACCGTATGCGGGACGAGCGAGAGTTCGCTCCTGTCATGGCCTTGACGGCCCTGGTGAGAGACAAGGTCGTCCATGAGACCGGCGCCGGGCATCGCGATGGCCAGCGCCAGGACGAGCGCGAGGGCGGCGGTTGCCCACCACCCCGTCATCGCTCCGAAGCTCATATGGCGCCGCGCCGAAGTCATCACCGTCCTTATCTGCGATTCCGAGGCTGTGTCGCAAGCTGCGGTCGCCCGTTGTGGTGAAGGCTTCCCTGGTCGGAGGATACTGAATGGTCGCTTCACGCCCCGTTCAAAGCCGTCGGCAGAGCCTTGTGCGACCAGCAAGGAATTTTCGTCCATGAAACGTCGCTTGATCACCCTGACGACCGCTGCCCTCGCATCGGTCCCCATGACCGCGTCGGCCCAACATTACGGCTACGGACCACCTCCCCACCATCATGAGGAGGTGCGCCGCCACCATCACGGCGACCACGACCACGTGGAGGTTCGTCGCCATCATCACGACGACCGGGACGAGAACCGCCACGGCTTTGAGCGCCACGATCACCGCGAGTTCGACGACTGAACGTTTCGGTCGACCGAACCAAGGCGGACGCCCGCCCCGACTTGCGTCGAGGCGGGCGTTTCCACGATGCGTGAGGGGGCTGTATCGCACCGTGAAAAGTCGTCCGGGCAAGGGGACGCCGCGAGCGCGTAGCCGAGGCCCGTTGCCAGGAGCGCGAAGACGACGAGCAGGGGCAGCAATCGCATCGCGCGTCTCCCGCTCATCGTGTCACCTCGTGGGAAGCTTACTTCTTGCCGGGCTTATCCTGGCTGTGCCCGTGCGCGTGGCCGTCGCCTTCGCGGTGCGCGGGCTTGCCGTCCGGGCCTTTCTCCTGCGCCTCCCGCACCCGCGGATCGTCACGGTGGGCGGGTCCGCCGGAGACGTCGCCCGAGTTCGGGACGCTGCGCTCCGGATTGGAGGCGTTGCCGTGCCCGTCGACCGCGAGGGCGGGCGTGGCCGCTCCGGCCAGCATCGCGGCGGTGAGAACGGCGGCAAGCGTACGCTTCATCGATCTGTATCCCTTCCATCGGCCACATCGGCCGCTTGAGGAGTGGAGATAGCCGACCCGTTTGACTGCCGTTCGCCGCGTTCGTGACGAAGTGTGTCAGGCGCGCGTGCCGACACACTTCGTCAAGGTCGAGCAAAGCCTCGGCCATGGGGTCGACGTATCCCTACCGGCTCCCCGCAGGACCGGACGCCGGGTCGAACGCGACCCCGGCGAGATCCGACGCGGCAGCGACAGGTGGCCAAGTGGACAGATCTTTCCCGTCGAGACCCGAGACCCGCGTGCCCCTGGCCGTCGCGCTGGCATTCCTGGCGGGTTCGGCCGACTCGATAGGCTTCCTGGAACACTCTCAACTGTTCATGTCGTTCATGAGTGGGAACACGACCCGGTTCGGCGTCGCGGCCAGTTCCTTCGATTGGTCAGGCGTCACCAGGTTCGGCAGCACCATCGCGCTGTTCTGCTTCGGTGCGTTCGCCGGCACCCTTGTTGCGGCTTGGGCTGGGCGGTGGCGTCTTTCGGTCCTGCTCGGCGCGCAGGCCGTCCTGCTGTCCATCGGCAACCTCCTGCCGGAAGCTTCCGATGCGTTTCCTCTTCATGCCTATCCCGTCGTCCTTGCCCTCGGCATGCTGAATGCGACGCTGCAGGATGAGGCCGGGCGGAGCCTCGCCCTGACCTACGTCACCGGAACCGTCGTACGTTTCGGGACCGGTTTGGCGAACATGGTCCTGCACAAGCCCGCGCCGTCGTTCTGGCTCCAGGCACCGCTTTGGGCGGGCCTGACGCTTGGCGCGGTCGCCGGCGGCTTCATCCAGAAGGCCCTTGGTCCCGATGCCTTCCTCGTTCCGGCGGCCCTGTCCGCGTCGCTGGCTGTCGCAGGCATCATCCTCACGGTGGCACTGCCTGGGAGCGGCTATGTCTCGAACGAGCGGTCGGCGCAGCCGGACGCGCACCCCGACGCACCGGCGACCGCCCGGTAGGCCGCGTCTCAATCGCGTCCCTTCGCCCTCGGCAGGCGGATCTCGGCCCGCAGGCTGCCCTCTGGCCGGTTCGACAGGACGAGCGTGCCGCCGTCCGCCTCGACCGCGCGCCGGGCGATGGTCAGTCCGAGCCCCGTCCCGCCCGTGTTGCGGTTACGCGACCCCTCCAGCCTGGTGAAGGGCTGGAAGGCCCGGGCGACGTCCTCCGGCGCGATGCCGGGGCCGTCGTCGTCGATGCGCACCACCAGGGTCGCCTCTTCGATCTCGATGCCGACCCGGACCCGGATCCCGTAGCGCACACCGTTGTCGACAAGGTTCTCGACCGCGCGGCGGAAGGCAACGGGACGTACCGACGCCAGCGCCCGGCCGGGGCCGTCGTAGCCCACCTCGCGGCCCACGTCCGCGGAGGCGTCGGCGACGCTCATCAGCACGCTCGCCACGTTGACGACCTGCCGTGCTTCCGGGTCGGCTTCGCCACGCAGGTACGACAGCGTCGCGTCGATCATGGCCTGCATGTCGTCGAGGTCGGCAGCCATGGCACGGCGGTCCGCAAGGTCATCGACCTTGTCCAGGCGAAGACGGAGCCGGGCGATCGGCGTGCGCAGATCGTGCGAGACCGCCGCCAAAGCCTGCGTCCGTTCCGCGACGAGGCGGTGGATGCGCCCTTGCATCGCGTTCAGCGCCCGACCGATCCCGCGCGTCTCGTCCGGTCCGACCTCAGGCACGGACACGACCGTACCGTGCCCGATCCGGACGGTGGCGTGCGTAAGTTCCCTGAGCGGGCCGGCGATCCGGTGCACCAGCACGACGGCGGCGACGCCGACCAGGATCGCCATCGCGGTGGCGAGGTACGCCCAGGGTGCAAGGTGGACCAGGTGAGGCGAATGGGCGGACCGGAAGGTCAGGAAACTGCCGTCCGGCAGCGGGAAGGCGCCGCGCAGGTCCTGTTGGTGCAGCGGCTCGTCCGGCGCCGCCAGGGCGAGCGCCAGACCTGGGCCGAGCACGGGCTCGATCTCCAGGACGCGTTCGCGCAGATCGCGCAAGGCGGGGTCTGTCTTGCCCGTCTCGGCGGATTCCCCCCGCTCCCAGCCTATCTCGAAATGACCCGACGAGAGGGCTTTTGCCTCGATGCCGCGCTCCCCCGGCGGTCGCCGCAGTACCGCTTCCCGCGCCAAGACGAGCTGTCGCGCCACTTCGTTCGCGAACGCCTCGTCGGCCGCGGCCGACGCCGACTGACGGTACAGCAACAACGCGCCCCCGTGGACCACGAGTACCGCCAGCAACAGCACGGCGACGGTGCGCCCCTCCAGGCTGCGGGCAAGATCGACCAGTTGTTTCACGCCCGCTCGACCTTGGCGGCCATCATGTAGCCGGAGCCGCGAACCGTCTTGATCACGGGGAGCGTGCCCTCGGGCGGTTCGAGCTTGCGCCTCAGGCGGCTGACCAGGGTGTCCACGCTACGGTCGGACGGGGCGGCGAGCCGTCCGCGGCTCATCTCCAGGATCTGCTCGCGGCCGAGCACGCGCCCGGGATGCTCTAGGAACACCATGAGTAGGTCGTGCTCGGCCCCCGAGAGGTCTACGGCAGCCCCCCCGGGATCGGTCAGCTGCCGGCTGCGCAAATCGAGCCGCCAGCCGGCGAAGGTCAGAACCTGTGCCCTCTCCGCCGCGGTGGCGGCCGGCGCGATGGTGGTCCGACGCAGCACCGCGCGGATGCGGGCAAGGAGTTCCGGCCGGCCGAACGGCTTGGCGACGTAGTCGTCGGCTCCGAGTTCGAGTCCGAGTACCCGGTCCGCCTCCTCGTTGCGGGCGGAGAGCATGATGACCGGCACGGTGCCCTTGCTGCGCAGCGCCCGCAGCAGATCGAAGCCGGAGGCGCCGGGCAGCATCACGTCGAGCAAGACGAGATCGACCGACTTCCCGGGCAGAAGCGACCACATCTCGGCGCCGCTGCGGCAACCGGTGACGCGGTAGCCGCTCTCCCTCAGGAGTCGCGTGACCAACACCCGCATGCCGTCGTCGTCTTCGATCAGGAGGATGTGCTCCTGTGCGCAGCCCGCTCCCGGCCTGTCATCGCGTTCCATCAGCCACCGTTTCATCCATCGCCGCGGGGTCCATTGCGAACAAAGTCTCCGTCAGATTCAGATAACGCATCAGGGGACTCTCATCGAGTGGGCCACGAACGTCAATGAAGTCACTTGTATAAATTTTGCATATTTTATATTGTCGATACGACTGCTCGACCAAAAATACGACCAATTTGATTTGATAGTATGCTCTATACATAATTAAATGTAATTTACGAGGATATCAAAATTTTGAAGTCAGAAGCGGTCGATGCCGGGTGAGTACAAATCGGCCTATGGATCCGGCTGTCGCGGAGGTGCGAATGGAGCGATCCGATGCTCGTTCGCCCGATTTCCCGGAAAAGAGCTGAACGGTGGTTCGAAGACATCGCCGAATACTCCTGAATTCGGACGGGCCGGCGCTCGGATTACTCTAACACCATGAGGCGTGAATTAACCTTTTTTTAACTCTAACTCATTAGATTTGATTAACAAATTTGTGCACGCCGGGACAGGATGCCGGCAAGAGGGAGGCTGGCGGCGATGAAGGACGACATTTCCGGGCCAAGCTTGGCGTCTGCCGCCCTACGCATACATCAGGGTCGCATGCGCGTGTCGGTCGAGAATATTGCCAACGCGCGTTCCACGGCGTCCGCCCCAGACGGCGAACCCTATAGGCGCAAGATTGCAGTGTTCGAGCCGATCACGGGCAACACCGAAGAGGCACCGGCCATCCGTATCGTACGCGACAAGACCGAATTCCCGACGGTTCATAGTCCTGGACACCCCGCCGCCGATGCTGGCGGCAACCTCAAGCTTCCCAATGTCCGCCCTACGGTCGAGATGTCCGAACTTCGCTCTGCGATGCGAGCGTACGAGGCCAATCTGCGCACTATCGCGACCTTTGACGACCTGAAAGGAAAGACGCTCGCGCTACTGAAGAGCTGATGTCATCGACCCGAAAGCCTTTCGTGATGACGCATCAAACGCGGCCGGCACGTGCGCCATCAACCGACAAGCTCATCGAGCAAGAGCAATAGCAGGAAGCCTGCGAAGAACATCGCGGTCACCCATGGACGGTCCTCCGTTTCGTGTGCCTCGACCAAAAGTTCCTCCGTCACGAGGTAGAGGAGCGCAATCAGGCCGAAGGCGAGAAAGCCGCCGCGGATGGCCGCGGGCAGCGTGGCGACCGGGCCGCCGAGCAGCGCACCGAGCGGCAGCAGGACGACGAGGGCGGCGGTCAAGCCGACCACCCTGGCTTTCGAGGTTCCGCCCTCGCCGAGTTCGTTCGCGACGGTCAGGCCGAGGAACAGCACCTCGATGGTCAGGGCGACCGTAAGCAGGAAACCGGCCTTGGCGCCCGCTGCGAAGGCGATGCCGAGGACGAGCCCGTCCACCAAGATATCAATTCCGGTGACGGTCAGTAGACCGACTGGTCCTTTCACCCGACGCTCCAGAGTGCGGACCGCGAGCATGGCGGCAACACCGACGCCGCCGCCGACCAGGGTGGCCCAAGGCGATCCGGCATGCTTGAGGTCAGGCAGGATCTCGCCCGCCGCCGCGGCGAATACGACGCCTGCGGCGAAGTGCTGGATGGCGCTGACCAAGACGGGTCCCGGCCGCATGTTGACGGCGACCGCGGCGCCGAGGACGGCGGCGGCTGCCGGGATGAGGGTATAGAGCCAGGCTTGCATCGCAGGTTCAGACCACGCCGTCCGGGGCCAGGGCGCAGGCGGTCGTCTCGCTCGTCTCGACCTGCAACGTGACGTGGACGATCCCGAAGCGGCCCCTCAATTCGCGTGCGGCTCGTATAAGGAAAGCGTCGTCCGTGCCGTCCGGCCTTACGAGATGGCTCGTCAGGGCGACCTCGGTCGTGCTCATCGGCCAGACGTGATAGTCGTGGACGGCCGTGACGTCCTCCAAGCCCCGCAGATGCGCGCGCACGGCGTCAGGGTCGATGCCGGGGGGCACGGCGGCGAGCGACATCCGCACGCTGTCGCGCAGGAGTCCCCAAGTGCTCCATACGACCGCCGCGGCGATGAGTAGGCTGGTCACCGGATCGAGCCAACGCCAACCCGTCAGGGCGATAAGCAGGCCGGCGACGACGACGCCCGCCGAGACGGCGGCATCGGCGGCCATGTGCAGAAAGGCCCCCTTCACGTTGAGGTCGCCTTCGCGCCCCGATGCGAACAGCCAAGCGCTGATGCCGTTGATCAGGATGCCGATGCCCGCGACCACCATCACGGTGGTCCCGGCCACCGGTGCGGGCTCACCGAAGCGCCGGACGGCCTCCCAGGCGATGGCGCCCATGGCGACGAGGAGGATGACCGCGTTGAACAAGGCGGCCAGGATCGAGGAGCTCTTCATGCCGTAGGTGTAGCGCGGCTTAGGCGCCCGTTTCCCGAGAATGGCCGCGGCCCAGGCGACGGCGAGCCCGAGTACGTCCGAGAGGTTGTGGCCTGCGTCGGCGACGAGGGCGAGGGAATTGCTCAAGAACCCGTAGACCGCCTCGACGATCACGAAGGCGACGTTCAGACCGATGCCGACGGCGAAGGCCCTTCCGAAACCGAAGGATGCCTGAGCATTGCCGGAATGGCCGTGTTCGTGTCCACCTCCGTCACGGAGGGCACGGACGGAGCGATCTGCGTGTCCGGTCATTGGGAAATCCGCTCGGCTTCATGCCCTCGGCGGGGCGTCCGACATATGCGGCACGCCTAATTCCTCTAGCGACTGGAGGAGCAAGGGGTTTCGAACGTGGTGAGCGCATAAAATCCAATTCCGCGTGGCCGTAGGCATCAGTGAACCTCGTGCAGGCATTCACCGTGATCGGCCAGCACCTCGACGATGCGGCATTCCCGGACACTGCCCCGCGAGCATTGATCCAGCATCGCCTGGACCTCCACCCTCAACCCGGTGAGCCGCGCAATCCGGTCGTCGATGTCAGCGAGATGCCGGCGGGCGATTGCGTCTACCTCCCCGCACGGGCGTTCCGGCTGCTCGGCGAGATCGAGCAGCGCGCGGATGTCCTCGATCTCAAATCCGAGTTCACGCGCGTGCCGAATGAACCGAAGCCTGCGGACGTCGGCCGCGCCGTAGGTCCGCCGGTTGCCTTCCGTTCGGGACGCGCGCGGCAGGAGTCCGCGCTCCTCGTAGAATCGGATGGTCGGCACCTTCACGGCTGCCTGCCGCGACAATTCCCCGATTGCGATGGGCTTCAAGATATTTGCTCCTCTAGTCGCTAGAGGAAGTAGGGTCGCCTTAACCACAAGGAAGGCACCCGCCGTGACCGAAGCAGCGACCCTGGACAGGACCGACGTCCCGACGACCCGCCTGCGGGTGACCGGCATGGACTGCGCGTCCTGCGCGGCGAAGGTCGAGGCCGCCGTGCGCCGCCTGCCCGACATCGCGCAGGTGCAGGTCTCGGTGGCCGCCGAGACGCTCGCGGTGCGTCACGGACCCGGGACCGATGCGAGAATGATCGCTGACACCGTCCGCGGCCTCGGCTACGGGGCCGAGGACCCGGACGCCGTGGCGTTGGGGGATACCGCTGAGACACCTTGGTGGAGGGCGCCGAAAGCCCTGCTGGCGGCTTCCTGCGGCGCGGCCCTGGTGACAGCCTACGCGCTCGGGCACGTCGCGCCGATTACCGAGCGCTGGGCTTTCCTCGCGGCCATGGCGGTTGGGCTGGTGCCGGTTGCCCGACGAGCTATCTTGGCCGCCCGGCATGGGACGCCTTTCTCCATCGAGATGCTCATGACGATCGCCGCCGTCGGCGCGACCGTCATCGGGGCGACCGAGGAGGCGGCGACCGTCGTCTTCCTGTTCCTGATCGGCGAAGTTCTGGAGGGCGTCGCTGCCGGTCGAGCCCGGGCGAGCATCCGTGGGTTGACCGGTCTCGTCCCGGAGACGGCGCTGCTGGAACGCGACGGCACGACTGAATCTGTGCCCGCCGCGAGCCTCAAGGTCGGCGCCACCGTGCTGGTGCGGCCGGGTGACCGCGTCCCGGCGGACGGGACCATCCTCGACGGCGGGAGCGACGTCGACGAGGCGTCGGTCACCGGTGAGAGCGTGCCGAGGCGCAAGGAGCCTGGCGACGCAGTCTTCGCCGGGACGGTCAACGGCGACGGGGCGCTCCGCGTCCGGGTGACCGCGGCTGCCAAGGACAACACCATCGCCCGGGTGGTGCAGCTGGTGGAGGAAGCGCAGGAGGCGAAGGCGCCGACCGAGCGCCTGATCGACCGGTTCTCCAGGGTCTACACCCCCGCCGTCGTCGCGGTGGCCACCTTGGTGGCGGTGGTCCCGCCGCTTCTCACGGGCGGCGCGTGGGGGGATTGGGTCTACAAGGGGTTGGCGATCCTGCTGATCGGCTGCCCCTGCGCGCTCGTCATCTCGACGCCGGCGGCCATCGCGGCCGGCCTCTCGGCCGGGGCCCGGCGCGGGCTTCTCATCAAGGGCGGCGCCGTCCTGGAGCGGCTGGCCTCGGTGACGACGGTCGCCTTCGACAAGACGGGAACCCTGACGGAGGGCAAGCCCGTCGTGACGAACGTGGTGGCATTCGGGAGGTCCGAGCGGGACGTGCTGTCGCTGTCGGGCGCCCTTGAGGGTGGCTCCTCGCACCCGCTCGCCCGGGCCGTGCTGGCCAAGGCCGCCGAGGCCGGAGCGCCGGTGCCCCCGGCATTCGGGGCCCAGGCATTCGGCGGCAAGGGCATCGCCAGCAAGGTCGGGGGGCTCGACTTGTTCCTTGGCTCGCCGAGGGAAGCCGGCGCGCGCGTGCCGTTCACGCCCGATCAGGAGGAGCGGGTCTCCGGGCTCCAGGGCGAGGGTAAGACCGTGTCCGTGCTCCTCGCGAACGGGGCGGTAGCCGGGCTGCTCGCGATGCGAGACGAGCCCAGGTCCGACGCGAGGGAGGGGGTCGACCGCCTTGCGTCGCTCGGCGTCGGCGCGATCATGCTGACCGGCGACACCGCGCGGACGGCCTGGGCCGTGGCGGCCGCGCTCGGCATCGAGGTGTGGGCCGAGCTCCTGCCTGAGGACAAGCAGCGGATCGTGCGGGAGCGCCAAGCCACTGGCGCCGTGGTGGCCAAGGTCGGCGACGGCATCAACGACGCGCCGGCGCTCGCGGCCGCGGACGTCGGTATCGCGATGGGTGGGGGCGCCGACGTGGCGCTTGAGACGGCGGATGCGGCGGCCCTGCACGGACGCGTCGCAGACATCGCCCGGATGATCGAGCTTTCGCGCCGGACGCTGTTCAACATCAGGACGAACATCGCCCTGGCGCTCGGCTTGAAGGCAGTGTTCCTGGTCACGACGGTTCTAGGGGTCACCGGCCTATGGCCTGCCATCCTGGCGGATACCGGGGCAACCGTGCTGGTGACGGCAAACGCGCTGCGGCTCCTTGGAGAGGGAAGATCGAGCGCCTGAGGCCCTTCACGTTCCCACCATGGGAGGTCCCATCCGTGTGCGACGTCATCAACGGGAGAGCGTCACGCAAAGCTTCAAGGTCAAAAGGATGGGCTGCGGCGGCTTAAAACGGTCGAGTGACGGATGGCGTTCGGACAGTTCGTCGGAGCCATCCGCTTTCGTGCCCCCTTCCCATCGAGGAGGAAGGAGAGTGCAACCTCTAAGGACTGGAGGTTTGGCCGGGATATGAACATTTCAATCGGAGAGCTGTCGCGCCGCACGGGCGTGAAGGTGCCAACCATCCGCTACTACGAGGGAGCAGGCTTGATGCCGGCCCCGACCCGCACCGAGGGCAAGCAGCGTCGCTATTTGGAGACAGAGATATCCCGGCTCAATTTCATCCGTCATGCGCGCGAACTCGGATTCGAGATCCAGGCGATTCGCGAGTTGCTGGCTCTGTCCACCGAGCCGGACCGGTCCTGCGCGGAGGTGGACGGCATCGCCCGTCGACACATGGCCGAGGTCGAGCGTCGAATCGGGCAACTCGTGGCTTTGCGCGGAGAGTTGCGGCGCATGGTCGAGGCATGTGGCCACGGTCGGGTGGGGGAGTGTCGGGTGATCGAGACGCTGGCCGACCATCGACAGTGCGCGCATGAGCACGGCCGCATCTCCTGAATCCGGGACCTGCTCAGGAAAAGCCGGGCAAGCTTGCGCCGTGTCGGCCATGACGCAGCGCTGGTTTATCCGCCACGAAAGTTTCAGCTCGTGCTGCGGTCAAAGGTCTTTCGGATGAACACGTTGGGCCTGCCGACCCTCGCTGTTCTCGCCGTAGCCGTAAATAGGACCCGCACAGCACCTTATCGACCGTGCCGGCTGGCTTCGCGTCGCGGCGTTTAGCACCAACGATGGACCCGTATCGACCGCGAGCCTCAGCGTCGGCGTCGCGGTGTCCGCCACGCACAAACGGGGAGATCCTGATGGCTAGCGCGATGTCGATGGCGGTCGGGAAGTGCCCTTCGGTCAATTCCCGGTCCGAGACCGAGCGGGCCGACCGCGAGCGGCTCGAACTCACCGACGACCCCTGGCGAAGCGCCAAAATCTCGCTCGCATCTACGTCGAGCGCGGGCCCGAATACACGGAGGTAGCGGCCTCGCTGGTGTTCCTCGCCATTCTCGGCGCCCTCGGGGCGAAGGCGGGTGGTGCCGCAGTGCCGCGGGCGACGGTACAGTACAGGTGACGTTCCGGGGATCACTCGCCGTGGGCGTCACCGCAGGCATCGGGAGCCTCGTCGGCAAGGTCGTGTGACGAGGCTCGAAGGCAGGACGGGGTGAGCCTGGAACGCGCCGAGAACCGCCACCGGGGGATTTCGAGCCTCAATCCCCCTGCGACGCACGCCTGCCGCGGGCGGGGCGCGGCTTGGCGGAACCGCCCGAGGGACCCGGGTCGGAGACGATCCCGGCTTCCTGGACTCCCTGTCCGAAGGGAGCCGCCGGGACGCCCGCCTCCGTTCTCCGCCCGCTCACGATCACGCCGACGTATCCCTCGCCCGCGATGAAACGGGCGCCCGCGCCGCGAAGGGCCGCGACCAAGCGCTTCGCAAGCGCGACTCGGATCGCGATGAAGCCGTTCTCGTAGTCGTTGATCGACTTCTTCGAAACGCGCGCCAGCAGGTGAAGCTCCTGCTGGGTGAGACCGACCAGCAGGCGGGCGGCTTGGCATAGGTATCCTGGCACGGTCCGGTCCGGAGGGAAATCCGCAGCCGAGGCGAAGTCCACTCCCCGAGGCGCGTCGGGCGAGGCTTGAAAGATTTTTATAGCACAGGTATAATTGGGAACTTCAACAAGCACCGCCGACTGCCCGCCCCCGCCCGACTGATCGTCGAGCGGGAGGGCCGCTTTCCGCCTTTGGGGTTTCGCCATGATCATCGCGCTGTTCGGCGGCGATGGCCGTGCCGTTGGCACGCACGCCGCCTTCCTGATTGCCCGTGCCGCAGCCTCGGTCGGCACCGCCACGACGCTCCTGCGCGTCGTAGGCGCGCACGAATCCCGGCTGCCTCGACTCGACAGCGTGCCGGACACGCTGCGCGTTGTCGAGCTTTGCAGGGACGGTCCCTCCTTCGCAGAGGACTTCCCGCGGGAAGCGGCCGCCGATCCCGCGCGACGCCTCGTGGTGCTCGACCTGCCGCCAGGGTGGGCGGCGGACTGCCCGGTTGATCTCGGGGAATGTCCCAGGGTGATCGCCGTCGGACCGTCCGTCCTCGAACGCGCCATGGCCGTGTCCATGCTGCGCGCGACCGCGCATGCCGCCGTCCCTTGGCTGCTGGGGTGCGGTTTCCCCTCACTCGGAGCGTCCGACCGAACCGTGCGCGACACGGCGGCGGCCGCGGGCCTGGACGACACCTCGATCCGCGTGATCCCTCGCGGCCTGCCGGCTCCGCTGCGGGACGCCGCCGCCCCGGCCCATGGATCCCTGCTCGCGTCCCTGTCCGTTCGCGCTGCGCTTCGCGTGCTGAACGCGGTCGTACCCGGTGCGGTCCCGATGCCGGGGCATCCCGGCGACGTCATCGCTCCCGTCCTGGCCGGGATGGGCGAGGCGGACCGCCGCGACGCGCAGGACCGGCTCCGGGACCTTGCCGATGCCTTGGACGCCGCGGAGGACGGCGAATACCCGTCCGCGGAGGAGCTCGCCGCCGCCCCCGTCCTTGAGGAATGGGAGTTCGGGATGCGGCCGGTCGCGGCGCTCGTCGGTCGCGTCACGCACCATCCGGACTTTCCCCCAGGTCGCCGGGTCCGAACCTCGGAAGTCTACGTTTCCGACCGTCGTACCTGGGCGCGCACCTATTCCAGGCTCTACCGCCTGGGACGGCCCGCCGGTCCGCGTCCCTCCCTGCAGTAGCGCACCGTCTCCCTTTCCGTCGAGGCGGGTCGCCCCTCCCTCGCTCGAAAGGCGGAAGCCGGTCCCGCCCGTCGAGATGTGGGCGGGGGAGCCCTCGCCGCCTGTCCGGGCGGCCATGCGAGGATGTCAGGAGATGCCCGTGCACCCCCAAGGCGAACGTCGCTGGGCGCTGCCGGCGGCGGGCGGTTCGACGTCCCTCACCAGGTTGTGGCGGACGGTCGGGCCGGGCGCCCTCGCGCCCGATCTGGCCAAGCCGTTGCTGGCTGCGGCGACGGCTGCCCTCCAAGGGTCCGGTCCCTCCGTGGCCGCCTCGGAATGGGAAGACGCCCCGGCGGCGCTCCGCGACGCCCGGGCGGTCCTCGGACGATGCGGTCCGGCGCATCCCGACGTCGACGTGGTCGCCACCGCGGCGCTCGCGCTGGCGCTTCGCGGCGAAAAGGCTGCCGCGACGTTCCTCGCCGATGCGCTCGACCGTCTCGCCGCCGACGGGACGGGCGGACCGCACCATGCCCGGTTCGCCTATGCGTGGCGGTCCCGGGTGGAACTTAAGCCGGCGGGCGTCTCCGCCGGGAGCGACGACGGGGCGCCGGACCGGCTGCGGCTTCCGGGTGACGACACCGAGGGAGAACCGATGCGCCTATGGATCTTTTCGGACCTGCACATCGACATCGGGAGTCCATGGACCCCAGCCTCGATCCCCGGGGCCGATCTCGCGGTGGTCGCCGGCGACGTCGGCGAGGGCCTCGTCAAGTCAATCGCGTGGCTCGCCGCGACGGTCCGGCCGCATATGCCGGTCGCGTTCGTGGCCGGAAACCATGAATTCTACCGTCGATGCCTGCCGGACGAGTTGCAGGCGGGGCGCGCGGCCGCGATGGAGGCCGGAATTCACCTCCTGGAGAACGACACCGTCCGCTTCGGCGACGTCGTGGTCTCGGGATGCACCCTGTGGACGGATTACGAGCTCGACGGACCGGCGACGCGGGTCCCCGCCATGCGGGACGCACGCGTGGGCCTCAACGATCACCGCCTCATCGCCTGGAGCCGCAAGCCGGAGTGGCGGCGGTTCCGGCCGGAGGAGGCGCTCGCGCTGCACCTCGCGTCACGCCGCTTCCTCGAAACCGCGCTCCGGTCCGCCGCGGACGCGACGACGCGGGCGCACGTCGTGGTCACGCATCACGCTCCCGCGGCGGGGAGCGTCGCGCCGCGGTTCCTCGGCAAGCCGCTCAATGCCGCCTACGCGTCGCGGTTGGACGACCTGATCGAGGCCGGTCGGCCTTCGCTCTGGGTCCACGGGCACACCCATACGCCGTTCGACTACCGCCTCGGCGGGACCCGCGTGCTCTGCAACCCGCGAGGATATCCCGGCGAGAACCCGCGCTTCCAGCCCGGGCTGGTCGTCGAGGTCTGAGACCGCCCGGGGCGGCCGCCCCGCCCTGACTGCCTCCCGCAAGCCGAGAGCCGATGGAGACGCCCTTGCCGGACTTCGCCCGTGAGCCTCGTGCGCTAGGATGCCGGGGAGCACCTCCGCCGCATCCCATCCCGTTCCGCTCCCCGGGCTCGACCGGAACGGGATCGGCGGCCGCCGGGGGGCTACGATGACGCGGCATGTTCGCCCCCCTCGTCGTGTTCCGGGCGCCGAGGTCCCGGAGCCGTTGCCGCTTCCGTTTCGGCCCCGAGCGCGGATCGACCCGACGCCCGAGGTGCGGACGGCCTGT
The DNA here is from genome assembly GCF_021117295.1 of Methylorubrum sp. B1-46. Lineage (NCBI taxonomy): Bacteria > Pseudomonadati > Pseudomonadota > Alphaproteobacteria > Hyphomicrobiales > Methylobacteriaceae > Methylorubrum > Methylorubrum sp. B1-46. Next base: position 4,099,788 of record NZ_CP088247.1, on the reverse strand, counting down.
CCCGGACCGGCCTCCGTCGGGAGCCGAAGGGAGAACGCGAGGTTCTGGATCCTGTCCGACCTGCTCGTCGACCGCAATCCCGAGTTCCGGCTCCCCGATCCGCTTCCTGAGTTCGACGTCCTGCTGGTCGCGGGCGGAGTGGCCATCGGGCTGGACGTCGCGTTGAACTGGTTGGCGCGGGCCCTGGACGGCAGACAGGGGAACAGGCCCGTCCTGATGGTGGCGGGCAGCGCGGAGTTGTGGTCCGAGACGCCCATGGTGGAGGCGGTCGCCCGCGGCCGGGAGCTCGCCCGGGACCTCGGCATCCACCTGCTCGCCGACGACGCGGTACGCATCGGTCCCGAGGCCGGCGGCGGGACCGTGGTGGTCGGGGCGACCCTGTGGACCGACTGGTGCCTCGAAGGGAGCTTCGAGGGCCGCCTGGCCAGGGTCGCGGCCCGCCACAGCTGGGCGGATTGCCGGCGCGTCCTGCTTCGGCGGGGGCGCCCGTGGTCGCCGCTCGACGCCCTCGGGGCCCATGCAAGATCGCGGGGATACATCGAGGACGCCCTCACCAGCATCGTGTGTCAATCGCTGAACGTCGCGAGGGGACCCGGGACGCTCGTGCCCGGTGTTCGCCCCGGGGACCGCGCCGTCGTGCTCACCCACTTCGCGCCTTCACGCCGTTCGCTGCCCGACGCCTGGACGGGATGGCTCGGGGACGCCTGGCTGGCAGCCTCGCATGCCTCGGACCTGGAGGATGTCATGCACGCCTGGGGGGCGCCGACGCTCTGGGTCCACGGCCGGGCCGTCGCCCCGGCGGATTACCGCATTGGCCGGACCAGGGTGGTCGCCAACCCCTTGCGGCGTTGGGATGCGGCCGATGCCTTCGACTCAGCCTTGGTGGTCGAGGCCTGAGATGGGAACGTCGACCTACGGCCCAGGGCCGCCCGCACCAAGCTCCTCGGACAGGCCGACGGGCATCGGGAGCCGGGAAAGGTTGGGCGGGGACGGCGCCCTTCGCTGGCTTCCCGCCTCGGGCTGCCGCCGCCACGACTTTTCCCAGCCGCCAAAGACAGCAGTGGCTTGATCGTATTATATATCACAGGTATAATATAGGTATTCTCAAAAGTCGTGGCCAATTCGACAGCCGGGCCAATCGGTTTGGGGGCTGTGAAGCCGAGCCCGTCCGCCGCGCGGCGACCGCCTATTCGCCTATCGGGTCGTTCCGGCTCCCCGCGGGGGCACCGGCCGAGTTTTTCGAAAGCGTGACGGATTCGTTGACCGCCTTGGAACGGGCGGGGCTGCTGGAGGTGGATATGGCATCGGAGCCTGGCCGGGTGGTTTCGTGTTCGGTTTTGCGGCGTGCGATCCGAACCCCGCGGCGCGGCGTGCCGCCCAGGGTCGAAGCCGGCGTGGTGGCGGCTTGGCGGACGTACCCGCCTGGACGCCTCGACCGGGCGGAAGCAACGGCCCTCGCGCGGCTGCTGGCGACGACGTCGATACTCGGCGAAACGCGCTGGTCCGCGGCAAGGGACGGGGACGCGGCCGCGGCCACGGCGCTCGCCATCCGTCACGTCCGCACGTGCGGCGCGGCTTCGGTCGCGTCGGATCTCGTGATGGGCAATCTCCTGCTGATGGCCGAGCGCGGCGACGCGACCGCGCCGGCGGTCATCGCCTACGCCCTGCGCGCGCTGGCACGGCGCAGCGCCGACGAGCGCCGGCTCATGCGGCTCGCGGCGCGATGGGCGCGACCGAGGATGCGCAAGTCTCGCCGCCGCTGAACCATCGGCCCCCCACCATCGAAGTCCCGTGCGAAGCCGGAGGATGCCATGCCCGAACCGAACGAGGCGGCCTGCGCGATGGCGCGCGCCTTCGTCGAGGCGTTGCGGAAGGAAGCCGCGAGCCCGGATCCATCATGGTGCCTGGACGAAGCCGAGCTCGACGCGCTCGCGCTCGGCCGGCGGGAGGCATCACTCATGCCCCGGCTGGCCGCCGACGTCGTGGCCGCCGCGGTCATGCTGGGGCGCGCGTTCGCTCCGGCAGGACCTCCCGCGGCCGATGACGGCTTCCCCGTCCTACTGGTGCGCGTATCCTCTCCGGATTGGGTGGAGCCGATGCGGTGCGTCGTGGGACCCTGCCTCCTCGGACTGGGATGGAGGGTTCGGGATGGCGAGGGCGGGCGCGGGGCCTGGAACGACCGCAGCCGGCGGGAGGTCGTCGTGTTCGCGCGTGACGGGGCCTCGCGCGAGCATAGGCCCGACCGCGGCAACGAAACCGTCGGCGCGGCCGTGGTCGCCGGCGTCCCGCTCATCGGCGTCGCGTCGGATCCCGCCAGGACGCTGCCGCGCGACTTCCTGCGCGCCGTCGACCGGGAGGTTCTCGTCGCTCCGCTCGACGCCGAGGTGCTGAGCCTGGTGATCGAGGCGGTGACCGGCGAGGTTCCGCCCCTCGCCGCGCTCGGGGACTGCGTGGCGGTCCGGGCCGCCGCCGACCTTCGGCTCGGTATCCGCCCGGGTCGCGGGGCATCCGAGGCCCTGGAGCGCCTCGGGCGTTCGCGCCTGCGAGAGAGGCAGCGCACCGCGAACGCGCCCCGCCTTGAGGACTCGCTCGGTCTCGGAGCCGCCCGGGATTGGGGGCTCGGCCTGGTGGCGGACCTACGGTCGTGGCACGAGGGGATCATCCCGTTCGCCGCCTGTGAATCGGCCGCCCTCGTCAGCGGGCCGCCCGGCACGGGCAAAACACGGTTCGCGGCGGCCCTGGCCCGAAGCGCGAACCTACCGCTTCATCCGGGCTCCCTCGCGCAGTGGCAGGGCTCCCGTGACGGACATCTTGGCCATACCCTGGGCGCCATGCGGCAGTTCTTCGAGGAAGCGCGGCGGTCGCCTTGCGTGGTCCTGATCGACGAGCTCGATTCCTTTGGAGATAGGAATACTTTCTCAGAACATCATCGCGATTACTCCAGCCAGGTCGTCAACGCCCTCCTGGAACACCTCGACGGCGCCGTCGGCCGCGAAGGGGTCGTCGTCGTCGGCACGACCAACCATCCTTCGAGGATCGATCCTGCGATCTTGCGCTCGGGGCGGCTTGAACGGCACTTTCGGATCGAGCTTCCCGGTCTCGACGCGCTGACCGGCATGCTGGTCCAGTATCTCGGGACCGACGCCGATGACCTCGACCTTGCGCCGGTGGTCCCGCTGCTGCGGGGCATGACGGGTGCCGACGTCGAGGCGCTGGTGCGGCGGGCGCGTGGCAGCGCGCGACGGGCCGGCCGCACCCTCACGGTGGACGACATCCTGGCAGGCTCCTCGGATGGGACGCCGGCGCTCGGGGATGGGCTCCGGATGCGCTGCGCCGTCCACGAGGCCGGGCATGCGGTCGCGCTCCTGGCCAGCGGCGCGAGCGGACCGGTGACGCTAACCATCGCCCCGACCGGCGGCCTGACCGAGCATGCGCTCGTCGATGCCTACGGAGCCCTGACCGAGGGCGACTTCGAACGGTCCCTGGTGATGATCCTGTCGGGCCGCGCGGCCGAGGAGGTGCTCCTGGGCGACGTCTCCGCCGGCGCGGTCTCGGATCTCGCCGAGGCGACCCGATGCGCCGCGGCGATGGAGGCGTCGTGGGGGTTCTCGGCCGATTTCCCGCTGCTGTCCCTGGCCCCCGCCCAGGACATCGACCTGGCCCGGATGCCCTGGCTGATGCGCCCGGTCCTTGAGCGGCTCCGGCTGGCCTACGAGCGCGCGTGCGACCTCATGCGGACCGAGCGCCTCGCCCTCGAACGGATCGCGGAGGCCCTGTTCCGCACGGCCTACCTCGACGACGCGGCCATTCGGGCGTTGTTCTCGGGAAAGGCCGCCTCCCCCCGACGCCGCGCCGGTCCGGGCCGCGGTGCCCACCGCACGCACGACATCTGAAGTGGAGAGGCCATGACGTCCTTCGTACGCCGACCGATTGCATGCCGGGACCCGTCCGCGTCGCGCTCACCCGCCCGTCGCCCGCTCGCGGAACGGACGTTGTTCGACGCCGCCTCACCCGGGGCGGAGCCGCGCCCTGACACCATGCGACATCCCTTGCGCCGCCGCGACTTCGACGAGGGCAGCCCGGACACGTTGATGATGCTCGACATCGAGACCGTTCCGGACCCGATCCTAACGCCCGCGGATTGGCCGGCCGACCGGTTTCCAAAGGCCATGTGGCATCAGGTCGTCGCCATCTCGGTGATCGAGGCGGGGGTCGGTCGGGAGCCGGGCACGGGGGTCGAGACCTACGAGTTGCGGTCCTGCCGCAGCGGCGGCGAACCGGGATGGGACGAGGCACGTCTGCTGCGCGCCTTCTGGCGGCTTTTCGAGGGGGGACGCTACAGGCTCGTCACCTGGAACGGCAGGGCGTTCGACATGCCGGTGGTCCTCGCCCGCTCGTTGATGCACGGTCTCGCGGCCCCCGCATGGTTTCTTCGCGGAACGCGCTGGGCCAATTACGGGCAGCGCTACGCCCAGGACTGGCACCTCGACCTCATGGATGCGATCTCAGCCTTCGGGGCGGCCTCGCGTCTCACCCTGGAGGAGGCTGCGGCGGCGGTCGGCGCACCGGGCAAGATGGGCGAGCACGGGTCCTGCGTCGCCGAATTGGTCGCGCGCGACGAACTCGGTCGGGTGCGGGACTACTGCGAGACCGACGTGGCGAACCTCTACGTCATCTTCATGCGCTGGGCGCATCTGACGGGCAGGACGGATGCCGCGGGCCACGATGCAGCCGTGGAGGGATTCCTGCGCTACCTCGATGCGGAGGGGCCGGCCCGCCCGCACTTGGCGGCCTTCGCGCAGGAATGGCGACGGACTGGATCGCGCGCGCCGATGCATGTGGGTCGAACGACCGGGTCGGGTGCGGTGGTGGCTGGTCCGGACACCTGTCACGGAGCTCGACGGAGCTCGCTTGGGGCCTGAGGGCCGGGTCGCGGAGTAGCCAATCCTCGGGATGCCCCATGAGCGGGCGGCGGGACGCAGGTCCCGCGCCCGGATCCGCCGGTCCGGCGTGAGACCGCGATAAAACCGGGCGTTAGCCACGAGTGAGTCGAAGGCGTCGAAAGCCATCGGGGTAAATCGACCGTAATGGCTGGCGTGCGAAGGATCGGGCAACGGCCAGCAAGCCCAGGGGGGAACAGCCGATGACCCTGCCGCGCCTTTCGCGACCACTTGAATATAGCCGCGCTTGGGTGGCGCTCGGGGTCCTGGCACCTATCGGCGTGCTGATCGTGTCGGCGTCGATGCTCCTCGATCTTCGTCGCGATGCCTGGGACAAGGCCGAGCAGACCTCCAGGAACCTCATGCAGGTCATCGAACGCGACATCGCCCGCAACGTCGAGATCATCGACCTTTCGCTGCGGGCCGTCGTCGACAACCTGCGCGCGCCCGAGACCGCGGAAGCGAGCCCGAAGGCACGGCAGATGATCCTGTTCGACCGTGCCGCGAGCGCCAGGGACCTCGGCGTGATGCTGGTCCTGGACGGGAACGGCGACAGCAGCCTCGTGATCACTCAGAACCAGTACGCTGCCTGTGTCGCTGCTCGCTCAGACGTGATCACCGCGCAAACCCAGCTTCAGACAACCGAAGCCTTGAGCATTGCGGTCGAGCTCAGCCGGGCGACACTGACGACGAACAAATGAAGACTATGAGAAGTCGCCTCGCAGATGATGACGCAACTAGATCGCAAAATCGATATCAGACTGAGCCGAAACCGGATCTACCGTTGAGCATCCGGCCCCGACGACAAATAATAGTATAGCAGGCACACTCGACCGTGCTCAGTAACCGTAGTGGTAATCAAAGCTCGGAGCGTAACCACAACCGTAGTGGCCGTAGTATGGGCTGTGCGCCACGAGCCCATCGAGCGCCAAGCCACCGATCAATCCAGCTGCAACGGGGACCCCGTAGTAACCCCGCCTATGGCCGTAATGTCCGTGTCCTCTGCGGTAGCCGCGACCGCTATAGTAGCGGCGCCCATAGCCAAAACCACCATACCCATAAGTGCGACCGTGGCCGCCATAGTACCTGTGGCCTCCGCCATGGCCGCCATAAAACCCATGTCCTCCGCCATAGCCGCCATGATGGCCTTCAGCCTGGGCCGCACTCGGAATGGCCACGAGGCTGATGACGAGCGTGACCGTCAGAAGGCCGACACTCAGTGCCGTCTTCACCCTACCAAGACGAGCCATAACTATTTCTCCTTTGCGTTGCGCGTCCCTTCCCGAAGACTCGTTTGAGCGGGTCAAGGCCCTCTGCCTTGCCCAACGCCTGAACGCACGGGTGCGATCCGGCAGGCTCTGCTGAATGGTGTTTTCATCCCACCTCGCCCGCGCGCTTGGCAGGAGCGTTCCATCACATGACTTCGAAGAAAGCAAATAAGGTGAAGAGTTATACAGTAATAAAAATATATTTTATAGCCACAGCTAAGCTGTAAATTCCCCTTGTTTGTACGTCAGCTTCAGAAGCAACTGAATTGATCTGTGCTAGTCGGCCTAGACAATATCGTTGAAATGTAGACGAGGGGCGACCTGTAATGGCCACCCGTCGCTTATTCACAGCTCTTTTTATCTCAAGGCGTCAGTGACGTTCCCGCGGGGCATCGCCATGGTGTCCCTCTCGACGCTCTTCGTGGTGCTCTCTGCGAGGTTCATGATGGCCGCCCTCGCTACGCTCTTCGACAACGCGTCGTCCGTGGCTATCGCCTTCCACCCGAACCCCGCCCGGATTGACATCGATATGCTGAGCGAAGACTGCTGTTGGAGATACGGCAAAGGCCGCAGCGATCATTGCTCTTGCTGACTTTTTCATCACGACATCATTCTCCTGTGCTCGGATTTGGAAGAAAAAACATGGCTGTGCTTTGCTTCCGGATCGGATTTCGTTACGTCGGAGAATTATTCTGAGTAACGAACTATTTGCCGTCATCCGATGACTGAGTCCCGCCAACCTCGCCTAATGCTTGGGCTCAAGACAATCTTTGCGGGATCAAGCTTCTAGTTTGTGTCCCTAGTGGCCACCACCCCTGTGATGACCGCCGCCACCCGAGCGTCCGTGCCCACCGGAATAGCCATGTCGCCGACCGCCGCCGTGCCCACTGTACGATCTGCGATGTCCGCCGCCATAGCCGTGCCGACCGCCGCCACCGTGACCGCCGTAGCCGCCACCATGACCGCGGGAATGACCGTAGCCATGGCCTTGGGCGGCTGCCGGTTCGGGGATTGTTGCCAAGCCAAAGCCTAGTGCGAGCGCAGCAAAGCCAGCGATGAGTGAGGCTCTGAATTTAGACGTACGTGTCATGGAATAAACTCCGCAATTACGGGGATCGATTTCGTGTGGCGACCTTGGCAGGTTCAACGACCGCCGCCGAAGACGATGTGAACAGCGAGCGGCGGCGGGTGCGCATTTCCTACAGGCACGTAACGCTCGACGGGACGGAAAAGTCGAAGTCTCGTTCCAAAATGATCCGCAAACGGCCGTTTTCGGCGCAAAGCCGGCGACGAGCGAGGCAACCAGGAATTGCTGCGCTTAAATTGTCCCGCATCTCTGCTGCACAATCAGCGTACCCATAATACCAATCGGTACGGGTGAGGACTCGCGGGTTTACGCGGAAGCGGCGGATGTGATTCGATGTGGCAAGCTAGGAGGTTTGCCATGTCGAAGGCCGTGGATCTGCGCGAGGATTTCGATGCGGATACCCTGCGACGTCTGGCGCGGAAGAGCCGCGATGCCGGTCAGAGCCGGCGGCTTCTCGCGCTGGCCGCGATCTACGAGGGTGGGAGCCGGACGCAGGCCTCGCGGATCGGCGCGGTCGGCCTGCAGACGGTGCGCGACTGGGTGCTGGCCTTCAACGCGGCCGGGCCGGACGGCCTGATCGAGCGCAAGAAGCCCGGCCCGCGGTTCAAGCTCGACGCGGCCCAGCGGCAGGCGCTCGCGGTTGCCATCGAGGAAGGGCCGGACCTGCAACGGGACGGCGTGGTGCGCTGGCGGCTGAAGGACTTGGCGGCTTGGCTGTTCGCGCGCTTCGGCGTCAGCCTCGACGAGAGCAGTGTCGGACGGGAGGTGAAGCGGATGGGCTATGCCAAGCTGTCGGCCCGTCCGCGCCATCATCAGCAGGACCCGGCGGCGCTGACGGCGTTTAAAAAAACCTCCCCGCCCGCGTGAGCGCGATCCGCGCCCAACTGCCAGTCGACACGCCGCTCGAACTCTGGTGGCAGGACGTCCTTCGAGAGCCTCAGGATGAGAGCCCGCGTCGGTCAGAAGAACACGGTCCCGCGCCGGTGGGCGCGCAAGGGCAGCCGGCCCACGGCGCCCAAGGATCAGCGCACGGCGTCCGCCTACATCTTCGGGGCGATCTGTCCCGAGAAGGGCAAGGACGCCGGTCTCGTCCTGCCCCGCTGCGCCACACCGGCCATGAACGCGCATCTGGCCGAAATCAGCCGCGCCGTCGATCCCGGCGCGCACGCCGTCCAAATCCTCGACGGCGCCGGCTGGCACGTCGCCGCCGACCTCGTCGTCCCCGACAACTTCACCTTGCTGACGCTGCCGTCTCATGCGCCCGAACTCAACCCGGTCGAGAATGTCTGGCAGTTCCTGCGCGAGAACTGGCTCGGCGACCGGATCTTCGACTCCTACGAGGACATCCTCGATCAATGCTGCGAGGCTTGGAACAAGCTCGTCGCACAGCCTTGGATGATCATGTCGCTCGGACTGCGCGAATGGGCCTATCGGTTATGAACCATGCCGATTGGTATTAGCCGGCGCTTGGACCACGTGCGTTCTGAGGAGTTCTGGGATCGCGTGATGCACGAAGCCTACGAGATCCTGCCTGCGCAAGGCAGCATGTCGGTTGCGGACATCATGGTTCGGCTGCGAATGACGACGCTGAAGGGCGGCCGCTTGGTCAAGGAAGCGCTATCCGAGGGGATGCCGCGCAAGAAGATCGAGATCAGCGTCGAATACGAGCGATACTTCCAGAGGGTTGGCAAGGACGCCTATGCGCGCCTCCCAGGCTGGGACGGCGCGCTGGGCAAGCGGACGCGCGCCGGGTAGGGTTGGCGAAGTGTCCGGCGCCTCCCGAGAGCGCCGGCGGGCTAAACTCACCTGGACCTCAGGAAGGATTGGCGCAGCTTCGGCCCTGCGTCACCAAAGGTCCTCCTCGTCGAGACGCTGCAGGGCCGAAACATGCAGCCGCAAGCTGTCCGATAGCTCGCCTCGGACCAAGGCGAGGTCCCCGAGTTCGTCGAACGCGACGTCGAGCAGTTCGGGACCCATCACCTCGACGAAGGCTCCTTGGGTCTCCTCATCGTATTCGGTGGATTCGACGACGCGATCTGATACCGCCCTCAGCCTGCCCAACCGTTCCCTGGTCGGCGGAAGGCGCCGGCGTGTGGCCCTTCCGGTTGAGCTTGACGGAGCCTTATCCTGCTCAACGTCGCGCGGACTCGCGTGCCTCATCGTCTCACTCCCGTTGCTAGAGTGCGCTTCGTGTCTGGGGAACCGGAGTCGTAAATCGTCTGACACCGGTCGCGGCCATGTGCTCGCGGTCGGTGCGGTTGATCTGCAGGGCGGGGCAGCCTACCGCCCGGGGGACTTCGACGTCGCGATACCGTCCGACCACTGGCGCAGGGGCAGCCAAACCCTATCGGCACTTGGCGGCACCAGCGTCGTATTTATATCGCCAGTATATTCTACCGCCGATCCGCCTGCTTGACCATCACCCTCGCCGCGCCGGACCAGGATGGTCGTGTCGACCTGTGGATTGCGGGAACTTCGGTAAGGGGAATTCGGCAACGGCCCGGCAGCACCGACGACAGGCATAGGGTCAGTGCTCTCCGGGATGGCCCTGGGGGCCATCGGTTCCCACGTCATCTCGGTCAGCGGCTGTGCTTTTGCTCCTCAGGAGCAGGCCGATTGCTCCGAGCCTAGCCGCCCGGCAAACGTCGTGAATGCCCTTCACGGGCTGCTTGGTACGGACCGAAGCCGACGCCCTGGACACCTGCCCGTACCGACGGAGCATTCGCAACGGGGACTGGGACGACAAGGTCGGAGGTGGCGCTCGCGGATATCGCAAGTCAGGTGGCGGTTCCGCGGCGTCGTAACGCGCCATACCGCTTCCGCATCGACCTTTGAGGTTCATTGAGAACGGAAACGGTCTCTTGCAACTGGACAGGCTACCTTCGGCACCGCGTGCGGCCGCGATGCCCTTTCGTCCCGTCGGTCGCCGCACATGGCGACGAGTTCCGGATCGGCCTCCGGTATTGCAGTTGTATATACCTGCGGTATAATTAGAGACTTCACCCACGTTTCGTCGATGCGGCGCGGCCGTCCCAGAAGGGGCGGCCGACGCGCGTTTCTCGTACGCCAGCCGCCATGCGCGATCCAGGGGTAATTTCAATGGAACAGGGGGAGCGAACGATGTCGTTCGGCATCCAGAGGTTTCGGGGCGAATCGTCCAGTTCAGGACGGCCGCTCACGGTCTTAGACGCATTGTTCGAGGGCTTGGTGGGGATGGCCGCCGAACGGTCGGACGCCCAAAGGCTGGTCGCGCGCGGACAGAATAGGAAAGTTGCCGGTCGGGACTTGTACGCGGGCGACCTGGAATTAGATGTCGCCGTGACGCGAAATGCTCCGGCCAGGATGCGAAATTCACGTCGCGATGGTGCAGCGGAGACCCGGCCCCGTGGACGGGAGAGACGAAAATCACGGCCAAGCGCCCGAAGTCGCTTGTCGGCGGGAGCGAGCCGAAGCGTACGTGGCGTCGCGCGGCATGGATTCGAACGCCGGTCGCTACCGGGATGCCTGGAAGGATGACCGCTTGCGACCCGGCCAGGTGCGTCGAGGAGAACGTGACGGTCTCGGGCGGAGTCAAAGGAAAGCCATCCGGCGCACCGAGATGGACGTAAAGCGAACCCGCGCACGTCCCGGCTATCGCGTCCTCAGGCAAGCAATTCTCCCTTCTCTTCGCATGGAGCGGCGTTGCGATGGCCCACGGTGAACGGACGACCGACCTGATGCCTGGCGCCGTGGATCTGCGGCAGGTGGTCGATACGACGGCATTGTGCCCTCTGGACCGGTTGGCCCTTCGACGGAACCTGGATGTCGAACGCCGTGACGGCTTCGGCCCACCGGACAAGCTTGTGCCCGTGGGCCTCTACGCTCGCTACTCGTCTAATAAGCAGAAGGAGATGAGCATCGAGCGTCAGGTCAAGGTTGTAACCGCTTACATGAGGAAGCTTGGTTACGCGATTTACGTGCTGTATGACGACCCTGCTCGAAGTGCCCGATCAATGCGTGATCGTGAAAGCCTGCAGCGTTTGCTCGAAGACTGTCGGTCTGGCAAGATAAAAGTCATCATGGTTGAGGACTTTGACCGGTGGTCCCGCGAAACTTACGATGCGGTCGAAGTATGCGAGGAATTGAATGAGCTTGGCGTGGAATTTCATAGCGCCGGCGACTTCAAGGCACTGAACAAGAAGGAGGTCATCGAAGCGGCACTCAAGGCCGAGGCGGATCGGGACCGTCGCACCCTGATCATGGGCATGGGCAGGTTCCAGCACGCTGCCCAGGGCGGCGCCCATTCCGGTGCGTTCTTCGGATATCGGTACGGCGAAGAAAGGGGCTTCCTCGTGCGTCACCCCGAGGAAGAGAAGACCATATTTTCAATCTTTGAAATGGCAGCCGCGGGAATTTCCTACCGAAGCATCGGCCGGATCATGAAGGAACGCGGGGTTGCAGGACCGACGAAGGATTGCAGATGGACGAAATCGACCGTTGCGAACGTTTTGGGCCAGTTGGCCTATACGGGTAGATGGTACTATCCATTTACCTTGAATACGTTCGACCGCAAATCGGGGAAGGTCACCGTCCAGCGTCGGCATCCGAGCGAGATGACGCGCAACTACTTCGATCACCTTCGAATTGTGCCAGACGATCTGTTTTTCGCTGTCAACGAGAAGCGACGCCCCCGGGGGAAGCAGAAGTTCGAGCACAGCCACTTCTTGGCCGGAAAGGCGACGTGCGACTGCGCCGGGGTCGAAGGCCAGCGGTTCACCTTGGGTGGTCGACAGCTAACCTGCAACGTCTGGTCGGACGGGGGCTGCTGCCCGGCGAGGCGTCACTCCGTTATGCACGAGACCGTGGAGCGCGCCGTCCTCACCGCCGTTTGCGGCAAGCTGCGGTCCTTCGTCGGCGAGGAGGATTTCGCGGCTGCCGTCGACCGCTCGCTACGTGAGGCCTCCGCCGCCCGCCGCGCCGCCCGTGCGGATGTTGCGCGTAAGATTGCGGTCACCCGCGAACAGCTTCGCCGGGCGCTCGTCAAGGAGCTTGAATCGACCTATCCATCCGACCTGTTGTCCGAGGAGAGGAGCCGGCTGACGGGGGAGCTCGCAGACCTTCAGGCCCGTTCGGCGGGCCTCGCCGAACTGCCCGAGGTGGACGAAGCCGGTGAGAGGCTTCGAACACTTTCCGCCACGTTGGATCACCTTATCGAGCGGGTGCCATTCAGGGCCTTGACGGAGGCGGAGGCGAAGGTCTCCGCCGCCCTTGCCCGCCTCGTCCAGCGGGTGGTGGTCATACGGGATGGCCGGCCGGCGGGGACCTTGGGCCTGGCCATCCACCTGGACTTCTTGGCGTTCCTACAGGAGGACGGGAGCTGCGGCTCGCCCGGTGTTAGCTTGGACGTGATCCATGTCGATGTCGAGCAGCCGATGGGACGCCATGTCCGCCTTCGCGAAGACGCCCAGCGGCTTATGGCAACCGGAGGTTATCGGATCGACGACGCGCGTTGGGCCCTCGTCGCCAAGCACCTCCCGGACGTCACGGGCCACAGGAATGACTCGCGCCACATCCCGACGCGGGCTCTGGTCGACGCCCTCCTGCTCCGGCTCCGGACGGGCCTGCCTTTGCTGTCGGCGGCGTTCGGCGACGCGCTGGAGATGCGGCGTGCACTCTCGCGGTTCGTCTATGCCGCAGGGGACCAGATCCTGATTGACCTCCTTCGCGAGGCGGACCCTTCCTTCGTGGCCGGACTGGACCTCGGTCCGGTCGAGGCCGCGCGGGCGCGCTGGAAGGTTGGCGGTGATGATTGGCGCAAGCGCAGGGGGCCGGCCGCACGCTTCCACGCCCTGAATGGCCAGGATGCGCTCACCGACGAGCAATGGCTGGCCTCGAAGCCGCTGTTGCATTCGTCCATCGAGATCTCGTTCAAGGGCACCCCGGGCATTCCCGGCCGGCTGCTTCTGGAGGCGGTGATCCTGGCGCTGCGGACCGGCCTCTCATGGCGCAGGATGCCGGAGCGGTTCGGTGACGAACGGAACCTCACGAATTCCGTGCGCCGGCTGGTCCGCAGCGGAAGTTGGGACCGGTTGCTGGAGCTATGGGCGCTGCGCTTCCCTGAGCTTCTCGATGACTTGGATGTCGGGCGCTTGGCCAATATGCTCCGGGGTTCGGCGCAGTGGCAGGGCCCGTCACCCAGGCGCTCGCGCTACGCCAGGAACGGCGGCGTGGCCCCGGCCGTCCATCGAGCGCGCCGACGCAAGTCGCCTGCCGGGCGGAAGAGGGACGCGGCCTAGGCGCCGCCAGCCGTGTTCTTGGACGGCGAGCGTCAAGGGTCTGGACGTTGGGCGCAGGAACGAATGCAGAGAGTGCTCGATGGCGATCGGCCAACGCCCGTGCTGGTCGCGGCGTCCCGGGCGCTATCCTGCGTACGCCTCCGGGCGAAAGGGCACGCGGCCAGCCTTCAGCTCCTGTAGGCGACCAGGATCGTGCCGGCCGCTATCAGACCGACGCCCAACCAGTTGGGGACGGTCAGGCGTTCTCCGAGGAAGATGGTCGCGAAGACCGCCACCAGGACGACGCTCAACTTGTCGATGGGCGCCACGCGGGCGGCATCCCCGAGCTTCAGGGCGCGGAAGTAACAGAGCCACGATCCACCGGTGGCGAGCCCCGATAGGACAAGAAACAGGTATGTTCGTCCCGAAACTGAATCGAGTGGTTGCCATTGGCCCGTGCCGGCCAAAAGCGCGCCGAGGACGCACAGGATCACCACCGTACGGATGAAGGTGGCGAAGTCCGAGTTGATGTTCTCTATCCCGATCTTGGCAAAGATCGCCGTCAGCGCGGCAAATGCCGCCGAGAACAACGCCCAGAACTGCCAGGAGGCCAGCACGGCTTTCATGGGCATCTCCGAAAGTCGGAAACGAAAGGGGTCGTGACGAGCAGCCGCCGAACCGAGCAACATGCAACGCTGTTCGACGGTCTTATGCGGATGCCGATGATCCACGGCGCCGTAGCGCTGCCGCGCCCCGGCAAGATGGAGCGGGGCGAGGCTGCCGCCTCAGCATTCCGCCGGCGCCGGAAGGGAGGTCGTCCCGGTCTGCCCGCCCCTTCGGCATCGGTGAGGCCCTCACGCATCTGGGGTTGACGTGGGCCGGGAGCAGGAAGGAATCACGGGTTGCTCGCTTAAACCGGGCGGCGGGTCGGTCAGAGGCGGTCGAACACGGAACCCATCCTCGGGCTGAACAAGCGCTCGTAAGTGCGCATGAGGAAGGCGTCGGTCATGCCGGCCACGTGGTCGCAGATTACGCGCCGACCGTCAGGCGCCTTTTCGTACGCCTCGTAGGTCGACCGCGGCAGGAACGACTTCGGCTCCGAGGCGAGGGCCTCGAACACCGCGACGACCATACCCTGACCCTTGAATTCGAGGTGCTGGACCCCCGGGCTGCGAATGACGACCTCCCGGACCAGTTCCTTCAGCGCTTCCAGGAAGGTGTTCGCTCCGGCTTCGATGGCAGCCCGATATCGAACGAGGGGCTCGTCGAACTCCTCCCTGGTCTCGATCACGCAGTTCGTGATCAGGTGATGGACCATCCGGCCGATGCACCTCTTCCGGGTATCGCCGGCACCGAACAGCCGATCAAGGAATCCCTCATAGACGTTGTTGCCGAACTCCTCCGGGTATTTCTCCTTGAGACTGTTGAGGAAACTTGAGCTCTTCTCCTCGGTCACGTGCGCTTCGAAATCCACCTGCGTTACCAGGCCAAGGGCGAGGGCATCCTCCAGGTCATGGATGCCGAAGCCGATGTCGTCGGCGACGTCCATGATGCTGCAATCGAACGACTTGTGGAGGGGCTTGCGGTGCTTGCCCTCTTGATCGCGGGCCTCGGTGAAGGCGTTGCGGTCCTTTTCGCTGAGTGGGGCGAGGATCCAGTCGACGACGTCTTGCTCGCAATCCAGGTAGCACTTGGGCGGCTTGGAGGCCTCGCGGTCGATGATCCGGATCGACTCCGGGCCGACGTGGAGGGCGGGGCGGATGTCCGCGTTCATCGCGAGGCTGAAGGGCACGGGATACTTCAGAACCCCGAGCAGGGTGCGCCGCATCAGGTTCGCGCCGGCGGCCTTGGAGAACTTTTCCAGCCTGGACAGGATGCGCAGGGTCTGGCCGTTGCCCTCGAAACCGCCGGCACCGCGCATGCAGAAATTCAGGGCGACCTCGCCGCCGTGGCCGAACGGGGGGTGGCCGAGGTCGTGGGTCATGCCCACGGCCTGGATCATGCTGAGGTCCGGGATGTATTGCCGGGCGGAATGGTCGGCATAAACCTTCTCGAACCGCCGCGCGATCCCGCCGGCGATCTGCGCGACCTCAAGCGAATGGGTGAGCCTCGTCCGGTAGAAGTCGCTGTCGCCGAGGTTCAGGATTTGCGTCTTGCCCTGCAAACGCCGGAACGACGCGGAGTGGATGACCCGGCTGTAATCGGTGGCGGCCCCATCGCGGGCGTCGTCGGCCTGGGCCTGCCATGGTTCGCGGCGGTCGTACCAATCCATATGCAATCACTTTCGCGGCTAAACTCGATCCAGGCAGCCGGTACCTCTCGGCTGCGCTGGGTACCAACGGAAAGCGTCGATGCCGCCGCGGTTCCTTGCACACGGCGCCTCCGTCCTCTTAGGAGCCTTGGCAGTTGGATGTGCGGGTCTTCCACCGTCGGTGTTTCGAGCCGCGGGACAAGGGCCGCTACGCCCGTAAGGGAGGCTGACAGCGCAATCCGCAGGCCGGGACCGAGGCTCGCTCCACGGGGGAACGGTCCGTCTACCGCTGCACGAACCCGATGTCGGCGGCGACGCCCTTGAGGCGCTCGGGCTCGCGCTCCTTACGCTCGGAGTAGCGGTCGACGAGGTAGTCGGCCCGTCCACGCATCAGGAGAGTGAACTTCATCAGCTCCTCGCAGACGTCCACCACCCGGTCGTAGAGCGGCCCGGGCTTCATTCGGCCGGCGTCATCGAACTCCTTGTAGGCCATCGGCACCGACGACTGGTTCGGGATGGTGATCATCCGCATCCAGCGCCCCAGCACCCGCAGGCTGTTGACCGCATTGAAACTCTGCGATCCGCCCGAGACCTGCATCACCGCAAGCGTCCGCCCCTGCGTCGGGCGCACCGAGCCCTCGCTCAGCGGCAGCCAGTCGACCTGGGCCTTCATCACCCCGGTCATGTTGCCGTGCCGCTCCGGGCTGACCCAGACCTGCCCCTCCGACCAGATCGAGAGCTGCCGGAGTTCCTGCACCTTCGGATGTTCGACGGGCGCGTCGTCGGGCAGCGGTAGCCCGTCCGCGTGGAATATGCGGACCTCCCCGCCCATCGCCTCCAGCAGCCGTGCCGCCTCGTAGGCCAGGAACCGGCTGAAGGACCGATCCCGGAGCGACCCGTAGAGGACGAGGAATCGAGGCGCATGGTCGAGCGGCGTCGGCGGCGCCATCCGTTCCTCGGTCGGCACCTCGAAATGCGCCTCGGAGAGGTTCGGCACCCCGTCGGCGAACGGCTGCTGGGGCTTGTCCAAGGCGCTTAACTCCTCTATGTTTCAACGATAGTTGATATGTAGGTCATTCGATGGACGAACGGCAAGCCCTCGCCGCCTTCGCCGCCCTCGGCCAGGAGCATAGGCTCCGGGTCGTGCGCGCCCTGGTCACCGCCGGTCCGGGCGGCCTCGCCGCGGGCGTCCTCGCCGAGACGGTGAACGTCGCCGGCAACAACCTGTCCTTCCACCTGAAGGAGCTCTCGCACGCCGGGCTGATCACCTCCCGGCGCGAGGGCAAGTCGGTCATCTACAGCGCCGCCTACGCCGGCCTGTCCGACCTCGTCCAGTTCCTCATGCGTGACTGCTGCCAGGGCCACCCCGAGGTGTGCGCCCCGGCCGTCGCCGCGCTCGCCGCCTGCGACTGCACCACCGGGGACACCCTCCATGCCTGAGCCAGTCTACAACGTCCTGTTCCTCTGCACCGGCAACTCGGCCCGCTCGATCCTGGCCGAGGCCATGCTCAAAAAGGAGGGCGGCGGGCGCTTCCGCGCCTTCTCGGCCGGCAGCCGACCGAAGGGCGAGCCGCACTCGCTGGCGCTGCAGGTCCTGCGGGAAAGCGACTACCCGACGGAGGGCCTGCGCTCGAAGTCGTGGGACGAGTTCGCCGGTCCCGAAGTCCCCGTCATGGATTTCGTCTTCACCGTCTGTGACAACGCCGCCGGCGAGACGTGCCCGTACTGGCCGGGCCAGCCGGTGACGGCCCACTGGGGCATCGAGGACCCCGCCGCGGCGGAGGGCTCGGAGATGGAGCGCAAGCGCGCCTTCGTCACCGCCCAGCGCTACCTCAAGAATCGGATCGCGGCCTTCGTCGCCCTGCCGCTCGGCAGCCTCGACCAGGTCGCCCTGTCGTCGAAGGTCCGCGAGATCGGCCAGATGGCCGGCGCGACCTCGGCCCGCCCGGAGGTCGCGTGATGGACGTCGTCATCTACCACAACCCCGCCTGCGGCACGTCCCGCAACACCCTGGCGATGATCCGCAACGCCGGCATCGAGCCGCACGTGGTCGAGTACCTGAAGACGCCACCGAACCGGGCGCTCCTCAAGCAGATGCTCGCCCGCGCGGGCCTCTCGGTCCGGGATGTCCTGCGCGAGAAGGGCACGCCCTACGCCGAGCTCGGCCTCGCCGACCCGGCGCTGACCGACGAGCAACTCCTCGACGCGGTCGAGGCGCACCCCGTCCTGCTCAACCGCCCGCTGGTCGTCAGCCCCAAGGGTGTGCGCCTGTGCCGCCCATCCGAGGCGGTGCTGGACCTCCTCCCCGCCCAGCAGGGGGAGTTCGTGAAGGAGGACGGCGAGCGCGTGGTCGACGAGCGCGGCCGCCGCGTCGCCACCGCTTGAGGACACCATGAGCACCTTCGAACGCTACCTGACCCTCTGGGTCGCCCTCTGCATCGTGGCCGGCATCGCCCTCGGCCACGTCATGCCCGGCTTCTTCCACGCCGTCGGCGACGCTGAGGTCGCCAAGGTGAACCTGCCGGTCGCCGTCCTGATCTGGCTCATGGTCATCCCCATGCTGCTCAAGATCGACTTCGCCTCGCTGCGCCACGTCGGGCGGCACTGGCGCGGCATCGGCGTGACGCTGTTCATCAACTGGGCCGTGAAGCCCTTCTCGATGGCGGCGCTCGGTTGGCTGTTTATCGGCTACCTGTTCCGGCCCTACCTGCCTGCCGACCAGGTCGATAGCTACATTGCCGGGCTCATCATCCTGGCGGCGGCGCCGTGCACGGCGATGGTGTTCGTCTGGTCGAACCTGACCCGCGGCGAGCCGCACTTCACTTTGAGCCAGGTGGCGCTCAACGACACCATCATGGTGGTGGCCTTCGCGCCCCTCGTCGGCCTGCTGCTCGGCCTGTCGGCCATCACCGTGCCCTGGGGCACGCTGGTGCTGTCGGTGGTGCTCTACATCGTCGTTCCGGTGATCATCGCCCAGGTCGTGCGCCGCGCCCTCCTCGCCTCGGGCGGGCAGCCGGCGCTCGACCGGTCGCTCGCCAAGCTCGGGCCGGCCTCGCTCGTGGCGCTCCTCGCGACCCTGGTGCTGCTGTTCGGCTTCCAGGGCGAGCAGATCCTGGCGCAGCCCGCGGTGATCGGACTGCTGGCGGTACCTATCCTCATCCAGGTCTACCTGAACTCGGGACTGGCCTACATCCTGAACCGCGCCGCGGGCGAGCAGCACTGCGTGGCCGGGCCCTCGGCACTGATTGGCGCCTCGAACTTCTTCGAGCTCGCGGTGGCGGCCGCGATCAGCCTGTTCGGCTTCAACTCGGGCGCGGCGCTGGCCACCGTGGTCGGCGTCCTCATCGAGGTCCCGGTCATGCTTTCCGTCGTATGGATCGTGAACCGCTCGCAGGGCTGGTACGAGCGTGGAGCGGCCGGCAAGGCAGCGGCGCTGAAGCCTGCCTCCCGTGAGGTCTGAGGTCCACAACCGCCTCGTCGTCATCTCGGCCCTGGGCGTGGTGGAGATCCTCGCCTGGGGCTCGTCCTTCTACTTGCCGGCGGTGCTCGCGGGGCCCATCGCCGCCGACACGGGTTGGCCGCTCGCCTGGGTGGTCGGGGGGCTGTCCGTCGGCCTGCTGGTCGCGGCAATCGCCTCGCCCCGGGTCGGGATCGCCATCCACCGGCACGGGGGTCGGCCGGTCCTTGTATCTGCGGCCTTGCTGCTAGCGGGTGGCCACTTGGTGATCGGCCTGGCACCGAACCTTCCGGTGTTCCTGTCCGGCTGGCTGGTCATTGGGCTCGGGATGGGCTGCGGCCTCTACGACCCGGCCTTCGCCACCCTCGGCCGGCTCTACGGCGACGAGGCGCGCCCGGCCATCACCACCCTGACCCTATGGGGTGGGTTCGCCAGCACCGTCTGCTGGCCGCTCTCGGCCCTTCTCGTCGAGCAGGTCGGCTGGCGCTCGACATGTCTTGCCTATGCCGGGCTGCACCTCTTCGTCACGCTTCCCCTGGTGCTCGGTCTGATCCCTGAGGCGCCTGCCTTGGCTAACGGCGGGGACGTAAAACACCTTGGCGAGGCGCCGCTCACCTCGCGGGAACGGCGCGCCTTCGCGCTGATGGCCGGCGTGCTGGTTTTCGGCGGCACCGTGATGACGTTGATCTCGGTCCACCTGATTACCTTGCTGCAGGCACGCGGCGTGGCCTTTGCCGCCGCCGTATCCTACGGCGCCCTGATCGGGCCGTCCCAGGTCGGAGCCCGCGTTGTCGAGATGGCCAATAAGGGGCGGCACCACCCGCTCTGGACGCTAAACGTGGCCATGGCCCTCGTGGCGTTCGGGCTGGCAATCCTGGCATTGGGCATTCCTGCGGTCGGCATCGCCTTGGTGCTCTACGGTGCCGGCAACGGGATCTACTCGATCGCGAGAGGCACGGTGCCGCTCGCCCTGTTCGGGTCGGAACGCTACCCGGTTCTGGCGGGGCGGCTCGCCCGGCCGAGCCTGATCGCCCAGGCTCTTGCTCCGTCGCTGGGGGCCACGGTCCTCACCTACGGCGGCCCCGATTTGGCCTATGCCCTTCTGGCGGTGCTCGCGCTCGCGAACGTCGGTTTGGCAGGCGCCTTGTGGGGCACACGACCGGAAGCGGTCGGCATCCCTGGCGAGGCCGAGGCGGTTTCGAAGAACAGGTGCTTCGCGTCAGCAGCCAAGCCGAAAGGCCGCCTTCGAAACGGCCCCCCTTCTTCGCTCTAGGTTGCTTCAGTGCAGAACAATGGTGCCCGGCACCGGAATACCGGGTTGAGCATCATAAGGTGGCCGGTTCGGCACCACATCCAGGCGGCAGTGGCCCGTCCACGTCGGCCTCTGGCGGCCGCGCAAAGCACCCGATGTCATTGATCTTTCAACAATTTGTGGCAGACATCTCTAAATTGGGCGACTGGTCTCCGCTGGCTCCCGAGCCTCCGCTTGGGAGCCAGCGGAGGCCGGTCGCCCAAATGTCTGCTCTCTGCGATATCTATCTGTACATGCGCGATTTTTTTGATTTTGGGTGGTTACGTGTCCTCAGGATCCTGTAGTAGATAACTGGCCTCCTACGCCCGGGCCCGGAAACCGAAACGAAGAACGGCATCTCGGCAGTTTCGTGCCATGCATGGCTGCCGCCGCCTTGTCGCTAGAGTGGTGTTCAAGTCTGCTAACCGCAGCAATCGGAGCACCGCGGCCGAGCGCTTACTGGAATTAGCCAGTGCGCAGCATCCGTGTGATCCCGAGCGCCCTCGTGGGCCATCGCCCCGCGGGCGCGACGCACGTCCATGCACACGACGTGGAACACCGCGACTTCGGTCATCCGCCCGCACGGCCGGCCCGCCAGCGCCCGTCTCCTGTCCGCAGCCGATCAGCGACAGGCCGAGGGCACCCAGCGACGCCGCCGCTCACGCGCGATATTGGCTTCGCTGATGATGCCGTCGTCCTCGTCGGCGACGCATGCGCAGGTCTCAAGCCAGCGAGGCGTCGATACGGGTCTAGCAGCGCATGAGCCGTGCCCATACGGTCGGTCGCGAGCGGAACCCGGCAGACCGGCCGGCCATCTCGGCAGCTTGCCACGATCCGCGGCTCGGGGAAGGCTGGCGATGGCCCGGTCACCTGATCCAAGTCGTGACCGATCCGCCCGAAACCGCTGCCCCCCCGGGCGACGTGACCTGTACGTCGGAGTCCTTCGATCAGCGTGGTCGATCCGGCGGAAGCGGAAACCGCTGCGGCACCTCCCGCGACCGTCGCTTATGGTCCAGGAGATCCAGGGCCCAATCCGGCCTCGGCGCGACGGATGCTTCGTACAATTCACGGTATGCTTCAGGTGTCAGCCAAGTGCCGACGGGATGACGTCCGGTCAGGCGCAGGAAGGCGCTCAGCGATAGGCAAACTGGCGGCGGCAGGCCGACGACGGTCTGGAGAGCGCAGCTTGAACTCTTGCTGCGCTGTCCCACGATACGCGTGTTGATGAGGCTCATGGCCCCGGCCCGGGCATCCGGGCCGACGAGTTCCTCGTCGAGCGGCGTGGGCGTGCCGGGCGTTTCAAGCGCCGAAAGCAACTCGCTCCAGGACTGCCACCCCCACGCCAGCGCGACGACCTGTCGAGCGGTCGCCTCGGCGATAGGCTGCCGGACATTGGCGAGTTGCGCGCGCAGGGCGTGCACCTTGCGGTTTGCGAAGAAGATCGAGGACGGGCGGAACATCGCGGACCATGGGACTGCGTACGGTGAGCCAATGGATTCAGCTCGCTACGGAGCGGTCAAGGCAAGGCCGCGTCCGAAGCTGCTTCGGGTCGCCCCGGCCAGGACGAGGTCCGGCTGGAAAGGCGCCTTGCCCCTTCACCGCCGCCGCCCAGGCGGCGACCTGGTCCGCGACCTGGGCGCCTGTTCCGTCGCCGAGCGCGGGAGCGGTCGGGTACGTTGTCGCCTTCCCCACGTCGGCGGCCGACCCACGTCCACCAGGATCTCTGCAATCCGCCGTGGCCATCCCTCCGCCGTGACGCGAAACTCCCTGTGGATAAATCGCGTCGCCTCTAACCCCGCTTAGATATCCATGTGGACGTGTAACCGTCGGAGGTTAGTGTGGCGCAACGGAGGTGCGGCACCATGGGCGACTCGGATTGGGCGGCGGAGCGGGCTGAGGAATACTGGCGGCTCCACGCGGAACCCGTGCTCAAGCGCGTCGTCATCGACGCCTTCCTGTCCGGAACGGCGGCCGTGCCCCCTGCCTTGGCGAACTGGCTGGCATCGGCGCCCATCGGGCGCGGTGCCGAGGCTGTCACGCCGCCTCCATCCCCGGAGCCTGCGCAGCAGGTGCCGCCAAGCGCCAAGGAGGTCGCGGCACCGCAAGCCGGTCCTCGGCCCAAGAGGTCCCCCCGCCCGCTCAAGGGGGTGAGCGCCGCTGCGTACGACCTCGTCAAGCGCGCAGGCAAGCCCCTGACATCCCGGGAGCTGCTCGGACAGCTGAGGGACTGGGACGGGGGCGAGCGGACCGAGGCGCGCGACAATTCCCTCCTGGCCGCGATGCGGCGGCTTCGCAAGGCCGGTTGGGTCGACTTCGACGGGACGCATTACAGCCCGTCGGCGAAGAGGCCCCGCAGCAAAGGCAGGTCCGGTCCCGCCGGGCCGGGTCGGGTCTGATCGCCCGCCCATGGCAAGGCGAATCCATCGCCTCGCAGATCGGCTCCCTGCGCAGGAAGGCAGGGCGCTGGCGGAGATCGAGACCCGGCAAGCCCGCGGCCTACCGCCCGTTCGACCATCCAACGCAAACATGGACTCGGAGCGCACATGACCACCTCGTTCGGCGACGCGCGTCGCCTGCACGTCCTGTCTCTCGTCGCCCTGCTCTCGGTCGTGACGCCGCCGCGCAGCCGGGCCGCCGACGGAACCATGAGCGAGCACGAGATCGCTCCCGGCATGGTCATCCGCGGCCTGGTCACCGCGGCGGGCGCGCGGGCCTTTCGCCTGATCGTGCGGGGAACGCTCGTTGCCTCCTTGACCGCGAGGGATGGGGCGCCGCCGACCGGGTACTGCCTCGTTGGAGAGTGGTTGTCCGTGCTGGAGGCACTGGCTGCGCCATGGCGCGCGTTCGCCGGCGAGACCTCGCCGCGGAACTTCGTACCGCCGCGCCGGTCGCATTCCGAGCGCTCACCCTTCGTCGCACGGTTCCCGGCGCGCCAAGCCCGCCTCACGGGCCCGAAGCTCGTTCGGTTCCTCGCCGAGTGCACCGCTTCCCTAGGAGCGAAGGACTCGATGCGCGGCGATGAAATCGCCCTCGTCGTCGGCACGCCGGAGACCCGAGTTCGGATCGCGTGCAGCGGTGCCGAACTTCACGTCCTGGTCCATCGAGAGCGGCGCTTGGTCATGGCCGGCACCCTGTCGCGCCTCGACCTGAGTCGGCCCGGGCGCACGCGCTGCTGCATCGGTCGCCAGTGGCTGCCCGAGTTGTTGGATTGGTTCTGGGCCGTATCCGACGATGTCGATCCTGCAGACCTCGTTCGGTTCTGCCAGGGTGCCGCCTCGGATCGGCCCTAGCCGGCGTCGGCCGATGGCGCCGACGCCCGGATGCAGGGCCGGCCCTCGCCAAGCTTAAGCTCTCGCCTCTCGGGCCGTGACGTGTGCCAGGAAGGAGCGCAGCGTGGGTGTACGGCGGTCCTTGTGCGTTCGAGGCGCATACCGCCAACGAAAAAGCCCCGCCTGAGCGGAGCTTTCGTTTGAGGGGAATACCCGCGGGCAAACCCCGACCTCCGATGGCGAGCATCTTCGGTCAGCTGAAAAGACGGTGTGACCCGCCTCCAGCGAGTGAGAGGGATATCGCATATCCGCCTCGCCGGGTCAATGATCGAGGCCCAGCACGGTTCCGAGGAGCGCTCGGATGCCGGCGAGCTCGGCGGGCGAGATGGACGGCAGCGCCGGGCGGCGGTTCACGTTGACCTGCCACAGCCGGACCAGGGAAACGGTATAGATGTGGTCGCAGACGGCCCAAACCGGGTCGGTCTGGTGGAAGAAGGGATACGTGCCCGGCTCGAACCGGAAATGATGGGTGTTGTTCTCCCGGGGCGGGCTCTTGCTCACCGGCACCACCGTGCAGCGCCCGGCGGCGCCGGCCGAGCGCGAGGACACGACGATCGCCCGCCGTTCCTTCTGCATCTCCGGCTTCACGAGGTAGGTGAAATCGCACATCACGACCCGGCCGGGGCTCGGAGCGTGCGGAACCGGCCGCCTGACCTCGGCCGTGCGGCGCGTGACGACCGAACCTTCCAGCGTCGTCAGGAACGCGTCCGCCTTCGCGGCGGCGATGCCGCCGCGAACCAGCGCCGTCTTCAGCTTGGTCCGCTCGTACTGCGCGGTGGCCTTCTCCGACAGGAAGCAGTGGCGCAACGCGCTGGCCACCGCCTCCGCGGCCTCTTCGGCGAAGCCTCCCTCGCACAGCCGGTCGAGGCAAGCCTCGCCGTCGAAGCGGGTATCGGGATGCCGGGAAATCTCCATCAATCCGCCGACGGCGAGCGCCTCGCCCTGGGCGAAGCCGAGATCCGTCATGGCCTTGAACATGCGAAAGGCGTGGGGCACCCCGAGACAAATGCTCCTGCCGATGGGAAGGCGATGGCGTAGCCCGGGCGACGTCGCGTCGGGCAGGCCGAGGGCGAGCCGATCCGTTCGAAGTCGGCAAACACCTCGGCCGACGCCGTATCCGCACGCCGGACCATTGTCATCCCACGCCGAAGGGGCCGAGCGCCGCCGGCGCCCGGGCGCCGCGATCATGCCGGGGCCTACCCGCCGTGGATGCATTCGTTTGAGCGACCAGGCCCGGGGGGGGCGGCACCCGCGCTCGTCATCGAGGCGCCGGGTCCCGCCGCCCGGGCGCGCCGCCTCGGCCTGGTCCCGGGGCACGTTCCATCCGGCGCCGAGAACGACGGTTCCCGACCTTGCCGCACCGCCCGGCGCGGCTATTCGTTTTCATTCAAGAGCGCCACCGCGGCCTCCAGGAGCGCTCGGAACGCGACCGACTGCCGTGCAGCCGCCTCCACGCGCAGCGTCAGGTTCGAGAAAGCCGCGGGATCCTCCGACGGGTGCGCACCGATGAACCGAACCGCGGCGAGATGCAGCGCGGGTCTAGGCTTATGTTGCCCTGCCAATAGCTTCGATATGGTCGCCTGGCTCGCGCCGAGGATCTTGGCAAGGGCAGCCTGCGTAAGCCCGCGCTCTCGACGCACGCGACCGAGGGCAATCGCCAGCGCATGCGCATCCCCGCCGTCAGCCGCCCGCTTGCTTCCGCTCATGAAGTCAATAAAATCGAATGATAACGAATAATCAAGGCGCGCAGGATGCAGGCTCAGACGTCCGGGAGGACGCGGTCGGTCGCGACGATTCCCGCGGACCCGGAGGCCGAATTGATGCCGGGGGTGCGGTGGGGGCGCCCGGAATGGGTGCCGAGTGCCGCGTTCTGGGCTTTCATGGTCGGTCGGGCCAGCGAGCCGGTCGACGGGTTCGTGGGGCGGGAGGTCAGCCTGGCCCACGAGATCGGCTTCTGTCTGCTCGGGGGCTACGGCATCACGGCCGAGGTCAACCACGCGGTCCATCGCGCGCTCGCCGCGGATGGGATCTTCGAGCCGGGCCGTCGTCCCGGGGCCGATGAGATCGAGGCCCTCCTGCGCAGGCCGGTCCGCATCGGCGAAAGGTCGGTGCGCTACCGCTTCCCGAAGCAGAGGGCGGGCAGGCTCGCCGACGCGCTGACGCTCATCGAGACCGATCCTCCGCCGTCGAGCGACGCCCTGGCCTTCCGACGCCACCTGATGCGCCTGCCCGGCGTCGGTCCGAAGACCGCCTCGTGGGTCACCCGGAACTGGCTGGGCTCGGACGAGGTCGCCATCCTCGACATTCACATCATCCGTGCAGGCCTCCTGATCGGCCTGTTCGAGCGGCCGATCCGCCTCCCGCGGGACTACGAGGCGCTCGAACGGCGCTTCCTGCAGTTCTGCGTGGCCCTGGACGCGAAGCCGTCGCTGGTCGATGCCGTCATGTGGCGGGCGATGCGCAACATCGGCCGGGGACCGGTTTGACCGGCGACGGCGGAGGCCGATAAGAAATCAGGTCTCCTTCACCAGTGGCCGGGCAAGCGGGATGTCGGGGGGCAGCAAGAAAAGTTCGGGCCGTCGCCTGGTCGCGCCGGCCGGTGCAGGGCCGGGCGCGCCGAGCTCGACCGCCGGATCGGAGGGCGGGAATGCGCCGACGGGCTCGCCCTGCGACCTCAGTTACGACGTCGAACTGACCGGGGTCCGGGCCGACGTCGTCGCCGTCGTGCGCATCGGCGACGTCCTGGACGTCGCGCTGCACAGGGCGGGTGCGTTCGAGACCGCCGTGTGCCGTACCCGCCCCGCCGGGCAGGTGGTCGGCACGCTGGCGAACGTCGAAGGCCTCGACGAACTTCTCGGTTGCCTGCGCACCCACCACCGCTACGCGGCGACCGTGACGCAGGTCGGCCGCCTCCTCTGTCGCGTCGCCATCGCACCGGTGCTGGGTTGATCGTCGCCGGAGGGTCCTACCTGGAGATCTGCGAGATCCCGCGCTGGCGCCGGCTGTTCGGTTCGGGCGGCCGTGCCGCCGCGGCGGTCGGGCAGCTCTCGCCGGGCAGCAGCCTTCACACCTATGCCTTCGCAGGCTGGGCCCGCGACGTCGAGAGCTCGATGCACGCCTGCGGGGTGACGGCGACGGTAATGCCCATCGCCGAGGAGATCAGCTTCGGCTACTTCCATGCCCTGTCGCCGGCCACGCTGCGGCCCGGCGTGCCGACGCGACACCCGGCCCTCTCGGTCGACGGGCGGGTCGTGCTGCGTTTCGGCTTCGTGGAGGGCGACGCGGTCGTGTCCGCGGAGCGGGCGGTCCACGACCCGCAGGGCGACGACGTTGTCCCGTTCCGCGCCAACGGGTCCCGGGCCGAGGCCCTGGCCGTAGTCCTGAACGAGGGGGAGGCGGAGGGGGCGACGGGCGAGGAGGGGCCGGCCGCAGGCGAGGCCGTTCTCGCCCTGCACGCGGCCGACGTGGTCGTGGTCAAGCGTGGCTGCTCGGGCGCGACCGTCCACCGGCCTGGTCGCGACCCCGTCGCGGTGCCCGCTTATCGATCCGCCCGCGTGTTCAAGATCGGCTCGGGCGACGTCTTCAGCGCCGCCTTCGCGCATCACTGGGGCGAGCGCGGCCTCGACGCCGCGGCGGCGGCCGACCTGGCGTCGCGCGCGGTCCACCATTTCGTCGACACGCGCTCGCTGCCGCTGCCCGCGGCCGCCGACCTCGCCGACCAGGCGCTCGCACCCGTGGGCGGGGAGCCCGGCCGCGTCTACCTCGCGGCCCCGTTCTTCCACATCGCCCAACGCTGGCTCGTCGAGGAGGCACGGGACCGGCTGCACGCCCTCGGCGCGTCTGTCTTCTCGCCGTTGCACGACGTGGGCACGGGGGGCGGCGCCGTCGCCCTCGCCACCGCCGACCTCGCGGGGCTCGACGGCTGCCAAGCCGTGCTCGCCCTGCTCGACGGGGCGGACCCGGGCTCGATCTTCGAGGTTGGACATGCGCGGGCGCGCGGCATCCCAGTGGTCGTGCTGGCCGAACGCCTCGACGAGCATCACCTGACCATGCTGGCCGGCACCGGCTGCGAGGTCGTCGACGATTTCGCCTCCGCCCTCTATCGGGTCGTGTGGGCCTCGCTGCGATGAGGGTTCTGCTGTTTTCCGGCGGCCTCGATTCGACCGCCCTCGCTTGGTGGCAGAGGCCGGACGCCTGCCTGTTCGTCGATTACGGCCAGCGGCCGGCGGCGGGCGAAAGGGCGGCTGCGACGTCCATCGCGGCCGAGTTCGGGCTGCGGCTCGAAACGCTTCAGGTCGACCTGTCCGGGCTTGGCCTCGGGCCCCTGGCCGGCGGGGAGCCCGCCGCGCTCGCGCGTGCCCCCGAATGGTGGCCCTACCGCAACCAGATCCTGGTCACCCTCGCAGGCATGCGCTTCGTCGCGGAAGGCCTGTCGGAGATCCTCATCGGAACGGTGGCGACCGATGTCCACGCCGACGGACGCGCCCCATTCCTGCGGACGCTCGACCGACTGATGCGGCTCCAGGAGGGTGGGGTGCGCGTCGTGGCGCCCGCACGGCACCTGAGCGGGCCGGCCCTTCTCGCGGCGTCCGGCCTTCCCGCCTCGGCGCTCGGTGCGACATTCTCCTGTCACGTCATGGAATATGCCTGCGGGCAGTGCCGCGGATGCGAGAAGCATCGCGAGACCTTGCGGTCGTTCGGCCTGCGGTCCGACGTGAAGGCATCCCGCGCGGCCCCGGACCGACCGGACGCGGCGCGGGCGGAGGGTTGACGAATGGGCGGAGGGCTCCCACCCAAACGCCGCCGCATGCCGTACGGCATGGGACAGGTCCGGACAGGGTCCGACGAGTGCGACCTGACCTTCACGGTCGACCTGATCGGTGTCCGCCGCGACGCCACGCGCGGCCTGCAGGCCGGAGACGTGTTGGAGGTGGACCTCGTGGCCGGCGCGGGCGCCAGCACCGCAGTCTGCCGCACCGCCGACGGGGCGACCGTCGGCGCCCTCGCCGCGTTCCGCGGCCTCGTGAGCCTGCTCGGCTGCCTCGACCAGGGGGTGCGGTTCGAGGCCCTCATCGAGGATGTCGGCGCGACGCGCTGCACCGTTACGGTCACGAGGGCCGAGGCGTGAACGTCGTCGGCGGCACATATTTCGAGAGCTGCGCGTTCCCCGCCTGGGCCGGCCTGTTCGGTTCGGGCGCGCGCGCCGCCATGGCGGTGAGCGCGCTGTCCCCGGGCACCCGCCTGAGCACGTATGCTTACGCCGAGTCGGCCGGCGACCTCCGGGCGACCATGGCCGCCTTCGAGGTCGAGACGGACATCGTCGCCATCGGGGAGCGGCTCGAATTCGAGTATTGGCATCCCCTTCGCAAGAGCTGGGTTCCCGAGGCCGGCCGGCGCTACGCCGACCTGGCCGTCACCGGCGACGTCGTGCTCGGGTTCGGCATGCTGGAGGGCACGGCCCGGCTCACGGCCGGCCGGGCGGTCTACGACCCGCGCTCCGCCGACCCCGCGTCCTCCTTCGTGCGTTCCGGCTCGCGGGCGACGGAGCAACTCGCCTACGTGGTGCAGGATGCCGACTTGGTCCGGCTCGGGCCGCTCCCGGACCCGCGCGACGCCGCGACCGGCGTCATGGCCCGCGAGGGCGCCACGCTCGTCGTGTCGCGCCACGCATTCGGCGGTGCCACGGTGTACCGGGGCGACGCCCCCGGCATCCCGGTGCCGGCGTACGCCGCCCGCCGCTGGTTCAGGATCGGGGCCGGCGACGTCTTCTGCGCGGCCTTCGCGCATTATTGGGGCGAGCGTGGCTTCGACGCCGTGGGGGCGGCCGACCTCGCGTCCCGCTGCGTGGCGTGGTTCAACGACGGGGCTCGGTTGCCGCTGCCTCCGCCGGACGAGCTCGAAGGGATGGAGGCGGTGCCCGGGCGCCCCGCGTCGGGTTGCCGGGTCTACCTGTCCGGACCGCGCCGGACCATGGCCCAAAGATGGCTCTTCGACGAGGCGGCCGCTTACCTCGACGCGCTCGGGTTCAGGACGGAGACGGCGTTTGCGGACGACGGCCCCCGCTCACCCACGCGAGCGAATTGGCCGCCCCGGCCTCGCGTGCCCCATTCAGCCCTCCTAGCCCTGGGCGACGTCGCCGACCTCGGGACGAACCTTCACGTCGGCTACGCGCAAGCCAACGGCATGCCGGTGGTGCTGCTCGCCGAGACGGCCTCCGGCGGGGATTTGACGATGTTCTCGGGAAGCGGCTGCGAGGTGACGCACGATCTCGCCACGGCGCTCTACCGGACGTGTGTGGCATGCCTGCGGTGATCGGCGGCCGGGAGGGCACCCGTTGAGGCCGCCACGGTTTCCACCCGCTCCGGCGCGCCTGCGGGCGCCTGATCGCACGCCGTCCCCGTCCGGACCATCGGGGTCCGGCGATGGAGAGGGCGGGCCGGCGCAGGAGCGCTGGCAGGCGTTCCACGCCTTCCTGGCGGCACGCATGAACTCACGATGGGTGTTCCGCGGCTGCGCGTCGAAGGCCTTCGAGTGCAAGCCCAGCGCCGGCCGGGGCGCCGAGTTCGACCCGCGCCACGAACGGCAACTGTTCCAGGATTTCAAGCGCGAGGCCAGGCTGCACGTCGCGATGCCCGGGGCGACGGATTGGGACTGGCTGGCGCTGGGTCAGCATTACGGTCTCCCGACCCGCTTGCTCGACTGGACGACCAATCCGCTCATCGCCTGCTTCTTCGCCGTTGCCAGCCAGCCCGCGAACGAGGACGCCATCGTGTACGCGCATCCGCTCGGCGGCAGTTCCATGATCGACCCCGAGCGGGGTCCCGGCCCCTTCGAGATCGCCGAGGTCGGCTTCCTGCTGCCCTCCGCCCTGGCGCCCCGCATCGCGAGCCAGAAGGGCCTGTTCTCGGCCCACCCCGATCCGGCCTCGGCGTGGACGCCGCCCGGCATGGCGGAGAACAGCTTCGAGATCCCGCGGGACACCCGCGCGGTCTTCCAGCGCAACCTGTTCCAGCTCGGCGTGGATGCGGCCCACATCTGGGCCAGCCTCGAAGGCGTCTGCCTCTCGCTGACGTGGCAGTACCGCCTCCGAATCGGGCTCGGCGCGGCCTTGTAGCCCCCGCCGCTCGGAATCCCTGGATCATCCGGTCCGGACGACGGCGGTCCCGCCAAGCCGGTGCAGGCTTCGATATTCACCGGCCGGCGCGCCCTCTACCAACGCGCACGGCGTGGGTCAGGCACAGCAAGGGTTGCCCCCGTAGCTGCGCGGGGGTGGTGTGGATATCCTGTCGAAAACCGGACCACGCCTGGGATTTAGCGAACCGGAAGCGTGGGAGGAATTGGGATTTATCCGGGAGCTGCCACTCCCCAAGTCCTTGATGCCACACACCAATTTTCAAGCGAAAGTCGGTGGTGGAGCTGAGGGGATTCGAACCCCTGACCTCCGCAGTGCGATTGCGGCGCTCTCCCATCTGAGCTACAGCCCCGTCCGAGGCGAGGGCCTTGTAGGCTTGTCCGCTTCGGCCTGTCAATTCCGGAAATTTCCCGCCGCGCCCGCGTCCCTCACGCCGGGTCTCCGTGCGGGGCGACGAGGACCGATACCCCCCGCATGAACGCCCTGCTCTGGCTCTTCAACACCATCATCCAGCTCTATATCTACGTCCTCATCGCGAGCGCCGTGCTGAGCTGGCTCGTGGCCTTCAACGTGGTCAACGTGCGCAATCCGATCGTCTCGCAGATCGGCGAGTTCCTCTACCGCGTCACCGAGCCGGTGCTGCGGCCGATCCGTAACCTGCTGCCCAATCTGGGCGGCGTCGACATCTCGCCGATCATCCTGATCCTGCTCCTGCTGTTCGCGCAGAAGCTCGCCACCGACCTCTACGTCCAACTGGCCTTCTGACCCCGCCTCCGGCGTTCACCCGCCTCGAATGCGTTCCGACGAAGGGTAGGCCGGTTCGTCGAAAGAGAGCACGACAAAGCAATGGGCTGGAGCCGCCGGCCTAACGCAATCGGGTCGGGTACGGCTCTGGACACGAAGCGCGGCATTGCGCGAGCGCCGGGCTCGTTGCTAAGGCGGGCGGGCATCGGCTGATCTGAGAAGACGATGCAATAGCAGACGTTTAGGGCCTCGTTCTGAATACGGTATTCAAGACGATGCCCCGTTCGGCCAGCAAGAGCCGCACAGGGAGCGATGCGCGCGCCATGAAGACCAATCCCGGCCGCTTCTTCGAGGATTTTCGCCTCGGGGAGACCATCCGCCACGCCACGCCGCGAACCGTCACCACGGGCGACGTCGCACTCTACACCGCCCTCTACGGCCCGCGCTTCGCCGTGCAGTCCTCGGACGCCTTCGCGCGTGCGATCGGATATCCGGCAAGCCCGCTCGACGATTGGCTCACCTTCCACGTGGTGTTCGGCAAGACCGTGCCGGACATCTCCCTCAACGCGCTGGCCAATCTCGGTTATGCCGAGGGCGGTTTCCACCGACCGGTCTATCCCGGCGAGACGCTCTCCACCGTCTCCGAGGTGATCGGCCTGAAGGAGAGCTCCAACCGCCAGACCGGCGTGGTCTATGTGCGTTCCACCGGCTCGGATGCCTCGGGCCGGACCGTGCTGAGCTATTGCCGCTGGGTGCTCGTGCGCAAGCGCGATCCCGAGGCGAAGATCGCCGAAGAGCACGTGCCCCAGCTCGCCAAGGTCGTGAGCCCGGCCGACCTCGCGAACGCCCTGCCCCCGCTCGATCCGGCGGCTTACGATGATGCGCTCGCCGGCAGCCCGCACCGGTTTTCGGATTACGCGGTTGGCGAGAAGATCGACCACGTCGACGGCATGACCGTCGAGGAGGCCGAGCACCAGATCGCCACGCGCCTGTTCCAGAACACCGCCAAGGTCCATTTCGACGCGGTGGCGACGCGGGAGACCAAGTTCGGCAAGCGGCTGATCTATGGCGGCCACGTCATCTCGCTCGCCCGGGCGCTGAGCTTCAACGGGCTCGCCAACGCCTTCGCCATCGGCGGCATCAATGCCGGCCGCCACGTCGCGCCGCTGTTTGCCGGCGACACGGTCTACGCTTGGTCCGAGGTGCTGGAGACGGCCGAACTGCCCGGCCGCAGCGATATCGGGGCGCTTCGCCTGCGCACGGTGGCAGCCAAGAACCAGCCCTGCGGCGCCTATCCAGACCGGCAGGGCGAGGGCTACGACCCGTCGGTGATCCTCGATCTCGACTACTGGGCCTTCATCCCGCGCTGAAGCATCGGCCCGCAAGGGGCTGACACG
The DNA here is from genome assembly GCF_021117295.1 of Methylorubrum sp. B1-46. Lineage (NCBI taxonomy): Bacteria > Pseudomonadati > Pseudomonadota > Alphaproteobacteria > Hyphomicrobiales > Methylobacteriaceae > Methylorubrum > Methylorubrum sp. B1-46. Next base: position 4,066,638 of record NZ_CP088247.1, on the reverse strand, counting down.
CTTACGAAAAGAACCCGGCCACGGCCTGACGCAACGGGTTGGCCGGGTTCGACAGCAGGCGCAGGGCCATCGCGCAGGCGATGAGCACGAGAAGCGGGCGGATCAGCCGGGCGCCGAGGCGCACGGCGAGCGCCGAGCCGACCTGGGCGCCGAGGAAGGCGCCGGCCGCCATGGCGAGCCCCACGGGCCAGATCACCGCGCCCTGGAGCGTGAACAGGGCGAGGCTGCCGACATTGCTCGCGGCGTTCGAGAGCTTGGTGTGGGCGGTGGCGCGCACCACGCCGAGGCCGAGCAGGGTAACGAAGCCGATCATGTAGAACGAGCCGGCACCGGGCCCGAACACGCCGTCGTAGAAGCCGATCGCCGGCGCCAGCGTCACGGCGAACAGGCCCGGCGTGATGCGCGCTGCCGCGTCCTCGTTGCTCATCCGCCGCGCCGTGGCGAAATAGAGCGCGATGCCGACGAGCATGACCGGCACCAGCGCGTCCAGGACCGGGCGCGGCAGCAGGCTGACGCAGAGCGCGCCTGCGACCGAGGCGAGCCCGGCCCCGAGCGCGGCGGGGGCGGCCTCGCGCCAGCGGATCAGCCCGCGCCGGGCGAAGGCGATCGTGGCCGAGACCGAGCCGGCGCTGCCCTGTAGCTTGTTGGTGGCGATCGCGCTCACCGGATCGAGCCCGGCGAGCAGCAGGGCCGGCAGGGTCATCAGCCCGCCGCCCCCGGCGATGGCGTCGACGGCGCCCGCCACCACGGCCACGCCGAACAGACCGGCGACCGTCTCAAGCTCAATACTCATCGGGGATCCCAAAGGGCTTCAAGCCCTTTGGCGGGTTTTCAGAGCAGAGTCCTGACGCCGGCGAAGCCGATTTGCAGGGCTCTGCCCTGCACCTTTGACAAGGACTCGTCCTTTCGAGACCTTCACCATGGCTGCCGGCTCAGGGCAAGCCTCAGGCGGCGGCGCGCTCGGTGCGCGGCAGGCTGACGGTGGCGCGGTCGCCGCGGCTGGCCCGCAGCGTTCCGCCCTTGGGCACGATCGTCCAGCCCTCCTTGCAGCCGTCGATCGGCTCGGAGACGACGGTGAGGCCGCGCTCGCTCTCGCGATAGTACAGGCTCGGCGGGCGGCCGTCGCAGGCCCAGCGGAAGGCGGTGAGGCTCTCGCCGTCGGTGAGCACCGCGGTGAAGCGGAAGGCTTCCGTGATCCGGGCCTCCTGCATCAGGCCGCGCACGGTGGCGCAGGTCGCCTCCATCGCGGCGACGGGATCGGTGTCGAGGCCGTTGGCGAGCGCCAGCAGGAACAGCGCCTCCGAATCGGTCGAGCCGCGGCGGGTGTCGTAGAGTTCGTCCGGGATCAGCGCCTCCAGGCGCCGCTTGATCCGGTGATAGCCGCCGATCTGGCCGTTATGCATGAACAGGTGCCGGCCATGGGCGAAGGGGTGGCAGTTGGCCCGCGTCGTCGCCGTGCCGGTCGCCGCGCGGACATGGGCGAAGAAGGTCCGCGCCCGTACCTGACGGCAGAGGTTCACGAGGTTCTCGTCCGACCAGGCCGGGCAGATGTCGCGGTAGAGGCCGGGCTCGGCATGCTCGCCGTACCAGCCGATCCCGAACCCGTCGCCGTTGGTCTCAGTCTTGGCCTCGGAGGCGTGCAGCGACTGATGGACCAGCGAATGGGTCGGGGCGCAGACCAGCTCGTTCAGGAGGACCGGCTCACCGAGATAGGCGAGGAAGCGGCACATGGTGGGACAAGAGCCTCCTTTGCGGTCCAGGGCGACGCATGCAAACATCGGTCCGTTCGGACCGCCTCGCGTCGCCGGACTGTAACAATTCGGTTCGTGTGGTGAACAGTCCGTTAAGAGCCGGCCCGGTTCGCGCGGGTCATGCCGGCACAATTTCGCTGAACCGATCATCCCCGAACTTGTTGTCGCAGGGCAAGCATCGATGCCGCCGCCGATTCCGCCGCGGTCTGCCCTTGCGCGACGTGCCCTTGGCCGGGCCGCCGCTCCGAACCGCTCGCACAGCTTCAGGGAGATATCATGGCTCACACCGGAGACAGCCCGGTCGCGCTCCTCGTCGAGGACGACGAGGCCGCCCGCGATCTCGCGACCGCCCTGATCGAGGAGACCGACCTCGACGTCATCGCCTGTTCGAGCGCCGAGGATGCCCTCGCCGTGCTGGAACGCGGCGACGTGACGGTGGCGATGGTGATCGCCGACACGCATCTCTCGGGCGCGATGGACGGGGCGGCGCTGGCACGCACCGTCGAGGACCGCTGGCCGGAGGTGCGGCTCGTGGTGACCTCCGAGGCCCGCGAGGAGGGCCGCACCGAGATCCCGCCCCACGCGGTCTATATGCGCAAGCCCTGGCTGCCCTTGGAGCTGCTGCGGCAGGCGGAACGCGCCACGCTCACCGCGCGCGCCGCTTGAAGCGGTTCGCTTCCTGCGAAAAAGGCCCCGCCGGTCGAACCGGAGGGGCCTTTTTCGTGTCCGGATCGCGCGCGGCCCATCCCAGGGCCGGCGCGTCGCGAAGGGTTTCGCCTCAGGACGCGGCAGCGGGTGCCTGGACGGCGGCCGGCTGCTGCGAGAAGCTCGGCATGCCGGGGCGGCGCGGGGCGCCGGTCCGGGGCTTCGGCTTCGGCGCGGCGATCAGGCCCTCGCGGATCGCGGTCTTGCGGGCCTGCTTGCGGGCGCGGCGGACGGCCTCGGCCTTCTCGCGAGCCTTGCGCACGGAGGGCTTCTCGTAGGCCTTGCGCTGCTTCATCTCGCGGAAGATGCCCTCGCGCTGCATCTTCTTCTTGAGGACGCGGAGCGCCTGATCGACGTTGTTATCGCGAACGAGTACCTGCAACGGAATCAACCCCTAGGATCTGTTGTTTCGAACCGCACCGGCCTCGGATTCCCGGCGGAACCGGGAAAAAGCCGTCAGGCGCCCCTGCCCCGGTTTGGTTCCGGAGGAGGCGTCGTGACGGCAGCCGAATCGGTGCGAAAGAATTGCACCTGAGCGCGCGGCATACACGAAACAGGTTCGTGTTGGAAGTGCGCGAAAGCCTCTTGCAAGCGCGGCGCCGGGTGGTTTTCGCTCTCAGCCGTCATCGCGAGGCTTGGCGCAAGCGATCCAGGACGTGTTCTTTCCGGATGGGCCGTCGCCGGATTGCTTCGCTCCGCTCGCAAGGACGGAGGCGCCTCACGCGTGCGAGGCGATGAAGTTGCGCACGATCGGGTAGGTCTGTGCTTCCCACTTGCGCCCCGAGAACACGCCGTAATGGCCCACCCCCGCCTGGAGGTGGTGGCTCTTCATGTGCGGCGGCAGACCCGAGCAGAGGTCGTGGGCGGCCATCGTCTGTCCCACCGCGCAGATATCGTCGCGCTCACCCTCCACCGTCATCAGGGCGGTGCGGCGGATGGCGCCCATATCGATGGGCTCGCCGCGATAGGTGAGCTGGTTGCGGGCGAGGGTGTAATCCTGGAAGACGATCTTGACCGTCTCGAGGTAGAACTCGGCGGCGAGGTCGAGGACGGCGAAATACTCGTCGTAGAAGGTCTCGATCGCCTGCGCCTTGTCGGCGCTGCCGTCGACATAGTGCCAGAACAGGTCCGTATGCGCGTCCCTGTGGCGCTTGGCGTTCATCGAGACGAAGGCGGAGACCTGCGTGAAGCCGGGATAGACCCGCCGCCCCGCGCCCTTGTGGCGGCCGGGCACCGTCTCGATCAGGTTCTTCTCGAACCACTCGATCGGCTTCGAGGTCGCGAGCGCATTCACCGAGGTCGGGCTCACGCGGCAATCGACCGGCCCGGCCATCAGGGTCATGCTGCGCGGCTGCGCCGGGTTCTTGGTATGCGCCATCAGCGCCGTGGCGGCGAGCGCCTGCACCGCGGGCTGGCACACGGCCATGAGGTGGGCGCCCTCACCGACGGTCTCCAGAAAGCGCACCACGTGATCGACGTAGTCGTCGAAGCCGAAGCGCCCTTCCGAGAGGGGCACGTCACGGGCGTTGTGCCAGTCGGTGATGTAGACGTCGTGGTCGGGCAGCAGGGTGCGCACGGTGCTGCGCAGCAGCGTAGCGAAGTGGCCCGAGAGGGGGGCGAGCACCAGCACCTTGGGCTGAACGGTGTCGATATCCTTGCGGAAGCGGAGCAGGGTGCCGAAGGGCGTGGCGAGCACCGGTTCCTCGATCACCGGCACCTCGCGGTTGCCGACCATGGCGGAATGGATGCCGTAGGCCGGCCGCGTGAAGGTGAGGCCGGCGCGCATCATCATGCGCGCCCCCGCCGACCACCATTTCGCGGCGTCATGCCAGGGCGTCCGCATCCACGGCGCGGAGGCTTCCTGCAGGAGGCGCCCCCATTGTCGGGTCTGCCGGGCGATGTCCGATTGGACATCGAAAGCTTGGTAGAGCATCGGGCCGAACTCCAAGCGCGCAAGGTGCCTGCACGCGCCAATCTCTCGCGAACGTCCCGAATGGCCCGGATTCGCCCGCTTCGCTTCCTGCCTCGTCCTACCGCCCTGAGGAGCCGATGCCGGACGAACAGGCTAAGCGGTTCTGAGTTGGGCGCAACCGAACAAAAGTATATCGCGCAGGGCTGTGATGCGGATGCATCACTTTGCACGTCTACCGGGAGAAGGAGAATTCTTTTGCCGGAAAAGTGGAGGCCGAGGCAGGGCGCCCGGCACGAGTCTTGGATGCCGGCTTGAAGTCCGGGGCTTGAGCCGCAGGCTCGGGCGGACGCGCAATCCGGAGAAGAGTCATGGCCGAGGCGACGCTCACGATCTCCAGCCGCAACTACTCGTCCTGGTCCCTGCGCGGCTGGCTGCTGTGCCGGATGGCCGGGCTCGATCTCTCGGTGACGACTCTGTCCGGCTCGGACGCGGCGACGCGGGCCGAACTGCTCCACCTGTCGCCATCCTTCCTGGTGCCGCGGCTCGAACACGGCGCGATCACGGTGTGGGACGTGCTCGCCATCGCCGAATATCTCAACGAGATCCGGCCGGAGGCCGGCCTCCTGCCCGAGGCGGCCGCCGAGCGCGCCCGCTGCCGCGCCGTCTCGGGCGAGATGCATGGCGGCTTCGTCAACCTGCGCTCGGCCCTGCCGATGAACCTGCGTAGCCTCCATCGCGGCTTCAAGATCTTCAACGGCGCCAAGGGCGACATCGAGCGCATCTGCGCGATCTTCGAGGATTGCCTGTCGCGCTCGGGCGGCCCCTACCTGTTCGGGGCGCGGCCGACCCTGGCGGATGCGATGTACGCGCCCGTCTGCACCCGCTTCCGCACCTACGACGTCGCCCTCCCCTTCACCGCCGCGACCTACCGCGACACGATCCTCGCCTGGGAGTTGATGAACGAGTGGGCGGCCCTTGCCGAGAGCGAGCCGGAGGAGATCGAGGAACTCGACATGGAGTTTTAGAGCATCGTGCCGAAAGGTGGTTGCCGGCTTTCGGAAAAGACGATGCACAAACAACGAGATGATGCCTCACAAAGCTCCCGGTCACCGACCGTTTCCGCTTGGGCGAGGACAGCGTGGCGGGCGTGTTGCGAGAGACACTGAGCGCCGCCGGCGCGGTGGGCATCGGGGCGACGGCGGGGGCTGGTAAGGGAAGCGTCGGCGCCGGGCGGCGCACGGATCAGGCTACCATGACGCGATTGCGGCCGAGGTCTTTCGCTCGATAGAGGGCGGCGTCGGCGGCGTTCACGAGCGCATCCAGTTCCGAGTCGCCGTTCTTCCAGTCGGCGACCCCGATCGACAGCGTCACCACGCCCGCGGGCCCGAGACCGGGATGGGGAATGCGCACGCCTTCCACGCGGCGGCGGATGGCGTCCCCGAGCACGGCGGCCTGCGCGGCCGTCATGCCCGGGAGCAGCACGAGGATCTCCTCGCCGCCGAAGCGCACGGCCGTTCCCAGCGGGGGCGTGTTCTTGTTGGCGGGAGCCAGCATCTCGCGCAACAGATCGCTGATGGCACGGATGCAGCGGTCGCCCGCCAGATGCCCCTGGGTGTCGTTGAACCGCTTGAAGTGGTCGATATCGATCAGGAGCGCCCCGAGAGGCTCGGCGGCGCTCTTGGGGATGAGATCGGCGCCGATCGTCGCGAGATGATGCCGGTTGAACAGGCCCGTCAGTTGATCCGTCCGGGCCATCGCCTCGTTGTGCTCGATCATCGAATCGGCCCGGAGCCGTTGGAGGAAGCCGTAGCGCTCCGTCCGCTCCAGCACGAACGATCCCAGGAGGAGGATGACCGACGCGAGGATGTAGAAGCTTACGATGTACCAGAAGGTCGCGGCATCCACCTCGGGCCGTCTCGCGATGGTCGCGATTTGGATGAGGACGATGAGCACCAGTCCGAGGACGGCCAGCCGGAACCGGACACGCTGCACCAGAACCAAGTAGATGATGATGAGAATCGCCCCGAACTGATAGATCGCGACATAGTGCGACGTGCCGAACGAGATGATCGTCGAGGGCATCAGCACCGAGAGGACGGAGGTCCACACCAGCAGGCCGTCGACCTGCCAGACGTGTCGGCTGCGCGGCAGGATCCAGATGATCAGAAGGGCCAGCGGCGTGGCGATGCCCAGGCGCATCACGGTGAGCGGCCACAACACGTCCGGCAGGATCACCCAATCGGCCAGGAGGAAGACGTCGTAGAGGAGGGTGGCAACGGCGAGTGTCGTCCGGCCGAGTTCGATGCGCTGGGGGAGCCCTGCCTTCTCGAACAGCGCCTCGATCGGGGGCGAGAAGCGCAGTTGGTTGAGGCTTGCGAACTCACCGTCGATGGGTCCGGAACGGGAGAGACTCATCGAGGCGAGGACCGAGCTGCTCTGGGCGGCTCACGGCTAAAGCAGCGGGGTTGCCGAAGTCTTACAAAGACGGTCGCGGACTGATTATCCTCGGGCTAACCTTCTTTGCCGAACGGAACTGAACTGAAATCATGCCCTCGGCCGGGGGGGCGGCGTCGCAGGGCGCGGCCCTGCCCGGACGTTCCTCGCGGACGAGGGCTACGCCGACTGGGTCGCGGCCCCCGCCTCCCCCGTCCGCCCGGCGGCGAGCGGGAGCTCGATGCGGGCGCAGAAGCCGCCGCCGGGGCGGTTCTCCAAGGTCAGCCGCCCGCCATGCCCCTCGACGATGGCGAGCACGATCGACAGGCCAAGGCCGAATCCGCTCGCCGCATCGAGGTTGCGGGCGCGGTCGCCGCGCACGAAGGGCTGGAGCATGGCGCTGCGCTCGGTGTCGGGAATGCCAGGGCCGTCGTCGATCACCTCCACCGCCACGCCGGGATGGTCGCCGGAGCCCGCCGGCCCCATGACGAGGCGGGCGCCGCCGCCATACTTCACGGCGTTGTCGACGAGGTTGGTGATCGCCCGCTGCAGGTCGTCGGGGCGGCCGCGCACGAGGACGTGGCGGGTCCGTTCCAGGCTCACCGCCGCGCCGACGTCGCTGAACCCGTCGCAGACTGTCTGCACCACCGAGGCGAGGTCGATCAGCGTGGTCTGGCCCTCCCCCGGCGCGCCCTGCCCGTCCCGGACATAGGAGAGCGCGGATTCCACGAGCCCGTTCATCTGGTCGAGGTCGCGCAGGGTCATCTCGCGGGCGCGCTCGTCCTCGATGAACTCGGCGCGCAGCCGCAGGCGGGTGATCGGGGTGCGCAGATCGTGGCTGATCGCGGCCAGCATCTGCGTGCGGTCGTCGAGCAGGCGCAGCAGGCGGGTGCGCATCCGGTCGAGCGCGCGGGCGAGCGCCAGCACCTCCTCCGGCCCGCGCTGAGGCAGCGGCGGCGGCTCCTCCGCCGTGCCGAAGGCTTCCGCCGCCGCGGCGAGCCCGGCGAGCGGCGCGGTGAGTGCCCGCGTCGCCCAGAACGAGAGCAGCGTGAGGCTCACTCCAAGGGAGACGAAGGTGAAGATGATCAGCCCCTGCGCCGGCGGACGGGGAAAGTCGTCGGGCAGCACCGCCTGCAGTCGGGCACCGGCCGGTGTGGTGATGCCGATCTGCAGCAGGCCCGTCCTTCCCCGGTCATGGCCGGGGGAGAGATCGGTCACCGGCAGCGCGCGGCCGAAGCCGTCGCGCAGGCGCTCGATCAGCGGGTGGCGCCCGATCTCGTCCTCCTCGTCGCCCTGGCCGGCCGGCGGCACGGCGCCGTCCCAGGGGGCGATGCGCAGGGTCGGCAGGCTGCGCGCCGCCGCCCGGAGGATCCCGTCGCGCTCGCCCGGCTCGGCGGTATCGAGCAGCCGCGCGACCACGGAAAGCCGCGTCGCGGCCACCCCCGGCCGCTCGTCCGGCCGCCACGGCTCGCGGAGCGCCACCAGCATGACCGCCGCGAGCCCATGGGTGCAGAGCAGGGCCGTCACGACGAGGAGCGCGATCTGCCCGGCGGCCTTCTTCGGGCGCGGCCAGGGACGGTGCAGCCAGGCCGGTCGTCGCGGACGGCCCGGTTCGGCGGCGGGGGGCGGGGCCTGCGCCGGCCCGGCGGTGGTTCCGGCGGGGCTCATGTCCGGGCAATCTCCGGCGCGAACAGGTAGCCGCCCGAGCGGATCGTGCGGATGATCTCGGGGTTGCGCGGGTCGCGCTCGATTTTCTGGCGGATGCGCGAGACCAGCACGTCGATGCTGCGCTCGAACGGACCCGCCGCCCGCCCTTGGGTCAGATCGAGGAGCTGGTCGCGGGAGAGCACCCGGCCGGGCCGCAGGCAGAGGGCGTGGAGCAGGTCGAACTCGGCCCCCGTCATGGCGATGCGCGCGCCCTCAGGGCTCAGCACCTGCCGCAGGCCCACATCGAGGGTCCAGCCCGCGAACTGGAAGCGGCGCGCGCCGTCCCCGTCCTGCGGCTCGGCGCCCTTGCGCCGCAGGATCGCCCGGATGCGCGCCAGCAATTCGCGCGGGTTGAACGGCTTGCCGAGATAGTCGTCGGCGCCGATCTCCAATCCGACGATCCGGTCGATCTCCTCGGACTTTGCCGTGAGCATCAGGATCGGCACCTGCGACGCGGCCCGCAGGCGCCGGCACAGGCTCAGGCCGTCCTCGCCCGGCAGCATCAGGTCGAGGACGATGAGGTCGACCCGGGCATCGGCCAGCACCCGGTCCATCTCGCGCCCATCGCCCGCCAGACTCACCCGGCACTCGTTGGCGCGCAGGTAGCGCGCGACGAGCGCGCTGATCTCGCGGTCGTCCTCGACGACGAGGATGTGGGGCGTCGGCTGGTTCGTGGTCATGACGGGACAGTCTTACGCCTGCGCCCTCCCCGCCCGGAAGTATGGCCGCGGCGCAAGATTGTAACCCCGCGTTTCCGCTGCCTGGCCCGACACCTGCGGCAACGATCCGGCCTGGACTTCCGCTCCCCGCCGGTGCCGGCGCCCGGAGCGTTTCGTGAGCGCCCCTCGATTGCCCTGCCGGCCGCCGATTCTTATGTCGTGGGAACGTGCTCGAACAGGTCCGGGCGCGGGAGGAGATCCCCATGCAAGGCTCGAACCGCCTTTTCGACGATGTCGCCCGCCTGTTCACCGATGCCGCCGGAGCGGCCCAAGGGGTGCGCCGCGAGGCGGAGACGATGTTCAAGGGGCAGGTCGAGCGCCTGATCCGCGACATGGACGTCGCCACCCGCGAGGAGGTGGACGTGCTGCGCGACCTCGTCGCGGCCCTGCGCAGCCAGAACGACGCGCTCGCCGCCCGCGTCAGCGCCTTGGAGGCCCGCCTCGGCGCCGAGGCGGGGAGCGCCGGCAGCACGGAATCGGTCTGAGCGGCGGCGCCGACTCGCCGGAGACTCGGCAAAGACTCACCCTTGGGGGAAAACGCGGAATCCGGATTTCTTTGCACAGGAAGCATCGGTGGATAGCCGCGTTGCCCACCGCTGATGCCGGGGCGACGCTTTGAAGCCCGCGGGCGGCGCGGGCTATAAACGATCCGAAGTTGATTCGCCCCGGCGGAAAGGTGGAACCAAACCCTGGGGCGGTGAAATCTGGATTGAACCCCTCCGCAGGACGGAGATCGACGGGCGTCGCCTCGATTCCCGTCACGGCCCTGCTTTGACCGCCGGCCCGATCGAGCGCATCGACCGGGTCGACAACTTGGATCGCCATGACCCAGCTTAGCCTCATCGAAGACAGCGACCGGCCGGAGCACCCGCTCGATGTCGTCGAGCGCCTCGCCTCGCTGCGGGACTGGATCTTCGATCGGATCGAGACGGACGAGATGTCGGTCTCCGTTTCGGGGCGCTGGGCCGAATACCACGTTGCCTTCACCTGGATCGAGGAAGTCGAGTCGCTGCACGTGGCCGCCGCCTTCGACCTCAAGGTGCCGGAGCGGCGCCGGGCCGAGATGCTGCGCCTCGTGGCGCTGGTGAACGAGCAGCTCTGGATCGGCCATTTCGACCTGTGGTCGTCCGACAGTGTCGTGATGTTCCGTCACTCGCTGCTGCTCACCGACGGCATCGCGCCGACGCAAGGCCAGTGCGCGATGATGATGAAGACCGCCGCCGATGCCTGCGAGCGCTACTATCAGGCGTTCCAGTTCGTGCTCTGGGCCGGCAAGAGCGCCCGCGAGGCCCTCGACGCGGTGCTGTTCGAGACCGAAGGCGAGGCGTGAGCGCCGCGCGGGATCAGAACCGATGACGCAGGACCACGCCCCGCCCCCGTTCCCCACGCCCCTGGTTCTGGCCGGTGCCGGCAAGATGGGAGCGGCCCTGCTGCGGGGCTGGCTCGCGGGCGGCCTCGACCCCGCCGCCGTGACGGTGATCGATCCGCAGCCCTCCTCTGAGATCGCCGTGCTCTGCGCCGAGCAGGGCCTGCGCCTCAACCCGCCCGCCGCCGCCCCGGCCGGGGCCCTGGTGCTCGGCATCAAGCCGCAGGTCCTCGACGAGGCCGCCCCGGCGCTCTCGGCCTGGATCGGTCCCGACACCCTCGTCGTCTCGATCCTGGCGGGCAAGACCATTGCCGACCTGAAGCGCCGCCTGCCCTCGGCCCGCGCCGTGGTGCGCGTCATGCCCAACCTCCCCGCCAGCATCGGCCGGGGCGCGACCGGCGCCGTCGGCAGCTCCGAGGTCGGGGACCTGGCGAGGGCGGGAGCGAACGCGCTGCTCGCCAGTTCCGGCCTCGTCGCATGGCTCGACGACGAGGCGCTGATCGATGCGGTGACCGCAGTCTCGGGCTCGGGACCGGCCTACGTCTTCCTGCTGGCGGAGGCGCTGGCCGAGGCCGGCGTGGCGGCGGGGCTGCCGCCGGATCTGTCGGCGCAGCTCGCCCGTGCCACCGTCGCGGGCGCCGGCGCCCTGCTCGACGCCGATCCACGCGAGGCCGGGCAATTGCGCCGGGACGTCACCTCGCCGGGCGGCACCACCGCGGCGGCGCTGGCCGTGCTGATGCGCGAGGGCGCCCTCCCCGCCCTGATGCAAGAGGCGGTCGCCGCGGCCAAGCGCCGGGCGGGCGAATTGTCCGGCTGACGCCGCGGCGGGTTCAACCCGGCGACTTCGCTCCTACATGAGACGTCGAACCGAACACGGAGCACGGATCATGGCGACGGCCCCCGAGTCCAACACCGGCGGCAAGTCCGAGGCTGGTGGCAAGTCCGAGACCCATGGAAAGTCCGGTTCGTCGCAATCCGGCGCCTCGTCCAATCTGCCCAAGCCCAACCCGCGCGAGGCCGCGGTCGAGGCGCTGATGCGGCTCGCCGCCGAGCAGCCCTGGAACGACATCGAGGTCGGCGATATCGCCCGCGAGGCGGATCTGAGCCTTGCCGAGTTGCGCGACCTCTTCCCCTCGAAGGGGGCGGTGCTCGGCGGCCTGTCGCGGATCATCGACCGCAAGGTTCTGGAAGTCGACACCGCCGACCTCGCCGACGAGCCCGCCCGCGAGCGCCTGTTCGACGTGCTGATGCGCCGGCTCGACGCGATGACGCCCTACAAGCCGGCCCTACGCCGCATCGCCTTCGCGCTGCGCGGCGACGTGCTGTCCATGCTGGCGCTCAACGGGGTCGCCCTCAACTCGCACCGCTACATGCTGGCCGCCGCCGGCATCGACACGGAAGGGCCGCTCGGTCGGCTCAAGCTTCAGGGCACCGTGATCGCCTTCGCCCGCACCGTCGAGGTCTGGCTGGAGGACGACGATCCGGCGCTCGCCCGCACCATGGCCAAGCTCGACCGCGAGATCCGCCGCGGCGAGACCCTCATGGAGCGCGCCGACGATGCCCGCCGCCTCACCGCGCCCCTGCGCGCCCTCGGCCGCGCCCTGATGGAGCGCCGCCCCCGCAACGACCGGACGCCGCCCGCGAGCGACCCGGAGGATCGCGACCCGGCCGCGGCGATCTGAGCGGCGGGATTTCGAGCGGGAGGGGCGGCGCTGGAGTGCCGCCTTCCCCGGCGCTGTGTGTAACCCCACCGACAAATGCCATCTTAACGGGTTCATCCCGCGGTTGTGCTTCTTGAGAGCGAGCGCTTCGGTGGGATGCCTCGCCCATGCAGTCCAAGTATCGAAAATTTGCATCGATCGTAGCGGAGAAGATTGCTTTCTTCGCACTGGTGGGGTCGGCCTCGGGGATCGGCGCGATGATCCGGCCGGGACCTGGCCCTGATGAGTATCTGCTGCATTGGGATTCGTCGAAGATCGTCATCGGCGCCGTGATCGGTGCGACGATGGGAATCGTCGTCGGCGTGCTCGAGGCCCGGCGGTGGCTGAAACAGTACTGGGAGACGGTTCAAACCCTGGCAGCCGAGGGCAAAGACGCGTCGGTGCTCTTCGCGCCGCGATCGCGCGCTCGATCGCCGTTCGGGCCGTGATGAGCTTGCAGGGAGCGTTCGTTGCCGCGCCGCCAGTACGACGACCGCATGAAACGCCTGTGCTGGTTCTGACTGTTCGATGCAATCTGTGATGGGCGCGGCCGGGAGGGGCCCTATCTGAATTCTCCGCATCGACGGGAGATTCAGGCCCATGACGTCAACCGCCGCCCCCGGCGTCGCTCCGAAGCCCGTCCCTGCCTTCCCGCGCTACACCCGCACGGCGCAGGCGCTGCACTGGTTGACCTCGGTTCTCGTCCTCGCCGTCCTGCCGCTGGCGTGGGTCGCCACGAGCCTCGCCAAGGAGGCGGCGGCCAAGCCGGTGCTGTTCCAATTTCACAAATCGGTCGGGCTCACGATTCTCGGGCTGGTGGTCGTCCGCATCCTGTGGCGCGCCTTCAACCCGCCGCCGCCTTAGGTGAGCGAGCCGGCAGGCCTCGCCCTCATCGCGAAGATCAGCCACTGGCTGCTCTACGCGGTGTTCCTGCTGATGCCGGTGAGCGGCTTCCTGCTCAGTGCCTTCAACGGCAGCACGACGCAGTTCTTCTATCTCTTCCCCATCCCCGGCTTCGAGAAGAACGAGGCGCTGCGCAACCTCTTCCAGTCGGTCCATCTCGCCGGGCAATGGGCCGTCTACGTCCTGGTGGGGCTGCACATTGCCGGCACCGTGTGGCACGTCGCGATCCGCCGCGACGGCGTGCTCGACCGGATGCTGCCGGAGCAGGATCCGCGGCGGACGATGCGCGGGTGACGCCGGTTTGGCCGTGAACACGAGCCCTGGTCGCGGCGCATCATCCCCGAGAGCGCGATCGGGGACGGTGCGCCGCAGGTTCAGGCCTACCCTTGCCGGGCGCCGCCCATCATTGCCTGCATCCGCGAGAGCTGGGCGATGTGGCGCTGGATCAGCGGGAGCGCGCCCGCCGCGATGCGGCGCAGGGCCGGGTCCTCGCCGGCCTGCGCGTAGGAGCCGTGGATCTGGTACGCCTCCTGATGGCCCTGGAGCGAGGCATTGACGAACATGGCGTCGTAGTCGGGGCCGGGCTGCATCCCCGAGAGCTGCGACAGGATCTGGGCCTTCTGCTCGTCCGTGGTCATGGCACCGGGGCCGGCCCCGCCGGGCACACCCAGGGCGCCGCCGACGACCCCGCCCACCGCGCCGACGGTCGCCCCCGCGACACCGCCGGCCACCGCCAGCGGCGCGGCGACCAAGCCGCCGACGAGGCCGCCCGGACCGGCGGGTGCGCCGCCCGCCATCGGCGCGGCACCGAGATACGGGTCGAGCTTGCGGGCGAGGTTGACCTGCTCGGTCACCTCGGCCCGGCTGAAGGCCTTGACGCGCGGATTGCGGGTCTTGGCGTGGGCGTCGCGCGCCGTGTTCTCGAGGAACAGGCCGCCCTTCGTCGCCATGGCAAGATAGACGGGCGTCGGCATGGCACCGGCCGGCGCCGGTTGGGCCAGCGCCGTGCGGGTCACCGCCAGCGCGGCCGTTGCGGTCAGCAGAGTCGTCAGAAAATCGCGCCGATGCATGGTATCGGATCTCCCGGTCTGGATACGACAGCCAGGCGCCGATTGTCTGGGAGCGGTGCCGGAGTCTGACGGGCGAAACCTTCGCGAAATCAGCAATGTTCCTGGGATCCAGGGGCTTCGACGCTCGAAGACGCTCGGGCGATCCGTACCGGATTCAGTGCCCGCTCGTCGGGCGCAGGCGGGCCATGCAATGCACGTCGTCGAGGCGGCCGTTGCGGAACGAGGCGGCCCGGTGCGTGCCCTCGATGACGAAGCCGAATTTCTCGTAGAGAGCGATGGCGCGGGTGTTGTCGGTGAAGACCGTCATCTCGATGCGCGAGACATTGATCCAGTTGTCCGCGGTGTCGATCACCGCCGCGAGGAGCCGCGAGCCGATGCCGTTGCCGGCGAAATCCTCGTGTACCGCGATCCAGAACTCCGCCGCGTGGGCGCGCCGGCCGTAGAAGGGGCGCAGGGCCGCCGCCCCGACGAGGCGTCCCTCCCGCTCCGCCGCGAGGTGGAGATCGCGCGGCGAGCGCGGCTCGGCCCACTTCTTCACGGCCTCGAAGGATTCGTAAGGAAGTGCCAGGGTGCCGAAGCGGAAGGCGGGCTGATTGTAGATTTCGAAGAGATCCTGCGCATCGTCCTCGCGCATGGCCCGTATCGTCAGGTCCATATCGTTCCTCGTGCCGCTGATTTCAGAATTTGTCGAAGATGTTGCCTTGTTTTGCTCAGGCAATCTGAATGCTCCTCATGCTGAGGTGCTGCGTCAGCAGCCTCGAAGCACATCGCGACGGTTCTCCCGGCAACCCGATGCCGCGGGGCGATCGTTCAGGCGTGCTTCGAGGCCGAGCTTTCAGCTCGGCGCCTCAGCATGAGGTACGCTGTGCTTGCCAAAACAACGCAGGCCGGCCGGCTCGTGCGACGGTGCTCACGTCCAGTCGAAGCGCAGCGTCTCGCGGAAGGCGAAGCGCTCGATGTGGCGCACGACCACGTCGCGCAGGCCGGGCAGGCTGGCGGCGTCCTGTGCGGTCAGATCGATCGTCAGGGTCTCGGCGTCGGCGGACAGACGCGTCTCGCCGAGCGGCAGGGCGATCCGGGCGTTCGTCGCGCTGAACTCGGTCTCGAACCGGTGGGCCCAGTGCTTGCAGAGCTGCTGGAGATAGCGGCCGGCATGCGGGGTGCTGACGACGGCGTGGCTCTCGGTCATGGCGATCTCCTGGCGATCTCCTCGCGCTTCGGTGTCTGCTCAGCGCGCGGCGTGGCGGGGGCCGGCGGCGCGACGGCCGGCGGTGGCACTGCGCACGCGGAAAAGGTCGGTCGGCAGGACCGCGAACGAGGCGTCGCCGAACCATTCGAGCGAGGCTTCCGCCTGTGGCGGCAGCGTCTTCAGCAAGGCGCCGTAATCCAGCGCGCCCTCGAACAGAGCGGTCATGCCCTCGCGCCGTCCGGCCGCGGCGTAGACGTTGGCCGGCTCGAACACCGGCAGGTCGGCCCGGCTGCGCACGTTCTTGAGGTGGTAATAGTCGATATAGGGGCTCAGCCGGGCATGAGCCGCGAGCGGATCGTCGCCGCCCTCCCAGACGTGGAGCGTGTCGAAATTCACCCGGAGGTTCGGGTGATCGACCGAAGCCAGCAGGTCGAGGAGTGAGGTGGTGGTGTCGGCGAGCGTGCCGGGATGGGTCTCGACCACCAGCCGCAGGCCGTGATCGGCGAGCTGGGTCGCCGCCATCCGCAGGCGTGCCGCGACCTGCGCCCGCTCCTCCGCCGAGGCGTCCGCGCTGCTCTTGGTGCCGGCGAAGGTGCGCAGGCGCGGCGCGCCCCAGCTTCCCGCGAGCCGGGCGAGTTCGGCCGTCCGCTCGGTCAGGGTCTTTGGCGGTGCGTCGAGGGGCAGGTAGTCGCTCAGCATCGGCACGCGCAGGCCGTAGGCGGCGAGCCATTCGGCGTGGTCGCCGGGGCCGAGATTGCGGGCGTGAACCCCCCACAACTCGATCCCGTCGAAGCCGTGGCCGCGGGCGAAGCGGGCGAGTTCGCCGATCGACACGAGATGATGGCGAAAGCTGATGGTGCAGAGGGCAACTCTCATGCGGGGAGCCTTTCGCGGGAGGGCGGCGCGGCGTTTCCGAGGTCAGGGCTTCTCTGCCGCCACGCGGCGTAGGCCGCGGCGAGCTGCCGCTTGATCGCGAATTCCTGCGCATCGAGGGCATCGAGCCGCGCGAGGACGGGGGCGAGTTCGGCCGCGTCCCCTGTCCGGGCGAGCTTCAGCACGGCGTAGTGCAGGGCGGTGAGGCCGTTCACCAGGGCCTCGATCTCGTCGCAGATCCGCTGGAATTCCGGGTCCGGCCAGCGCAAGGCGCGCCAGAAGAAGGCGAAGCCGTGCTCGTAGGCCCATTTGCGGATGGTGATGACCGGCAGTTCGCGCAACGCCTCGCCGAGATCGGTCAGCTTCAGGCCGCCGCGCCCCTCGGCATGGGCGAGCACGATGGCCCGCGCCGCATCGATCAGCGGGTTGGCGTCGAGCCGGAAGCAGGCATCGAAGAAGGCCGCCAGATCCGTGTCCCTCGGCGGATGGGCGCGCGAGGGATCGAAGCGGTAGCCGCCGGCCACGCTCGGCTGGCGGATGGCGTTGAGCATCCGCTCGCGCTCGATCATGCCCTCCCAGCGGAAGTCGGGGTCGCGCACCTGCCAGAGGTCGGGATCGCCGGAGAGCGACACCAGCAGGTAGTGCGGGAAGGGGTTCTGGTTGAACTTGTTCTCCCGCTCCGGGAGGTGAAACATGTCGAGCATCACCATGATGCACTCGTTCGGTTCCCGCCGCTCCATCAGGTCGAGCAGAGTGGCGACGTTCTCGTCCTTCGAGCGGGAATGGTCGTACCAGGGCACGAGCGGCACGCCGTAGAGCCGCTCGAACCAGTAGCGGAACGACTCGTGATCCATCGCGTCCGAGTGGTAGGCGAGCTTCGACCCGTCGGTGATCGCGAACTCGGCATCCCAGATCAGGGCGTAGAACGGACGGTGATCGATGCCGCGGCGTTTCAGCCCGTCGCAGACGCAACTGACGAAGCAGTGGATCTTCAGATCGTAGGGCATCGCCCCGTGGACGCCCTCGGAGGGGGCCTCCGGTTCGGCGGCGACCGGTGCGACCGCTTCCGCGCCCGGTGCCAGGAGGCGGGCGAGGTCGGCCACGGTCGAGACGTCCTGCCGGTTGATCGCCTCTTCCGGCACCGCCACGCCGTGCGTCATCTCCAGTGCCAGGATGAGCTGAAGCAACTGCACGGAATCGAGGTAGAGATCCTCGTTCAGCCGTGCGTCGGGCCCGAACCCATCGAGATGGGGATGGCGCATCTCCTCGCGCAGGACCGTGCCGATCGCGGCGATCAACGTCTCGTTGCTCACGCCACCGCCTCCAGGCCGCCGTCCCGGTACTGCGCGGCGACCGCGCGTCGCGAAATCTTGCCGTTGGCCTCCCGCGGGATCGCGCCGACCTGCACCGCCTCCACCGGCACCTGATGGCCGGCGAGCCAGCGGCGGCACCAGTCCTGAAGGGTGCGGGGCGGCACGGGGGTGTCGGCGCTGAACAGCAGCGTCACCCGCTCGCCCGCGAACGGATCGGGCCGGGCGAAGGCGACGGCGTCGGTGACGCTGGGCAGCGCCATCACCACGTCCTCGACCTCGCCGGGATAGACGTTGAGGCCCGAGACGTTGATCATGTCGTCCCGGCGCGCGACGAAGACCAGCATGCCGTCGGGTTGGAGATAGCCGAGATCGGCGGTGCGAATCGTGCCGCCCTCCCCCTCGACCACGATCTCCGCCGGGGCCTCGGGACCCGTTCCCGCGCGGACGCGGTGATGCGGCAGCGGGCGGCCGATGGCGTCGGCGCGGCGCAGATACGGATTGATCGCGATGCAGCCGGCTTCCGAGCAGCCGTATTGCTGGAACAGGTGGGTGACGCGCTCCCGGATGGCGGCAAACCAAGGCGCGGGCAGGAGCGTGCCCGAGACCATCGCCGCGTGGATCGTCTCGCCCTCGGGCATCAGCCGGGCCAGCGTGTGCAGCATGGCCGGCGCCGTGTAGAGCACCGGGCGCTCGATCTCGCGCAGGCGGCGCAGGAGATACTTTGGATTCGTGGTGTCCACGATCACCGGCACGCGACCGCGGCGTAAGCCCACGAACAGGCCGCAGATCAGCCCGTAGGAATGGGTGATCGGGCAGGCGATCACGGGAGTCATCCCGTCCGGTTCGGTGAATGACGAGACGTAGCTCTCGACCTCCCGCTCGACCGCGCTCCAGGGGCGGGCAATGCATTTGGGCGCGCCGGTGGTGCCGGAACTCATCTGGAGCAGCTCGCCCTCCCCCGGTGCCGGCGGGGGGGCGGCGGTGAGGGCCTCGCCTTCCAGGCTGTCGAGGAACAGGCGATGGCAGCCGGCCCGTTCGGCGAGCCGGCGTGCGCCCTCATCCGGGAGCGCCGGATGGATCGGCAGCAGGCTCGCGCCATGCCGGCGGGCGGCGAGGATGAAGGCGAGGCTCTGGGCGGTGTCGCGGAAGCGCGCGGCGATGCGCTCGCCGCTGCCGCCGCGCAGGGCCGCCGCGTCCGC
Source organism: Methylorubrum sp. B1-46 (assembly GCF_021117295.1). Lineage (NCBI taxonomy): Bacteria > Pseudomonadati > Pseudomonadota > Alphaproteobacteria > Hyphomicrobiales > Methylobacteriaceae > Methylorubrum > Methylorubrum sp. B1-46. The sequence continues at coordinate 4,047,798 of NZ_CP088247.1, read as the reverse complement.
GACGCGCCGGAGGGCGGCCTCCATCTCGTCTGCTGGGATGGTGCGGCCGTCGATCTCGATCATGCAGGCTCCGGAAGGGGCGTCGGGGCAAGGAAACAGGGTGTTGGGTGCGTGGAGGCTGCTCCGCGCCTCGCCGAGCCCGAGCTTGCGCGACAGCAGCGCCTCAACCCGCAGCCGCGGCGCCTCGACGGCGAGGCGGGCGAAGCGCGCCTCCAGCCCGTGCTCCGCAGCGTGGCGCCGCAACCGCCGGCCGAGCTGGCGCCAGAAGCCCGCCTCGTCGAGGCCGTGCCGGCGCGTCAGAAGGCTAGTGATCTCGCTGAGGTTGAAGACGAACAGGCTGTCGGTGACGAGTTCGGCCAGCGTCGCGGCTGAGCGCATGGCGTGGAAGCGGTCGTCGGCCGGGCCGGCATGGGCGGGGTCGATCGCCCCGAAATCCGGCACGCCTGCCGGGTCAGTCACGAAGTCGGGGGTGTATTCCGCGCTCTCGTGAAAGTCGCGTAGGATCACCCGTTCCGGCCAGCCGTCGCGGTGGACCAGGATCATGTTCTGGCCGTGCGCTTCCAGGGCGACGCCGTGGGCGGCGAGCAGGTGCCAGACCGGCAGCACCGCGACTGCGACCAGACGGTCGAGCCAAGCGTCGCGGCCGTACCGTTCGAGCCAGGGCCCGACGAACGAGCGGCCATCCGCCTCGCACACGGCCAGCGCGTTGAAGGGCACGGCCGCCTCGTCGGGCGCGAGGCGCGGGCTCTCCCGCCAGATCGCGGCGAGATGGCCGGCGAGCGGCCCGTCCCGGTCGGCTAGCACGGCGGCGTATTCACGCAGCACCGTCACTTGCTTACGCAGTGTGGGGTCGGCGGCGACGATTTCCGCGAGCCAGTCCGACAGGGCCGGGCCGGTCAGCACGAAATGCGGATCGAGGATGCGCAGGCTCGAGGTCGAGACCACGCTCAAGGACAGCTTCACGCTCGCGGCGGACGGATCGTCGTGGTTGTGCAGGGTGCGCAGGGATTGGCTCGCGACGTAGCGCGGGCCGGCGGTGCCGAGGGCGACCGCACGGCCCTCCGCCAGCCAGGGGCGCAGGGCGTCGCCTTCGAGCCGGCGCATCTGCCAAGGGTGGACCGGCAGCAGCGCGTGCGTGCCGAGGGTGTGCCCGGCCGTGCCGAGACGGTCGGCCAGCACGTCCCATTCCCCGCCGAGTTCGGCCCGCCAGAACGCGGCTTCCGCGGCCGGTCCTGCGAGAGCGATCGTGTCGCGGCGGATCGCCAGCCATGCGAGGCGGAACGGCGCAGCGGCCTCGGGCCCGTAGCGGCGGTGATCCTCCAGGCTGAAGCCGGTGCGGGCCTTGAAGCTCGGATGGTAGGGATGGCCTTCCCAGAGCGCTGCATCCAGCGCGGCGAAGGGCAGAGTGCGGCGCTCCGGCAGCGACAGGTTTTCGGCGTTCCAGCGGCAGAGTTCGACCGTCTGGTCAAGCTCCGCCAGCAGCCGCGCCCGGTGCTCGGGAGCGGCTGGCAGGGCCTCGACGAGGGCGGCGAGATCGGCCGGTTTCCAGCCCCCCTCCCCGTTCGCCATCTCGACCGAACCGGGGGCGAGGCGAGGGCGGCCGAAGGCGCCGAGCGTGCCCGTCGCGCGGAAGCGGTGTGGGCCGAGACGCCATGCGATCCGATCGGAGGCGCCGACAGGTCCGCGCTCGGCCAGCCCCTCGAACAGGACGGCCTCCGCCAACTGGCGCAGGACGCGCGTCTCCGGCGGCTCCCTTTCGTCACGAAGCGAGGGCATGGCCGGCCTCGCCCCGAGCCGCCGCGCGAAGCGGGTTCGGCATGTCGATGTAGTTGCCGCGGCCGTCGCCCGAGGCGAGTTCGTCGCGGTCGCACAGGCGCACCCGCAGGTTGGCCTTGGTGCAGAGCGTCGGCCCGTCGAGCACCGAACGGGCGAAGGCGCGGCCGGCGCCGGTCAGGCGGCGCGCCATCGCCTCCAGGCGGCGGGCGAGGTCGTCGAGGAGCGTTTCCTCGCGCGCCAGTCCGTCATGGCCCATCCGGGCGATCACGGAAAAGATCTGGTTGACCACGAGATAGTAGGCGAGGCGTCGGCGGATCTCTCCGTCGGCGAAGTAGAGCGAGGCGATCGAACCGGTCTCGGGCGCGTCGCGCAAGAGACGCGGGCGGGCGGCCTCCGAGAGGTAGAAGCCCTGGTTGTCGCGGTAGATGCCGCGCTCCGGCCAGCCGGAGGCCACATCCAGCAGGGCGTTCTGCTGGTGGGCCTCCAGCGCGATGCCGTGCCCGTCGTAGAGGGCGACGACGGGCTCCAGCATGCAATCGAGATAGCGGCTAAACCACGTGCGGGCGGCCTGGGCCCGGTCGGCCGCGCCCTCCGGGCAGATCTGCCGCAGGAGCGCTTCCAGCCGCGAGAGGCGGCCCGGCAGCGGCTCGGCGGTGAGTGCCGCCAGGGTGGCGACGCCCCGCTCCGCGCCGTTCCGGAAGGGGTTTTCGCGCAGGACCGTCTCGAAGCCGCTCTCCTCGCGGCCGGGACAATGCAGGGTGAGATAGGCGGGGTCGGCCAGGATCCGGAAATTCGGATGGCGCGCGCCGAACCCGCTTTTTGCCAGCAGCCGTGCCATGGCGACCCCGGCCTTGAGTTCGGCGAGCCGGTTCACCCGCAGCGAGTTGGTGAGGGTGACGGGCAGCGAGAACTTTGCCATCCACGGGCTCTCGGCGGCGTAGACGGTGCGCAGCGAGGAGGTCGCGGTGAAGCGCGGGCCGAAGGCGCCGAGGGGCCGCAGGCGGCCCGCCTCGACGAGCGCCGCGACGTGCGGCTCCAGCATCAGCGCCTCGGCCTGGAGCGGGTGCATCGGCAGGGCGATCTCGCCCGCGCGCAGATCCAGGCGGGCGGCATCCGAGCCGATGAGGTCGAGGGCGAGGTCGGGCGCGGCGCGGGTCTCCGCCGAATCGTGGCGCACGAGGCTCGCCTGCGCCGCGAACACGGCGAGCCGGAACGAGCCGCCCTCCTCCGGCGCGTAGGTGCGGGCCTGCCAGGTGGTGAGGCCCTGCCGACTCTTGGGCGTCGGGTGCAGCCAGTGGCCGAAGACGAGGGCGCGCTCGGCGGCGATGAAGCCGGTGGCGTCCGCCTCCCGCTCCGCGAAATCAAGCAGGCGTGCGGTCTCGCGGTAGCTGTCGAGCACGCGCCCGAGCAGTTCCAGTTCGCGTTCGCGGGCGGTCTCGCCCCGGCCCTCGTCGGCGCGGGAATAGGCCTCGCCGAGAAGCTCCTGAAGCGCCCGCATCGGCGCCACCGCCCGCCAGCGCGGTTCGTGCAGGTGACGCGTCCAGAGACGGCCGAAGGCGTGCGCGCCGCACAGCGACGGGGACAGGATCTCGGCGCGGATCGCGAGGCGACGGCTGCGCAGGTTCCACTCGACGCAGCGTGCGGGCGGGCCGTCCGGCAGCGCGTGGCGGACCCGGATGCCGGGGTCGATCTCGCGTAGATATCCGTTGGCGAAGCTGCGGAAGGCGGCCGCCTCGGCCACGGCTTGAGACGATGGTGGCATGATCCTCAAAACCTCATCCTCGAAAGGAGCCTTCGGGGCCGGCCCCGGCCGTTCTGTCGATCGACGGCGCCCCACATGGCGCGTCGGCGGCCCCGCACGCGGATGACGGCGGCCATCCGCGTGCCGGCGCGCGGGCCTCACCGCCGTCGTGCGGGCTGACGGCGTGCCGAACTCACCGTTGCGGAGAGGGGCAAAAATCGATGCGCGGTTCTGTAAGTGGGAAGAAGATGTTGGGAGAAGCGTAAGAGTAAGAAAATTGCTTATTGTTGTACTTGCTCATCGGACTGAGGACTCCCTCGAATCGCGCAAAGCTGAGTTCGTGTTGCGCAAACTTCGAGTGTGCGTCAAGCGAAGTCGATCCGATTGGAATTGTTCTTGATATAGGGTGGTGTGGCGTTTGTTGTTCCGTTGCAGTTGCTTGGCGGTGCGGATGCCCTTGATTTATTCTTGCCCGTTGCGGGCTTCGCCTTGAGGTCGACCGCTTGCCACGGCGTCCCCTCGAGAAGCGGCGCGTATAACGCCCGATCGGTGGTTGTGCCGCGTCGCCGCCTCGTCGCGGCGCCCATCATGCCGCCGGCTCCGTTCGGGCCGGGGCTCGATTTCCGATCTCGGTTTCCGCCGCGCCGGGTGGCTCGGGCAGGTGAGGCGCCTGCCGCGCGGCAACGGACCAGCCTGTTGCCGATCTGCAACGAGATGATGAAATGGTCTCGATGCTTGAGTTGTAATAATTCTTGTCTTCAGCTTCAGGCCGTCATTTCGACTGTTCGTCCAACGCGTTGCGAAAGCGCCGGCATCTAGACTGGAAATTATACAAGCTATTGCGGGACTTGCATCGTTCGCCCCTCTCGTTCTGGTCGCTCCTCACTGATCGAACGGTGCGGGATCATCTGTGAGCGACGGGGCCGATGTCATGACGGGAGGGGCGGCGGGGGTGTCGATCGACGCCCTGTACCGGCACGAGGGCCTGAAGCTCCGGCGCTTCCTCGGCCGCCTGCTCGACAACCCGGCCGATGCCGCGGATGCGAGCCAGGAAACCTATATGCGCATGGTCGCCGCGCTCTCGCGCACGAGCATCGAGCACCCGTCCGCCCTGCTGTTTCGCATCGCCACCAACGTGGCCCTGCGGATGCGCAACCGCGGCCGGCTGGAACGGACCCTGTTTGCGGCGAAATGCGAGGCGGAACTGGCCGAGGTGGCCGACGGCTACGCTCTCCCGGAGCGGCAGGCGATCGCCCGTCAGGAGCTGCGGCGCCTCGCCGGGGTGATCGACGCGTTGCCGCCCCGCTGCCGCGAGGTGTTCCTGCTCAGCCGCCTCGACGGCCTTCCCAACGGGGAGATCGCGTTGCGCCTCGGCATCTCCCGCAACATGGTCGAGAAGCACATCATCAAGGCCCTCCTGCAGTGCCGCCGCAGCCGCCTCGATCTTTTTTGAACGAGTCGCATCAGGAGACCGCGATCTCGTTGATCTAAGGGGGTAGGACACCCGCGCGGCGCCATGTCGGGCTGCCGGAAGCCCCCGGGGGATGAGACGTGGCCGGCAGCGACGGGGCAGAGGCCGACGGGATCGATGACGGGGACGATCCGATCGAGCGCGCGGCCGCAGCCTGGGTCGCGCGGCTATCCTCCTCCGACGCCACAGAGGCCGACCACCGGGCGTTCGAGGCGTGGCGCGAGGCCGATCCGGCTCACGCGGCGGCCTATGCCGAGATGGATGCGCTGTGGCGCAGGCTCGGGCAGCTTCCCGATCCCCGCCCCCGCAGGGGCCCTCTCGAGGAACCTGCCAAGGGACCTCCCGAGGGGTCGCTCAAGGGATCGCCCAAGGGGTCGCCGAAGACGCTCTCGGGCCTGGCTGCCCTCGCCCTGATCGGAGGCGGGCTGGCGTATGAGGTCGGGCTCCTCGACCGGCTGCGCGCGGATCTGTGGAGCGATGTCGGCACCATCGCGCACGCGACGCTTCCCGACGGCAGCGGGGTCGCGCTCAATACCGACACGGCGATCGCGGTGCGGTTCACCGCGCAGGAGCGCGGGATCGCTCTTCTGCGCGGCGAGGCCAGCTTCGATGTCGTGCCCGATCCGAACCGCCCGTTCGTCGTGCGCGGCGGCGGCCTGAGCGTGCGCGCGGTCGGGACCCGCTTCTTCCTGCGCGCGGACGGGGCGGGCCGCCCCGTGGGGGTGGCGGAGGGCCGGGTCGACGTGTCGGGGCCGAGCGGGCGTGCCGTGGTCTCGGCCGGAGAGGAAATCCGTGTCGGCGGCGGCGCCCTGCAGGTGGCGGCGGCCGATGTGGAGCGCGACCTGGCTTGGCGCGACGGCCGGCTGATCTTCGCCGGACGGCCGCTGGCGGCGGTGCTGGCGGAACTGGACCGTTACCGCCGCGGGCGCATCGTGCTGCTCGATTCCCGGCTCGGTGAGCGGCGGGTGACCGGCGCCTTCGACGCCCGCAACACCGACGAGGCCCTCGACGTGATCGCCGCGACCATGGGCGCCCGCATCCGGCGCCTCTCGCCCCTGCTGGTTCTGGTCGGATCGCCCCTGTGAGGTCGGCCGAAAAAATTCGCGCGCGCCACGTCAGGAGTTCGCGCGCCCGTTGATCTTCATCATCGAGGGCGCGGATGACGCGACGCGTGCCGCCCCTCGCGATGGATCGATGGGGCTTTGGCATGGCGTCGCGTGCGCGCAGGTTTTCACGGGGCCGGGTGGCGGGGCTCGCGCTGGCCGGCGTGTCGGTCGCGGTGATGGCACAGGCGGCTGTCCAGGCCGGCGAGATCACCGCTGAGGCGAAGCGCCCGCGCGGCCCGGCGGCGCGCACGATCCTGGCCGAGGCGCCGATGGCCGCTGACCCGGTTCGCCTCGCCATCCCGAAGGGCTCGCTGGAGCGCGGCCTCGTCGCCTTCACCGAGCAGGCCGGGGTCAAGCTGGTCTACCCGACCGAACTGACGGCGCGGCTGGAGACGCAAGGGCTTGCCGGCGAGTTCGCGCCGATCGAGGCCCTGACCAGGCTCCTGGAGGGCACCGGCCTCACCTACCGCCCGGCCGGCGCCTCGACCATCACCCTGGTCAACCCGCGCTACGTCCAGCTCGGCGCGGAGGCCGCGGGCGCGGTGCAGCTCGACGAGCTCCATGTCCAGGGGCAAGGTCAAGGTCGTGCTGCGACCGCCGGCCTGCCGCCCGCCTCCGGCACCGTCGGGCAGCCGCCCGTCCCCTATGCCGGCGGCCAAGTCGCGACCGGAGCCCGGCTCGGCGCGCTCGGGAACCGCTCCGTCCTCAAGACCCCGTTCAACGTGACGAGCTACACGGACAAGCTGATCCGCGACCAGCAGGCGCGCACGGTCGGCGACGTGGTCCTGAACGACCCATCCGTGCGGATCGATGTCCCAGCCTTTAGCGAGCGCGACTCCTACTTCATCCGCGGCTTCTCGGTGACCAACGTCGACACCGCCTTCGACGGTCTGTTCTATCTCACCAACGCGCGCCGCCACTTCGTCGAGGGCATCGAGCGCGTCGAGGTGCTGAAGGGGCCGACCTCGCTCCTGAGCGGCGGCATCGGCCGCGTCGGCGGCACGATCAACCTGATCCCCAAGCGTGCCTACGACGAGCCGCTGACGCGGATCACGACGACCTATATCAGCGACGCGCAGATCTGGACCCATGCCGATCTCGGACGGCGCTTCGGCGACTTCAAGGAATGGGGCGTGCGCTTCAACGGCGCCTATCGCACCGGCGCCACGGCCCTCGACAAGAACGAGATCGAGGTTGGCGTCGCGACCCTCGGCCTCGACTATCGCGGCGAGCGCTTGCGCGCCTCGCTCGACCTCGTCCATTCCAACCAGAACATCACCGCGCCCGTCTCGATCTTCAATACGGTCGCGCCGAACATCGCTATCCCCCGCGCGCCGAACGGGCGGATCAACACCGCGAGTTCGTTCGAGTACAACGACAGCAGCTACGGCATGGCCGCGGGCCGGGTCGAGTACGACCTGCTGCCCGACACGACGCTCTACGCCGCGGGCGGCATCAGCCGCTACCGCGAAGACTCGCTCTCGTCCTTCTACCAGATCACGGGGCCGGCCGGCCAAGCCACCAACTCGCTGGCCATCGCTCCGATCGAGCTGCAGGGCCTGACCGGCGAGATCGGCCTGCGCTCCAATTTCCAGACCGGCATCATCGGTCACCAGTTCACAGTGTCGGCCGTCGAGGCGGTGAACAAGAACTTCTCGCGCGGCTACGTCGCGCCGAGATTCCCGACCTTCCAGACCAACATCTACGATCCCGTCTCCCCACCGTTCGGTTCGATCTCCAGCTTCGGCTTCCCGCGCTCCAGCCGGCAGCCGCTCTTCAACGATCTCTCCGTGCGCAGCGTGGCGGTGGCCGACACCCTGTCGCTCGGCGGCGACCGCGTCCTGCTGACGCTGGGCGGACGCTATCAGGAGATCAACCTGAAGAGTTTCGCCACCCGCCCCGGAGCGGATTTCGGCAATCAGGTCTCCGGTTACACCGAGGGCCGGATCAGCCCCGTCATCGCCCTGGTGGTGAGCCCGTTCGACAACCTTTCGTTCTACGGCAACTACATCGAGGCGCTCGAAGTGGGGCCGACCGCGCCGAATACCGGGGCGGTGGATAATCCCGGCCAAATCTTCCCGCCGGTCGTCAGCACCCAGAAGGAGGTCGGCGCCAAATACGATTTCGGCACCGTTGCCGTGACGGCCTCGCTGTTCGAGATCGAGCAGCCGAACGCCTTCACGGCCGGGCGGCTCTTCACCGTCAACGGCCTCCAGCGCAACCGCGGTGTCGAGTTCACGGCCTTCGGCGAACCCGTGCCGGGGGTGCGGCTCGTCGGCGGCGTCACCTTCTTCGACGCGCAACTGGCTCGGACGGCGGGCGGCACGTTCGACGGCAACGCCGCACCGGGCGTTCCCGACACGGCGTTCAACCTCTACGGCGAGTATGATCTGCCGCCGTGGCTTGCGCCGGGCCTGACCCTGACCGGCCGGGCGCTCTACACGAGCAGCGTGTTCTTCAATCAGGCCAACACCCAATCCGTCCCGGACTGGACCCGCTTCGATGCCGGCCTGCGCTACACCTTCGAGGGCGTGAACGGGAAGCCGGTGGTGATGCGTGCCGTCGTCGAGAACGTGTTCGACAACGCGTACTGGGCCTCCGCCACCCGCGGCTTCCTCGCCGTCGGCGCACCGCGCACCTTCATCGTGTCCGCCTCGGTTGATTTCTGAGGGGCTGACCGCTCGATCCAGCTATGCCCGCCCTGCCCCGGCGTCGTGCCGGGGCGCCCGGTCTTAACCCGCGCCGTCTGCCGCTGAAACGGGCAGATCGCTGGGGTGACTTGCCCGTCCCCTGACCAGCGCCGCCCACCGCGGCGGCGGTTGCCGCCAAGCTGACCGGTCGGTGCCTTTTGTGGCTTCTGGCACGCGTCCTGCAATGTGGTTTTTGACCGCTTTGATGGATGCGTGGGAACTCGGGAGCCTCAGTGTGGTCGGAACAATGGACCGCAGACGGTTTCTGCAGGTCGCCCGGCAGGGCGATGCCGCCGCTGTGGGATTTGCCCAGGTCGATCCCGATTTCCTGATTGTCTCGGCCTTTGCGCAAGCGGGTAAGCCGCTGCTCTCCTCTCGGCCGAGAACATCACCGGCGACTGGGACCCGACCGCCCACACCACGCTCTCGCAGAAGAACATCGAGGGCTTCGTGATGGGCTTCCTGACCCGCACGCCGATGCCCCTCGATGACCCCTGCACGGTCGTCGACGAACTCGCCACCGACATCCAGCTCCTCGACCCCCACCGCCTGCAGATCAAGCTGCGCAAGGGCGTGCATGTCCACGACGGCAAGCCGTTCGGGCCGGAGGACGTGAAGGCGACTCGATGGGCGCCCTCGACCCGACCCTGCCGGTCGGGCGCCAGATCGTCGAGAAGCTGCGCGCCGTCATGCCCGAGGTGAGCCGCCGGGAGGCGCAGGCGCGCGGGATCGCCCTGCTCGACGCCCTGCGCATCCCCTCCGCCCCCGCGCGCTTCCGCAAGTACCGGCCGGAGGCGTGCCTGATGGAGGGCGAGCCGCCGAGCCCAATCGACCTGTCGCGGGGCTGTGCCTTCCGCTCGCGCTGCCCGCAGGCGCTCGAAGCCTGCGCCACGCATCCCCCCGTTCCTCACCGAGTGCGGCGCGCACGACTTCGCCGCCTGTCACCGCGTGCCCGGCGCCGCCCCCTCCCGAGACAGCGATGAGATTCATGCCCGACATGACGGCCGATAAGACGCCTCTGGCCCCCGTGCGGATCGACCCCGCCCGCCTCCAGGCGATGATGGAGGCGGTCTCGGCCTTCGGCGGCGGCGCGGACGGCGCCCTCACCCGCCTGAGCCTGTCGCCCGAGGATGGGCAGGCGCGCGACTGGCTCGCCGCATGGTTTTCCGCGCACGGGTTCACCCCACGGGTCGATGCGATCGGCAATCAGTTCGGCGCCCTGGAACTCGCCGAGCCCGGTGCGCCGACGGTGATGGTCGGCTCGCATCTCGACAGCCAGCCCAACGGCGGCCGCTTCGACGGCACGCTCGGCGTGCTCGCCGCCTGCGAGGCGATCGTTTCGGTCCGCGCGGCGCTTCAGGCGGCGGGCAGGCGTTCGGCCTGCAACTTCACGGTCGCCAACTGGACCAATGAGGAGGGCGCCCGCTTCCAGCCGAGCCTGCTCGGCAGCAGCGTCTTCACCGGCGCCGTCGGGCTCGACGGGGCGCTGGCGCGAAGCGACGGCGACGGCATTACGGTGGCCGAGGCGCTGTCGCGGATCGGCTATGCCGGGAGCGACGTCGTGCCGGTGCCGGACGCCTTCATCGAACTGCATATCGAGGGCGGCCCGGTGCTGGAGCGCGAGGGCCTGCGCTTCGGCGCCTTCACCCGCTTCTGGGGCGCCACCAAGTACCGCCTCGCCTTCCTCGGGCGCCAGGCCCATACCGGCCCGACGCCGATGGCCGAGCGGCGCGACGCGCTCCTCGGCGCCGCCTACCTGATCGCCGACCTCAAGGCGATGACGGCCGATTACGGCCTCGACCTGCACAGCTCCGTCGGCCGGCTCGAAGTGCGGCCGAACTCGCCCAACACCGTGCCGAGCGAGGCGGTCCTGTTCATCGAGCTGCGCTCCGGCTCGCCCGCCATCCTCGAGGAGGCCGAGCTCCGGCTAAAGGCGGCGATCGATCTCGCCTGCGCCCGCGCCGAACTCGGCCACGAGATCCGCGCCATCGACCGGCGCGCCGCCGGGCCGATGGCGCCGGGCCTCGTGCGGCTTGCCGAGCGCGCAGGGGCGGCCAACGGCACGCCGACCCGCCACCTCGACACGATCGGCGGCCACGACGCCGTCAGCCTCTCCGCCGTCTGCCCCGCGGTGGTGCTGGCGGTGCCCTGCCGCGGCGGCGTGATGCACCATCCGACCGAGTTCGCGAGCCCGGAGGACCAAGCCTTCGGCACCCAGGTGCTCGCCGACATGCTGATGATCCTGGCAAGCGAGGGCATCGCTGCCATCGAGACTGCGGGAGAGGGCCGGTGAAAGCGCTGGGGGTTCCCGAGGACGCCTCGGAGCGGCTGGCCGAGGCCGCCCTGGGCCAGGCCTTTTCCGCGCGGCCGGAGTTGCGGGGAAAGGTGCCGCATTACGCGGTGGCGGTGCCAGGCCTCGCCTCGCCCTCCTATCACGGGGTCGAATCGACCACCTACCGCGTGGCGGAAAGCGCGGGCGCCGAGCCGCGCCTGTTCCTCAAGGTCTCCGAGCCCTGCGCCGCGACGCTCCTCGATCCCGCTGCCGCCTTCCGCGCGGCCCAAAAGATCGCTGCGCTGGGCCTCGCGCCGGAGCCGCTGCATGTCGCGGCGGATCAGGGCGCGATCCTGTTCCGCGGCCTCGGCCCGGATTGGCGCCCGGCCACCCTCGACACGCTGCAGCGGCCCGACAGCATGGCCACGGTGATCGAGGCCTTCCGCTGCATCGGCGCGGGCGAAGCCTTCGGCCGGCCCTGGAGCGTGTTCGCGGCGATCCGCCACCTCCGCAGCTTGCTCGGCGAGGATAGCGACGCCCTGCCGCCCGATGCGTGGTTCCTGTTCGATTGGGCCGAGGCGATCGAGGCAGCCCTCGCTGCCGCCGGCACCGACACCCGCCCGGCCCATGCCGACCCGCACGCCTCCAACCTGCTGTTCGGCCCCGGCGGCGCCCTGCGGCTCGTCGATTTCGACATGGCCTGCGACACCGACCCCCACTACCAGCTCGGCGCCTTCCTCAACGAGGCCTGCCCCTTCGAGACGCCGATGAAGGCCGGCATCGAGATGGCGGAGGGGTCGTTCCGGCCGGACGTGTTCAACCGCGCCCGCGCCTACGCCGCCGCCGACGACCTGCACTGGGCCTTGCGCGCGCTCGCCATGGATCGGCTCTCGCCGCGCCGCGGGCTCGAATTTCGCAAGTACGCCGCCTGGCGCTTCCTGCGCTGCCGGATGCGCGTCGGCCGGCCGGGCTTCGAGGAAACCCTGAGGGCGTTGTGAGGAGGGGACCATGATCGCTCTGGGTCAAGCCGCAACGGAGGCCGAACACGCCTTCGAGGCGGTCCTGCGCGCCGTCCCGCGCTGGCAGGGGCGCCCGACGCGCTACCGCCCGGTGCTCGGCGGGATCAGCAACGTCAACTGGCGCGTCGAGATCGAGGGCGAGCCGCATCCCTACTTCGTCAAGATGCCCGGCCGCGGCACCGAGATGTTCATCGACCGCGTCGCCGCCCGCGCCGCCAGCCGGCAGGCGGAGGGGATCGGCTTGGGCCCCCGCACCTTCGACGACCTCGACGCGCACGGCATCGAGATCGCCGAGTTCGTGGACGGGCGCCGCCCCTCGACCAACCGCGACTTCGCCGACCCGGCCCTGCGGGCGGAGGCGATGCGCGTCTACCGCCGCTTCCACGCTGCCCCGCTCCTGCCGCTGACCAAGACCGTGTTCGACATGATCGACGAGCATAACGGCCAAGCGGCCGAACTCGGCGCCCTCCTGCCGCCCGATCAGGCCTGGCTCACCCGCCAGACCCGGCTGGCGCGGGCGGCCTTGGAGGCCTCGGGCCTCGACCTCGTGCCCTGCTTCAACGATCCGATGCCGGGCAACTTCCTTCTCGGCGAGGACGGCTCGATCCTCTTGATCGATTTCGAGTACGCCTCTAACAACGACCGGCTCTACGACATCGCGATCTGGAGCGGCGAGATGTTCTTCCCCGAGAGCGTCGATCGCGAACTGATCGAGCAGTATTTCGGCCGCTGCGACGAGGCGTTGTTCGCGCGCCTGATGGTGCACAAGGCGCTCGCCGACGTGAAATGGTCGACCTGGGCAATGGTGCAGAACCGCATCTCGACCCTCGACTTCGATTTTTACAAGTACGGGATCTGGAAACACATGCGCGCCCGCTCGATCATGAACGACCCGCGCTGGCCGCTCTTCCTGAAGGCGCTGTGAGCGATGGACCGGCCTCCGCCCACGACCGGCACGCTCGCCCCGGAAGAGATCCTCGCCTTCGCCGTCGAACTGGCCGAGGCCGCGCGCCCGATCGCGCAGGCCTATTTCCGCACCCCGCTCGACATCGTGACGAAGGCCGATGCGAGCCCGGTGACGCTGGCTGACCGCGCCATCGAGGCGCGCCTGCGCGGCCTGATCGAGGCCCGGTTTCCCGATCACGGCGTCTTCGGCGAGGAGATGGGCGTGAAGCCCGGCAAGAGCCCCGACACCGGTCCGGTCTGGGTGATCGACCCGATCGACGGCACCAAGAGCTTCGTCACCGGCCTGCCGCTGTTCGGCACCCTGATCGCCTTCCTCGACGGCGGGGCGCCGGTCGTCGGGCTGATCGACATGCCCGCACTCGGCGAGCGCTGGACCGGCGTACCGGGGGAGGCCCGCTTCGGGGCCGAGCCCGCGCGCACCAGCGCCTGCCGGAGCCTGTCGCAGGCGCGCTTCTTCACCACCGCGCCCGACGGGTTCGTCGGCGCCGACGCGGCGCGCTACCGCCGCCTCGTCGCGCAAACCGCCCTGCGCCGCTTCGGCGGCGATTGCTACGCCTACGGCCTGCTGGCCTCCGGCCATTGCGACCTGATCGCCGAGACCGGCCTGCAACCCTACGACATCATGGCCCTGGTTCCGGTGATCCGGGCGGCGGGCGGGATCATCACCGATTGGAACGGCGAAGACCTCGGCCTTCACTCCGACGGGCGGGTGCTCGCGGCGGCGACCCCGGAGCTGCACGCCGAGGCGCTGGCGGTCCTGCAGGGATAGGCCCGCGAACCGGTGGTTTCCCCGCGTCGCGGTTTGCCAAGGGGATGTCGCTGATATGGAAGCGACCGGACCCGTGTCGCACAATAATTCCCGAAAGCCAGATACGGCTCGGGAGGTCCCCATGCTCGATGTGACGCCGACCCCGCTTCAGCGCCTGCTGCGCGAGCGCCGCCCCGGCTACACCCTCGCGGCCCCGTTCTACCTCAGCCCCGAGGTGTTCGAGGCCGACATGGAGGTCATCTTCGGCCGCCACTGGATCTATGTCGGCGTCGAGCCCGACGTGCCGGAGGCCGGCGACGTGATGGTCGTCGAGATCGGCAAGACCTCGGTCGCGATCGTGCGCGACGACGACAACGAGATCCGCGCCTTCCACAACGTTTGCCGCCACCGCGGCGCCCGCCTCGTCCACGAGGAGAAGTCCACGGTCGGCAACCTCGTCTGCCGCTATCATTCCTGGACCTACAACCTCGAAGGCAACCTCATCCACGCCGAGCATATGGGCCCGGACTTCAAGAAGGAGTGCCACGGCCTCAAGCCGGTGCATGTCCGTTCGCTGGCGGGACTGCTGTTCATCTGCCTCGCCGACGAGCCTCCGGCCGATTTCGACGAGATGGCCGCGCGCCTCGGGCCCTACATCGAGCCGCACAACGTGCGCGAGACCAAGGTCGCCTTCCAGAAGGACATCATCGAGCCCGGCAACTGGAAGCTCACGATGGAGAACAACCGCGAGTGCTATCACTGCGGCGCCAACCATCCCGAGCTGACCGTGCCGCTCTTCGCCTACGGCTTCGGCTTCGCGCCGGAGGAGATGGACGAGCACGACCGCGTCAACGCGGAGCGCTACGGCTGCCTGCTCAAGACGCGCCACGAGGAGTGGGAAATCGAAGGGCTGCCCTCGAAGGAGATCGAGGAGCTCGACACGATGGTGACGGGCTTCCGCACCGAGCGCCTGCCGCTCGACGGCGAGGGCGAGTCCCACACGCTCGACACCAAGGCCGCCTGCAAGCGGCTGCTCGGCAACTTCACCAACGCCAAGCTCGGCGGCCTCTCCGTCTGGACGCAGCCGAATTCCTGGCACCACTTCCTCGGTGATCACATTGTCACCTTCTCGGTGCTGCCGCTCGACGCCGAGCGCTCGCTCCTGCGCACCAAGTGGCTCGTCCACAAGGATGCGGTCGAGGGCGTCGATTACGACCTCGCCAACCTCACCGGCGTCTGGGAGGCCACCAACGACCAGGACAGCGAGCTCGTCGGCATCTGCCAGCAGGGCGTGGCGAGCCCGGCCTATGAGCCCGGCCCCTACTCGCCGCACACCGAGATGCTCGTGGAGAAGTTCTGCAACTGGTATGTCGGCCGCATGGCCGCGCATCTGGGGCGCTGAGCCGTGACGTCGGCCTCCTCCGAACCGGCCGCCGCGCGGCTCGCGGCCTCCGCGCCCTGGGATGCGGAGGCCGACGACAGCTTGGTCTGCCTCGCGGTGCGCGACGAGACGCACGACGTGAAGACCTTCGTGCTGGCCCCGAAGGAGCCCCGGCTTTTCGCCTACGCGCCGGGCCAGTTCCTGACCTTCTCCTTCGAGGTCGGCGGCGAGACGATCCATCGCTGCTACACCATCTCGTCGGCGCCGACCCGACCGAACACCGTCTCGTTCACGGTCAAGCGCGTGCCCGGCGGCCCGGTCTCGAACTGGCTGCACGACAACCTGAAGCCCGGCGACACGGTGCGGGCGCTCGGTCCGATGGGCGAGTTCTCCTGCTTCACCCATCCGGCGAAAAAGTACCTGCTCCTGTCGGGCGGCAGCGGTGTCACGCCGATGATGTCGATGGCGCGCACCTTCCACGATCTGGGCGAGGCTCGCGACGTGGCCTTTGTCCACTCCGCCCGCTCGCCCGCCGACATCGTGTTCCGGGGCGAACTGGAGACGATCGCCCGGCTCGATCCCGCCTTCCGCTTCCACGCGGTCTGCGAGACCGATGCGCCGAACGAGACCTGGGCAGGTCCGAAGGGCCGGCTCTCGCTCGACATCCTCCGCCAGGCGGTGCCGGACTTCCTCGAGCGTGAGGTCTTCGTCTGCGGCCCCAAGCCCTACATGGACGTGGTGCGGGCCATGCTGAAGGATGCCGGCTTCGACATGGCCCGGCACCATCAGGAGAGCTTCGACTTCGGTGAATTGCCCGAGGCCGAGCAGGCGGCGGCAGCGGAGGCGGCTCAGGAACTCGACGCCGAGGCCGCCCCCACGGAGGGCGTGCGCACCTTCCGGGTGGAGTTCGCCAAGACCCGCCGGGTGCTCGAATGCCCCGAGAACGAGACGGTGCTCGACGCCGCCCGCAAGGCCGGCATCCGCCTGCCCTCGTCCTGCGCCAAGGGCCTGTGCGGCACCTGCAAGTCGAAGCTCACCTCCGGCACCGTCGCCATGACCCATGCCGGCGGCATCCGCCAGCGCGAGATCGATGCCGGCATGGCGCTGCTGTGCTGCTCCAAGCCGACGAGCGACCTCGTCGTCGAACGCTGAGAAACCCCGGCCGCCGCGGCGGCCGGTGCCGTCAGCGTCCCCAAGTCTCCCCCATTGCCTTCGGGAGTCGTCCCGTGATCGCCAATGCCGACGCGCTGCTGAAGCCGCTCACCATCAAGGGCCTCACCATCCGCAACCGGGTGATGTCCACGAGCCACGCCCCCGGCTACGGGAAGGACGGCAAGCCGCAGGAGCGCTACCAGCTCTACCATGCCGAGAAGGCCAAGGGCGGCATCGGGCTCACCATGTTCGGCGGCTCGTCGTCGGTGGCCGTCGACAGCCCCGCCGCGCCCTGGAACCAGATCTCGGTCGCCGACGATTCGGTGATCCCGTTCTTCCAGCAATTCTCCGACCGGGTGCACGCGCATGGCGGCAAGCTGATGATTCAGCTCACCCATATGGGCCGGCGCACCAAGTGGGACACCGAGCACTGGCTCCCCACCGTCTCGCCCTCCCCCCGGCGCGAGCCCGCCTCCCGCACCATCCCGAAGGAGATGGAAGAGGAGGACATCGCCCGCATCGTCAAGAGCTTCGCCCAGGCCGCGCGCCGCTGCCGCGAGGGCGGCCTCGACGGCTGCGAGGTCTCGGCCGCTCATGGCCACCTGATCGACCAGTTCTGGTCGCCCTCCGTCAACCAACGCACCGACCGGTACGGCGGCAGCCTGGAGAACCGGATGCGCTTCGGCATCGAGGTGCTGGAGGCGATGCGCGCGGAAGCCGGCGACGACTACGTCATCGGCATCCGCATGTCCGGCGACGAGATGATCGCTGACGGCCTCAGCCAGGAAGATTGCCTGACGATCGCCACCGAGTACGCCAAGCGCGGGCTCGTGGACTTCCTCAACATCCTCGGCGGCCAGGCGCGCGACCACATCGCCCACGCGATCTCGCTGCCGAACATGTCCTTCCCGGTGGCGCCGTTTCTGTTCCTGCCGAGCGCGATCAAGCGCGAGGTCGACGTGCCGGTGTTCCACGCCCAGCGCGTCACCGATCTCGCCACCGCTGCCCGCGCGGTGGCCGAGGGCCATATCGACATGGTGGCGATGACGCGCGCCCACATCGCCGATCCGCACCTCGTCAAGAAGCTGTCCGAGGGTCGCGCCGACGACATCCGCCAGTGTGTGGGTGCGGGCTACTGCATCGACCGGATCTATGTCGGTGGCGACGCACTCTGCATCCAGAACGCTGCCACCGGCCGCGAGGCGAGCATGCCGCACGAGATCCGCCGGGCGGACCTGCGCCGCCGCGTCGTGGTGATCGGCGCCGGTCCCGGTGGGCTCGAGGCAGCCCGCGTCTGCGCCGAGCGCGGCCATTCGGTGGTGCTGTTCGAGAAGAGCGGGCAGGCCGGCGGCCAGATCTCGATCGCGGCCAAGGCCGGCTGGCGCGAGGCGATGTCGGGCATCACCCGCTGGCTGGTGTCGCAGGTGACCAAGCTCGGCGTCGATCTGCGCCTCAACACCGAGGCGACCGAAGAGGCCGTGCTGGCGGAAAAGCCCGACGTGGTGATCGTGGCCACCGGCGGCACGCCCTTCCGCGGCCACGCCAAGGGCGCCGAGCAGTACGCCGTCACCACCACCGAGGTGCTGACCGGTGCGGTCGAGCCGACCGGCTCAGTCCTGCTCTACGACGAGATGGGCCAGCACAACGCCTCGTCGGTGGCCGAGCAACTGGCCAAGCGCGGCTGCCTCGTCGAGATCGCCACCCACGACCGCATGGTCGCGGAGGAAGTCGGCACCACCAACCAGCCGATCCACTTGCGCGAATTGTACAAGCTCGGCGTGGTGATGAGCCCGAACATGGAGCTGATCGAGATCTATCCGGAGGGCAACCGCTTCGTCGCGGCTTTGCGCAACACCATGACCGATGCCGAGGAGGAGCGCCTCGTCGACCGCATCGTCGTCGATCACGGCACGCTGCCGGTGGACCGGCTCTACCATGGCTTGAAGGAGGCCTCGGTCAACCGGGGTCAGACCGATCAGGACGCGGTCCTGCGCGGCGAGCCGCAGCCCTACGACCTGTCACAGGGCTACGCGCTCTACCGCATCGGCGACGCGGTCTCGGGCCGCAACATCCACGCGGCGATCTACGACGCCCTGCGGCTGTGCAAGGACATCTGATCCGGGTGGGGCGCTAGCCGCGTCGCCGCCCCCTCCCTCCCCCGCAGAGGGGGAGGGTTCGTGCTGTTGCCCAGCCTTTAGGCTCACCGTCATGACCAGCGCCGCCCCCCTGACCCTGGTGTTTCCCGGCCTCGTCTGGCTGATGGCGGCGCTCGCCCTCGTCCAGGTCTCGCGCCGGGCCGCCCTTTGGCGCGTCGGCACGGCGGCGCCGGTGGCGTGGCTCGACGGGCTCGCCAAGCTGCCCCGGCGCTACCTCGTCGATGTCCACCACGTCGTGGCGCGCGATCCTTACGCCTCGCGCATGCACGCCGTCGTCGCCGGCGGCCTGCTCGCGTCCTCGATCCTGACTGCGTTGGCGATCCTGCCGCCGCTCGCCGACTTCCGGCCCTACTGGTTTCTCGTGGCTTTGGCCTTCGGAGTGACCGCGATCGGCTCGCTGCTCGTCGGCGCCCGGCGCTATCCGGCCAAGCAGAAGCGTCTCTCCGCCGGCCGCTTCCAGATCCTGCCGTTCCTGCTCCTCGCCTACGCCATCGGCGGCACGATCACCGCGCTGCTGCTGGCCTTCGGCGGCGGGGGCGTGTTCGGTTCCGTCGCCCTCGCGCTCGCCGCGGCCGGCGGACTCGGCCTCGCCTTCGAGGTGCGACACGGGCCGATGCGCCACGCGGCCGCCGGCGCGCTCCACCTCGTCGCCCATCCCCGGCCCGGCCGGTTCGAAGGCCGCCCCGACACCGCGCTCCAGCCCCTCGACCTCGATGCGCCCCGGCTCGGCTCGGAGATGCCGGCCGACTTCACCTGGAACCGGCTCCTGTCCTACGACGCCTGCGTCAGCTGCGGGCGTTGCGAGATCGCCTGCCCGGCCTTCGCCGCCGGACAGCCGCTGAACCCGAAGAAGCTGATCCAGGATCTCGTCGCCGGCCTCTCGCCCGCCGAACCGGCTTACGCCGGCAACCCCTATCCCGGTGGCCGGGCGGGGCAAGGCGAGCGCGGGGCGCTGGCCCGGCTGATCGGCCCGGACGCGCGCATCCATCCCGACACCCTGTGGTCCTGCACCACCTGCCGCGCCTGCGTCGAGGAATGCCCGATGATGATCGAGCATGTCGATGCGGTGGTGTCCTTACGTCGGCACGAAACGCTGGAGCGGGGGGGGCTGCCCGAGAAGGCGGTCGTGCCGGTGACGGAACTGCGCCAGGCCGGCGATCCCGGCGGCCGGCCGCTGGCCTCGCGCACCGACTTCGCCGCCGGTGTTGAGCTGCCGCGCATCGCCGATCGGGGCGGGGCCGAGATCCTGCTCTGGCTCGGCGAGGGCGCCTACGACCTGCGCTACGGCCGCTCCTTGCGCGCCCTGGTGCGGCTCCTGCGCGAGGCGGGCGTCGATTTCGCGGTGCTGGGGCCGGAGGAGCGCGACACCGGCGACCTCGCCCGCCGGCTTGGCGACGAGGCGACCTTCCAGGCGCTGGCGCGGGAGAACATCGCGACGCTCTCAAAATACCGCTTCGCGCGGATCGTCACCGCCGACCCGCACGCGCTGCACGCCCTGCGCAACGAGTACCCGGCCTTCGGCGGGCGCTACACGGTGGTGCATCACACCGCCTTCCTGCTGGAGCTGATCCGGGCCGGAAAGCTCAATCCCGGCCGCCTGCCGGACCTCTCGGTCACCTACCACGACCCCTGCTACCTCGCCCGCTAC
This sequence comes from Methylorubrum sp. B1-46, assembly GCF_021117295.1. Classification (NCBI taxonomy): domain Bacteria; kingdom Pseudomonadati; phylum Pseudomonadota; class Alphaproteobacteria; order Hyphomicrobiales; family Methylobacteriaceae; genus Methylorubrum; species Methylorubrum sp. B1-46. The sequence continues at coordinate 4,027,672 of NZ_CP088247.1, read as the reverse complement.
AATGGGGAGACCGAGGCGCCCCGCGCCGTGCTCGACGCGATCGGCGTCGCCCGCAGCGAGATGGCCCGTTCCGGGCGCCGGGCGATGTGCTGCGGCGGCGGCGGCGGCGCGCCGGTGAGCGACGTGCCGGGCGAGCGCCGCATTCCCGACATCCGCATGGCCCAGGCCGCCGAGACCGGTGCCGGCATCGTGGCGGTGGCCTGCCCCTCCTGCACGGCGATGCTGGAGGGCGTGACCGACCGCAAGGCGGAGATCCGCGACGTGGCCGAATTGCTGCTCCAGGCGGTGGAGGCGGGCCGATGAGCCGCCTGCGCCGCGATCCGAGGGCCGAGCGGGAAGCCGGTTTCATCGCCGGCGACGGCCCTCGCCCGCGTTATGACCGGACCCGGCGCTCGACCGCCTCCGGGCGACCGCGCCGCGATCCGCGGACCGAGCGCGCAGCCCAGCGCATCGGCGGGGCGGCGCGGCTGCGCTACGACCTCAGCCAGGTCGGTCGCCCGAGGGGTGAGGCCGTCACCGCCGCGCCCCGGTCCGCGCCCGTGGCGGAAGCGCCGAAGACGGTCATCGTCGAGACGCCCGCCTTCCTCGTCGCGGTGGTGCCGGATGCCCCCGGCGGCCGTCTTTCGAGCCACGATCGGCAGGTGCTCGGCGCCGCGCGGGTGCTCGCCGGCCGCGAGGGGGCCGTCGCGGTCATCGTGGAGGGCGCGTGCGAGGGGCTCGGCCCGGCGGGCGCCGACCGGGTGCTCCGACTCGACGGTGCGGAGGGCTACGATCCGGCGGCCCGCGCCGCCCGCATCGAGGCTGCGCTGGCAGGCATGGGCGCGCGCCACGCCCTGTTCCCGGAATCGCTCGATGGCGGCGACCTCGCCCGCCGCGTCGCGGTGGGCCTCGGCGAGGCGCTGTTCACCAATGCCGAGGTGGTGGCCGCCAAGGGCCTCGTCCGCCCGGCCCGGGGCCGGCGGGTCGAGCAGAGCCTTGCCCCGCCCCGCCTCGCCACCGTGGCGCCGGACGCGGTCGCCGACTATGCCGGCCCGCCACGGGAGGCCCGCGCCCTGCCCTTCGAGGGTGCGCCGCCCGAACCTCACGGCAGCATCGTCTCGGCGACGCGCATCCCGGCCGATCCTGCGACCGTGCCGCTGTCGCTCGCCGAATTCGTCGTCTCGGCCGGCAACGGCCTCACCGATCTCGACACCTTCCGCCAAGTGGTGGCGGCGCTCCACGCGACGCCGGGCGCGAGCCGCGTGCTGTGCGATGCCGGCTTGATGCCGCGCCACACCCAGGTCGGCGCCTCGGGCACCGTGCTTGCCGCGACCTGCTACTTCGCGCTCGGCATCTCCGGGGCGCCGCAGCACCTCCAGGGCATCGCCGGCTGCGAGCACGTGGTGGCGGTCAACACCGATCTCCACGCGGCGATGATCGAGCGGGCGGGCCTTGCCGTGGTGCAGGATGCGCAGGCCGTCATGCCGGCCCTGCTGCGGCTGCTCGCGCAGGAAGCGGCCGGCGCGACGGCGGGGGAGCCGACATGAAGATCGCGGTCCTTCTCTCGGCCGGGCAGCACCCCGTCTCCGGCGCGCCCGTGCTGCCGCGGGTCGAGGCGCAGGCGATCCGGATCGCCGCCGGACTCGGCGAGGTCGGCGGAGAGGTCGTCGGCCTCCATGCCGGGCCGGACACCCGGGCGGTCGCCGAAGCCCTCGGCCAGGGCCTGCCCCGGATCGAGCACATCCCGATCGCGGCCGGAGACGACCCCGTGCCGGCGCTCGCCGCGCGGCTCGCCGCCCTCGCCCCCGATCTCATCCTGGCCGGGCGTCGCAGCCAGGGCGGCGACGAGAGCGGCCTCGTGCCCTACGCCCTGGCCCGTGCCCTCTCGATGCCCCTGGTCTCCGACGTGGTCGCGGCGGCAGCCGAACCGGATGGCACCCTACGGCTCGACCAGAGCCTCGGCCGTGGGGCCTTGCGCCGGGTGCTGATCCGCGGATCGGCCGTCGTTACCTGTCATCCCGATGCCCCTGCCCCGCTGGCCTTCGCCTACGGCCGAGCCCGCCGCGGAAGCGTGGCGGCGCTGGCTGCGGCCCCCGTGGCGGGACGCGCGACCGTCGACGTGGCCGTGGAGGAGCGCCCCTATCGTCGCCGGCCGAAGATCGTGAAGGGTGCGCCCGCGGGCGGCTCGGCGGCGGAGCGGCTGAAGGCGGCCACCGGCGAGAGTGGCGCGGCCTCGAGCGGCCAGCTCCTGATCCAGCCCGATCCCGAGGACGCCGCCCGCGCGATCCTGGCCTATCTCCGGCAAATCGGCGTGCTCGCCGCACCGGCCGAACCGAAGACCTGAGAAGAGCGGAACGACACTCCATGCCCCTGAGCCCGGACGACCTGCTGACGCGGCTGCGCGAGCGCGGCATCGCCTACAAGCTCTACGAGCACGAAGCCGTCCTCACCGTCGAGGCGATGATGGCGGTCTGCGGCGACATCGCCGGCGCCCACACCAAGAACCTGTTCCTGCGCGACGGGAAGAAGACCTACTTTCTCGTGACGCTCCAGCACGACGCCGCCGTCGATCTCAAGGCATTCCGCGCCGTGCTCGGCGCCCGCGGCGGCCTGTCCTTCGCGAGTCCCGACGCTTTGCGCGAGATCCTCGGGGTCGGGAGCGGGGCCGTCTCGCCGCTGGCGGCGCTCAACGCCGCGCCGGGCAGCGTGCAGGTGTTCCTTCAGGACAGCCTGCTGAACGAGACGCGGGTCAACATCCACCCGCTCGTCAGCACGCGCACCCTCTCGCTCGTTCCGGCCGACCTCGTGGAGGTTTTGAGGGTGGAAGGTCACGAGCCCACATCGATCACCCTACCGGAGAGCGCGGCGGCCTGAGGGCCGCTGCCCGTGTCGGCAGAGTTCTTGAGCACCGACCCAAAAGGGGGCCACCGGCTTTCGGCACAGACGATGCGCTAAGGGAACCGACGGCGGCCGCAGGGCGCACTCTTGGCCGGCCCGTTCGCAGGCCCGCGGCGTCGAACCGGCGTTCAGGCCCCCTGGAGGGCGCTGGGGAAGGCGAGAGCCGCGAAGAGCGGTGCGACGCTCACGGCCTCCGGGCGGGCCGGCTCGGAGCCGATCCGCAGCTCCGAAACCGCGCCGCGGGTCAGGCCGATATCGTCGAGCGCCGCGTCGCTCAGGTTCATCAAAGCCTCCTCATTGGCTCTGGCGCGAAGATGGGCGCGAACACTCTCGGAAACTTTGCTGAACATGGGATGAGCCTCGTTCGCGCCGCCCTGATCAAGACGAGGGCGGCTCGCGCTTCGACGGATATGGGCCTTTCTCAGTCGTCGGAGGAGCGCGGATGCTTGGGATCAGCTCTGCTTGATGCGCATGCATTGTGCAGAAAAGACCATGTTTTAGCAGATTGCTTACCTATTATGCATAGGCGCCGCTCGCCCGACCATCGCCGCCCGTGATCTGCGGTGGACAGCCGGGCCACCGGAGCCACGCTTTCCAAGGCGGGACGCCCCCTTTCGAACGATGCCCTCAACGTCAAAAACCCCTCTGCCGGAGCCGGCAGAGGGGGCGGGATAGGTCGAAGGCCGGACGGGATCGACTGCGCCGCGAAACACCCGCTTCCGTCGCGGGGCGCGTCAGCAGGCGGCGACGTTGACGGCCAGCCCGCCGAGCGAGGTTTCCTTGTACTTGGCCTGCATGTCATGGCCGGTCTGGCGCATGGTCTCGATCACCTCGTCGAGGCTCACCCGGTGCTGGCCGTCGCCGCGCAGCGACAGCGAGGCCGCCACCACCGCCTTGTTGGCGCCGAAGGCGTTGCGCTCGATGCAGGGCACCTGGACGAGGCCGGCGATCGGATCGCAGGTCATACCGAGATGGTGCTCCATGGCGATCTCGGCGGCGTTCTCGATCTGGAAGGCCGAGCCGCCGAGCGCCGCGGTGAGGCCAGCCGCCGCCATCGCCGCGGCCGAGCCGACCTCGCCCTGGCAACCGACCTCCGCCCCCGAGATCGAGGCGCGCGCCTTGATCAACCCGCCGATGGCGGCGGCGGTGAGCAGGAAGTCGCGTCCGCGCTCGTCGTTCCAGTCGGGGCAGAAGTCGCGGGTATAGCGCAGGACCGCCGGCACGATTCCGGCCGCGCCGTTGGTCGGCGCCGTCACGACGCGCCCGCCGGACGCGTTCTCCTCGTTGACGGCGAGCGCGTAGAGGCTGATCCAGTCCATGATCTCGTGGGCCGGCCGGCTGTTGGCGAGTTTGGTCGCCTCCAGCGACTCGTAGAGCCGCTTGGCGCGCCGCCGCACCCGCAGGCCGCCGGGCAATTCGCCGTCCATGCGCAGGCCGCGCTCGATGCAGGCGAACATCGCGTCGCGGATCGCGTCGAGGCCGGCATCGATGTCCTCGCGCGAGCGCAGGGTCAGCTCGTTGGCGAGCTGGATCTGGGGGATCGTCAGCCCGGTGCGCAGCGTCAGGTCGAGAAGTTCGCGCCCGCTGCCGAAGGCCAGCGGCGGCTCCTGCCCGGCCTCTCCGGCCGAGGCGGCTTCGGCTTCCGCGGCCGTGACGACGAAGCCGCCGCCGACCGAGTAGAAAATCTGGTCCTCGATCCCTTCACCGGCGGCATCGTAGGCGCGAAAGCGCATGCCGTTGGTGTGCAGCGGCAGGATGTCCTTGAAGTTGAAGACGAGGTCGCGCTCGGTGTCGAACTGGACGCCCGGAATGCCGAGATCGCCGGTGCGGCGCAGTTCGTCGGCGAGCGGCGCGGTCCGGTCGGGATCGATGGTGGCCGGCGCGTGACCGAGCAGCCCGAGCAGGATCGCCACGTCGGTGCCGTGGCCGCGGCCGGTCCAGGCGAGCGAGCCGTAGATCTCGGCGCTGATCCGGGTGACGCCGCCGCGGGCGAGCACGGTGTCGCGGAACCGGCGCGCGGCGACCATCGGCCCGACGGTGTGGGAGCTCGACGGACCGATCCCGATCTTGAACAGATCGAAGGTGCTGATCATCGAATCCGCTGCTCTCTAAAAAGGCGCCTCGCCCTCAGGCAGAGGCACGTTTGGGGGAGGCACGCATCACGTCGGGATGGCCGGGGCCGCGCGGGGGCATCGGCGACGAGATGGGCTCGCCGCCCACATGCATCAATCCCGCATCAATGCGCGGCCGGCCCTTCGACCCCGAACACGGCCTCGTTGAGGAAGCCGTGGACGTAGGTCGAGAACGACCGCCAGCACTCGACGCGGTAGAGCGGCGCGGCGGTTGCCCGGATCAGCACGATCTCGGCCTTGCCGAGCAGGGTGCGGGTGGCGCTGCCGGGCGGGAAGGCCGCCTCGGACAGGTCGAGCGGGCAGCCGGCATTGAGCGCGGCCGCCGCCTGCCGGCCCGACACGTCGATGCCGACATTGCGGTGCGAGACATCGACCAGCGAGTGGGGCAGCCCGGCCAGCGCCTCGTGGATGCGGCCCTGCAGCAGCTCGGCGTCGGCCTCCGGACCGCCAACGAGCCACTCGTCGGGCCCGAGGCGGGCGATCCAAACCTCGCCGTCGGTGCCGACCGTGTTGATCGGCGCGTCGAGCACGAGCCCGCCGACCTTCGGCGCGGCGCCGGCACCGAGCCGCGCCCGCAGGGAGAAGCGCGATTCGGCGCCCACGGGGCGGACCGATAGGCCCGAACCCGAGGTGACGGGACGGGACACGGCGCCGAGCGGCAGGGCGCGGGCAGCGCGGTAGCGGGTCTCAAGCATTGATGCGCTCCCCCTGGACGTCGAAGAAGACCGGATCGCAGACGGTGACGCGGGTGAACCCGTCCGGCGTGGTGACGTGGAGATGGCCGCCCATCCGCTCGCGCCCGCCCTCGACCAGGGCCAGGGCGATGGAGCGGCCGCAATTGGCGCTCCAGTAGCTCGACGTGACGTGGCCGAGCATGTGCATCGGGATCGGCTGAGCCGTGTCGGCGACGATCTGCGCCCCCTCGTCGAGGACGAATTTGGGATCGTCGGTCATGAGCCCGACGAGCTGCTTGCGGCCGGTGGCCACCACATCGGGACGCGCCAGCGAGCGCTTGCCGACGAAGTCCTTCTTCGCCTTCGGGATCATCCCGGCCATGCCGACATCGTCCGGGGTCACCGTGCCGTCAGTTTCCTGGCCGACGATGATGTAGCCCTTCTCGGCGCGCAGCACGTGCATCGTCTCGGTGCCGTAGGGGGTGATGCCGTAGCGCTGGCCGGCCTCGAACACCGCCTCCCAGACCGCGCGGGCGTGGTCGGCGGGCACGTTGATCTCGAAGCCGAGTTCACCGGTGAACGACACCCGGAACAGCCGGGTCGGCACGCCGCAGATCGTGCCCGTGCGCATCGCCATGTGCGGGAAGGCTTCGGGCGACAGGTCGATGCCGTCGACGAGCGGGGCGATCACGTCGCGGGCCTTTGGGCCCTGGAGCGCGATCACCGCCCATTGTTCGGTGGTCGAGGTGAGGAACACCTCGAGGTCCGGCCACTCGGTCTGGAGGTAATCCTCCATGTGGCCGAGCACCCGCGCGGCACCGCCCGTGGTGGTGGTGACGTGGAAGCACTCGTCCGAGACGCGGGCGACGACGCCGTCGTCGAGGATGTAGCCGTCCTCCTTCAGCATCAGCCCGTAGCGGCACCGGCCCGGCGCGAGCTTGGTCCAGGGGTTGATGTAGAGGCGGTTCATGAACTCGGCCGCATCCCGGCCGACGATCTCGATCTTGCCGAGCGTCGAGGCGTCGAAGATGCCCACACCCTCACGCACCGCCTTGCACTCGCGGGCGACGGCGGCGTGCAGATCCTCGCCGGCCTTCGGGAAGTACCAGGCGCGCCGCCACAGGGCGACGTTCTCGAACAGGGCGCCGTGGGCCTCGGCCCATTCGTGGATCGGCGTGGTCCGGATCGGGTCGAACAGCGCGTGGCGGGCCGGGCCCACCAGCGCGCCGAAGGTCACCGGGGTGTAGGGCGGGCGGAAGGTCGTGGTGCCCACCGCCGGCAGGGCCTTGTCGAGTTGCCCGGCGACGATGCCGAGGGCGTTCATGTTCGAGGTCTTGCCCTGGTCGGTCGCCATGCCGGTCGTGGTGTAGCGCTTGACGTGCTCTATCGACTGGAAGCCCTCGCGGACCGCGAGCTTAATGTCCTTGGCGGTGACGTCGTTCTGATAGTCGACGAAGGCGCGGACCTTGGTCGGGTTGGCGTCGGTCGGCATGATCCGCACCGGCTGGAAGCCGGTCAGCGTCGGCGTCGCGGCGAAGTCCCGGCGCTCGTCCGAGCCCGCGGCGGCGGCACCGGCGGCGAAGCCGTCGCCGAGGCAGGCGGCGAGGTCGTAGGTGCCGCGGGCCGCGCCCGCCGAACGCTCGGCCTGGGCCGAGATGCTCGGCACGAAGGCATCGATGGCGTCGTCGTAGCGGAGCTTGCCGCGGGACTGCGAGAACAGGTGGACGGCGGGCGTCCAGCCGCCGGACATGCCGACGCAGTCGCAAGAGAGAATGCGACGGCCGCCGCACCGGCCGTCGCTCCCGACAGGCGCCACGATCAGACCCGTGACGCGCTTTCGGCCCTTCGAACCGACCACGGTGTGGCCGGTCAACACTTCGGCCCCGGCCGCGCGCAGCTGCGCCAGCTCCGGCCCGCACTCCGCCTCTAGGCGCAGATCGACGAGGGTGACGTCGAGGCCCGCAGCCCGCGCATCGAGCGCGGCTTGGTAGGCGGAGGCGCCGCTCGTGGCGAAGACGAGCTTGCGGCCCGGCGCCACGCCGTAGCGGTTGAGGAAAACCCGCACGCTCTCGGCGAGCAGGATGCCCGGCCGGTCGTTGTCGGCGAAGACGAGCGGACGCTCGTGCGATCCGCCGGCGAGCACCACCTGCTCGGCGCGCACCTGCCACAGGCGCTCGCGGGGGGCTTGCCCCGCGGCGGACGGTAGGTGGTCGGTGACGCGCTCGGTCATCGCGACGTGGTTGTGGTTGTAATAGCCGAAGGCGGTGGTGCGGGAGAGCAGGATCACGTTTTCCCGCGCGTCGAGGTCCGCCAGCGTCTCGGCGAGCCAGCTTGCGACGGGGCGTCCGTCGATCTGCGAGGTCGTGTCGTGCAGGAGCGAGCCGCCGGGCTCTGCGCCCTCGTCGGCGAGGATGACCCGCTTGCCGGTGCGCGCCGCGGCGAGCGCGGCGGCGAGACCGGCCGGACCGGCGCCGACGACGAGCACGTCGCAATGGGCGTGGCGGTTGGCGTAGCGGTCGGGATCCGCCTGGGTCGGGGCCTTGCCGAGACCGGCCGCGGCGCGGATGAACGGCTCGTAGACCCGGTCCCAGAACTTCCGCGGCCACATGAAGGTCTTGTAGTAGAAGCCCGCCACGAAGACCGGCGACAGCAGGTCGTTGACCGCGCCGATATCGAATTCGAGCGAGGGCCAGTGGTTCTGCGAGGTCGTGCGCAGCCCGGAGCGCGCCTCGACCACGGAGGCGCGGTTGTTCGGGTCGGTCCGGCCCGGCCCGCGATCGACCGAGAGCAGCGCGCTCGGCTCGTCGGGGCCGTGGCTCAGGATGCCGCGGGGGCGGTGATACTTGAACGAGCGCCCGACGAGGTGGATGCCGTTGGCGATGAGCGCCGAGGCGACGGTGTCGCCGGCGTAGCCGTGAACCGGCTTTCCGTTGAATTCGAAGACGATGGGGCGGGTGCGGTCGATGCGTCCGCCGCGGGACAATCTGAACGGCTGTGCCATCTCACGCCCTCATCTCGCTCTGGATTGCGGAATCGGTTCCGAGAATCGTTCCGGGTTTCACGCCGGATTTGGACTGCTCGCCGATCGGATAGGTCTCGATGAAGCGGTCGCTGATCGTGTCGCGCAGCGCGTTGAACCAGCGGCCGCAGCCGTGGATGTGGCACCAGCGCTCGGCATGCACGCCCTTGGGGTTGGCGCGCACGAACAGGTGCTCGCTCCAGCCGCCGTCATCGACGGTCATCGGGTCGGCCGGGCGGGCGATGTGGGCTTGGCCGCCGCACCGGAACTCGGTCTCGGGCCGTTTGCCGCAATGGGGACAGGCGATCAGCAGCATGGGTCTGGCTCCGGATCAGTGCGCGACGGCCGCCGCGGCGGCTTCGTCGATGAGGCGCCCGGTGCGGAACCGGTCGAGGGTGAAGGGCGCGTTGATCTTGTGCGGCGTGCCGGTCGCGAGCGTGTGGGCGAAGACGTGACCCGAGCCCGGCGTCGCCTTGAAGCCGCCGGTGCCCCAGCCGCAATTGACGAACAGGTTCTGAACCGGGGTCTTGCCGATGATCGGCGAACGGTCCGGGGTCACGTCGACGATGCCGCCCCAGGAGCGCAGCATCCGCATCCGGGTGAATTGCGGGAAGAGCTCGCAGATCGCGTCGAGCGTGTGGGTGGTGATGTGGAGGCCGCCCTGCTGGCTGTAGGAGGTGTACTGGTCGGTGCCGGCGCCGATCACCAGTTCGCCCTTGTCGGATTGCGACAGGTAGGCGTGGACGGCGTTCGACATCACCACGCAGGGGAAGCACGGCTTGACCGGCTCGGAGACCAGAGCCTGGAGCGGGTAGCTCTCCAGCGGCATCGACACGCCGGCCATCGACATCAGGGTCGAGGTGTGGCCGGCGGCGACCACGCCGATCCGGCCGGCGCCGATGAAGCCGCGGCTGGTCTCGACGCCCACCGCCGCACCGGAGGCGTCGCGGCGGATGCCGGTCACCTCGCAATTCTGGATGATGTCGACACCGCGGGCGTCGGCGCCGCGGGCATAGCCCCAGGCCACGGCGTCGTGGCGGGCGGTGCCGGCCCGGCGCTGGAGCGCGCCGCCGAGCACGGGGTAGCGCAAGCTCCCCGAGATATCGAGCGGCGGGCAGAATTCCTTGCACTCTTCCTTCGAGAGCCACTCGTTGTCGATGCCGTTCAGGCGGTTGGCATAGACGTGGCGCTTGAAGCTCTGGACGTCGTGGATGTTGTGCGCGAGCATCAACACGCCGCGCTGGGAGAACATGATGTTGTAGTTCAGCTCCTGGCTGAGCCCCTCCCAGAGCTTGAGCGCGTGCTCGTACATCGCCGCGCTCTCGTCGTAGAGGTAGTTGGAGCGGATGATCGTGGTGTTGCGGCCGGTATTGCCGCCGCCGATCCAGCCCTTCTCCAGCACCGCCACGTTGGTGATGCCGTGCACGGTGGCGAGATAATAGGCCGTCGCCAGCCCGTGCCCGCCGCCGCCGACGATGACGACGTCGTAGCGGGGCTTCGGTTCGGGCGCGCGCCACTGGCGGCCCCAACCGGTATGGCCCCGCAGGGATTCGGAAAGCAGCGACGTGAGGGAGAAGCGGCGCATCGGTCGACCTCGCGGTGTTGACAGATCATGGTCCGCCCCTCGCCCCGGGGCTTGATCGACGGCGACCGCGAGTTTGGGATTCCCGACTTCAGTCATTTTCCGCGAACGCGCGGCTCGGAAGGCCCCATCGACCGGTTCGAGTGACGGCGCGGCGGCTCGCCCGACAAGTCTCTCGGATCGGTCCGTTGACTGACAATCCGGATGTCTTGTCTGGTCACGCCGCCGTGAACGGGGGGCGAACAAGAATTATTCTATTGCGTTCGGCCGACGATCGGAGATTAAGTTCCGGTATGGGCGCCGCCTCGGCGGACGTGCTGCCTCCTGATCGACGGGGCCGGTTGCAACCGGAGCGATCCTGCATCGCTTCCTCGCCGGCGAAAGATCGGCGCGGCACGTGAATTGCCCACCAAGCCGCGGCATAGGCCGACAGACGGTGGTCGGGATGGAAATGACGATAGCTGCCGGGGAGACGGGCCCGGCTCATACGGTGGCCGAGAGCGAGGCGATCACCGGGAGAGGCATCGCCGTCGGCTTCATGCTGGTCGACCGCTTTTCGATGATCGCCTTCTCCTCGGCGATCGAGCCCCTGCGGCTCGCCAATCGCGCGGTCGGCCGCGATCTCTACCGTTTCTCGCTGTGGTCGGAGGATGGGGCCAAGTGCACCGCCTCGAACGGGATCGAGGTCAAGGTCGCGGGCCGCTTCTGCGACGCGCAGGATTTCGACATGATGGTCGTGTGCGGCGGCGTCGACATCCAGCGCCCGGATCACCGCGCCCTCCATTCGGCCCTGCGCCGGTGCAGCGCCCGCGGTGCGGCGATCGGGGCGGTCTGCACGGGCACCTACGTGCTGGCCAAGGCCGGCCTCCTCGACGGATACCGGGCGACGATCCACTGGGAGAACCTGCCGGGCCTCGTCTCGGAGCATGACGGGCTGGAGATCGGCTCGGATCTGTTCGAGATCGACCGCAACCGCTTCACCTGCGCGGGCGGCACCGCGGCGGCCGACATGATGCTGTCGCTGATCATGCGCGACCACGGGCCGAGCTTGGCCTCGGAGGTCGCCGACCAACTCATCCACCACCGCATCCGCGAGTCCGGCGAGCGCCAGCGGATGGACCTGCGCATGCGCCTCGGCGTCTCGCACCCGAAGCTGTTGCGGGTGGTGGGACTGATGGAGACCTCACTGGCCGAACCGCTCGGCAGCCAGGAGCTCGCCGACGCGGTGCAGCTCTCGACCCGCCAGCTCGAGCGGTTGTTCCTGAAGTATCTCGGCCGTTCTCCGGCCAAGCACTACCTGCGCATCCGTCTTGAGCACGCCCGCACCCTGATCCGGCAGACGGCGATGCCGCTGCTCTCGGTGGCGTTCGAGTGCGGCTTCACCTCGGCCTCGCACTTCTCGAAGGCCTATCTCGACTGCTTCGGCCAGCCGCCCAGCGCCGAGCGGAAGATCGGGCCGGCGCAGGGCGCACGCGCCTGAGGCGCGGCCGTCGTCCGTTCGAGCCCCCTCCCCCTCCCCCGCCTCCGACAAGGCCGGGCTTCGGCAGGATTGCATTCGGCCGAACCAAGCGCGGCGCGTTGGCCGCCAAGGCGCGACGGTAAAGCGCACGACCTGAAAACGAGAACGCCGGCTCCCTCGGAAGCCGGCGTGATGCTCGCGAAGATCGCGGATCGCGGAGAGGCCGGCCTGCCAGCAGCGGGCCGGCCTCTCCGGGTCGTCATGCATGCTTCCGACGAACTGGCTCCCCTTCGTCGGAAAGCGCCAGAGAGCATCGTCCTGGATATCGGATCCAGGACGACGCTCGAGATCATTGTTTTTGCACCGTCCCGAAAGCCGGCGGCCACCTTTCGGGGCGATGTTCTAGAAATAATACCCGATGTTCATGATGAAGCGTGACTTCCAACGGTTCTCGCCGCCCTGGGCGAGGCCGTTGTTGAATTCGCCGACGCCGACATAGGGGTCGTTCCGGCCGATGGCGGCCTCGGTGTAGATGATCAGGTTCGGATCGGCCGTGAGGGTCCAGGCTCCGCCGAGCGTGAAGCGCTCGCTGGCCCGGAACGCCGCCTTGTCCTTGTAGAAGGCGCTGTAGCCGACGAAGGGCACGACCGTGAACGGTCCGATCGGATCGGGCACCTTGTAGGTCACCTCGCCCGAGATGAAGTTGCCGCGCGTGGCGAGATTGTACGAGAAGTCGAAGCCGCCGATCGTGATGAGGTCGTTGCGGAAGGGGTTCTTCGGGTCGATGTCCTGGCGGACGTAGATCGCCTTGAAGCCCCAGGGGCCGTAGGTGCCCAGGGCGTGCAAGCCTTCGAGCTGCTTGGTGCCGGTCTGGCGCGTGTCGAAGTTGTAGATGTCCGAGTGCCAGATCGAGGCGCCGAAGGCGAGCGAGGCGGTGTCGTTCTTGAGAACGAAGTACTCGGCTCGTCCGATGAACATGTTCTGTTCGGCGTTGCTGGTGCCGTTCGTGACGTAGGGGTCGGCGCGAACGATGTTGGTCGAGTAGCGCGCGCTGTCGAGGCTGAGACCGAAGGCGTTGGGGTTGGCGCCCGGATAGAAGCCGACCTGATAATTGAAGTCCGGCTCGACATGCGAGAACTTGACGCCGAAGTTATAGACTTCCTCGATCCCCATGGTGAAGCCGAGCGTTTCGAGGAAGCTCGTCCCGAAATACGGGGTCAGGCCGAAGGGGGACTGGTTGAGGCCGACGGTGATGCTGTTCTCGGGCGTGAACTTGTAGCCGATATAGGCGAACATCGGAAAATGGACTTCGCCCGGATTGCCGCGATACCCGTTGCGTGGGCCGTAGATCGAGCTGCCGCCGTAGAACCGGTACTGTGCCGCGCCGAAGATGGTGTCGGAATCGTAGGCCGCCTTGAGCGCGAGGGTGTCGAAGTCGAAGTTCTCCCGCGCCTTGCGGACGCCGCCGCGGCTGGCATCGTCGAAGCGCCAGTCGTAGCGGGCGCGGATGGCGCCGCCGAAGGTGAAGGTGCCGGTGTTGGTCTTGCCCTTCGGCGGCCCCAGGTCGAAATTGCTGAGGGAATCGGGCGCGTCGCGGGGATCGGGGACCGCGACCGGCTGCTCGCGGTTGACCTGGCTGGGCTCAGCGTCGACCTCGACGGGGCCTCGCGCCTGCGCCGCCGCCCCCGACGGGCACAGCATCACCCCCGCGGCACAGGCCACCAGGGCCGCCGCCAAACCGTTCGCCGTCATGTTTTCCGATCCCCCTCCACCGAATTCCCGAATCGTCTTCCGAGCTGTCTCCGGTCGTTTTCAGCTCGCGGGCGGCCGCATCACTTGAGCCAGCCGTCGACCGTCGCGCGGTTCCGCGCGATCCACTTCGCGGCGGTCTCCTCGGGCTTGGCGCCCTTCTCCTCGTTCTCCGCCATCACGGCTTCTTCGTCCTTGATGGTGAGCTTGAACTTCTCGAGGATTCCGTAGACCTCCGGCATGTCCGCCTTGAGCCCCTTGCGGGCCAGCGTGTTCACGCTCTCGGCCTCACCGAAGCTCTTCTTGGGGTCGGCGAGGTATTTCAGGTCGTAGCGCGCGAACATCCAATGCGGCGTCCAGGCGGTGACGACCACGTCCTTCTTCTGCCGCACCGCGTCCTTGAGTGCGCTGGTCATCGTGGCATCGCTGCCGTCGAGCAGCTTGACCTTCAGGCCGTAGGCCTTGATCGCCGCCTCCGAACTCTTCATGACGCCGGCGCCGGGATCGATGCCGACCACCTTGCCGTCGACCTCGGACGCCTTGGTCGCCAGATCCTCGATCGAGTTGAGCGACGAGTAGGCGGGCACGGCCCAGCCAATCTTGGCGCCCGTGACGTTCGGGCCGATCAGGTCGATGCGGTTCTTGAGTTTTTCGTAATAGGCGCCCTGCGTGACGGGGAGCCAGGCCGCGACGCTCGCATCCGCATCGCCCGTTGCCACGGCCTGCCACATGGCGGCGGCCGCGAGCGGGATGGTCTTGACCTGATAGCCCTTCTCCTCAAGCGCGAGCTTGAGGATGTTGGTGGCGACCACGGCGTCGGCCCATTCCACGTAGGCGATCCGAACCTGCTTGCCCGCCGCCTCGGCCGGCGTGTGGACCAGGGCAAGGCAGGCCATCACACCAAGTATCGGAGCGCGCATGGATCGGACCTTTCAAGTTGATTTGGGGATGTGCGGCGTTTTTTAGCCGAGCTTTTTCTGTTCAGGTGCTGAGCCTGAAGTTCCGATATTCGGGGCTGTTCGGTGATGATTTGGCTTTTGCAATATATGATAGCATTTCAGCCGGAACGCAATCTTTGTTGGCGCTCCGGCTGAGGATGTAACCTTCAGGCAACACCGTGGGGGCGGGCCCGGGCTGCGAGGGCCTGGGTGACGCGGTCGAGGATGACCGCCACGATCACGATGCCGATGCCCGCCTCGAACCCGGCTCCCGCCTCAAGGCGCTGGATCGACTGCCAGACCGCGCGGCCGAGGCCGCCGGCCCCGATCATCGCCGCGATGACGACCATGGAGAGGGCGAGCATCATGGTCTGGTTGACGCCGGCCATGATCGTCGGCAGCGCGAGCGGCAATTGCACCTTGAACAGCTTCTGGGTCGCCGAGCTGCCGAAGGCATCGGAGGCCTCGACGAGTTCGCTCGGCACATTGCGGATGCCGAGCGCCGTCAGCCGGATGACCGGCGGCACCGAGAACACGATCGTCGCGAAACAGGCCGAGACGGCACCGAGCCCGAAGAAGGGCAGAGCCGGGATCAGGTAGACGAAGCTCGGCAGGGTCTGCATCATGTCGAGCACCGGCGAGAAGGTCCGCCAGGCCCGTCGGCTGAGCGCGAACCAGATCCCGACGGGCACGCCGATCACCAGCGCCGCGGCGGTGGCGATGCTGACGAGGACCAGGGTCTCGACCGTCGCCTGCCACAGCCTCAGATTCCACAGGAACAGCAGGCCGGCCAGCGTCAGGATCCCGATCTTACGGCCGCCGACACGGTAGGCGGCGAGCGCCGCGATCGCGATGCAGATCCAGGGCGGGATCGAGACGAGAGCGGTGGTCAGCGTCTCAATCCAGTCGGAGACGGTGCGGCTGACGGCGCGGGTCAGCCAACTGCCATGCTCTGTGAGCCAGTCGAGACCGTTGTCGCTGAGCGTGTCGAGGGGAAATTTGGGGACGTTCCACTCCATCGCGGTGTTCCTGGCGGCTTCGAGAGGATCTGTTGACCTGTCTGCGACAGGCCGTGTGTGCCGGGGCGCGCGGCCAGCGCCTGCACCACGTCGCGGCTCGTGACGGAGCCGATCAGGCGCCCGTCCCTGCCGACGACGGCCACGCGCTCCTCGGCGGCGATCGTGGCGAGGATGGTGTCCAGCCGGCGATCCGCCTCGACGACGGGCTGCCCGAGATCGAGCAGGCTGGCGACGGTCTCGTCAGGCCGCGCGGCGGCGAGCCTGTCAGCGAAGATGCGGCCGACGAGCCGCCCGTCCCCGTCGGCGACGAGCCAGGAGCTGGCGTTCCCCCCGCCGAGGGCGGTGCGCGCCTCGGCCACCGTCTGCGTGGGCGCCAGCCGGGGGGCGGACCGGTCCGCGACCTGCTCCGCCCGCAGAACCGCGGCGAGGTCGATATGCTCGACGAACCGCTCGACATACTCGGTGGCCGGATGGGCCACGATATCCTCGGGCTGCCCGATCTGGACCACCTCGCCGTCCTTCATCAGGACGATGCGGCCGCCGAGCGCGATGGCCTCGTCGAGGTCGTGCGAGACGAAGACGATGGTCTTCTTGAGCGTGCGCTGGAGGTCGCGCAGCTCCGCCTGCATGTCCCGCCGGATCAGCGGATCGAGGGCGCTGAACGCCTCATCCATGAGGAGGATGTCCGCATCCGCCGCGAGCGCCCGCGCGAGACCCGCGCGCTGCTGCATGCCGCCGGACAATTGGCTGGGATACTTCGACTCCCAGCCCTTGAGGCCGACGAGTTCGATCGCCTGCATCGACCGCTCGACCCGCTCCTTGGCCGAGACCTGCTTGATCTCGAGCCCGAACCCGACATTCCCGAGGATGGTCCGGTTGGGCAGCAGGGCGAAGTGCTGGAAGACCATGCCGAACGTCTTCTGGCGGAAGGCGAGCAGCTCCTTGCGCCCGAGCCGCGTGACGTCCACCCCGTCCACGACGATCCGTCCGCAGGACGGCTCCACCAGCCGGTTCATGCAGCGCAGGAGCGTCGACTTGCCGGAGCCGGACAGGCCCATCAGGACGAGGATCTCGCCCTCCTCAATGTCGAACGAGATGTCGCGCAATCCGACGACGGCACCGCAGGCGGCGGCGATCTCGCTCTTCTGCTTTCCCTGCGCCATCAGATCGAGCGCCGTGGACGAGTTCGAGCCGAATATCTTGCTGATACCTTCAAGATTGATCCGGCCCATAGGGAAAGCCCTTCAATTTGGAGCGATGTTGTCCTCGATCGAAATTTTTATGGTTTTATCTTGGACGATCAAAGGTTATTTTCAGTCATTCCAGGAGGCTTGTCGTATTGCGACATTTTATTGGCGCCGGACGACGCCCCGGCAGTTTATCGCTGCAATTGGGCCCGTCCGGCCGGGGTGTGGCGCGAATCCGAGCAGCGCTGTCCAGAAAAGTTGCAAGATATGTGCGAGTGTTGGGCACGATGACGGCCGCCGCGCGGCGATGCGGCGGAGGTTTCCGCCGTCCGGGGTTGGACCGTCTGAGCCTTTTCCGGAGTCGGGCGCTCGTCTGTTCGAGGGCGCCGGATACAAAAATCGGACTGAACCGCGCTCAAAGGCACGGGCCTCGAAGAGAGAAGCTTGCGAAAGACAGCAAAGTTCTTTTCTCGATCGGGACAAGGACTGATCTCACAACGCGCGTCGCGTCGATCGCAAGAGTTCCCGCATCACGTCGGTGCATTCGATCCGAGAGCGGTAGCCGCAGCGGGCGACATCCGCGGGGCCGAGACATACGCGAGGGCGGCCGCGCCGGGGGCGGCCTGTCCCCAAGCCGCACCGGCGATCAAAACCGGGTGTAAGTCCCTGCCGGCGCTGAAGGTCGTATTGCTCTTTTCCACGCCTTGTCCCCATATGGAACGAAAGGCGAACGACCGTCTTTTCAGAGTCGATCAGGAGGAAAAGGGCGCCCATGGCACGCTACCGCTTCCACGCGACGAATGGCTACGAGTGCGTGTTCGACGCGCAGGGCAAGGAGATCCGTGTCCCCGAGCGCCTCGTGCGGCGCGCAGACGAGGTGGTTCAAGAGGTGATGAGCAGCCTCGCGGACCGCGAGGATTGGTCGGAATGGCACGTCACCGTGCACGACCTCAGCGGCCGCCGCGTGCTGGTGAAGCCGTTCGTGTGACGGCCGGCGCGGTCGCGAAACCGCGGCGCGCTCAAGCCAGGAAATCGCGAAGGGCGGCGAGCACGCGATCGGGTCGCTCCTCCTGCAGGGTATGGCCGCAATCGAGCGCAAAACCGCGCACGTCGCGAGCCTTCTCGCGCCACGTCGCCGGCACGTCGTAGGTCCGCCCCACCGTCCCCCGCGCGCCCCAGAGGGCCAGGAGAGGCGCCTCGATCCGCCGGTCGGCATCGGCGGCGTCGTGCTCCAGGTCGATTCCCGCCGCCGCCCGGTAATCCTCGCAGATCGCATGGCGCGTGGCCGGATCGCGGTAGACGCGCAGGTACTCGGCGAAGAGCGCCGGGCTCGGGCTGCCCGGCGTCTTCGACTGTCCCTCGACATGGGTGCGTAGAAAAAATTCCGGGTCGGCCGCGATCAGGCGCTCCGGTAGGGGCGCCGGCTGGATCAGGAAGAACCACCAGAAATAGGCCGTGGCGAAGGCCTTGTCGGTCCGTGCGTACATCGTCGCGGTGGGCGCGATGTCGAGGACGGCGATCCGGGTGACGGCATCGGGATGATCGAGGGCGAGGCGGTGGGCGACCCGCCCGCCGCGGTCGTGCCCGACCACGGCGAAGCGGTCGTGGCCGAGGCGTCGCATCACCGCCACCGCGTCGGCGGCCATCGCGCGCTTGGCGTAGTTGGCGTGGCGTTCGCCGCCCTCCGGCTTCTGCGAATCGCCGTAGCCGCGCAGATCCATCGCCACCACGCTGTGGTGCTCGGCCAGAGGCGGGGCGACGGCGTGCCAGGTCGCGTGGGTCTGCGGATGCCCGTGCAGCAGCAGCACCGGCGGCCCGGACCCGCCGACGGATGCGCGGATGCGCAGGCCGTCCGCGTCGATGTCGTGAAGCGTGAAACCCGCCAGAAACGGATCGGCCGTCATGGTCCGCACCTCAACCGAACGAGGGCGCGCGCTCTGCGCCCTGCCCCCGCATGCAAGCCCTACCGCAAGGTCCTTATTCCTTGGCGAAGCCGATATCGGCGGCCACGGCTCTGAGGCGCTCCGGATCGCGCTCCTTGCGCTCGGAATAGCGGTCGACGAGGTAATCGGCCCGCCCGCGGGTGAGAAGCGTGAACTTCATCAGTTCCTCGCAGACATCGACCACGCGGTCGTAGAGCGGTCCAGCCTTCATCCGGCCGGCTTCGTCGAACTCCTTGTAGGCCATCGGCACCGAGGACTGGTTCGGGATGGTGATCATTCGCATCCAGCGCCCGAGCACCCGCAGGCTGTTGACGGCGTTGAAGCTTTGTGAGCCGCCCGACACCTGCATCACGGCGAGCGTACGTCCCTGCGTCGGGCGTACCGAGCCCTCGCTCAAGGGCAGCCAGTCGATCTGGCTCTTCATGACCCCGGTTAGGTTGCCGTGCCGCTCAGGCGAAACCCAGACCTGACCCTCGGACCAGATCGAGAGCTGCCGCAGCTCCTGCACCTTCGGGTGGTCGGCCGTGCCGTCGTCGGGCAGCGGCAGGCCGTGGGCGTGGAACAGACGCACCTCGCCGCCCATCGCCTCCAGCAGCCGCGCCGCCTCGTAGGCCAGGAAGCGGCTGAACGAGCGCTCCCGCAGCGAGCCGTAGAGGATCAGGAAGCGCGGCGCGTGGGAGAGCGGCGCCGAGGCCTCCGACCGCCCCGCCGTCGGCACCTCGAAATGGGCCGCCGAGAGGTTCGGCATTCCGTCGGAGAAGGAAGGCTGAGGCTTGTCCAAGGCGTCGGATCCCGATACGTTTCAATGTCTGTTGAAATGATGGAACGATCATGGACGAACGGCAAGCCCTCGCGGCCTTCGCCGCGCTCGGTCAGGAACACCGGCTCCGGGTCGTGCGCGCCCTCGTCGCCGCCGGGCCCGATGGTCTCGCCGCCGGCGCGCTCGCGACCGTGGTCGGGGTCGCGAGCACCAACCTCTCCTTCCACCTGAAGGAGCTTTCCCATGCCGGGCTGATCACGTCGCGGCGCGAGGGCAAATCCGTCATCTACAGCGCCGCCTATGCCGGCCTGTCGGACCTCATCGCCTTCCTGATGCGCGATTGCTGCCAGGGCCGGCCGGAGGTCTGCGACACCGCGCTTGCCGCCCTCTCCGCCTGCGAGTGCTCCACCGGAGACGCTGCCCATGCCTGAGCCGATGCCCGAGCCCTTCGACGTCGTGATCTACCACAACCCGGCCTGCGGCACCTCGCGCAACACGCTGGCGATGATCCGCAATGCCGGCATCGAGCCGCACGTGGTCGAATACCTGAAGACGCCGCCGAGCCGGGCGCTCGTCCGTCGGATGCTGACGCGCGCCGGCCTCTCGGTCCGTGATGTCCTGCGCGAGAAAGGGACGCCCTATGCCGAGCTCGGCCTGGCCGATCCGGCGCTCACCGACGCGCAGCTTCTCGACGCCATCGAGGCCCACCCGGTCCTCCTCGACCGGCCTCTGGTGGCAAGCCCGCGGGGCGTGCGCCTGTGCCGTCCGTCCGAGGCGGTGCTGGACCTGCTGCCGCCGCAGCGGGGCGAATTCGTGAAGGAGGACGGCGAGCCTGTCATCGACGCGCAGGGCCGCCGCGTCGCCACCGCCTGAGGAAGCGCCGGTGTCCCTGTTCGAACGCGACCTCACCCTCTGATACGGTCTCCGCTTGATCGCTTCGGCGTCGCCTCGCAATCACGCGGAGGAGACCGATCGCATCAACCGGGCTTGATGTGAGCTGAGCGGCCGGCGGCGCCGGTCGGGACGCTGCCCGACATCGGGGCCCGGCGCGAAGCGGGTTCCGCCTCGGCTCGCCGACGGATCATGCCCCGTCGTCGGACCGTGGGCGCAGAATGCGGTGGCTGACCGCCTCGGCTCCGACGCCGATCGCGGCGCCGGCCAGGACGTCGATGGGGAAATGCGCGCCGCGGACGACCTGTATGCCCGCGACGCCCGCAGCGGCGATCGCCGCCACTGCTGCGAGGCCAGGATAGGTCCGGGCCACCGACCGGGCGAGGGCAAAGCTCAAGGCGGCGTGCCCTGACGGAAAGGATTGCCAGGGGCCGATGCCGGTTCCGGGCCGGCCGCGTGCGTAGCGCCCTTCGTCCATCAGGACGTTGGGACGGGTGCGGTGGACCGTCCGCTTGATCGTCGTCTTGACGAGGCTGGCCGCGAGGCCGGCCGCGAGCATGTTGCCTCCGGTCTCGGCAAGACGGCGGTCGCCGGTGGCCTTGCCGCACGCCAGAACCGTGACAGACAGGGCGAGGAGGGACTGCCAGCTCCCGACCTCGCCGACGAATCCGAGGGCGCGGTTGGCTGGATGATCCTTCGTTCGCGCGAGGGAAACGCCGGCTGCCAAATCGAGGGCCTCGAGGCCGCTGGCCAGTCCCGCGGTTCGGGCACGGATCGGATGTCGCGAGATCTTCGAAAGCATGGCCGTAAACGCGGCCGGCCGGGAATCGTTCGTGACCGCCGGACTGGGCGGATTAATCACTTGTTAGGCATCCCGCCGATACCGTCCTGCCGTTACGGGAATGTCGGGTATGCTCGAGCACCGCAAGTCACGCACGATCGAGCACGCCGGCGCGCCGGACCCGTTCGAGCGCACCCTGTCCAAGGCCGTCGCGCACCGGGTGGCCGGGCGCTTCCAGAAGGCCCGCAGCAACCTTCAGCGCCTGCTCGATGCCGCGCCTCAGCACGCGGGGGCGCACCATGAACTCGGCCTCCTGACCAGCAAGGCGGACGGGCCCGGACCGGCGGTGCCGCACTTCGTCGCCGCCCTGAGAGCGGAACCCGAGCAGCCGCGCCACTGGCTGGCGCTCGCGCTGTCGCTCCTTGTGCTCAATCGCGTCGGCGAAGTGCGCGCCCTGATGGAGCAGTTCTGCAGCCGCGGCCTCGTGGATGACGGCAGCCGCGCCGCGCTCAAGGAATTCACCGACCACGCCTTCGCGCGCGGACAGGAGCGCTACAATGCGGGCGATCTCGGCGCGGCCGAGGCCCTGGCCGACCTCGTCATCGGCCTCGACGACACCCATGCCGACGCGACGCATCTCGCGGGCGCCGTCGCCGCGAGCAAGGGCCGGCACCAGCAGGCCTTCGACCTGTTCAGCATCGCGATTTATCGCCAACCCGAGAATGCGGGGTATTTCAGCAGCCTCGGCGCGGTTCTCATCACGTTGGGCGACAATGCCGGCGCCATCTCGGCCCTGGAGCGGGCGATCGCGCTCAAGCCCGACCTCGCGATCGCGCATGCCAACCTGTCCGGCGTCTATCAGCGCATCAGCCGCCACGGCGCGGCCGTGACTCATGCGCGGCGTGCCGTGACGCTCGATCCCGGCCTCGCCAACGCGCACAACAATCTCGGCTGCAGCCTGAAGAGCCTCGGCCACGTGCACGAGGCGATCGCGAGCTTCGACAGGGCGCTCGCGGCCGATCCCCGGCACATCACCGCCTATTCCAACCGGCTGTTCGCCAAACTCTATGCCGAGGGCATTCCGCACGCCGATTACGCGGCCGACGCGCGCGGCTTCGGCGCGCGCTTCGCCGATCCGCTGCTGCGGCGGCGGCCCTTCACCAACGATCGCGATGCGGATCGTCCCCTGCGCATCGGCTTCGTCTCGGGCGACCTGTGCACCCACGCCGTCGCCCGCTTCATCGAGCCGTTCCTGCGCCATCTGGATCAAGCGCAGTACGAGGCGCGGGCCTACATGACGCAGGCCGCGGAAGATGCGGTCTCGGCCCGCCTGCGGACCGTGTTCAGCGGCTGGCACAACATCGCCGGCCTCAGCGACGACGAGGCCGCCGACCTGATCGAGTCGGATGCGATCGACATCCTCGTCGACCTCTCGGGTCACAGCGCCGGCCACCGCCTGCTCGTCTTCGCGCGCAAGCCGGCGCCGGTGCAGGTCACGTGGATCGGCCATCCGGCGACCACGGGTCTGCGCGCGATCGACTACCGGCTGACCGACTTCGGCCACGACGGCCTCGGCCTCTCCGAGGCGCTGCACACCGAGACGCTATGGCGCATGCCCGGAGTCTCGGCCACCTACGAGGCGCCGGATGCACTTCCTCCGGTGCGCGAGCGGCCGCCCTTCGAAGACAACGGCTTCGTCACCTTCGGCGTGATGAACCGCTTCGAAAAGATCGGCGACGGCGTTCTGGAAGCCTGGGCCGAGATCCTGCGGACACTTCCCGAAGCGCATCTTTTCATGGTTGTCGCCGACATCGAGGTGTCGGAGATTCGGGCCCAGGTCGAGGCACGGCTGTCGAAGGCCGGGCTGCCGCTGGAGCGGATCCGCCTCCACCCGCGCGTGACGTCCACCTACTTCGAACTCTACCACGAGTTCGATATCGCGCTTGATTCGTTTCCCTATAATGGCGGTACGACGACCTGCGACACCCTCACGATGGGCGTTCCTCTGGTCGTCCTGGCGGGCGCTCACGCGGTCGCTCGTACTGGCCTTGCCGTCTTGACGGCCGTCGGCTTGACCGAACTTGTCGCAGAGACGCGGGACGATTACGTGGCGCGCGCCGTCGCCCTGTCTTGCGATCCCGACCGTCTGCGCACAATCCGGTCCGGGCTTCGCGAACGGGTCTTCGCTAGCCCATTGATGGATCACGAACGCCATGCCACGGAAGTCGGCGAGGCTTTCCGCGCGATGTGGAGGCACTGGATCGATGCGACCCGCGCCGCTTGACCCCGCCGTCGGAGCGAAAGGCCGCCCTCTGCCGGAGCTTCCAGCGCAGGCGACCCTTTGCCGTCCGGAGTGGGAAGGCGGGCAGATCCTCCTCCTTTTGATCAATCCCGATCGAGACTCCGCCATCGTGGTCCGGATCGCACAGCCATGACAGCGCCGATCACGGTCGCGATCATGCAGCCGTATCTCTTTCCCTATATTGGCTACTTTCAGCTCATCGCAGCGGTTGATCAGTTCGTGATCTACGACACTGTGAAGTATACCAAGAAGGGTTGGATCAACCGCAATCGGTTCCTGCGTGACAGGGCGCCGGTCACCTTCACGCTGCCGCTGGAGAAGGCTTCGGACCATCTCGATATCTGCGAGCGGCATGTCGCGGCGGAGTTCAAGCCTGCTCGGCTGTGCGCCCAGATTGCTCAAGCCTATCGCTCCGCGCCGTACCAGCGCGAGACTATGCCGCTCGTTGAGGAGGTTCTGGGGTACGCGAGCGCCGACCTGTTCGATCATCTGCGGCACGGATTGTTGCAGACCTGCGCGCATCTTTCCATCACCACGCCGATCCGCGCCGCGTCAGCGATCGAGGGCGTGACGGATCTGCGGCGGCAGGATCGGGTGATCGATCTGTGCGAACGGCTGGGGGCTGCGACCTACATCAACCCGATCGGCGGCACGACCCTCTACGATCCGGTCGCTTTCGCACGGCGTGGGATGCGCTTGCGCTTTCTCCGCGCCCGGCCTTTCGCGTATTCGCAGGGACCGCACGCCTTCGTGCCCTGGCTTTCGATCCTCGACGTATTGATGTTCAACCCGCGATCCATGCTCGCGAGCATTCTGACCGGCGGCTACGATCTTATCGAGGGAGACGCGCATTGCAGCCTCGATGCGGCCGCCCCGTCTCGCTCCTTCGAATACGATACCGCAGCGGCATGACCGACCACGCCCCGGATCGAGGAGCCACCCATGGTCAATCCCACTTCGCACGATGCCGAGTGGTTCGACGAACAGATGCGGCGCAAGGCTAAGTTCTATTCGAGAGCGTCGTGCCCACCGCTCATCTGCCCTCCATCCGTCAAGCCGTGCTCGACAGCCTCGTCGATCGCGGCCGACGTCAAGTCGAGGGAGGCGCCACCACCGCACCCGACGGCACCGCGCATCACGCCGTCGGCCAGTACCCGGCACTCGACGCCTTCCTCGAACAGGATTGGCTCGATGGTCTGATCTCCCGCTATTTCGGCGACGCCGCCTACATCCTGCACGCTTTCAATCCGGCGAGCGTAGGACCTTCCGCGACGAGCTATCTCCACCGTGTCCATCGGGACGTGCGCACCTTCGGCGGCGGCTTCCGGCTGATGCTGAACATGCTCGTCATGGTGGACCCGTTCACCACGCAGAACGGCGCGACGCATGTCCTGTCCGGGTCGCACCACGCACCCGCCCAGCCGCCCGAAGCCGTGTTCCGAGCCGAGTCAGACCGGCTCGTCGGGCCAGCCGGCAGCATCGTCCTTTTCGATTCGAACCTTTGGCATGCGGCGGGAAGCAACGCCACGGACACGACGCGCACCGCCCTTACGCTCAGCTTCAGCCGGGCGTTCATCAAGCAACAGATGGATTACCCTCGGTTCCTAGGTCCGGAATACGGTGCGAAATGCTCGCCGAGGATGCGGCAATTGCTGGGCTTCAACGCTATGGTGCCGGTTTCCTACGATGAATTCTATCAGCCCGCCTCGCGCCGGCTCTATCAGGCGAACCAAGGATGACGCAGGCCCGCGACTACGACCGCGAGGGCGGCCAGTTCGGCGACCGTCGCTACAACTACGATTTCGACGCCATCACGCGTCGCTACATGATGCGCGCCTTCGCGCCGTTCCTGCCACAGGGCCGCGCGCTCGAACTCGGCTGCTACCTCGGTGAATCCACCGAGTGGCTGGCCGGGTTGTACCGCGATCTCACGGTGGTCGAGGCGGCGCCATCCCTGATCGACGCGGCGCGGCAGCGAGTCGGCGACGCTCCCCGCTTCATCTGCTCGACCTTCGAGACGCTGGAGATGGAGGAAACGTTTGACGCGATCTTCTTGATCAACACCCTTGAACACCTGGATGACCCCGTCCTCGTCCTTCGTCGGATCCGCCGTTGGCTGACACCGTCCGGTCGGCTGTTCCTGCTGGTACCGAATGCAAATGCCCCCTCGCGCCAGATCGCCGTGAAGATGGGGCTGATCACACACAACAGCGCGGTCACCCCCGCCGAGGCGGCGAATGGGCACCGAAATACTTTCTCCTTCGATACCCTGGAGCGGGCGACCCGCGACGCCGCCCTCTCGACGCTCCATCGCGGCGGGCTTATTTTCAAAGCTCTCGCAAACTACCAATTCGATGCAGCTCTCGCAGCCGGCATCATTTCGGATGCCTACATCGAGGGTTGTTACCAATTGGGCAATCAGTATCCGGAGCTGACCGCTAGCATCTATCTCATCTGCGAGCGTAAATAGAGTTGATCTGGACGGGGAAGCCGTGAGTGAGTCGCAGTTCTGCCGGAATCGGTCTCGGGCGGACGATGTGTGGTCCCATCTGAGTGCCTGCGCGAACAGCTTCACGCCGCCGCTCCACCGGAGGGTGGCGATCTCCGACTACGCCACCAAGCTAGTGGCTCGCGCCGAGCGGTTCGAAGCGTGGGAGGGGGCGACCCTGATCGGCCTGGTCGCCGTCTATTGCAACGATCCGGCTCGCGTCGCCGCCTTTGTGACGAGCGTCAGCGTCGTGCCGGAACGGACAAGGATGGGGCTCGGGCGTCGCCTGCTCGCGGCGGCGATCACCCACGGCCGCGGTCTCGGCTTCGCCCGGATGGCGCTGAGCGCGGATCGCGGGGCTGCGGCACTCAACCTGTATCGTGAGTTCGGCTTCACCGAAGACGCGCGTGATGGAGCAACGTTGCACCTCTCGCTCGCACTGATGTTGCCGTGTTCCGATGCAAGCGAGCGGGCAAGATTGCCATGAGCCCCGCGCGACTTCGATCGTAAGTGTCTCTCACAAAACTCCCGCTGCGCTGTCCTTGCCAGAGCGAGAACGGCCGGTGAGCGGGAGTTTTGTGAGGCGCTCTCAGAGCCTGTTTGAGATCCTCTGCCGACCGTCCCCATCTGTCTCGTGTGCCGAGACAAATTCCGCCTGGCGGGGCGGAGTGGAGAGCAGATGTGGACGGATCGAGATCGGACGCGTCATGAGGCGCGCCTAAAGGACATGGTGCTGCAGGCGGGCCTGGACGAGGTCGCCTGCTTTCTGGAGCGGGCCGATCCGCCGGGCAGCCCGAACGCACGGCCGGTGCGGTTGGTGGCGGCGGCGATTGCCTGGCACTTGCGGGTCGGCGGCGCATGGCGGAGGCTGCCGGCCGGCTTTCCGCCCTGGCGCACGGTCTACGGCTGGTTCCGACGCTGGATCGAGAAGGGGCTGTTCGAGAGCCTGATGCGCGCTCTGGCGCGCCGACAGCGTCGCCGCTGCGGCCGTCGTGCGACGCCGCGCCTCGCCATCATCGACACGCAAAGCGTCAAGTGCCTTGGGGTGCGCGGGCCGCGCGGCTATGACGGGGCCAAGAAGCTGGTCGGGCGCAAGCGCGTGGCGCTGGTCGATGCCGAAGGTCACATCCTGGCGCTCGCCATCGTGCCCGCCAACGTTCAGGATCGCGACACGTTGACGGCCCTCGATGAAGGTAAGGAACGGTGGCCGAGCCTGCGCCTGGCCATCCTCGACGGCGCCTTCACGGCCGAGCGCTGCCGGGACTGGTGCCATCTGCATGGCATGCGCCACCACGTGGTCGAGAAGGACCCGGATCAGAAGGGCTTCGTCGTGCTGGAGCGGCGCTGGGGTGTCGAGCGCACCTTCGGCTGGCTCAGCCATTGGGGCGGCCTGCTGCGCGAGCGCGCCGGGCGCCTCGACGTCGCCACCGGTCGCCTCACCTGTGTCGCCTGCCTCAGGGCCGTCAGCGCCCTCCACAATCCAGCCTGAGACCGCTCCTCAAACAGACTCTGAGTGGAGTGTGTTCCTGCGCCGTTGCCTGGGACTACATCGACAGCAACCCGGTCAAGGCGTTCGACAAGCATCACCTCAAGGAGGCGCCCCCCCGTACCTCGTACCCGAGCGACGCCGACGTCAGGCGACTCGTGGAGCGAGCGTCCCCGATGGTGGGGCGCATCGTCCTGTTCTTGGCGCAAACCGGGATGCGCCAGGAGGAGGCCGTGTCGCTAGAGTGGCCGCAGGTCTCGATCCCCCGTCGCGAGGTCCGTCTCGTGAAGACCAAGACATCGGCACCGCGCGTGGTGCCGATGAGCGACGAGGCGCTCGGCACACTTCTCGGCACACCCCGGCATCCGACCAGCACCTACGTGTTCTGGAATGGACCCGGCCGCAGGTACACGAGCTTCTCAAGCCAGTATCGCAACCTCGCAGTCCGGGCGGGCGTGGAGTGGCGGTGCCACGATCTGCGGCACCGCTTCGCATCAGAGTTCCTCCAACGGACGGGCGACCTTCCGGCGCTACAGGCGATTCTCGGCCACCGCACGGTGACGATGACGATGCGCTACGCCCACATGATCACCGCCCACCTGCACGAGGCCATGGCGAAGTACGGCACAAAACCCGGCACGCCAAAGGCGGTGTCGGAGGGCCATGAGGAGGCCGATGATCGGTTAAGTGCTTGAATTTCTGGCGGAAGGGGTGACCGCCGCGTTGAGATCCGGCAGCGTCCGCGTCAGTCCATTATGCAAGCCATAGCGGGGGTTTAGCGAACACTCATCGTTCGACGCAATCCGGCTGGATCCGGCTACATCCGAGCCTATATGTGGTAAGGAATGTGGGGCACGCGAGTTAGGCGGAGGATTTGTGAAGGGTAGGGGTAAGCATCCCGAAAAAGCGCTCACCGCGGTGCAGGTGCGCCAGTTCAAACAGCCTGGACGCTATGCCGATGGAAACGGTCTCTACCTCGTCGTCGACCCTTCCGGCGCCAAACGCTGGCTCCTGCGCCTCGTCGTGCAAGGTCGCCGCCGCGATATCGGCTTGGGCGGAGCTGGCCTCGTGACGCTGGCCGAAGCGCGCGAACGGGCACTGGCCTATCGCAAGACCGCACGAGAGGGCGGCGACCCGTTGGCTGAGCGCCGCAAAGCGCAGGACGTTGTGCCGACCTTCGCCGAGGCGGTCGAGCGCGTCCATAGCGAGCACAAGGCTTCCTGGGCGAACGCAAAACACGCCCAGCAGTGGCGCAACACCCTCCAACAGTATGCCTGCCCGCAACTCGGCACCCGTCGCGTCGATCAAATCGACACCCCCGATGTGCTGCGCGTGCTCGCGCCGATCTGGTTGACCAAGCCCGAAACGGCCCGGCGCGTCCGGCAGCGCATCGGCACGGTGCTCGACTGGGCGAAGGCCGCCGGCTACCGCAGCGGCGAGAACCCGGTTGAAGGAGTTGCCAAGGGACTGCCGAAGCAGGGCGACCGCGACGGGCACCACGCGGCACTGCCTTACGCACAGGTTCCGAGTTTTATCGCGCAGTTGCGAGCGGCCGAAGCGAGCGAGGGCAGCCGACTGGCCTTCGAGTTTTTGATCCTGACCGCGGCACGCACGGGCGAGATTCTGGGGGCGCGCTGGGAAGAGATCAACGTGACGGAGCGACTGTGGACCGTGCCGGCCACGCGCATGAAGGCCAAGCGTGAGCACCGCGTGCCGTTGAGCGAGCGCAGTCTATTGGTCCTCGCCCGTGCGCGTGAGCTTGCCGCGAGTAGCGCCCTCGTGTTTCCTGGCCGCTCCGGGGAAAAGCCACTCTCGAACATGGCGTTTCTGATGCTGCTGCGGCGCATGGAGCTATCCTTCACCGCCCACGGCTTCCGCTCCTCGTTCCGCGACTGGGCAGCGGAACGTACAAGCCTGCCGCGGGAGGTTGCCGAGATGGCGCTGGCCCACACGATTGAGAGCCGGGTCGAGGCAGCCTACGCGCGCAGCGATCTGCTGGAGCGGCGTCGCGATCTGATGGAGCAGTGGGCATCATACGTTGAGAGCGAGCTGGCACCCGGACATGCCGCCGACGACTCGGTTGCGTCGTGACACCGGTGCTTCCTGGGCAACACAGGCATGGAGGCAGCGGACGTGACGGATGACGAACCGAGCGATGCCCCGGCAAAGCCCGACACCCCACGGCGCCGGCGGCTGCACGCGAACTGGAGGGCAAGTAAGCCGACGATCCCGTTGCGCCCGTTCATCGACTATGCCTGGGAGAACTACGACCCGAGGGCGGTCGCGAGCTACCTGCTCGATCCCGGCCCCGGTGACTTCCACCAGCACAAGGCAATTTTGCACGCTGGCTTCTGTGCCTGGGTAGTCTGTCCCGGCTTCACTAAGCTGCGCGAAGACGCGATGGTCTACCGAGTAGCCAGGGCCGTCGAGGTGGCCGAAGCCCCCTGGCGCGAGCAGGCCAGCGGGTTCAGCCGGCCGGTTGGCGCTACGGTTGGGCGGATGCTTGGAACGGACCGACGCTTCGACGAGGAGGTTTACGCTTCAATCGGGGGCGCCCCCCGTATACTGCGAGCAATGTCGCGCTCGACGTTTAGGCGAACCTTACTGTCCCACGCGACCGAGATGCTGGAGGCGATACATCTGGTGGCCCTGCACCACTACCACCTTACACACCTTCGCGATAAAAAAACCTACCACATCCCTAGCAAGGATGCCGGGGCGGCGCTGGTCAACACAGCGTTCGGCGGGCCAGTCACCGAGTTGTTCGTGGAGGGGCTACGCGTCAAACCCAAGACCGAGGAGGCAAGTAAAGCCGGATCGGACGGCAAGGTACCTGCCCGGTACAAGCTGCGCCGCAGCTCCAGCATCCTGACATCGTGGAACAAACTGCGGATCGCCGTAGCCTATGCCTACGCTGCGGCGTCCCTGCCAACGGAGCCAGGCCGAACGCTCCTGCACGAGATCGTCGCTTGCCGATCTACCCATGCCAAGCACCGTGCGCTGATGCCGGAGTGGTGCGGGCGAGCGCGCTTCGTGGTGGAGGGCATCCTAGACCAGTGCCACCCGGAGCAGAAGCCTTACGACTACGGAGCGGAGGTACTGAACGTGGCCCCCGTGCCGTTTACGTTGCCCGTAATGTTCTCTTTCGCCCCGGACGTCATCGCACGAGGCTACAAAAACGCCCGTTCAGATCTGCAGGAGAGGCAGGCGAAACAAAAAACTGACAATCAGAGGAAGTTTGCGGCTCGAACCTGATGCGGTGGTTCGGCCAGTTCGAGACTATTACGCTCGCAACGTGCCCAGTGCCTAATCTGACGCCTAACGGGCCAGCCGCCGCACAAGGTCTTCGAAATCAAGGAATGGGCCCGCCGCTTCGACATCGCCGCGATTGAACCGGTACGAGGCCGCCTGCAGCTGCGTCCGGTCGGCAAACGGCAGGTCGAGGGAGATCGCGACCTCAACATGGCGCGCGGCGTGGGCAGCCCAGGCGTAGACTCGACCGTTGGGCGCCCGTAACGCGCGCACATCCCCGTCCGAGGCGTCGGCGAGCAGACGTGTGAGGTCGTCTCGGCTGGGATCGACGAGGAGGCGCATGTCCCGATCCTAGTGGGCGCCCGAGCCACAGGCCAGCGCCGTTCACCCCAAACGCTCGCGCCCCGACCCAACGCATCGACTGTTGACCGCGCTTCCATGCTCGGAGGAGCGAGCCTACGCACGCTGGCGCAAGTCATCAGCAACATAACTATCATCAAAAATTTTTGGTGAGTTCCGCTCCCTGCTGAACCCCAATAGATCTTCCCATGCCGGCCGGCACCCCGCAACGGAGATCGCAAAATTACTATGAATAGCCAAACAAAACAGCCGGATGGTTCGGCCGCCGACGGTGATAGCCTGCCCAAGACCGGCTTCGTGCGCCTCACCACCGTCCTCAATCTCATTCCGGTGTCCCGCTCGACTTGGTTCGCCCATCGCGGCAGCCGCTTCCCGCTGCCGGTCAGCCTCGGCCCGCGCATCCGTGCCTACCGCGTCGAGGACATCCGCCGCCTCCTGGCAGAGGGCGTCGAGTAGCCCCCTGCACCGCGGCGGGGTGACGATCAGGTCCCTCCGCCGCGGCGAGCCGATCTCAAGAAATTTCGCATCGAAACTCTTCTTACAATCGGGACCAGAACATGCCGAAGAATGGAACGACGTCTGACAACTTCGACGTGAACGACTTTGCCGGCGGTCGCCGCGATCCCCGCCGGTACATGCGCGGTTTGAGCAAGGCCATCCGCAAGGGTGAGCGGGGCTATCACGCCGCCCTCCGTGCCCGGACCGCCGGACTGCTGGCCATGGTGTACGCTGCCTGCGACGACTACGATCTCTTTTGCGACTGGCGTCAGACGGACTGCTTCGAGGACAACGCCAAGCTCCTGT
This sequence comes from Methylorubrum sp. B1-46, assembly GCF_021117295.1. Lineage (NCBI taxonomy): Bacteria > Pseudomonadati > Pseudomonadota > Alphaproteobacteria > Hyphomicrobiales > Methylobacteriaceae > Methylorubrum > Methylorubrum sp. B1-46. The sequence goes on along the minus strand of NZ_CP088247.1, from coordinate 3,995,969 downwards.
CGCTTACGGAGGACGACTATCAACCCCACGTTCCCCGGTGCGTGGTCACGCTGGCGTGTTCCGGCAGCGACATCCTGGCTAGCACGCGCTCGAAGATTTTGACCGTCGTCAAAGCACTGGTCGAGGCGGGTGTGATGCCGGAGGACTGCGAGAAGGTCATCAAGGCCAAGGGCGGCTTCGAGGGTGCCTACCAGGAGGCCAAGGAGGAGCGTGCCTGCCGGAAGGACCCGGGCAACACCTCCAGAAGCGCCAAGAGCAAGAAGGCGCGCAACGAGGCTTCCAAGCCGACCGGTAAGGCAAAGGAGCGTCGTGAAGTGGGCACCGTGCGAGGTGAGGGAGACGATCCCCACGCAACGCAGCTCTGGATCAACCTGCAGGAGGAAGATCTAGAAGACTTCTGCGATAACTCGGAGGATGGTGAGATTCGCCTCCTCAAGGTCTTGCGTGGCGGCAAGAAGGGACCAACCAGCCCGACGGTCTGGAGCCTGCTCGAGTACAAGACCCTCGAAGACGACGCCTTGGAAGACGACAGCGAGTAGGACTCACTGACTGCCTAGTAAGTGTTTCCTCAATGAATGACGGGATCGGGCAGCGCCAGCAGCCCGGTCCCACTAAATTTGATAATCCGCGCTCACCATTTTTTTCGCTTGTACATACGAGCAATACGAGCGAAAAACTTTCGATTGGCACTTGGTAAAGTATGGCCATATCCACAGGGATACGGTGATACTTGTGATACCACGCTCATCATTTGCTCGCTTCTCCGTGCGTGAGCACGCCCAAGCCACTCGCCTCATTGAGGGGCTACGGGGCTACCATCAGCAGATTTATGCCCGGCCCGAACGTGAGGTGCGCCGCCTCGGTCGCCGATGGGCCAGCGAGCTCGGCGCTCAGAACCCCTACGCCCGCGAACGCTGGATGCGCTCGCTCGGGGCCGGGTTGTGTCGTGAGGTCGGCGCCCGAGCGCCGGACTGGACCCCGCAGGTGCCCGTCTTCTTCGTCACCCTCATCGACGAGACCCAGATCGTCTACCCCGCGGGGTGCGCGCGGGGCTACCGGCCGAACCCGAGGATCGTGGACATCCGCCGGCACTACCGCCGGGCTCTGCGGGGTCTGGACTACCTCGCGATGCTCGATCCCGCCCTCTACGTATCGGCACAGCGGATTCAAGGCGTACCCCGCTTCCTCCTGTGGCACGCCCACGCCCTCGTTTGGAACACCTCCGAGGCCGAGCTCGATGCCTGGGCCGAGGGGGTCCGCCCGACGATGAATGCCTACCTGCCCTATGCCAGTGCCGTGAAATGCAGCGAGATCATCCCCGAGGACCTGCGGCAGATGATCTGGTACATGAACAAGATGCCCCGCAAGCAGTATCAGCTGTGGAAGCGTCAGAGCGAGTCGTTCAAGCAGTATAAACGCGACATCAACGGCATCAACTCGGTGCGGCTCTACGCCGAGATGCGAGACGTTGCGTTGCCGGAGCTCGCATTCGCTGGCGGCGCTGGTCGGCCTATCCTGCGTCAGACCGTGAAGTCCTCAGCGAGCTGGTAGCAGCATGTCCGGGCGTACCCCAGGTCAAATCCCGACTCAGTAAATAATCTGCGCCGGCACTTTCGCTGTCTCCGGAGGTTTCACAATGAAAATAAAGTACACCGGCTCGCTGTCGAGCCTGCAAAACGCCACTCTCGACTGCGGTGTGTTCGGGGATTGGTCCTGGCACGAACGCGAACGTTTGCATCGGTTCCGCTCGGATGCGGGCGAAATCATGACCTGGTGGCCGAGGACTGGCACGGTCTTCTTCCAGGGGCGGCCTGGGCCGCTGCAACGTCGGCTCATCATGATGTTCGTGCGCCGGGCTGCAAACAGCGATGGTGTGCACATCACCAACGCCCGGGCGCTCGTCGGCTGAGCGACAGGAGAGCCGGGAGGGGGTACCCCCTCCTGGCTTTTTCGTATCGAAAATTCGACTTCGTCACGACCCAGCGACCTTTGAGTGTCGGCCTGTGCCTCGGCCATCCGAGTCGCCACTCGGTTGAGCGTATCGCGGAGTGCGGGAATCGAAGTAAGCTGATACCGCAAGCCTGCCCTGCCGTTACGGCAGCACCACAGCTTGGGCAAACATCCACGACGCCCGAGCCGACTTTATCGAGCGATTCGGTGCCGTGGCGGTGCGTCTCGGCTGGACCGCGCGGGAACTCTTCGGCGTTCTCTGTCGATCGGCGTCAAAAAGGGGCTCTGACTTACTTTTGATGCAGGCGGGTTGATGGATCTCGGCTTCAGCCGTCGGAGATCCTGCTATGCCTCGTAGCCTTCGTGTGGGTTCGATCGTCCCGCTAAGCCTTGCCGTCGATCACATCGAGGTGGGAGCGGGCCTGACCATCACCGCTCGGCCGAAAGCCGCCTCAGCCCGGTGTCCGAGGTGTGAGGGCGCCTCGTCTCGGATGCACAGCCGCCACACTCGCACCCTGTCGGATCTACCGGTCGCCGGCCGGCGCGTCGTCATCACGGTCAGCGTCCGCCGGTTCCGGTGCCTCGGACCAAAGTGCCGGACGAAGATCTTCGCCGAGCGGCTCGAACCGAACCTCGCCGCGGCCTACGCCCGCCGCACGGAACGGCTCGTGACCATCGTCCATCATCTCGGCCTCGCTCCCGGTGGCAGGCCGGCGGAGAGCTTCGCCCGCCGGCTCTTGGTGCCGGCGGGCCGGGACACGATGTTGCGGACCGTGCGCCGCCGCGTCCAGAGGCCGACAGAGCCCCTCAACGTGATCGGCATCGACGATGGGCGTTCCGCCGCGGGCACCGCTACGGCACGCTGATCTGCGATCTGGAGCAGCGGCGCGTCGTCGCTCTCCTGCCGGATCGCGAGAGCGGCACCTTCGAGGCGTGGCTCTCCGCCCATCCCGAGATCACCGTCCTCGCTCGTGACCGCGGCGGTTGCTACGGCGAGGCTGCGGCGCGGACGTTGCCCATGGCGACCCAAGTCGCCGATCGCTGTTGGAGTGGACGGCCCCCGAACGGCATCGCTGTGCCAAGCTGAGGTCGTTGCAGATCTCAGGTGAGGAGGCCGTCCGTGAACGAGATTACCCGCATCGGGATGGACACGTCCAAGCACATCTTCCAGCTCCATGGCGTTGATGGGGACGAGCAGCCGGTCCTGCGCCGGAAGCTCCGGCGTCGGGAGATGATCGCATTCTTCGAGAAGCTCGCGCCGACGCGCGTCGCCATCGAAGCCTGCGGCGCCTCACACCACTGGGCGCGGCTGCTGAGTGGGTTCGGCCACAAGGTGCAACTCATCGCCCCGCAACTCGTGAAGCCCTACGTCAAGCGTGGCAAGAACGACGCGGCCGACGCCGAAGCGCTGTGCGAGGCGATGAGCCGGCCGACCATGCGCTTCGTGCCGGTCAAGACGGCCGAGCAGCAGGCGGCGCTCATGCTGGTGGGACTTCGCGACCGGCTGGTCCGCAACCGAACTCAACTCGCCAATGCGATCCGCGGTTACGCGGCCGAGTTCGGCCTCGCGGGTGCCAGCGGCATCACGCACGTGCCCGCATTGCTTGCGCGCATCGAGGCCGACGTGGCGCTGCCCTCGCTTGCCCGCGAACTGTTCGCGATGCAGGCGGCCGAGTATGCACAGGTCCAGGCGAAGCTCGCGGTCGTCGAGGCCAAGCTCCTGGCCTGGCACCGTGCCGACGAGCGCAGCCGACGCTTGGCTGGGATCCCCGGCATCGGACCGATCGGAGCGACGCTGCTGACCATGAAGACGCCGGCACCCGAGGCCTTCCGGTCGGGCCGGCAGTTCGCGGCCTGGATCGGGCTGACGCCGAAGGATCACTCGACGGCGGGCAAGGCGCGACCCGGCGTGATCACGCGGGCGGGCGACGAGGCGTTGCGCAGCGTGCTGGTCGTCGGAGCCACGGCCCTGATCCGGCGCGTGCGCGAGGGCCGATCGCGCGACGGACACCGGTTCGCGGCTTGGGTCCAGGACCTTCTGCGCCGCAAGCCGCCGAAACTGGTAGCGGTGGCGCTGGCCAACAAGCTCGCGCGCATAGCCTGGAAGTTGATGATCACCGGCGAGAGCTTTGCCGGCCGGCCTGCACCCGCGGCGGCAGGGGCCGTGTAGAGATCGGTCCGGGCGCGGACCGCGAAGAGCGCGTCTGCTCAGGACTGATGCCGAGCTTGCAAGAGGACGAAGAGGTGGCGTGATCGATTGATCCGAGACGTGAACCAACCCGCAGGTGCCAGTGGCCGGCCATGGTCGCATCGTTGTTTGGGCCTCACGCCGCGGAACCCATCTTGGCCAGCGTTCATGTGCGAGCGCAGCAGAAGGCCGGACATATGAACGCAAGCAATCGAATGACGCGAACCGACTTCGTCAACCTTGCGAGACGGGGGCCGTCCACATATGGCACCTAATGGAGAATGCCAGCGCCGCCTTCCTCGATGCCGTGCGCAAGTCGATGGCCGCTATCCGCACGGCGGTGAGCGCCACCACGATCGACCCCGGCCGGCTGATGACAACCGGGCGAGACAGCTTCAGCAAGGCCGAGACCGTGACGGTGGCGACGATCGAGGCGGCAGTGCCGGCTCTCGACGAGGCCCGTTCACTCCTGTCCGGGTTCCAGAACATCATCCGTGAGCGCAAATCGCCGGACCTCGACACCTGGATCGATACGGCTGCCGGTGGCCTCCTCGCGTCCTTCGCCAAGGGCCTGCCGAGGGACAGAGCGGCTGTCGCTGCGGCGCTGGTCGAGCCGTGGTCGAATGGCCAGACCGAGGAGCAGGTCACTCGCCTCAAGCTGGCGAAGCGGCAGATGTACGGTCGGGCCAAGCTCGATCTGCTCGAAGTGCGGCTGATCGGCGCCGGGTGAGGCAACTGCATCGAGAGTGCACCAGCCCCCTCCTTCCACGCCGATACCCACTTCAACCGCCCCACCGGCGTAGGAAAATAAAACTATACGCAAAAATTTTTGAGCAATTCCGCCCTCAGCAAAGACCTAGTAGATCTCTCCTTGCCGGCCGGCGCCCCGCAATGGAGAAGTAGATATGACCATCATTATTGGCGACAAAGTCTTCAACATCAACCAGCGTGTTTGCGGAGGGCGCGACGGCGAAACGTATTGGCGCGTCAGTCTGACCACCAACGCGCCGCTGGCGATCGGCCGGTCCGAACTCGTCGGCTTGGCTATGCAGCTCGATCTGACGCAGGCGGAGGTTGAGGCGGTACTCGGCACTGCCGCCTTCCCGCCGCAGCTCGTCGAGCCCGGCGTACCGCCTCGCCGCCCGCGCTACGTCCAATGGGCCTACAAGCCGGCGGTCGCCGCGCTGCTCGCCCTGGGCAAGGCCAAGCTCCACGCTCAAGCCAAGTAGGCCGGCCCTTATCAAGGCCACCGCGGCGCTTCCCAGCCGCGGCGGCCCTCTTTCAACTCTATCAGCGCACCCGGGTCAGCCGATAATTCTCGTAAGGAGAACGTCGTGACGGGTGCCCATCCAAGGACCACATCATGACGAAGTCGAAGTGCAGCACGAAAAAGCCGAAGCCGCCGCCGACCGAGTGGACCACGAAGGCGCGCGAGGGCAGCAACAAGGGTCCCTATCCGCCGGACACTTCCGATCTGCAGCGTCGCATCAAGGAGAACCCCCCTCAGCGTCGCCGCGGAGGCCCGGTACTAGCTCGGCACGGTCCAGAAGGGCTACCGCCGTGACTCGTACGCCGTGCTGGCGATGACCGTCGGGATCGCTCGCCACTACTACAATGACTACAAGGCCTGGAGGCCCTTCTTCAACCAGCCGCACTTCCACACCGGCAAGTACAAACCGAAAGCACGAACCCATCACGAGCACGCGCTGCGACACATGATGAACTACGTGTTTGATGTCAAAAGCAAACAGGCGCGCAGCCGGACCGGCAAGTACGCAGCGGCACTTCACCTGACCTTGCCCCCTGGCCTACCCTCATTCTGAAGCTAGGGTCCGTCGAGCAGGAAACGAACGATGAAGAAGAGCCGGTTCATCGAAGAGCAGATCATCGGCATCCTGAAGGAGCAGCAGGCTGGGCCGCCGGTGGCTGAGTGGGATTGCCCCGGTTTGGATACTGCTGGCGAACGGGGCGGGTCGACCTGGGATGGTAGGCGTTATCGGATTGAGGCGCGGAGCGCGCCGCGATCCGGGAGGCTTAGGATGTCCCTCCAGCCTACACTCGACACCGAAGTTCCGAGCCAGACCGCCGCCGTCGCCCACGCTGCGTTCCCGCGCGGTCACGCCTATCTCAGCCTGCGCGATGCCCTCGGCCCGATCTATGCCGATGCCCAATTCGTCGAACTGTTCGCGCACGACGGCCAGCCCGCGGCCTGCCCCTGGCGACTGGCGCTCGTCACACTGCTTCAGTTTGCCGAGAACCTGTCAGATCGCCGAGCCGCCGATGCTGTGCGTGCCCGCATCGACTGGAAGTACCTGCTCGGGCTCGCCCTGACCGATCCCGGCTTCGACGCCTCGGTCCTAAGCGAGTTCCGGTCCCGCCTTGTCGCCGGCGCCGCCGAGGGGCTGCTGTTCGACACCCTACTGAACCTCTGCCGCGAGCGCGGCCTTCTGGCCAAACGCGGCCGCCAGCGCACCGATGCGACCCACGTTCTCGGAGCGGTCCGCAGCCTCAATCGCCTCGGCTGCGCCATCGAGACCCTGCGTACCGCACTGAACGTCTTGGCGATCGCCGCACCGGACTGGCTGCGCGCCCACGCCGATCCGGCCTGGGTCGAGCGCTACGGCCGCTCCATCGACGACTTCCACATCCCGCAGGGCGAGGCGGACCGGCGCGCCTGCGCCGAGGAGGTCGGGTCTGACGGGCATCGTTTGCTCGTCGTCATCGACGCCAGGACAGCGCCGGGGTGGCTGCGCGACGTACCGGCCGTCACGATCCTGCGCCGGGTCTGGCTGCAGAACTTCCGCCTCGCCGAGCGTGACGCCAGCGGGCCGCACGGAAGCGATCGGGTCCGGTGGCGGACCGAGGCCGACGGCATCCCGCCCGCCCTGACGATGGTCGCCTCGCCCTACGATCCGGACGTCCATTACGCCAAGAAGCGCGCCACCACCTGGATCGGCTACAAGGTCCACGTGACCGAGACCTGCGATAACGCCCGGCCGCCGCTGATCATCCACGTGGCGACGACCCCGGCCCCGGTCGTGGACCGCGCTGTGCTCGATCCGCTGCACGCGGCGCTCGCGGCGAAGGACCTGCTGCCAGCGCGCCATCTCGTCGACGCCGCCTACATCGATGCCGACGGCCTCGTGTCGGCGACGCGCGATTACGGTGTCGACCTCATCGGACCAGTGCCCAAGGACAACCAATGGCAAGCGCGCACCGAGGGGGCGTTCACCATCGAGGCCTTCCGCCTCGACTGGGATCGGCAGATCGCGGTCTGCCCGGCCGGGCACAGCAGCCGGAGTTGGTGTCCGGACCATAACCTCGGGCGCACGGTCATGCGCATCCGCTTCGCGACGCGGGATTGCAAGGCCTGCACCCTGAAGCCGCGCTGCACCCGCTCGGAACGCCGTCTGCTGACGCCGCGCTCGCGCCGGGAGCACGAGACGCTCGTCGCGGCACGGGTACGCGAGAGCCAGCCAGCGTTCGCGGCAGACCGGCGGCGGCGAGCCGGTGTCGAGGGGACGCTCTCGCGCGGAGTGCGGGCGATGGGCCTGCGCCGCAGTCGCTATCTCGGCTTGGCCAAGACGCACTTGCAGCACCTGCTGACGGCCGCCGCGATCAACCTCGGTCGGCTCGCCGCCTGGATCGACGACGCGCCCACAGCTCGAACACGACGCTCAGCCTTCACCCGCATCATGGCTCAGGCAACCTGCGCGTAGGCGTTCGCCAGCAGTATCGGTTTGGTGGACACCGAGAACGCTTTCGCGTGAGGTGTTTTGCCGATGCTGCGGGCGCGGCGGTGCTTCCAAGCCCGAAACAGCAGCCGCGTGTACGCACCCTCGGCGGCATGGTGCATCTGGGCGATGACCGATGCTCGACGCCGATGATGGCCGAGATGGCGGAGTTTGAGGACGAAAAGGTAGGGGGACCACTCATCGACCACCCGGTCGATGACCAGCTGGCCGTAGCCGCCGGTGAGTTGATGGATCTGCTCACTCCGGCTGAGGTTGGCGAGGAGAAGGGGCTGGGTCAAACTGCATCTCCTTGGAGGGTGGGGGCTGATCTCATCGGTTGAGTCTGAAGGGAGCGGGAAGGGGGCGTGTCTGTGAAGAGGAATCGCTCGGATGGCCCTATGGGCTGATGAGCCGATCGTCCCCTAGGAGGTCTATTTCGACACGACTCTCCATATGCACGCAGTGTAGCGTGCAGATCTGCGCGAGTGATCGCGCGTCGGCCTGTGGCAAATCCAAGCAGCGCCGAATGTTACGTTTTGATGAAATCAGTTCACTATTTTCGCATTGACTGATATTCACACCTGCGATTGCGTGTATTCGCCCGTAGTTATTGCACCAAAGTATGCTTGGTGACCGGTTTCGACGGTGGACACGCAAATGTCTACGCGTCGGTCTCTGCTCTGCCACGTGCCATCGCTGCCTCAACTGCGTAGCCAGTGGAGGTCTGGTAGTCCTGTCTCCCTCATGGCTGCAGCGCCAGAGGGCGATGGCCCGCACTGTCCGCGCCTTAGGGCAGCGCACACCGCCGGCCCCCAGTTTGGCCGAGCAGATCCGCCTGGACTCGATCGAAGGTGGGGCTGAATTCGTGCAATTATTTGCATCTAAGGCTTGTGAAGTAATTCATCGTAGGACAATTTGATTTCTGCTACACCGCTGATTCATCTTAACACTCGGCACCAAAATTGGATTTGGTAAATTTCCCATGCCGGCAGCTATCTCGCCGGCGGAGGATTTATCATGACAAAAAACTCCAATAATAGCGCGCCGCGGCTCAAGCGCCGGGGCGCAAAAAAGCGGGCACTCTCCGCAGTCGACGAGCAGCAAGTGCGCCAGTGGATCGCCGTCGTCCATCGCAGCGAAATTGCGCTTGATCGGACCTCTCCGGCTGGGCGGCACATCCGCTCCATGGATCAGGGCTGCGTGCGGTATCTTCGTGGGCTCGAATTTGAGGAAGGAATCCGGCGGCTGAATGACGGTGTCATTTCCGAGCCTTTGGTGGACGCCTCCCGCGACTGTAAAGGGCGGACCAATTTTAGGCCGCCGTGGCGGAGTAAAACCAGGCCACGGACTGCGGACAGCCTGAACGATGAAGGGGCCCGATCGGGCCTCTTCATCGTTTGTCGCGGATCGTGAGGTCAGGCTGGCCGGATCTCGCCCGTCGCGGGATCAGGGTCATCAAGGGTGGCCTGGTTTTGCTCCGCCCTGTCTGTGCGGCCCCGCCGGCTGCGGGAGGATCTGAGGCGGTAGCTGTCTCCGTTCAGGCTCAGGATGCTGACGTGATGGGTCAGCCGATCCAGCAGCGCACCGGTCAGCCGCTCCGAGCCCAGGACCGAGGTCCAGTCCTCGAACGGAAGGTTCGAGGTCACCACCGTCGAGCCGCGCTCGTAGCGCTGGGACAGGACCTCGAACAAAAGCTCGGCCCCCGTCGGCGACAGCGGCACGTAGCCGAGTTCATCGACAATCAGCAACTTCACCGCGGCCAGCTCCCTCTGAAGCCGGAGCAGGCGGCGCTCGTCACGCGCCTCCATGAGCTGGTTGACCAGCGAGGCCGCCGTGGTGAACGTGACCGAGAAGCCCTTCTGGCAGGCTGCCAGTCCGAGAGCCAGGGCGATGTGCGTCTTGCCGGTGCCGGAGTTGCCGAGCGCGATGACGTTCTCCCGACCGAGGACGTAGCCGCAGCGCGCCAGCTCCAGCACGAGCATCTTGTTCAGGCTCGGGATGGCGGCGAAGTCGAAGGTGTCGAGGCTCTTCACCGCCGGGAAGCGTGCCGCCCGGATCCGGCGCTCGACCATGCGCCGTTCGCGGTCGATCAGTTCCAGCTCAACCAGCCGCAGCAGATAGCGGGGGTGGTCGAGGCCGCTCCGGGCGCAGTCCCGGGCGACCTTGTCGTACTCGCGCAGGACCGTCGGCAACTTCAACTGCTTGAGGTGATGGGCGAGCAGGACGCCCGGTGTCGTCTCATCGCCGCTCACGCTCATGCCGCCACCTCCGGCACCAGCACCGTGTAGTCGGCGGCCATCGTCGCGCGCACCGCAGGCCGGGGCAGATGCGGGTAGGCCGACAAGTCGAGCCGAGGCGGCCGCCGTTCGAGACGGGCCAGCGCGATCAACTTGACCGCATCGAAGCCAATCGCCCCGAGCCGGATCGCCTCGGTGACGGCCCAGGCCACGAGGTCCTTCGGCATCGCCTCCATCAGGCGCAGCACCTGGATGAACTCGCGCTTGCCGCGGTTGCCCATGCGCGCCTCCAGAAGGTGGCGCAGGTGCTGGAACGCCTCGGGCAGATCCCAGCCCTGGAGTGCCGCGGCTTGGTCGAGGGCGTTCGGCTTGGTCTCGATCAGCGCGAGGTAGTGCAGAGGTTCGGCGACGAAAACGCCGCTGCCGTAGCTGCGCGGGTGCCGGGCGATCTCGACCCCCGCACACAGGATCACGACTTCCTCGACGAAGCCCTTCACCAGCACGTCCCGGAAGCCGTAGGTGGTCGGCACCGAGTAGTCGTTGCCGCGATAGCGCACCAGCGCGGTCGACGAGACGCGCCCGGCCCTCTTCTCGCACGGCTCCAGCGGCACCGCCGGCAGGGCTCGCAGAACCACTCGATCGGCCATGAGCCGCGTTCCGATGCTCTCGGGATGCCGCCCGGCGCACTCGTTCTGCCGAGCTCGGCAGCGGCGCTCCAGGTCAGCGTTCAGCGCCTCGAACGAGGCCGCCTCCGGAGCCGGGGTCATGAAGTGGGACCGGGCGAACTTGACCAGCCCCTCGACCTTGCCCTTGTCGTTGCCCCTGCCCGGACGGCCGAAGCGATCCCGGAACAGGCAGTGGCTCACCAACTCGGTGAAGGCGCGCGTACGCTCACGCTGTCCGTCGCCGCAGATCTTGGCCACTGCGATTTTGGTGTTGTCGTACAGGATCGACAGAGGCACGCCGCCGAAGAAGGCGAAGGCGGCGACATGCCCGTCGAGAAAAGCTTCGGTGGTCTCCCGCGGATACGCCTTCACGAAGCAGGCGTCGGAGTGCGGCAGATCCATGCAGAAGAAATGGATCTTGCGGCGCACGCCAGCGATGGTGGCGACCGCCTCGCCAAAATCGACCTGGGCATGGCCGGGCGGGTGGGCGAGCGGCACGAAAGTCTCCTGCCCCCGTGCTCGGCAGATCCGTACGTGGTCCTTCACCACGGTATAGCCACCGGCATAGCCGTGCTCGTCGCGTAGGCGCTCGAAGATCCGCTTGGCCGTATGGCGTTGCTTGAGCGGTGCAGTCCGGTCCGCCTCAAGGATCGCCGCGATCACTGGCAGAAGAGGCCCGAGCTTCGGCTTCTCGACCGGCTTCGAGCGTGTGTAGCCCGGCGGCAACGAGAACCGACACATCTTGGCGATCGTCTCTCGGCTCAACCCGAAGACCCGAGCCGCCTCACGCCGGGACTGGCCCTCGATGAACACGAACTGCCGAACGGCTGCGTAGACTTCCACGACGAACATCCTCGGCTCCTCTCGAAAGAGAAGCCTCTCCACTGGCCGGCTTTTACACCGCCCGCATCAGCACAAAGCCGACGCTCCAGTGGATGGTTTTGTCACCGCCCTACACACGCGACCGCACCTGCCTGTCCAAAGCCGACGCACGAGCGATGCTGGTACACGTCGCCGTGGCTGAAATGGTCAAACAGTTCGGCGAAGGTCGAGCGGCGGAGACGCTTGCGCGCATCGCCCGGCGATTGCGTCGCGACGGGTCGGATCATCTGCGGACGATGGTGCTGCAACTCGTCGATGAAGCCACGGTGATGGAAGCGTAAGCGAGACCCCGACTGATGAGGCGCGCGTGGGCGGTCAGCTCGACTCTCGGGAGTTGCCGCCCGCACCGTCTTACTGTTGCACAAGTTCGTGCAACCTAAACGATACACGTTTGTCGCTCACGACCGCAGTGCCGAGGTCGCAATCACTGAACGGCGGGGCTACCGTCGGCATCCCGCCGGGTCGCGTGAGCAGAGAGGCTACCCACGGGCTCGGCGTCCGCGATCGAGATGCCGGCGGCGTGGTGTGCGACGATGCGCTGCCGAAGAAATGGCTCCGCCGACCGGCGACGGACACGAGATGAGCCAGATTGGGAAGATCTACTCTCACGGCTTGGACGTAGCGGCCGATCATGCCGAGGCGTGGCGCTGGCACAACTTGGCAACAGTCAGGATCGCAGGACGCGCACCCGTGGTCCAGATGTGGTCGCGGAAGCGATGGCTGGAGTAGCCGCGGTCGCCTACGACCCACGAGGGTAGGCCGGGCAACTGGTTGAACCGCTCTGGGTTTCCCGGAGGCTTCAATTCTCAAGAGGATGGAGCCATGACGAAGCGCAGCACACCCTTTTCGCCTGAGGTCCGCAAACGCGCGGTGCGGAAGGTGTTCGACCACCAGGGCGAGCACGGCTCGCAATATGGGGGGGATGCGCTCGATCGCAGCCAAGATCGGTTGCACGGGCGAAACGCTGCGGAACTGGGTCCGGCAAGCCGAACGGGACATCACCTTCGTGGTTGACGCTCTGGAGCAGGCCCTGCACGAACGTCGTCCCCTCCGGGGCAGCGGACTCGTCCAGCCTCGCTGACCGCTGTCCCGACAGCGTCGCTGGTAAGCATATGGAGCTCAGCCAAAGAGGGCGGGTGCCTGAGGCTGGCGCGACTTGACCTTACGGATGCGGAGTGGGCGATGATCGAACGCTTCACTTCGCGGATAGAGCTGCTCATTTGCGATTGTATTTTAGCACTACTTTGGCAGATTGCCTTCAAGGTGGCTGGTCGAGGGCGGCCTCACAGTACGGGCATCGCCGCGGTGGTGGCCGGCTGAGGTGATCCAGGATGGCTTGGCGGACGGCCGGCATCGAGGGCTGGGGCGGTGGGCAGGCGATTCTTTTTTTTCCGTCCCGTCGCTGCGAGGCGCCGGGATTGGAGGAAGGCGTAGGCCATCATCGTCATCAGCGCGTGGCGATGCAGCCCGGTCCAAGAGCGGCCCTCGAAGTGGTCGAGGCCGAGTTCCTCCTTCATCTGCTGGTGCGCCTGCTCGCAGATCCAGCGCGCCTTGATCGTTGCGGCCAGTTGCTTGAGGGTCGCGTCGGCGGGGAGGTTCGTGAGGTAGTATTTGCGCTCGCCCGAGCCGCGCTCCTCGCGCACCAGCCAGACCTCGTCACCGGGCAGGTGTTGGTTGCCTTTCGTGCCGATCCGCTGGGTCGGACCATCGGCCATCCGGACGCGCAACGCGCAGAAGCGGCCCCGCAGCCGACCCTTGGTGCCGTGCCGCCAGGCCACCGCCCGGCCGGTCATGTCTGCCAGGATCGTCTCGGCCGCAACCGAGACCTGGTCCGGGACGTGACGCTTGCGCGGTCGTCCGCGCCCCGCGACGGGGAGGATCATCGTCACGTCGGCCGGATAGACCTTGCTGCGTCCCGAGATCCCGACAGCCCAGGTCAGGCAACGCGCGCTCAGGGCCTGTCGGAACGGGGCGGACCCATAACCCGCATCGGCCAGCACGCAGCCGAAGCGCACGCCCCTCTCCCGGACCCGGTCGATCTCCGCGACGGCGATCTCCAGCTTGGTGCGGGCTTCGCGCCGGTCCTCGGGGACACCGGCCCTGCTCATCCGGTGCGGGTCGCTCGTCCAAGTCTCGGGCAGGAACAGCGCCAGGCCGATTGCCACCGGCACCTCGCCGCGCGCCAGCGTCAGCGACACCAACGTCTGGCAGTTGGCGGTCTTGCCCAGCGTCGTAGCATATTGCGGCGCCACCCCGACGGAGCGGTTGCCCTTCTTCGGCAACGCGGTGTCGTCGATGACCAAGACCGCATCCGCCCCGCCGACAAGGCGATCGGCCTCGTCGAGCAGCGCCCGCTGCAGCGGCCCCTCATCCCAGATCCCGGCCGCGATGAAGTGGTGTAGCCGGTCGTAGGAAACCCCATCGGCCCGAGCCGCCATCGGCTGGACGCTCTTGCGATCACCCAGGCCGATGAGCCCGGCCACGTAGGATGGGCACATCGCCCGGCGTGCCGGATGCGACAGGCCAGCCAGGAACGGTTGCAGCCACCGATCCAGATCGTCGCGCCATCCGCCCGCTTCCGACATCGCGATCACCCACGTCTATCGCCGTGGCATGCGAAGCCGCGAACACCCGCTGCGTTCCCTCAACCTGCCAAAGTAGTGTTAGATATCAACGCTCGAACGGCCGCACCTCGATGAGATCGTCGCCAAACGAGTTCTTGCGCTGTGTGATCAACACGACGCCACGCTGCCCCGACGACCAGTCCGCCGTGAAGATGCACGAGCGTCCCGGCGCGGGTTCGAGGCCGCTCGTGCGCCCGTCGGTCAGATCGACCAGCGTGCGCGCGCCATAGCGGGTCCGCGCCATGGCGTTGGCTGCCTCCATCATCTGCCGCCGAACTTCGATTCGGTTGCATGGATCGGTCGCCAGCCGGGCTTGTTGCTCCCGCCGAAACGTCTCCATCTCCTCGGCTTCCTGTCGTTGCTGCTTCTGCGCCCAAGCAATCGACTTCCTGTTGCGCCGAGGCTCCTGGGCGCGATCGATCTCCCAGTAGTATCGATCCCTCTGCCTACCGATCACCTGACCCACGATGGTTCTGGTCGCGTTCGGCGACTGCCTCTGCCGTTCGCATTCGAGGAAGCGATTTTCCAGCGCCTGCCAAACCTCATCATTCCAGTATTCGACCGGTACGGTGAACGGCGCCCCCTCGATCTTACCCGGCGCTGCGTTGCCCGCCCACCCATCGATGCTTGTCCGGGTGAAGCGGTCGCAGCTCATCTTACGAAAGGTCGGCGTGTAGTCCGGTGTGTCAGGATCGAGCTGCGTCCGAGGCCGTCCTTGACCGTAGCCGGCGTACTCCTTCAGCCCGGCGACACTCTGCGCGACGGCTGCGTCCCAGGCGTCGGAGGGCACATCGCCACGCAAGCTCGGCATTTCGCGTCCGCAGGAGAGCAGAAAGTCGCGAAATCGGGTGAAGTCGGCCTCGAACCAGCGGTAGATCGACAGGCCGAACAGCTCCGACAACTGCTCGAAGTCACCCCCGCGTGGCCGTGCGCGCTGGTAGGTCTCGCAGCTCGGAGGCGCCATGGCGACGGCGTTCGGTGCTGCTTGTGCGCCGGCCACACCGTGGCCGATGAGGACGGCGCCGAGTCCGAGGCCGATCAGTCGTCCTAGCCACTGCCGCGGCCGCGCCCGAACGGGACCAGGACGGGCCGTCACGCGCGCAGCGGTGAACACTGCTAGGCGGAAGGCCGCAGCAGACGAGCGCAGCAATATGATCGTCATCGTGACCGCTCCTGCACGCCGACGTGCCGATCACCGGCGCCCCACCGCCGTTCGACATCGGCCACGATGAGGGGAATGGCCTCCCGGGTCTGTACATCGGCATAGGCCATCCGGAATTGCTCGACGGCCGAGGGCCCCAGCACGCCGAGCCGCTCGACCGCCGCCTTGATCTCGGGATCATAGGCGGCAAGCGAAGCCCAGCGATTGCGGAACGCTTGCGTTTCACCGGGGCGCTGCTGCGACTTCGAGAAGGCCACGCCGATCAATGCGGGGGGAAAGAAGAAGCACGCCGCCGCCCAGCCGCGCTTGTCCAGCCCTTTGCGCTTGGCGATCTGCCAACCGAGAAAGCCGGCCAGCATCGCGATGCCGATCAGCGTCCAAAACGATACTCCGCTCGTCTCATCCATGATGGTCCTCGTGATCCAGAGTTTGGGAGAAGGGGCCGAACGCACCGCCATCGCAGCGCCGGCGCCCGTGATGTACGAATGAGGGACTGTCAGTCCGTCGATTGTCAAGCCGTGGATCGGGCTTGTCCGTGCCATGGACGCGCGGACGATCATCGGCTGGAACCTGCGGCGGTTGCGGGTCACGCAAGGCCTGTCGCAGGAGCGGTTGGCGCTCGCGGCCGGCATCGACCGGGCCTATGTCGGGCGGGTCGAGCGCGGTTCGGAGAACGTGACGATTGCGACGCTCGAGGCGCTGGCCCGGGCGTTGTCGGTGCCGGTGGCGCATCTGCTCGTCGAGCCGGACGGCGAGGCGCAGCGGCCAGCCCCATTGAAGGCTGGACGCAAGCCGGCGCGGTAGCCCCGCGCTCACCGGTTGAGCCCCTCGGCCGTGAGACGATCGAGGTCGGCCAGAATCAACCGGAGTTCGCGCCAGGGACTGGTCTCGTCGGATGCCGGACCGGGCGCGTGTACACTGAGCAGCACGAGGAGCTTCAGCATGACGGCGTGACAGGTCCAGGCGGGCGTCGCCAAAAGCGCCTGAGCCGCCGCCAGGACAGCACCGTCGAGTGTCGCCTCCTGCAGATCGGCCTCGGCAAGACCCATCGTTGCGGCTGCATCGTCCCACCGCCGCTGGCAACGCCGCAGGCGTTGCACGAGCCGCTGACGGCGACGCCCCGGTGGCACGGCCCGCGCAACCTCTGCGAACTCGGCCGCGTAGCGCGGTTGACTGTCCGAACCACCCGGCAGGGCCACGCGCGGCCAGCCGATCCGGTCGATGAGGGCCGCCTCGATGCCGTCGCGGGTCACGATTGCGGCGGCGTGCCGGTCGAGAAGCGCCTGGAACTCGGCAAACAGCCGCGGCATCGGATCGGCGTCGACCGCAACGTCCAGTCGGCCGGCGCGACGCGGTTCGGCGCCGCGGGACTGCAGGGCGGTGAGCGGCAGGTTGCTCAGCAGCGCGAACAAGCGCCGCCGCGTCGGCGCCCCCCGCATCGAGGAGGCGTCGCCAACGGAGCGCGTCCCATCGCAGCGGCTCACCTCAGTACTCCCCGGCGAGCATGACGGTGAGCACGCGGGTGGTGACGCTGGTGTCGGCAGGGTCGGGTGAGGCGAAGCGCCCCGAGCGGTCGAAGCAATCGATCTTGAAGAACACCCGCTCGCCGGCTGCTTCCAGCGCGCCGAAGTCGCGCTCGCCGTAGGGATCGTTGTCGGGCTCGAACCGGTCGAAGGCGGCGATGGCGTCGAGGATGATCTGCTGGCGCTCGCGGCCAAGCGCGACGATGCCGGCGGTGAGCACGAGCGTGCCGCCGCTGAGCGAGCGGCGCAGGATGTCGTTGAGCGCCGCAACGCGCCCCACATCGAGGATGTCGGTCATGGGAAGCCTACGAGAATGGATGAGAGGGCGGCGGCGGCCGGGGCGGCAGTGACGCTGAGCGACCCAGGCCGTCGGGGCGGCCTGGGCGCGGTTCTCGCGATTCGGACTACGCCTCACCGGGCGGCAGCAGGGCGAGCTCGGTCGCCCTACGCAGGATGGTCGGTTGCGTGGGGTAGTCGCGCCAGCGCAGGGAAAAGACGCGGCCGTTGATGCCGATCACCTCGGCCTCCCACCAGCCCTCGTCCGGACCCTCGTGGGCGAGCACGAGGCTTCCGAGGCCAATCTCAGTGGGGTCACGCGGCTTGGGCTGCCCGACGAAGGTGCGATCAGCGGAACGGGGCGGGTTCGATGTCGCGGCAGGGGACAAGCGAGCCTCGGGTTTGGCAGCCGCACTATCGGCCGCACCGGACACGCTGGCCTTTGCATCGGCAGCGTCGCCCTTCCTCTCGGCGTTGACTGCCGTGGAGGTGGTTGTACTGATTAGACCGTCCTTACCGGTCTTGTGGTCGCCCCTACTCGACGGCATGGCCACGGCCTCTGCCGCGCTCAGTTCGTGCACCGTGGACGATGTCGCTTCCGGCTCCTTGCCTGCGATTGCTCGCAGCCCGGCGGAGTTTGGGCACGACAATGATGCGGACGGGGTGGAATGTCTCGCAGACTCCCCTTGCGGCGAGGGCAGCGGAGTGGGCGGAGCGCAGCCGAGAGGCTTCGCGGTCTTGGAGGGGCGCTTGGTGAGAACGGGGCGGGTCATCGAGGATCTCCAGATACGACGAAGGCCCCCGGAGTGGGGGCCTTCTGGCAGGTGCGGCGGTGAGGGAGAAACAGCCGGTTAGGGCGAACCCGACGCGTGAGCGGCCGGGGCTGTGGTCGTCGTGATCGCCGATGCATGGGACATCTCCTCCAGCTCATTGACCGGGGCAATGGCCGCGAATGTTACAACCGATCAACACCAGCAGTATGACCGAACTGGCCGCAAAATCAAGACTATAATCCTATAGCGCGGCACGGAAGCCATGCCGCGACCCATCGTTTCCTGAACCGCGCCGGGTTTTCCGTAGGCCATTTGGTTTGGGTCATGCGGCCAAGGCTTGCGCCTCGGTCTGGGTGTCGTCCCAAGCCGGGCTGGCGATGAAGTGCTGAAGCTGGTCGTGGCCCGGTAGCCCGAGGCGGGCAGCCATCGGCTGCAGGCTCCTGCGATCACTGGGACCGAGCAGGCCGCGCAGGTACAGCGGCGCCCAGGTCCGCCGCGTCTTGCGCTCCATCGCACCCAGGAAAGGGGCTTGCCACGCGTCGAGATCCGGCTCCGACGATTTCGCCGCCATGTCCGTCTCCCGCATTGCCACCGCAGGATTAAAACGCCCACCGCCCCTCAAAGCGCCCAGGCAGTGCTAGCCGAAGCCATAAGCAGCCGGCCCCTATAGTGACTCAATCTTTTGAGTATACCAGTCTGATTGGTGGAGTTATCAGCAGACCAGCTGCTTCATCCGAAAGATTTTCTATAATAATTTTATTCCCTAAAAATGTATTATCCAGCGCCCAATCCTTCTTGTGGCACATATCGATAAAATATTGGATTGTGATTAGGTCAGCTTCGAGCAATTCGAGCGCCTCTTCTCTGCTTTTAACGAGTTCGTGTTTCATGATTATTTATGATTCCACTGCATTGATGAGATTTTCTGCGCATTTTACTAACGTTATGGCGATCGGAATCGATGCCTTTATTATATCGCGGCAAATGGCCACTGGCCGATGCTCGACGAATTGAGTATCACGATCTCAAAGTGATCTTTTTGTGCAATTCGCTCAACGGCCCATCATGCTTGGGCGGCGGTGCCTTGTTGGACGCCACGCCACACCGAACGCAGGCGATATTAGGTAGATTGCAGCCAAGCGGCAAACAGCACTCGGCGGGCTCGTCATCCTGTAAATCGCGGCGGTCCACATGGAACTCATCAAAGCGGCCTTCACCGTAACTGTCAAACAGCGTTGAACATTGACCCTGGATCGGCGTCGAACTTTGACCCCCTGGATGGGTATGGCGGGACGCCCCTGATCAGCCCGGCGAAGGCGGGTCGGGGTGGCGCAGCCGGGCTGATCAGGGGTCCAGCAGGCGCGACGTGTGTGCTGGCCTCAGGCGCGGTTCTTGAAGCGCCAGCTCTCGTTGCCGGTCTCGACGATCTCGCAGTGGTGGGTGAGCCGGTCGAGGAGCGCGGTGGTCATCTTGGCATCGCCGGCGAACACGCTCGGCCATTCCCCGAAGGCGAGGTTGGTGGTGACCACGATCGAGGTCGTCTCGTAGAGCTTGCTGATCAGGTGGAACAGGAGTTGGCCGCCCGACTGCGCGAACGGCAGGTAGCCGAGTTCGTCGAGCACCACGAAGTCGAGCCGCGCCAGATGGTCGGCGATGCGGCCGTGCCGGCCGGCGCGTGCCTCAGCTTCGAGCCGATTGACGAGATCGACGACGTTGTAGAACCGGCCCCGCATGCCATCCCGGATGCAGGCTCGTGCAAGGGCGATGGCGAGGTGGGTCTTGCCGGTCCCGGTGCCGCCGACGAGCACGACGTTGCGCTGGTGAGCCAGGAACTCACCGCCGGCGAGGTCGCGCACCAGACCCTCGTTGATCGGGGTGCCGTCGAAGGCGAACTCGGCGATGTCCTTGGCCAGAGGGAGCTTGGCAATCGTCATCTGGTAGCGGATCGAGCGTGCCTGCTTCTCGGAGATCTCGGCCTGGAGCAGGTCGCCGACGATCTGCTGCGGCTCGTGGGTGCGCTTCACTGCGACCTTGATGATCTCGTCGTAGGCGGCCTTCATGCCGAAGAGCTTCAGATCGCCCATGGTGGCGAGGATCTGCTGGCGTTCCATCATGGGGGGCTCCTTAGGCTGTCGTAGCGGGCACAGTCGGCGACCGGCTCGTGGCGCAGCCGCAGGCTCTCGGGCGTCAGGATGGTGACGGGCGGGGTCGGCTCGCGCTGCCGGGCGAGGATGTTGAGGACGACATCGGCCGAGTGGACGCCCTCGCGCAGTGTCAACGGGCACCGAAGTCTCCGCAATTGTGGGCTTTCAAAATTCCCTGGCCGGCGGGTTCGGTGCGGATCGGTGATCAGCCGGCCGTGTGATCGGAGGCAGCCTTTCCGGGTGGACGACCGCGACGCCTGGGTGCGGGCGGCGGAACGATCAGGGCCTTGGAGCGGACGTGCTCGGGGACGAGGTCGGCGTGCTGGCGCAGGCGGTAGCTCGCCCCCTCGATCTGGATCACCACGGCATGGTGGAGGAGTCGGTCGAGCAGGGCTGTCGCCACGACCGGATCACCGAACACTTCGCCCCACTCGGCGAAGCCGCGGTTCGAAGTCAGGATCATCGCCCCGCGCTCGTAGCGCGCGTTGACGAGTTGGAAGAACAGGTTGCCGCCACCGGGGACGACGGGGAGGTAGCCGATCTCGTCCACGACCAGCAGCGAGGCCCGGCAGAGATAGCGGATGCGCTCGCGCAGGGAGCCGTCGCGCTCGGCCTTGGCCAGCGAGGTCACGAGGTCGGCCAGCGTCGAGAACACGACGCTGCGCCCGGCCTTGACCGCCTCGACGGCGAGCGCGATCGCCAGATGGCTCTTGCCGGTGCCGGGTGGTCCGAGCAGATGGACGACCTCGGCCCGGTCGATGAAGGTCAGTTCCGCCAGCGCCAGGACGCGCTCGCGGTCGAGCGAGGGCTGGAAGGCAAAGTCGAACCCGGACAGCGTCTTGATCGTGGTCAGGCGCGCGACCAGCAGGGCGGTCTTCACGCGGCGGTTCTCGCGCAGCGTCAGTTCCTCGGTCAGGATCACGTCGAGGGCGGCCAAGCCGTCGATCTCGCCCTGCTCGATGCGCCGGACCGTCGCGTCGAGCACCTCCAGGGCGCGCGGCATGCGCAGGCCGACCAAGCTGCGCTTGATGCTGTCGAGGGTCGTGGCGACACAGGGGGCGGCGCGGCTCATCGCTGGCCTCCGATCCCGCCGGCGAGCCGTTCGCCGACTGCCTGGTAGACAGCCAGCGAGCGCCGGGCGACGTGATCGCCATGGCGGCCGATCGGCAGACCGTCGGGATGGCCGCGGCGCATGGCCCGAGCGGCCGTGCCTTGCCGATGGTCGGGGTCGATGCGGTACTGCCGTCGTCCCTCCAGGATCGGATGGCTCGCGACGAGCCGGCCACCATCGAGGATGCGGATCGTGTCGGGCAACTGATGCACCTCGACGACGCGCCGGGTCCGATCCGGTACGCTGTAATAGTTGCCACCGATCGAGACGAGGCCATCGTGGCTGACGCGCCGCTCCAGCGTGAGCAGAGCGTCGAAGGGCAGAGCCGGCAAGGGCTGCAACTCGGGCCGCTCGGCGGCGAAGGCTTCCGAGACGATCCGCTGCGTGGTGCCGTGCAAGCGGACGTTGGCGACGGTATCGAGCCAGCTCCGAAGCTGGCGGTTGAGGTCGTCGAGGTCGCGGAAGGAACGTGCGAGGAAGAAGTCCTGGCGGATGTAGGAGAACGGTCGCTCGACCTTCCCCTTGGTCTTGGCCCGGTACGGGCGGCAGGCGCGCGGCAGGAATCCGTAGTGCTGGGCGAGTGCCAGCAGGGATCGGTTGTAGACGATGTGGCCGTCCGCATCCTCGCCGGTGACCGCCGTCTTCATGCGATCGTAGAGGATCTCGATCGGCACGCCGCCGATCGCGGTGAAGGCCTGCATGTGACAGCGCAGCAGCGTTTGCAGGTCCTGATGCAGGACGAAGCGCGCCTCGATGTGCCGGGAATGGCCGAGCACCAGCGAGAACAGCCAGACGATGCAGGTCGTGTCCGGCGCATCCGTGAAGGTGACGAGGAAGCGGGCGAAGTCGACCTGCGCCTGCTGGCCGGCCGGGGTCTCGAAGCGGACCTCGTAGGGCTTGGCCTCGGGCGGCCGGATCGCGGCGGCGAACCGCTTCACCGCGGTGTAGGCACCGGTGTAGCCGCGCTCGCGCAACTCGCGGGTCAGGCGCACGGCACTCAGGTCGGGGAAGGCGGTGATCCGCTCGCGCAGATAATCGAGATAGGGCGCGAGCTTGCTCGGGCGGCCGGGCTGACGCGGGCCGTAGGCCGGCGGCTCGAGGCCGCGCTCGATGTACTTGCGGATCGTCTTCGGATCGCGGCCGGTCCGGCGGGCGATGGCGGAGACGGACAGGCCCTGTCGGTGCAGGTCCAAGATCATGACGAGTTCTCCCAGCAGAACCATCCTCGTCGCTCCCAGCCGATCGGTATCGGCAGGCATGGTGGCTGAGGATGGAAAAGCCCGAGAGGGCGCGGGGCGTCGCGACCCTACGGGCCAGGGCACCGACCAGGGAATTTTCGATGCCCACAATCAGGGAGTATTCAACGCCCGCTGACACGCAGGGCCTCGGCACAGGCCGCCTCGACCGCCGGCAACCCGTCACCGAGCACAGCGGTGAGGATCTCGACCATCTGCCGGTCACCCCCGGCACTGCCGGCGAGCTTGCGTCGAACCCGGTCGAGGGCGGCGGGCAGCACCCAGTCCTTGAACGGTGCGCCGTTCCGGAGCGCGCCAGGTTTGCGGGCGAGCACAGGGACGTAGTGCCAGGGATCGAACACGGTCTGATCCCGGCCGAAGGCACGCGCGTGCTCGGCGACGACGCGCCCGTCCTGCCGGATCTCGATGCGCTCGGCGTAGGCTCGCACTTCGACCGGGCGGCCAATGGCGGAGGCCATGACCGAGTATCGGTTGTTGTCGAAGCGTACGAGGCAGGTCGCGGACACCGAAGCGGTGACGGCGTGGAAGCCGTCGAAGCGGCCAGCATAGGGCACCAGCGCCGCCCGCTCGGCCTCGAACCGCTCCCAGACGGTGCGCTCGCGCTCCTCGGGATGCGGATGGGCCTTGGCGTAGGCGATAGCTCCATCGAGTAGGAGCGCGTTCAACTCGTCGTAGCTCTTCACCCGGACGCGCGGGGTGAAGAAGCGCTCGCGCACCAGCCCGACCTGGTTCTCGACCTGCCCCTTCTCCCAGCCCGAGGCCGGCGTGCAGGCGACCGGATCGACGAGGTAGTGCGAGCACATCTGCAGGAAGCGACGGTTGTAGGCGCGCTCGCGACCGACGAAGATCGTCTCCACCGCGGTCTTCATGTTGTCGTAGATGCCGCGCTGGCAGGTGCCGCGGAAGAACGCGAACGCCCGGTCGTGGGCGTCGAACACCATCTCCTGGCTCTCGCGCGGATAAGCCCGCACGAACAGCATGCGCGAGTGGCAGAGCCGGACGTGAGCGACCTTGACCGTGACGGTCGTGCCGCCGATCAGCACGATCTCGTGGCTCCAGTCGAACTGGTAGGCCTCGCCTGGGGCGAAGATGAGCGGCACGAAGGCCTGCGCCGTGACCGAGGCGCGCTCGCGCTTCCAGGTTTTGGCATAGCGCCGAACGGCATCGTAGCCGCCCTCGTAGCCGAGCCCGCGCAGCGCCTCGTAGATCCGGATCAGCGTCAGTCGCTCGCGGGCGGACCTGCCGGCGTTGGTGGTCAGCATCCGATCGAGATCGTCGCGCCACGGCCCGAGCTTGGGCAGAGGCTGCACGTCGCGCTCGTAGGTGAAGGCGGTGGCCCCCGACCGGATGACCTTCCGGACCGTGTTGCGGGAGACGTGCAGGTCGCGGACGATGTCCTTGATCGCGCGGCCGCGGGTGAAGAACTCGCGCCGGATGCGCGCAATCGTGTCCACGCCCTTCATCCCCCTGCACCACCCTTCCGGCCGCACCAGAGGGCAGTCTGCGAGAACGAGGTTAGGGGGTCAGAATTGGGGTTCATCCGCACTTTCGGTGCTGGCGGGTGGCTCAGGCGTTGATCAGCGTTGTGGCCCGAGGGCAGCACGATGCCGATCACCAACCCATCGATGCCGTCGGTCCCGGATGGTGTTCACGTCGATGATCTGTCGCTGGACCCGTGCAAGTTGCTGATCACCGCTCACACCACCACGGTCGATGCCACCTGTCCGAGTTGCGGACGGTCCTCGACGCGGATGCACAGCGCCTATTGGCGAACCCTCAAGGACCTGCCGTGGCAGGACCGGGCTGTGACGTGGCGGCTGAAGGTGCGCCGCTTCCGCTGCAGCCACTGCCCAGGGCGGATCTTCGGCGAACGCGTGCCGGGGCTGGCTGCGCGCAAGGCGCGTCGCAGCGAACGGTTAGCCGAGGCACAGACCGATATCGGCATGGTGCTCGGCGGTGAGCCCGGTGCCCGTCTGTCGCGACGATTGGCGATGCCGGTCAGCGGCGACACCGTGCTGCGTTTGATTCGTCACCGCGGGATCGTTCCGTCTCCGCCACCACGCGTGGTCGGCATCGATGACTGGGCTTGGCGGCGTGGCCGCACCTACGGCACCATCGTCTGCGATCTGGAACGGCGGCGTGTCATCGACCTGCTCCCCGGCCGCTCGTCGGCACCGGTGCGGGATTGGCTCGCTGCCCATCCGAGCGTGACCGTCATCAGCCGCGACCGTTCAGGGCCCTACGCCGAGGCCGCGCGGACGGGGGCACCAACGGCGACGCAGGTCGCCGATCGCTGGCACCTGCTGGTCAATGCTTCCGAGGCGCTGCGCGGCATCGTCGAGCGGCACCAGTCCGAGATCCGGGACGTGGCGCATCGCCTCGTGCACGCCTCCTCCGATGGCCGCGATGCGACGGAGAACGCGCCAACGTCGGAGGTGCATAACCTGCGGCGCGACCGCTGCGAGACAGCCTTGCGCTTCCACGGCGAAGGGATGCCGACCAAGGAGATCGCCCGCCGTATCGGTGCATCCCGCAACGCCGTGCGCCGTTGGGTCCGTGCCGGCCGTTTCATGCCCTACCGCCGAGCTCCAGGTCCGAGCCGGCTCGACCGTCATCTCCCCTTCGTCGAGACACGTTGGCAGGAGGGCGAGCGCAACGCGACCGTTCTCCATCGCGAACTGCGCGCCCAGGGCTTCACGGGCGGCTACGACATCGTCCGACGCTGGGCTGCGCGACAGCGGTCAGGGGCGCCGGTCCGACCGGCGTCCGCCCAAATCCCCTCGACACGGCGCATCACCCGATGGCTGACCGGTGATCCGGCGACGCTGCTGCCGGAGGATCGCGCCTTCACCGACGCACTCTGCGTCGCTGCCCCGAAGCTCAGGCAGGCCGTCGAGGACGTGCGGGCCTTCGCCGAACTCCTGCGCCGAGGAGATCCGGCAGGACTGACGCCATGGCTTGAGGCCGCAGCCAAGACCGATCTCGGCGGCTTCGTCACCGGGCTCCGGCAGGACGAGGCTGCGGTACGTGCGGCCATCGTCGAGCCCTGGAGCAACGGCCCCGTCGAGGGACAGGTCAATCGCCTCAAGCTGATCAAGCGGAGCATGTACGGCCGCGCGAAGTTCGATCTTCTGCGCCAGCGTGTTCTCCATGCTGCCTGAGGTTACCCGTAGAGCTTGGCCGCAAGAAAGCCCGCCAGCACCGAAAGTGCGGATGAACCAGAATTGGACGCCGATCCCCCGCCTCAAGGGGTCAAAGTTGCACGCCGAAACACAACCGTAACGATCCGCTAGCCGATCCCTAGGGAGACGAGGTGCGCCATGAACGCTGTCGCAGGGTGCTGGTGGGAGGATGAATTCGCCGCGTGCACCTTCAACGATGCACGCCTGGGGCAACGGCTGTACCGCCTCGTCGCACAGATGGACCGCAGCCTCGGTGCCAGCCTGCCGTTCGCCTATCAGGACTGGACCAACACCAAGGCAGCGTATCGGTTCTTCGCCAACCGGCGCGTCAGCAAGGCCCAGATCCTCTCAGGACATTTCGCGGCGCCGCGCGAGTGTGTCCGGGCCAGCGAGGGCCCCGTGCTGGTCCTGCAGGACACGACCGAGTTCATCTTTCAGCGCGAGAGCCGTGGGGCCGTCGGCATCACCCGCCGCGTGAACAGCGGTCGCGACAAGGCCGGTCATAGTCAGACGCCAGGGCGAAATGGCTCGAGTCAGTGCATTCTCGTCGGACGTTCGGCCAGGATGCGATCCGGCTTACCAAGCGCGAGGCGCGGACCCAGCTGGCAGTCGGCAGCAGTGACGAGCCTTCAAATCCCAGCCGACTTTATGGGGCAGCACGCTCCGTTCAATCTGCGAGTGCCTCCCTAGCTGCCATCGTCACCGCATCATGTGGCAGGACCAGGTCGTCCTCGTCGACGCGCTTGGCGAGCGCCTTAGCGAAGGACTGCATCTCGGCGTTCCGGGCCTTGCGCCCACGCAGGCTCGGCAGCCGGTCGAGCATGACGAGGACGCTCCCGGTTCCGGGCACAGGCTTTGGGACACCGGAGCGCACCTTCCAGATACCGTTGTAGGCTAGCTTCTTCCCAGTGCGCGTCAGGTCGAGGTAGATACGCCCTGGCGGGGAGGACGTGGCGACCTCCGGCGTAAGCTCGTAGAAGGGCACCTCGCCGTCCCGTTCGTAGGCGCGCCTTTCGTCGTCGCCGTACTCGCCCTTCATGGCCTCCCAGGTCGCCTGTGCCGCCTCGCTCATCCAAGCGTCGCGGTAGACTGTCACCACGAGGTCGAGGCCGGAGAAAAGCTCCGGCTCGTTTGCCAGGGCATGCAGCAAGCTCGGGCGGCGGACGCTGGCGGCTGCAGGCTGGTACGCCTCGAACGTGGACGAGCCGACGGGTGAACCCTTCTTCCATGTTAGGCGGAACCATTCCTGGGCTTCATCAAGCACGGCGCGATCGTCGCAGAGAAGCGCGGTCTCCGACCGCGTTGGAGCGGTCCTACCGGCTTCCCCGAAGCCGGCGAGGGATGCGTTGGCGGATCCGATGATGACCCGGTCCACATAGATAAAAGTCTGAGCGTGGAAGCCGTCAACGTGCCGGATCTCGGCGCCGCCCTTCAGTAGCGCGATGACCGCCTCCGGCTCGCAACCTTCGCTCCACAAATCGCAGATGATCTTCGTGTCGCCGAGGTCGTCGCCGAGGCAGAGGCGCTCGACGGCGTCGGCTCCCCAAGAGGCAACGCCCAGACTTCGTTTGGCATGACGTGCGTTGGCCTCGCAGATGGCGGAGAGGATGCCGTCGCCGTGCAGGAACCTTGTCGACATGCGTTCTCCCCCCGTCGCCTCGGATGGTAGACATAGGCGCGAGGCACGACCAGTCATCCAGCGACTTTAGCCAAACCCTGATTTTGGCCCGGGCTACGCTTCGCCGGGCGGCAGCAGGGCGAGCTCGGTGACCTTGCGTAGAATGGTCGGCTGGGTGGAGTAGTTGCGCCAGCGCCGCGAGAAAGTCTGGCCGTTGATGCCGATCACCTCGGCCTCCCACCAGCCCTCGTCCGGCCCCTCATGGGCGAGTACGACGCTGCCGAGGCCGATGTGCTCGCGTTCGTTCGGCTGCGGACTGCCGACGAAGGCGCGGTCACCGGGGCGGGGCTTAGCGCCCAGCGGATCGGCGTTGTTGCCGGTGGATGCTTTTTCCCTTGCATTCTCGGTCGGCAAAGCCGCAACGGCCGCTGTCGATGTCGTGCTCCGCGGCTCGCTTCCCTGCGCCGAATCGGCTCACCGAGGTGTGGGGCACGCACGATCACGACCATGGGCCGCCAGCAAGACTGGGGCGCTGATGCCCGCGTCCTGGTTCGTCGCCGTCACTCTGGCCGGCCAGCTCGCGAGTGGGAAGCTGGCCAAGGACGCCGGGGCCTATCTGTTCTTTGGGCCGAGCACGCGCGTCAGCCCTGTGACAACTGCGCCTGGATATCGCCAGCATGCGCGCTCCGGAATTACCATCGGGCCAATCACGACGTTCGCGCGGGAGACGCCGGGGGAGGTCGTGGGGCGCCCTGCATGGAGCGCAACAACCATGAGGATGCCAGATACCGACACTCAAGCACGACTGAGCGCACAAATTAATCCAGCGTTTGTGTGAAATAAAAATCACTGCGCGATATTGCCAAATGTTCCTAGCGTGTGAATTCTACCAGCTTACCCATAAATGGCGGCGCTGATGTTTTACAAAATGTTGTTACGTCGAGTAGAGTAGAGATCGGGTGGCAATGTAATAGTCAAGACAATATATATTCCAGCCTATAATGACAAAGAGGCTGCCGAGTTCGTACGTCAATTGAAGATGCCGGAAAAGCGGGCAGGGGACCGGATCGAGGTGGTCAGGCCCAATGGTGCGCTGCTCGATATCCAGTCGATCCGCGAAGGCTGAGTTTTTATCCGCAGGTAGCAAGCCGCCCCAACGGGCTTAATAGCGAGCCGGACAACTGCTTAGCTCCTGACTGCATACACCATTAGCATCGGTGGGGAGCTGGTGGTGGACACGTTCTGATCGGAGGCGGCGCCGAGCGCATAGATACCGGCGTTAGGCTTCGGCCGTCCTCCAAGCGTCGAAGGAACGACACATCGCGTCGCGCGTCTCATCCTGGAACATGCAGGAAGGAAACGACGATGTCGGTTTTCCAAATCCGTCAGGGTGGCACGGGCGCGATCCTCTGGACCGGCGCGGCTGCGAACGAGATCCAGGCCATCGACGCGATGGCACATGATGCTGGCTACTATGACCACTCCGATTTGCCGGAGAACATGCGCTGTGGATTGAGGGTGGAGGCCCTAACGTTCGGCGCTGATCGAGGGCCAGCATCCGTTGGCAGAACGCAAGGCGGACGGACAGGTCAGTTCGTGATGGGCACCGCGATCAACGATCGCAACCTCGGCCGGGCTGCCGGGTAGGGCCAGGATGCGTCATGCTTGACGCTGCAGCTCCGCAAAAGCCGCCGGCAGCCATCGCTTGAACCCGCGAGAGTCGGACCGCTCGGCAGCGTGGCGCTTGTACCGCTACTCCACGGCATCTACGAGCGGATCAAAGATGGCCGGTCGGAGGGCAGCCACGGCGTTGTCCTTCGATCGCTCCAGATACCGCTCAGCGCGGGTTTCCACCTCACTCGTCAGCGCCGATGTCACCGCGCACACCATCCCCGATCCCTGATCTCGATGGGTGGGGCGTTTGATACGGCAGTTTGGCCGCGGCGAGGCTTGCAGATTTGCCAGCACCATAGAACGGACTATATGCTCGTACCCACCCGTCTAACAGATACCAGCCCTCCAACGGGTGTAGGTCATTATGGCGCACTTGCCCCGCCCAATTCGCCGCAGCTTGGTTTTCCGTTAGCAGGGGGCGTTGGAGGAGGTATGCAGGCGCCGTGCGTAGCGGGCATGGCCATCGCCCGCTCTGGCCCACGCCCTGGGTAGCGCCAAGCCTTCCTGCAAGAAGACACTCAGCTCCACCCGGCCCCAACCGCGGTGTTTTTTTTCGGAATCGATTGCTTGGTTGACAGCCGGATCCCGCGCTCAATTTCGAAAAGGAAATGACGGGTCGATCTGGCTCGCTTGAACGGGATGAAGGGCGTGACGCCTGTCACAAGATCGGGCATGAAGCTTATGATGCAACGGACCGGTATGCTGGGTGGGCAAGCGGTATGGGCAAGCCTCAAGGTCGGAAAGAGAACGATGATCTCGATGACATTGGATATTTAATTTTCAGCCATCTGTCGGTTCCCAAGGAGTGCCGGGTCCGCAGCCGCACCGAGACCGGGGCTGTCGTCGAGGCCGACCCTGACTTCAGCGTTTCCCGTGTCGCACGACTCTTTGTGCCGACGCTCGAAATTCAGCGGCAATGCAGGATCTTGTGGGTGCAGGATCGCATGCACGGCATCGATTTCGTCTGAGGCGCCCGCCCGAAGTCATCAGCCCCGCCAGCTCCCGCTGCGCGGGGCTTTCCGTTTCAGCTCCCCGCCCGCCACCGCGAGCATCCGTTTCCGCACCTCAGCCATGGTGGCGTTATCGCCGACGCTGGCCTCAGCAGCCGCCAACCCGATGGCCTTGTCGATTTCCCGAACCGTCACCTCGTTGATGCCGACCCCGCGGGCGCAGTCGAGGAGGGACCTAATCTCGGCCGTTTACTGTTCGTACATATTCACCAGGGAAGCGCATCAACCGTGACCATGGCCGATCGCCGCGGCCGTGAGATCGATTACATGTGTCTCGCTGGCTCTTGCGCTGATGCATGCAAGGCCGGCTTCCGCATCACACTTGGCCAAGCCCACGAACTCCCCCGCGCCAATCCGCTGCAGGACTGGTTGCCCGATGTGCCCATACCGATCGCGCCGCGCACTGTGCTGAGCCACGCCAAGGTGCATCTGTCCATGAAAACAGCCACCACATACCACAAAACCACACCGCAGGAGGACCACCCTTCAGGGGGCGGCCAATTCGCTAAGGGGCCGAAATGGGCGGGCTGACAGCAAAGGTCAGCGACAACTTTCCTCATATCCGAAATGCCGACCCTGCACTGTTGCACGATTCATCAGCTGTCTTTGCTTGAGCAAGGCGTCGCTGATCCTCATTTCCAGAGCATATGCACGATCTCGCTCATTCATGGAAGCGATCGAAGACTCTACGTCTGGATGCAAATCGATACCGAAACGCTTGCCCCAGAATCGCCCTTCAGTAGCGGAAACAGAGTATTGATGACCGAGACTAAAGGAATGCGAATGATAAACGACAGCACTGTCGACATATGCTTTCTGATAGCCAAGGCGCAAGATTTCTTCGGCCCAGAGCTGATCCTCACCCCACTCGACTTCGGGATAAGGATGCCGCTTCCATACCTCACGCGAAATAGCGGAATTGTTGTCCGAATAGAATCGCATCAACATACCCCAGTCCCGACTTCCAGGATATATATACGATGGAAGACCTACCTCACGATCTAGTACCTTAGGGAGCACTGCGAGATTGTCGAACATGTCACGAATGTCTCTTCTCGTGAAGGGGTCATGCTCGGGATAAGCTTCATGGCGACCGATTACACCGGCTACTCTCGGCCCGTAATCGAACCCTGAAATTAACTGCGACAACCAAAAGCGATCGCTTGGACACGCATCTTGCGTGATGACAGCGACGAACTGACCAGCGGATCGCTCAATGCCGAGATTGCGTGTCCTTCCGTGCTGAAACTCAGTTTTATCGATTTTTTCGACGCGAACATTCTTATGCTGGTAACGAGCAGCCAATGAAGTTGTATCATCGGAAGACCCACTATCAATCAACAATACGTCAAATTTGAAGTCGGTTACTTGTGTCGTCACTGCTTCAAGGACCCGCTCGAATTCTGGCCCAGCGTTGTAAGTCGGTATGAAAACCGTGGCTTTCATCGCGCTGATGACCGCCGGCGTCGCGACACGATCGGGTTCAGCCTGCTTGTACCCTTTTTCGATCAACCGCTCGATCATAGCGTCTTCGATGGACTGTGCACTTCGCTCCCACGATGTATCATTTACAAAATTTAAACCGCGTTCGCGTTGGGCGCTTCTCTTAAGGCTATTTGATGCAAGGTCGGTGATAGCGTCTGCAATACTATATGGCATCGGCTGCGCGAAATATACCTCGTCTTTCTTGAATATAGCCCGCGTACTTTCATTATCTATTTCGACTACTGGCAAACCACAAGCCATCATCTCGAGAGGAATGAGTGAGTAATTTGTCGTTGAGAATACAATACCGATATCGCTCGAACGATACAGCTCGCTTAGCTCTTGTGGACTGAGAATGCCGTGCTGCGAATGGGGAAAGCTATAATCGATTTTCAGGTCTGCCTCACCAAAGAGGTCCACATGAAAATTCACGCCCCTTCTATGAAGAAGTTCAAATGCAGCAAATCCGAGCGCTACAGCACGTCGCGGCGTATATTGACGAGCATAGAACGCGATACGTAGGGGATTTTTGACTTGGGTTCTTGCTACGCCCGGATAATAAACATTGTGATCGGCACATAAGTCCCACTGACGCGCCCAAGCACCTCGCGCATTCATAAGATTTAACAGCCACTTCCCAGCACAAAGCATGGAGTACCCATAGCTGTATGTCGAATCAGCGAGCATATACAGCTCACCCATCGGATGAAATGATGGCTCAAAGTCTTGAATAAAGTAAAATTTCTCCTTGACGTTGACAACTTGCGCCGCTGGAAAAGCAGTCCAACAATCAGTAGCGATCAAGACGTCTCCGGTGATCTGACGCACGTCGTCTGGCAGGAAACGAACGTGGACCCTATCACCTATCGGTTGATACCAATCCTGAATTCTGCGCTTTGCTGCAGCTTGATTGGGGAAGTGCACGGAATTCTGAAACCAGATCGTTTGGTGGTGCCCAAACTTCTCGAGATAATGCACTATGCGGAAGATTGTCATATGCCCCCCCGCCCCAGCTTGTGAGAACGATGGTAGGATCCATTGGATGTCCAATCGACCGCGATTGAATGACGAGCTAAGACTTTCATATGAGACCGGAGCCCTTCGTGCGATGCGAGGGCTATCTCGCAACCAATCCGAAGCGCTTACGGCCTCTGTAACCTCTCGGCTCGGCACACCGTCGACAGGTATAAGTTTCTGACGGAACCGAGTGCTATAATTACGAACTTGGAAGCCCGATTTACGAACCGTAATCGGCAGAATACGCTCCAAAGCGTGCGCGAAGGTTAGGTCGACCTGGTGATTTTCATCTTCGAAATGCTGTAGCGTGATTTCTCGATCAAACAGGCGAGAGAGGCTTCTCGTACGGTACCAGGCCATTGAACCAGCTGGATAATCAGCCTGGATGGTGGCATCACCCTCGAGATCGACTGCTCTGAAGTGATTTCGTATGCTAGACTTGTTGTTTTCGATTGCAACGAATTCTCTGATTCGGTAATAGTTCCTCGGATAAAGACATCCTAACTCAGGTTTAAATTTGAATGTCGCAATTATTTTGTCGACGAGCTGCTTTGAACCCAACGTTTGATCAAGAAGATACCGGCGCCAATCATCACCCCAGTAAACATGCGTGCTTCTTTTGGTATGTAGGTGCAAGACTAGATCGAATTTGCCCCAAATGTCGCGACAACCAATCAGAAATGGGGCGATATCTCGACCTCGATTTGTAACGACACGGACAATTGATTGCTGCTCGACACGAAATTTGATCAAGCAATTTTTGATAAATTCGCTGTCAGCCGCCGAAGTGGTGGTGATGACAATTGTAGACGCGGCGGGCAAACTCCTGAATCCCGCGATCATCTCTGAAATCAACTCCGGGTAATAGCAATGGACATGAACGCATAACGTCGGTTCGTTGTCGATGGTGGATTGCGTTGAAGTCGCCCCCGCCTCATCTAATTGGATGGCCTCGTCATTTTGCAACTTGATACTATTTACGTCGTCGAACTTATGTAGCAAATTTATCAAACTGTCCTGAGTCTCTAATGCAGACTTTAGGAACTTCTGAACGTAAAACGTGTCGAAATTAGGAGCTGGATCGCGATACTCGTATTGTCCATGATTAACGAAATGGGTTAAGGGGTCGGTACCGCTTGCAGCCACGTCATCGTTATGCGAGATATAATAATCAGGATCAAAAAATCTGACGAATGCATTGACTGCGGCGTTTGACACTTTTGGCAAGTGCGGTTGCTGCGCCCTCCAGTCGAAGCTGCCATATGTGATTATGCAATGTTCAGCCGGAGTTTTATCAGAATCTGAGAACGTTGGATGAGCGGCAAGATAAGCTTGGACATCGAAATCGTCGGAGGGCCTCCTTAACTCTCTTCCGCCGTTGGTGAGATAATGAACCAGAGGATTCATTTTCTTTTGCGCAACGTCGTTATATAATTTTAGATAATACCTCGTGTTGAAAAATGGCGATGGATTGAACCCCAGCTTCCATCCAATTTCAAGAAAGTGTTTTTCAGCACTTGTGTATGGACCGATGCCATAGTTTGCTCTATAGTACTCAGAGTCAAGCAGGCACGTGCCCTTCAATAAACTGAGCTTCTTCCGTTTAGACTTGCTGAAAAAAAAGCGCATAATTTCCTATCCAATGCGTTGCGTCGCACGCTTAGTGAACCTATTCTCGTTTCATGCTATAGATTGCTGGGCATTCGATGCTGCTCCGACTCGGTTAGAAGCCGTAATAGATTTTTGCCGTACTTGGTCTTGGCGAACAACTCGCCCCGCGCCTGCAACTGCTCGCGGCCGATGAAGCCCTGAAGGTAGGCGATCTCTTCCAGACAGGCCACCTGAAGCCCCTGCCGGTGCTGCAGCACCCGCACGAACTCGGCGGCCTCCAGCAGGCTGTCGTGGGTCCCCGTGTCGAGCCACGCATAGCCGCGGCTCATTTGCTCGACATGAAGCTGGCCGCGTTCGAGATAGGCTTGGTTGACGCTCGTGATCTCGAGTTCACCCCGGTCCGACGGCGTCACGGCGGCGGCGATGTCGAGCACTTGGTTGTCGTAGAAGTACAGGCCGGTCACCGCCCAGGGGCTTTCGGGGGTCTTCGGCTTCTCCACCAGCCGCAGCGGGCGGCCGGCCTCGTCGAGGGTGACGACGCCGTAGGCCTCCGGATGATCGACGTGGTAGGCGAACACCGTCGCCCCGCTCGTGCGGGCGCGGGCCTTGGCGAGCAGTTCGCTCATGCCGTTGCCGAAGAACAGGTTGTCGCCCAGCACCAGCGCCACGTCGTCGGCGCCGACGAAGTCGCGGCCGATGAGGAAGGCCTGGGCCAGACCCTCGGGCCGCGGCTGCACCGCGTAGGAGAAGGTCAGCCCGAACTGCTCGCCCGTGCCGAGCAGGCGCTGGTAGTTGCCGAGATGCTCCGGGCTCGAGATGATC
Source organism: Methylorubrum sp. B1-46 (assembly GCF_021117295.1). Lineage (NCBI taxonomy): Bacteria > Pseudomonadati > Pseudomonadota > Alphaproteobacteria > Hyphomicrobiales > Methylobacteriaceae > Methylorubrum > Methylorubrum sp. B1-46. The sequence continues at coordinate 3,961,025 of NZ_CP088247.1, read as the reverse complement.
AGGATCTCGCGGATGCCCGCCAGCATCAGCACCGAGATCGGGTAGTAGATCATCGGCTTGTCGTAGACCGGCAGCAGCTGCTTGTTGATGGCGAGCGTGGCCGGATGCAGCCTTGTGCCGGAGCCGCCGGCGAGCACGATGCCCTTCATGGCAAACACGTCCTGATCAGTGGGAGCGGACCGGCCCGACCAGCCGGTCGAGGATGTCGTCGAGCGCCGCCTCCCAGGAGCGGGGCGCGAGGCCGTAGGCGTCGGTCAGGCTCTGGGTCGAGAGGCGGGAATTGGCCGGGCGCCGGGCCGGGGTCGGGTAGGCGGCGGTCGGGATGCCCTCGACCGGAACGCTGCATCCGCCGCGCCGGGCCGCGCCCGCGACGATCGCGCGGGCGAAGTCGCACCACGTGGTCGCGCCGTCGTTGACGCAGTGGACGGTGCCGGTCGGCGCGGTCGCGTCACCCGCCATCCGCAGGGCGATGGCGGCAAGCGCGCCCGCGAGGTCGGCGGCCGAGGTCGGGCAGCCGTGCTGGTCGTCCACCACGGTGAGCCGCTCCCGCTCGTTTGCCAACCGCAGCATCGTCTTGACGAAGTTGCCCCGGTGCGGGCTCACCACCCAGGCGGTGCGGACGATCGCGTGGCGCGGGTTGGCGCTGCGTACCGCCATCTCGCCCGCCGCCTTGCTGGCGCCGTAGACGCTTTGCGGGTTCACCGGCGCATCGGGCGCATAGAAGCCTTCGCCCGAACCCTCGAAGACGTAGTCGGTCGAGACATGGACGAGGGGGATATCGCGCCGCTTCGTCTCCGCGGCGAGGATGGCGGGCGCCAGCGCGTTCAGGCGCCACGCGGCGGCGACCTCACTCTCGGCCTTGTCCACCGCGGTGTAGGCCGCCGTGTTGATCACCGCCGCGTAGGCGCGCGCGTCGAGGGCCGCGGCGACAGCGGCCTCGTCGGTGATGTCGAGGCTCTGCCGGTCGGGCGCATGCACCCGCACGCCCTCGGGCCACGGCAAGGCCTGAAGCTCCGTGCCGACCTGCCCGGCGCCGCCGAGGATCAGGATCTCCATGCTCACGCGCTCCTCAGGCGCTCTTGCCGGCGAGACCGCCCTTGCCGGCGAGGCCGAGGCGCTCGCCGGAATAGCGGCCCTCGCGGATCGGGCGCCACCACGCCTCGTTGTCGAGGTACCAGCGCACGGTCTCTTCCAGCGCCTGCTCGAACACCTTGGTCGGCTGCCAGCCGACCTCACGCTCGGCTTTCGACGGATCGATGGCATAGCGCCGGTCGTGGCCGGGCCGGTCGGCCACAAAAGTGATCAGGCGCTCGTGCGGACCGTTCTCGGGTTTGAGCCGGTCGAAGGCGGCACAGAGCGCCTTCACCACTTCGAGGTTGTTGCGAACCGAGCGCCCGCCGAGCAGGTAGGTCTCGCCGACCCGGCCGCGCTCCAGCACCGCGACGAGGCCGCGGGCATGGTCCTCGACATGGATCCAGTCGCGCTCGTTCAGGCCGTCGCCGTAGACCGGCAGCGGCTTGCCCGCGAGCGCCGCCAGGATCATCAGCGGGATCAGCTTCTCCGGGAAGTGGCGCGGCCCGTAATTGTTCGAGCAGTTCGTCACCAGCACCGGCAGGCCGTAGGTCTCGTGCCAGGCCCGGGCGAGGTGGTCGGAGGCCGCCTTCGAGGCGGAATAGGGCGAGCGCGGATCGTAGCGGCTCTCCTCGGTGAAGAAGGCGTCCGGCGGCAGCGAGCCGTAGACCTCGTCGGTCGAGACGTGGAGGAAGCGGAACTTCGCCTTGGCTTCGCCGTCGAGGCTCTCCCAATGGGTGCGGGCGCCGTCGAGCATCACCTGGGTGCCGATGACGTTGGTGCGCACGAAGGCCCCCGGATCGGTGATCGAGCGGTCGACATGGCTCTCGGCGGCCAGATGCATCACCGCATCGGGCCGGAACGCGGCGTAGAGGGCGTGGACGCGGGCCGGATCACAGATGTCGGCCTGCTCCAGGCGGTGGCGGGGATCGTCCGCCAGGGGCTGCAGCGAGATCGGGTTGGCGGCGTAGGTGAGCGCATCAAGGGTGAGCACCTCGTGGCCGAGATCCTGCACCAGATGCAGCACGAGGGCCGAGCCGATGAAGCCGCAGCCGCCCGTCACCAGAATGCGCATCGCTCTCAACTCCGTCGATTCATGTCCGCGGCGCGGATGCGGGGACGCCCCGGTCCGATCTCGGATCGGGTCCGATCCTTTCGGCAGATCCGCTCCGGGGCCCGGGATCAGAACACTCGCCCGAGATCGGCCAGGAGGGGCGCGGCCTTGTCCTTGCCCGAGAGGATCGCGTCGGCGTCCGCCACCGGCCATTCGATGCCGATGGCCGGATCGTTCCACCGCAGGTTCCGGTCATCCGCCGGGCTGTAATAGGCATCGACCTTGTAGGCCACCATGGTGTTCGGCTCCAGAGTGCAAAAGCCGTGGGCGAAGCCGGCGGGCACAAACAGCTGCTCTCCGCCCGCCGCATCGAGCCGCACCCCAACGTGGCAGCCGTAGGTGGGTGAGTCGGAGCGGAGATCGACGGCCAAATCGAGGATCGCGCCGGCCAGCACCCGGATCAGCTTCGCCTGGGCGTTGGGTGCGATCTGGAAGTGTAGGCCGCGGATGGTCCAAGCGGGTGCCGAGAAGGACTGGTTGTCCTGGATGAAGGTGTTGGTGATGCCGCGCTCGGTCAGCACGTCGGCGCGGTAGACTTCCGAGAACCAGCCGCGGTCGTCTCCATGGCGCTTCGGGATCACCCGCTTGACCGCCGGGATCTCGGTTTCGATCACATGCATCCGAGGCCCGTGCTCTTCTCTTGCTGCCCTAGTTCCACCAGTAGACCGTATAAGACGGCTAGGTCAAAGCACAACCCTATTTCGGGTGCTTATGTATCGCATGCACCATCGAGGATACATTCCTGAGCAAGGGACTGGCTCGCCATCATATGTTTATTTCTCATAATGCGCGCTTGCTGGATTTATATGACCCAATTGCCTATATGTTGCATAATTGACACGCACTAAGGAAACGAGGACGTATGGGAGGGAACGAAACGATGCAAGTCCAAGGGTGCGTTCGCCAAGCCCGTCATGCGGACGTGCTGTTTGCTCAGGGCTAGGAGGTTGTCTGAGAAACGGGGTTTGAAGCCGAGCTTGGTCGCGAAACCATAATGGCTGGCACGGTTGAGCCGCAGCATCGTTAGCCCTCTGAGCAGGAGGAACCTGGATGGCGCGGTTTGACCTATCCGAGCGCCGCGCCTGCCGGGCGCTCGGGCAGCACCGCTCGACACAGCGTAAGGTGCCGCGGGGCAGAGACGACGAAGCCGCGTTGACCAGCGACCTCGTCGCGTTGGCCGAGAAGCACGGCCGCTACGGCTATTGGAAGATCAGCGCCTTGCTGAAGGCGGCCGGCTGGCGGGTCAACGACAAGCGGGTGGAGCGGATCTGGCGGCGCGAGGGGCTGAAGGTCCCGGCCAGGCAGCCCAAGCGTGGCCGCATCTGGGATGGGGACGGCTCGTGCCTGCGACTGCGAGCGGAGCACCGCGATCACGTCTGGTCCTACGACTTTGTCGAAGCGCGCACCCATGACGGGCGCAAGTTCCGGATGCTCAACGTGGTCGATGAGTTTACGCGCGAGTGCTTGGCGATCCGGGTCGCACGCAAGCTCAAGGCGGCGGACGTCATCGACGTGCTGTCCGACCTGTTCATCCTGCGCGGTGTGCCCAGCCACATCCGCTCGGACAACGTCCTACGTAGCGAGGAAGGCGGGCTGGCCAGGCAACAGGTCCCTGTCCGCGAACATGCGCCCGCGGCGTGTTTGTCGTCAACGTCGATCCAGGCGGCCCCTGCCGATCCGGACGAACTCTCTGCCATAGCGGCGGGGCCAGCGCCTCGATGGCGGCGGCGATCAGCGGACCGATGCCGGGCACGCTCATCAGCCGCCGGGCCGTCTCGTCGGCCTTCGCGTGCGGCGATATCGTCGTCGAGCGCCGCGGTTTGCTCCTGCAGATGGCGCAGCGTACCAACAAGCACGGCGAGGCAGGCACGGGCCGCTTGCAGGATGTCCGAGGAGGGATCCTCGATCTGGGCGATCAGCCGCTCGACATGACAGGGGCCCTGTGGCGGCGCTGGCGGGACTGACTCCGAACCGCTCGGCCGCCTGACGGCGTGAGGCGCCTTCGGAGACGGCCATCACGACGCGCTCGCGCAGATCCGATGACAACGGTGACCCCATTGATCCTCCTGTCGAGGTCCAAAGGGAATCAGATCACATCTCGTCAGGAAACCCCCAACCGACTCACAGCGGTCGGCAACAGCTCTAGGGCCGCTCCTGGACCGGGCTGTATCACCACGCGCTCCTGTGCCAGATCGCGTTCGCCTTCCTGCAGAGCCGGCGGGTCGGGGGAAAAATGTGCCAACCCACACTCACGGCCCGCCGCCCCGGACGACGCTGCCCAAGGTTCGACGCCGCGTCGCCACCGCGCTCCTCGTGCACCTGACCCGCTACTCGCACTGCCGACGCCCGGCCCTCGTTCACATGCTGATGTGAACCTAGCAGAATAGTGTTAAAATCATTCGTCTCATTCGCGATCAGGAGAAGTTGCACCACCGGAAGATCTCCTTTGAGGTCGTAGTGAGGCGCACTGGACGCTATAGCGCACTCGAGACAGCCCCTTGCGGAGATCCGAGCAATGGCGTCCACTCGGGGAAGTCAGCGGCGCCGCTACCAGTAGGATATAAAATGCGCATTACGATGATTGGGTCAGGCTACGTGGGCCTGGTCTCGGGTGCCTGCCTCGCCGATTTCGGCCACGAGGTCGTCTGCATCGACAAGGATCCCGCCAAGATCGCCGCCCTCAACGAGGGCCGCATGCCGATCTACGAACCCGGCCTCGACGCGCTCGTCGCCGACAACGTCCGCGCCAAGCGCCTCGCCTTCTCCACCGACCTCAAACCCGCCGTGGCGAACGCCCAGGCCGTCTTCATCGCCGTCGGCACGCCGTCGCGCCGCGGCGACGGCTTCGCCGACCTCTCCTACGTCTACGCCGCGGCACGCGAGATCGCCGAGGCGCTCACCGGCTACGCCGTCGTCGTCACCAAATCGACCGTGCCGGTGGGCACCGGCGACGAGGTCGAGCGCATCCTGCGCGAGGCCCGGCCCGACCTCGATGTCGGCGTTGCCTCCAACCCCGAATTTCTGCGCGAGGGCGCCGCCATCGGCGACTTCAAGCGCCCCGACCGCATCGTCATCGGCGCCGAGGATGCCCGCGCGGCCGCCGTGATGCAGGAGGTCTACCGCCCGCTCTACCTCAACCAGGCGCCAATCTTGCTCACCGGACGGCGCACAGCCGAGTTGACCAAGTACGCAGCCAACGCGTTCCTCGCCACCAAGATCACCTTCATCAACGAGATCGCCGACCTGTGCGAGCAGGTCGGGGCCAACGTGCAGGAGGTCGCCCGCGGCATCGGTTTCGACAATCGCATCGGGTCGAAGTTCCTGCATGCGGGCCCGGGCTATGGCGGCTCGTGCTTCCCCAAGGACACGCTGGCGCTGGTGAAGACGGCGCAGGATTACGGCACGCCGGTTCGGATCGTCGAGACGGTGGTGGCGGTCAACGATCAGAGGAAGCGCGCGATGGCACGTAAGGTGATCGCGGCCTGCGGCGGATCGGTGCGGGGCAAGCGGGTGGCGCTGCTCGGGCTGACGTTCAAGCCGAACACCGACGACATGCGCGACGCGCCGTCGCTGTCGATCATCGCCGGCCTGCAGGATGCCGGCGCGCGGATCGTGGCCTACGACCCGGAGGGGATGGAGCAGGCGCGCCCTCTGCTGACGGGCGTGGCCTATGCCGAGGACGCCTATGCCTGCGCGGAAGGGGCGGACGCGCTGGTGATCGTGACGGAGTGGGATGCCTTCCGTGCACTCGACCTTCAGCGCTTACACGGAGTAATGACGGAGCCAGTCCTCGTCGATCTGCGTAACATCTACCAGCCTGAGGACGCTCGCACGCACGGGTTTGCCTATTCAGGTGTCGGAAAAAAATTGGATGGAGATCCCAGTCACATATCCAGCACCATCTGACTTTTGACATCGAAACACGAGTCTTATTATGCATCCTGAAAAATACGTCAACACGAGCATGAACATAAGGCAGCCTCTTGTTACATGGCAGCTAAATGTTTCGTTACACCTTGGGATCGATTACGTGTGCAGCGCGTCAATCATTCATGAATCAAAACATATTTATACCAATCAGTTCCATCAGTGCTGTCTAATTGAGCATGGAAACATCACACAAATGTTGGAAGGGCTTCGCCGTACAACCCCGGCATTGAGCGATCGAGCGCGCAATCAACCGAATCGTTTGATGCTGCAGACTTGCCCGTGATCTAGAGACGAACCCTCACCGACGCTTGCCTTGGTCGAACTCGCCGCCACAATCCTCCTCGAAAAGGTTTCATAAGCCTTCCGAGTAAGGGGCTGTCCTCTCAATCAGCACGATTCCAGAGCCAACCTGTCGAGTAACAAATGTATCACAGGAACGCAAATCCTAAATCGTCACGAGAATCAGAGTAAATCGAAACTATTTGGAATCATATCATGAACTGCAAGGTCATCATGGAAAGTAAACTGAATACCGCTGCCGGCAACGAGGGCAAAGTTGACGAGCCTTCTGCTATCTACGACCCCTGCGCAGAACACAATAATTTTGTACAGGGCAATGAGAATAAATTATCAATAACTAGCGACGGATCAGTTACACTATTGCTGCCGGGCGAACTAGAACTCGCCGGCAAATTGGCATTGGTGAATCGAAGCGGGCGGACGATAGCTGCCGTTGAAGCAGTCCGCGAAGTGCGTGGGTACCGAGCGAAATTCAGCCTTGGCGATTTTATGACAACAGGTGTCGCTGAGACAGCGACAACTGCTGAATTCCTGCTTGCCACTGCTCCAGTTGAATTGCGCGATTTTCAGACTAATAAAATGATAGCCGCGTGCGCAATACCAAATCTAATATTTGCCAGAGCCGAGCGTTATCATTCTCTTATTGCGACAACGGCCGACCTACACGATTTTCGTGGCCCAGTGCAATATAGAGGTGTATTAGACCGATTTTCAGACACTGCACTAAGTGGTTGGGCGTTAAACGCCACTAGTTTACAGTCAGTCGAAGTGGTTTTTGAACTTGAGGGCTTATCGATTGGATCTGCGGCCGCCAGCCTCGAACGTCCTGATATCTCAGCAGTCCTTGGACGCTTAGCCAATTGCGGATTCTCTGTCGCCGCTTCATCTCTGCGGCACAGCGTCCCAACCGAGGTCCTAGCGTTACTTAAGACGCTGGCCGAAAACTACCCGAATTGCTATCCAGATTTTCGCGTCCGCGTCATTGGTACGGATTATGTGATCGCGCCGTCGTTTACAGATAAGCCACCACTGTCTTCGCGAGAATGGTTATCTTTCCTCCAACCAAATCCGGGTTTGACCAAAACCAAACTGGCTGCCCGATCCGACATGGTACAGGATTTAACCCAAAGCAGAGGCCTGGACAGCGAAGTCAAAATCATCGCTTTTTACTTGCCGCAGTTTCATCCTACGGCTGAGAATGACGCATGGTGGGGACCGGGCTTCACTGAGTGGAATAACGTGTCGATCGCAAAACCTATGTTTGAGGGACACTATCAACCCCATATCCCAGCAGATCTAGGATTTTACGATTTGCGCCTCCCTGAAACACGAAAAGCTCAGGCTAAGTTAGCCCGTGAGCATGGCATTTACGGTTTTTGCTATTATTACTACTGGTTTTCCGGCCAGCGCATTCTCGAGCGTCCCTTGCAGGAGGTACTTGAGTCCGGCGAGCCAGATTTTCCATTTTGTATCTGCTGGGCAAATGAGTCTTGGTCGCGCCGGTGGGATGGCTCTGAATCCGAACTTCTGATTGCCCAAGAACACGACCCAGAAAAGGATATACAGTTTATTTACGATATACTTCCCCTAATCATGGACCCTCGCTACATCACTGTTGATGGTCAACCGATCATCATCATTTATCGGGTCGGTCTCATGCCTGACCCGAGGAGGGTATTTTCAGCCTGGAAGGCGGTTGCTCAAGAAAATGGGCTGCCCGGACTCCACATCTGTATGGCTGAAACGTTCGGCGCGCATGGACCCTATCAGCATGGCTGCGATAGTGCTGTCGAATTTCCACCGCACAAAATTGTATCTGAAGTTATTAATGCCGAAATTCCTGATCTACCGAGCGATTTTACCGGAAACGTTTACGACTACCAGCAGGTGATTCAGAACGATTTGCTGATTACACAGCCACCATACACGCGCTACCGGACGGTCATGCCGTCTTGGGACAACACATCGCGACGGGGAAAAGCTGGAAACATCGTTCATGGCGCTACTCCAGAATTGTACGAAACATGGCTACGCCAAGTCGTTGCGGACACTAAGCACCGTTTTGTAGGTGACCAAAGGATCGTGTTCATAAATGCTTGGAATGAGTGGGCAGAAGGTACCCATCTCGAGCCAGACCGGAAAAACGGTCGGAGTCTCCTTGAAGTTACCCGTCGAGCCACTTCTGACCAGTCGGATTGGCGCGTGCTCCTCGACGGCTTGCGCTTACGTAACCAGGTGACCTCCGAGGAAATGCCGCAAGTGCTTCAAGCCCTTGAAGCTCGCTTCAGCGGATTGCAAAGTTCAACCGATTTCTTGTCGCGCAAACTAAAAGACCCATCGATCGCGTGGGGACAATCCATTTTTACGGATAAGGTACCGATTAGCATTCAAAACAAACCAGTCATAACAACGGGCGTCATTGAACTTGAGCGGATCAATCAATACTGGTCTGGGACTTGGCATGTTTTGCGGCGTGAGGAGCACCTCTCTGTGCAAGGATGGAGTTTTGTCCCGAGCGTACCCTTGGACCCTCGGACGAACTCTTTTTTTACGCTTCTAGATAGTCAAACAGGACTACATCACTATGCAGTGGCTTGGGATAGATCACAGCGACCTGACGTTATCGCTGGAGCGAACGCGAATCCACAGGACGCACTTTGGTCCGGCTTCAGCATTGTCGCACGTTTGGCGGATGTACCACCGGGAGAGTATGTCCTCGCCATGACGTACGCTGCTTCGGAATGCGCTTTTCAGGCGGTCAGCCGATGGAGAATTGTCCTTGTCTGACACGATGCTTCCCTCAACCTCAACGAAGGATCACCAGCGTTCGATGATGCCGCTTGTGACCGTCGCTCTTCCAGCCTATCGCCACGAGGCGTTCATCGAAGAAACTATGCTTTCGGTCTACCATCAGACCTACGACCGCATTGAGCTCGTGATTGTGGATGATCGATCTCCAGACGAAACTTTGGGCGTGGTTCAGTGGCTTGCATCGCGACCCTGGTTCCGTGCGCGTTTCGAGAGAGTTCATGTTGTCCAGAACGAAGCTAATGTGGGGGCTCATGCATCACTCAATCGAGCGATGGCTTTGGCTGAGGGGGAATATATCTCGCTCCTAAATTCAGACGATCTTTATGCTCCCTCCCGCATTAGCAGGCTTGTCGAAGTATGCCGTTCGAGTAATGTCGAATGTGCTTTTACTAATGTCGAGCCCGTAAATGACGCCGGGCATTCGATTTTTAGTGACTCACTTGCACAATCGATCGCTCTTAACCCTAGACGTGTGATAGAAAATCTTCCAAGTCTCAGTTTCGGATTTCTGCGCTATCAGCTCTCATCATCTACGGGAAATATTTTTCTGTCCCGAGAACTGCAACAAAAGATTGGCGGCTTCATTAATCTCAGATACTGCCATGACTGGGATTATATGTTGCGTCTGATTTCGAAGGTGGAACCTGTCTATATCGACGAGCCTCTCTATCGCTACCGCTTCCATGACGGAAATTCATTTCGTTCGCTATCGGACGTAGCTGAGGCTGAGAGCGAAGTCGTCCTGAGCCGTTACTATTTGCAGGTTCTGCTCGGTGAGGTGAAGAACCGTAAAGCACCATCCCCCTATAATTGGCCTGGTGCTTTTGAGGCAATTGCCGGCCATTTTGAGGTCTTCGATTTGTGGCGTCAGATCAGTGGTGATTATAAAGCTCATTTCCGGACAGTAGATCTGAGACACAAAAGGAACAGTTCCGTTGGGTTGTACCGTTCCCGATTTGCTGCGCTTGAGTTTAGCGCTGGGACGGACGGCCGAAGTGGGTAGCCCGACAGGCCCGATGCTCGCTGATGTCGTAAGCCACCTGCAGGTGACCCGCGACCTCACGGAGAGCGGCGGGCCTCACCCTTTTCGCTTGAAGACGTCCTACTCTGTCTGCGCGTGTGCCTGCGCCGCCTGCGCTGCGGCAATCCTGCCTGCCCCCGCCGCACCTTCAGCGAGAGCCTGCCGGACGTGGCCGTCCCGCATGCCCGGCGCTCGCAGCGGCTCCAGCAGGTGCAGCGCCATCTCGGTCTCGCGCTCGGCGGAGCGCCGGCAGCGCGGCTGGCCCACCGGCTCGCGCTGCCGGCCAGCGCGTCCACCTTCCTGCGCGTGGTCCGGGCCGGGCCGATACCGGTCGCGCCGTCGCCACGCGTGATCGCCATCGACGAGTGGGCGTGGCGGCGCGGGCGACGCTACGGCACGATCATCGTCGATCTGGAGCGCCGGGCCATTGTGGATCTCCTGCCCGATCGCGATACCGACGCCACGGCCGAATGGCTGCAGCACCATCCCGGCGTGGCGATCGTCGCCCGCGACCGGGCCGAGGTCTACGGCTAGGGCGTCCAGCAAGGTGCACCCGAGGCGGTGCATGTCCTCGACCGATGGCATCTCCTGCGCAACCTGGGTGAGGCCCTGCAGGGGTAGTCAACGGTCACCACGCCGAGATCCGGTCGGTGGCTCGGACGCTTGGGGACGAACGCGCCGCGCCGTTGCGGAGCCTATCGAACAGCACGCGTCCGGCCACGGCAGCCGAACAGCGCAAGCTGGAAAGGCACGCTTCCCGTCACGCGCGCTATGCCGAGCTTCTGCGCCTGCACGCGGCCGGCGCCTCGGTGACGGGCCTCGCGCGCCATCTCGGCCTCGATCGCAAGACCGTGCGGCGCTGGCTGCGCCGGGATGAACCACCGAGTTGGACAAAGCCGCCACGCCCGAGCGTCCTTGATCCCTACCCCGCTTATCTCGACCGGCGCTGGGCCGAGGGCTGCCGCAACGGGGCCGCGCTGGCGCGTGAACTCGACGGGCTCGGCGCTCGAATCAAGCCACGCCTGGTCCGGACGTGGGCGATGCGACGCCGTCGGACCGGAGCCGATACACTCGACAGCGGGATCGCCGATGCGCCACCTCCCTGGAAGCCGCCGACGCCGAGGCGGCTCGCCCGGCTTCTGTAGAGCGATGTCGGCACGATCGGAGGCGAGGATGGTGTGTTCATCGAACGATTGCGGCATCACCGCCACACAAAGTGACGGAGAACCCAAGGTTCAACGCTGTTTGACAATCAAGCCAGCGCTCGGACTTGGCATGCTGGAGCGGGCGCGCGCGGCCGAGCTGCCGTTTGCCTGGATCGCGGGCGACAGCGTCTACGGGGGCGACCGCGCCATCCGCCGCTGGGCGGAAGATCACCGGATCGGTTACGTCCTGACCGTCACGTCGGGGCAGCGGCTGGCCATGCGCCCCGTGACAGAATGGTTTGCCGATTAGGTTCGACGCACGGCCAGGGGACGCCCCGCCTCTCTGGCAGCGCCTGAGCGCGGATGACCGTGCCAAGGGACCGCGTTTGTACGACTGGGCCTGTGTCGTAAATACCCACGCCCTTGCGCGGGACGGATTTCGCTGATTCTGTCATGAGATGGGCCGCAGCGACCTTGAACGGCTGAGCCGCGAAGAGCTGATCGAGCTGGTGCTGCGTCTGCAGCGGCCAGAGAAGGCGTCGCGCACCTCGTCCAAGCCGCCCGCGACCGATCGCAAGGAGCAGCGGGAGCACTCCAAGCCCGGCGGCGCCAAGCCCGGTCACGAGGGTCACAGCCGCGTCGTGAGCGACGATCCCGATGCGGTCGTCGAGCATCGTCCCGAGGCGTGTGCGTGCTGCGGCGCCAGCCTGTACGCCGCTCTTCCGGCAGAGATCGTCAGCGTCGCCGAGCAGATCGAGCTGCCCGCGGTGGCGCCGGTCGTGACGCAGCATCGCCGGCTCGCGGTCCGGTGCCCGCGCTGTGGGGAGCGGGTGGTCGCACCGGTGCCGGAGGCGGCGCGCGGCACCCCGTTTGGTCCGCGGCTGCATGCGGTGGCGACGTACCTCAAGACCTTTCAGGCGCTCTCGTACAAGCGGCTGCAGGCGGCGCTCTCCGACCTGTTTGGCCTCACCCTCAGCCAGGGCGGGCTGATGAACCTGCTCCGGCGTGCCCAAGGCTGCTTCCATCCTGGTCGCGACGCGGCCATCGCGACCCTGCGCAAGGCTGAGGTCGTCGCCTGCGACGAGACCGGCGTGCGCATCGAGGGCTCGAACGCTTACCACTGGCTGTTCCACTCAGCCGCGGCCGTGGTGCACACGGCTTCGCCGACGCGTGGCGCTGTCGTGGTGCGCGAGATGATGGACGGGCACCGGCCCGCGGTGTGGATCTCGGATCGCTACACGGCCCAACAGGGCCACGCGGATGAGCACCAGACCTGCCTGGCTCTTCTGGCGCGCGACGTCGCCTACGCTGTCGAGGCCAGCGACGATCCCGTGCCCTGGCGCCTGCAACTCTGGTTGCGGAGCGTCTTCGCCCTAGCCGAGCGCGTCACAGACTTGGCCGCCTCGACGCTCTCGGCCAAGCGCCGCAGCCTGGATCGGCAACTCGGCGCCATCCTGGCCACGCCGAGCCGCTGTGACCTGACCCGCGACCTGCAGGCCAAGATCAGCCGCGCGCGCGATCAGCTCTTGGTGTTCCTCGCCTATCCCGGGAAGGTCGAGCCGACCAACAACGGCTCCGAGCGGCTCCTGCGTCCGGCCGGCGTGCAGCGGAAGGTGACCAACGGCTACCGCGCCATGTGGGCGGCCGAGGGCGAGGCCGCCATCCGCACCGTCGTCGACACCGCTCGAATCACAGGCAGCAGCCCCTTCAGCACCGTCCTCAAAACCATCGGTGCCTGAACCCTGCCATCACAGGCCTGGGTAATTACCCTGTGTCCCTTATCGCGGGGCCGCGCAAGGCTTCCAGTGCGCGCTTCTGGTCCGTCGTTCACTGACCGATCCGGACGAGCCGACCTTCTACCTAACCCACGCACCAATGGGCACGCCGCTCTGCGACCTCGTACGGATCGCCGGCCGGCGCTGGACGATCGAGAGCAACTTCGAGCAGGCCAAGGGCGAGGTCGGGCTCGACCAGTACGAGGTCCGCTCGTATCCCGGTTGGCACCGGCACTTCACCCTGGCGATGCTCGCCCACGCCTACCTCGCCGCCCTGCGCCGGGCGGCTATCGGGGGGCGTGGTCACGATAAACCTCGCCGCGGATCTGCTGCCCCTGACCGTGCCCGAGATCCGACGCCTGCTGGCCGCTCTGGTCGGCCTGCCTCCGCCCGACACCGCCGCGATCCTGCGCTGGTCCGTCTGGCGACGACGCCATCAGCAGCGAGCAAGACGCGCCCATTGGCGACGGAGGACCCGAATAGCCAAACGATCCATCAAAAAGCGTAAGTCGCGCAAAACCCGGCTGTAGTACTAGCGCGTCCCTCTACGCTGTCTCGGACGTACTGTGATAGAAGAGAACAAGACACGAGGTTGTCACACGCATGTTCGATTAAATCGACGACGCATTACCCTTATCAATGTCAGTCGCACACATTAATTCAATCTGCCGATAACACTCAATCATTTTATCGAAGAAAACATAAGCAGAGTTATTCTCGACTTCATTCCGATCTGCATCAGAAAACATTTCCATTGATCGCGTGGCCATTGGGTGATCAAGAGGAAGCTCAGCCAAGCCCTTATTTCTTTTTTTTGAAAACTCTGCAAAGCTCTTGCAAAAATAATGATTTATTTGCAGGTGCTCATAAACTGGAGTGGTTGTAAGTTGGTTACGTGCGGGGCTCATATTAGAGCCGTCGGAAAGAACGATGGGACCATTCTTCATGTAGTGATTATGAACGAACGCAATTTCTACCAAATCGGGGCGACATATTGCTTTGACATGGTTGTTGCTATGATATCCGACAGCTGAACTTCTGCGAAAGCGTTCGATGCAAAATCGGCCATCGTCCTCATCATACCCAGAGGAGCCAAATACCCGCCAATTGCAGAGGACCGATGCTGCATTTGAGAATTTATTTCGCAACACTTCATCCACACGATCAGAAGTGAGTGGAATTACAAATTCGTCCGCATCGATGATGGCAACCCACGATGTCTCCCGATGGTACTCTGAAATCATGTGTCGATACGCATTGACTTGAGGATTGTCTGGGAAGGCTGAGCGGGGCCAATGCGTATAAGTGCACCAGCCGTGTTTTTGCAGATTGATCAAAATGGAGCGTGTATCATCCGAACTATCGTTGTCATAAATATAGAAATGATCAAAGCCAACCGCCTTATGGAAGGCGATCCATTCGAGCAGATATCGGCCCTCGTTCTTGGCAATTAAGCAAGCCGAAAGGAAAAATTTTTTGCCCTCATCCGAGATATTCGGCATCAAACCATCCTTAGATACTGCATAATTACAAGGGTGTACGGACAAACATTGACCGCGATGCAATGTTTTTTATTCATTGTTTGAAACGGCACTGGCGGGAAGCTGGTCGTCACGTGAGTACTGCATCGAATTTGGAATAGCGAGGCCGTTTGAGGCCAATCATAGCTCGACGGGGTGCCATTGCAATGTGCGCCCGTGCGCAGATGCTGGTGCCGAGTGCCAGTGGAACGCGCTTTCCGCCACCGGGATCTGCTCCTCGTCCTCGGCCCATCGTCGGTTCCAGGAGTGGACGCAGGCTGGGGTGTTCGAGGCGTTCTGGCGGGAGGGCCTGCGCTACACGGAGCGATTGGAGGAGGCGGGCGTCGAGCCCTCGGTCGGCAGCGTCGGCGACTCTTACGACAACGCCCTGGCCGAGACGGTCAACGGCCTGTTCAAGGCCGAGGTGATCCATCGCCGTGGACCGTGGCGGTCCTTCGAGGCGGTTGAGTTCGCCACCCTCGAATGGGTCGATTGGTTCAACACCCGCCGGCTTCTCGAACCGATCGGCAACGTGCCTCCCGCTGAGGCCGAAGCGTGCTACTCACTCAGGCTGCGGGGCAAGCCTTGGCCGCCGCCTGACACAAACCAAATGGCCTCCGGGAGACCCGGCGCGGTTCACATGTCCTCGCCTTCGTCACGGCTTACAACTTCGCCAAGCACCTGAAGTCGCTGCGCTGGAAGACCCCGTTCCAAACTATCTGTCAGGCCTGGACCAACGACCCAGACCGGTTCAGGATCGACCCGCACCACCTCATCCCGGGACCATATCTAGTCAGACTGAGCCAGACAGGTTAGGCAATGGCGATCACGGATGCGAGCGGCCTCGTTGCCGCTGGAAAACCGATGTCCAACACCACTGCGCAAACCGGATCTCGCATGCCGATGCCAGACAACATGGTGGAGGCGAGCGCGGCGATTATGGTCTCAGCTAAGTCGTTCGAGCTCGTTCTCGATCAAGAGGCCGTGCAGGGGCACGAGGGCTCTGGACTGGCTCAATGGGCTTGGCGCGAAGGTCACGTTAGAGGGCGAGGATGCCGTCTTCAGCAACATGCCGAGCGAGACCGCAGCTACTGCGCAGGATTACGGCAAGCGACTTATCGAGAATATACTTGCGGGCGTCCAACGCTACATCGTGCGCAGGGACACGAGCCAGCAGGATTGAGCCGGGCATCGGGCAACACGATCACTGCCAATAGATTGGGCTGGAGGAAGACGTGCTGAATTGGGGCAGTGATCGTGCGCAGATTGCGGATCGCGTCGCGTTGGTGTTCACGAACTACAAGGTTCTCCTGAAGACGCTCGATGATCCCGAAATGCTACAAATGTGGCTGGAACATCACCTCCCTTTGGTCGGGGCCGAGAGGATCATCATCGCAGACAACGGCTCGACCGATGAGCGGGTGCTGGAAATCTACCGCAGCCTGCCGAGTACGGTCACGGTCTTCCGATACCAGGGCAACGTGAACAACGGCTTCCACAACGTCGTTCATGATCGCGGGCTGTTCCGAGACCTCTACGCCGCCCTGGCCCAGTCCTGCAATCACAGCATCTTCATCGACACAGACGAGTTCATTTACCCGGTCGACATCGCGACCAGGCAGTGGAGCGGAGAGTTGCTTGACGAGATGCTGGAAGATGCTCAAGGCAGGGCCATCCCCACCGTGTGGGTCTATGGCGCACCGGGCTGGCGCGACATAACCTATGTCGGCGACTGCATGCAGCGTTTCATTGACGGCTATGCCTGGAGCAAGCCGTTCGTCCCGACCGGATACCAGGAGCCGGGCTTCCGCATCCACAACGTCCAATTCCCGAAAAGCCTCTACGCTGTCAAGCCTGGCAACTTCATCGCCCTGCTGCACCTTAACAAGTACTCGCGCCTGCAGCGGCTGAGCGCTAACAAGCGCAAGCTCATCGCCCGGGGGGTCGTTACCGCGGACACGTCATTCGAAGAGATTGCTCGGCTTGATGTCTCGAAAAGCCGCGACCCGGCCGTCGTGCGGCTGGTCAAGGAGGTGGAAACCCTCCAGAGCGAGACCACGGAAGATTTCGACGATCAGAAGCTCCCGTCCGATTGCCTACGCTTCTACAAAGACGGGAAACTCTCTTTTTCCG
Source organism: Methylorubrum sp. B1-46 (assembly GCF_021117295.1). Taxonomy (NCBI): domain Bacteria; kingdom Pseudomonadati; phylum Pseudomonadota; class Alphaproteobacteria; order Hyphomicrobiales; family Methylobacteriaceae; genus Methylorubrum; species Methylorubrum sp. B1-46. The sequence goes on along the minus strand of NZ_CP088247.1, from coordinate 3,944,205 downwards.
ATGAGAGGGCCAGCGGCTCATTCGTCGACGTCGGCAAGACAGCGGGGGCTCTGGTCGATGAAGCGTTTGCGCAAAACAGCGAGTATTCAGGCGTGGGAACACCAGAGAGAATGCAGCCGCATATGTCCGAGCAGGAGCGGGAGATGCTCGCGCGGCATCTACGCGCTAAGACCTTCCTCATGGAGTTCGGCTGCGGCGGCAGCACGGTCCTCGCGGCGGAGTGCGGCATCCCGCGGATCGCCAGCGTGGAGAGCGACAAAGCCTTCCTAGAGGAGGTCCGGAACCAGCCTGCGCTGGCTGAGGTACGTCTCACACTCGTTCACGCCGACATCGGCCCTACCGGGCAATGGGGCGCACCGATCGGCCATGAACATGCCTTTAAGTGGCCGAGCTACTACCTCAACGTGTGGAAATCAATTGAGGATCGGCCGGACGTAGTGTTCGTGGACGGGCGCTTTCGAGTCGCCTGCTTTTTAAACGCCCTAGTCAATTGTGAGGGTGGCACAACGCTGATAATTCACGACTATTGGAATAGGCCAAATTATCACGCGGTCGGCAAATACTGCGATTGCATCGACCGCATTGGGACTATGGGGGTTTTTAAGGCCAAGCCAGACCTTGATTGGCGCGCTCTGGCCGGTGACCTCATCGCCTTCGGGCTGGATTATCGGTGAGATGACCAGGCTGGGAACGAAAAACCCGCCGCGGCGGGAGCCGGGCGGGTTGCAAGGGAACTCCGAAATGTCATGCTCCCTGTGGTAGCGAAGGCGTGACCAGTGTTTGCCGAACCTCGATTGACGATGGCGCCCTGAGTCTCGAATCTAAAGCGCGTCATCCACCGCAAGGATGGACGAGTGAACCTAACCCGGACCGCCGCCGCCCTCCTTATGCTCGCGAGCAGCACGTGCGGCTGCTATGCGGCAGATCACGTTCAGATCGGCGTCATCCGCTGGGATGCCTGGTTCCCAGACAGCCCCTGGGCCACCCACATTCACGACAAGCGATGGGTAGGACGCGTACCGTTCTATGGGGCGCACGTCGTCGACGGCACCAAGAAAATCGATGCTTCCGCGGTCGATACGACCGAGGCTGAATTAGCCTACGCCGCAGCGGCCGGTGTCGATTATTTCGCGTTCGGGCTCTATGCGAAAGACAGCAACGACGGCAGGCCCAATAACATCATGGCCCAGTTTTCGCGACCGCTCGATAACTTCGTTGCGCTCAAGAACAAGCACGGCATGCGCTTCAGCTTAGTAATGGCCGGCGCCAAATCCTACACTGAGAATGAGAGCATTCGGCGGCAGTTCGCCACTTACGTGAGGCAGGGCTCTTTCGCGCGGACGAGCGATGGGCGACCGGTTGTGTTCCTGCTGATGCTCGAATCGTCGAACGCCATCCGCGACCCGGCGGGCGAGCGGAATATAATTGCGACGCGGGATGCCGTAACCCAAGACGCCGCCCGATTGGTGGGTAAGCAGCCGTTCCTGGTCGCCCTTGCATTCGATGCGAACGATGGCGCTCACTTGGTCAAAGATCTGAAGTTCGACTCCTTCGGCTCCTACGGGAACCCGCTCGGCAACGTGGAGGCGACCAGCGACGGCTATAGGCCGTTCACGCACTGCGTGAACTCCACCAAGTATTATTGGTCCGTCGCCAACAAAACCGGAGTGCCTTACATTCCGCCGGTCAGTCTGGGTTGGGACTACCGCCCCGTGATCGACGACAAGGGGCGCAACAAGCATCCTGAATGGTGCGCGCAGCCGCAGGGTAACGATGTCGCCCCCCTGATCACCGCGGCGCTTGGCAACGCTCGCGTGCCGACCTTTAGATCGATCCTGATCTACGCCTGGAATGAGTTCCTCGAGGGTGGCTTTCTGGCGCCAACGCTTTGCGGGGGTGCTTCGAAGCTGGCAGGTCTCGCGGCAGCGACCGGCCGAGAACGGAACCTGGCGACCGAGCTCGCAGCCCGCCCGATCCCGCCGCCCCCGTCTAGTTGCACGGCCTCGGCTCAGCCCTGATCCGGGCACATCATGTCGACCTCCCTTTATTGCTGACCATGCGCGGCGACCGCGCCACTTGCTCCGGCGTCTCTCGGGTGAATGTCGTCAGAAGATCGCTAGGTCGCGGTGACGAATCAAGGAAGTCAGTCTGAGGCAAGCGAGACTTGAGAAGGATCTTGGCCGCTGATGGAGATGGCCATGTCGGTTGAGGTTGATGGGCTACGCGACCACCAGTGGGAGCGGGTGCAGGGCTTGGTTCCGGGCGGGATGAAGGGGAAGCGCGGCCCGCGGACGGACAATCGTCGGTTCCTTAATGCCCTGTTGTGGATGGCCCGCTCGGGTGGGCGCTGGAACGACCTGCCGGAGCGCCTGGGCGACTACCGAACCGTGAAGCGGCGCTACTACGATTGGGTCGCACGCGGCGTGCTGGATCAGATGCTGGCGGACTTGGCCCGCGAAGCCGATCTGGATTGGCTCATGATCGATTCGACCATCGTGCGCGCGCATCAGCACGCAGCCGGCGCGCGCAAGGTCAAAGGGGGGCGAATGCCCAAGGCCTGGGTCGGTTTCGCGGCGGCCTGAGCACCAAGATCCACGCGGCGGGCGATGCGCTGGGCAACTCGGTGCGCCTTCTGGCCAGCCCCGGCCACCCCGACCGAGCGATCGCCCTTCTTCGGCAACGCGGTGTCATCGACGACCAGGACCGCATCCAGGCCGCAGACGAGGCGATCGGCCTCGCCGAGCAGCGCCCGCTGCAGCGGCGCCTCATCCCAGATCCCGGCCGCGATAAAGTGGTGGAGCCGGTTGTAAGGGACGCCATCGGCCCGGGCTGCCATCGGCTGGACGCTCTTGCGATCACCGAGGCCGATCAACCCGGCCACATAGAGCGGGCACATCGCCCGGCGTGCTGGATGGGACAGGCCCGCCACGAACGGCTGCAGCCACCGATCCAGATCCTTACGCCATCCGCCAGCACCTGACATCGCGCGCACCCACGCTTATAGCCGTGGAATGCGAATCCGCGAAAACCTCCCGCGTTCCTTCAGTCTGCCAAAGTAGTGCTAGATGTTTGGTCCCGGCATTTGGTGGAGCGGGTTTGCCCTGAAGCGGCTGGGCTCGGCGGACCATGCCTTGCAGATAGCCTCATAGGGCGTGAGACCGCGCAGGGTCTTGAGACGGCGGGCAAAATTGTAGGCGCTGACGAAGTCGGCCAGATGAGCGCGGAGCTGAGCGTGGCTGTCGTAGTGGTAGCGCTTGACCGTCGCGTCTTTGATTGTGCGGTTCATCCGCTCGACCTGACCGTTATCCGGCATGATGGCCCTCGGTGCCGTCGCGTTCCGCTGATCTTCGGATCGGCGCTATGGTGAGCCCATCCGGGACACGGGGCATCGGGAGCACGTGAGTGCGGGCAGGCCGACCCTTAGACGATGGGCTGCGAGCCCGAGCCGTTATCTGGCCGCCCCTGCGGCTCGCCCGGATGCGCTGCGAGCGCGGATCCGTAGTTGCCGTGTTGCCCGCCAGCTCCCGTAATCGAGACGAGGAGACAGGCTCATGCGGGTTGTGGGATTGGACATCCACCGCGTTTTCGCCGAGGCGGTGATGCTCGAGAACGGCGCGGTCCGGCGTCTTGGTCGGATCGGCATGACGCGCGATCACCTGACCGCGTTTGCCAAGACGCTGACGCACGACGACCATGTCGTGGTCGAGGCGACCGGCAACGCCAGCGCGGTCGCGGAGGTGATCCGGCCGCATGTCGGCCGGGTGGTGATCGCCAACCCGCGCCAAGTGCGGCTGATCGCCGAGGCGCGGATCAAGACCGACGTCATCGACGCGACCGTGCTGGCGCGGCTCTATGCCAGTGGCTTTCTGCCGGAGGTCTGGATCCCGGACGAGGCAACGCTTGCGCTCCGGCGCCAGGTCACACGCCGCACCCAGATCGTCCGGCAGCGGACGCGGCTAAAGACGATGGTGCAGTCGATCCTGCATGCGCATCTCGTGCCGCCCTGTCCCCACGCCGATCTGTTCGGGCCGCGGGGACGGACTTGGCTGCTGGCACAGCCGCTGCCCGGCGACGAGAGCGATGCCGTCGCCCGGCACCTGCGTGAGTACGACCGGCTGAGCGAGGACTTGAAGGTCGTCGAGCGTGAACTGGCGCGCGAGGCCCGCACCGACGCGAACGTCACGCGGCTGATGACGATCCCGGGCATCGACCTGGTGGTCGCAGTCGGGCTGATCGCCGCCATCGGACCCGTGGCGCGGTTCGCCGGCCCGGATCGGCTCGTGGCCTATCTCGGGCTGAACCCAAGTGTGCATCAGTCCGGATCTGGCAAGCCACGGCATGGACGCATCACCAAGCAGGGGCGCAGCCACGCCCGCACGCTGTTGGTCGAGGCGGCCTGGCAGGCCGTGCGGGGGCCCGGTCCACTGCGCGCCTTCTTCCAGCGCGTGTCGGCGCGGCGTGGGCCTCACGTCGCGGCCGTGGCGGTCGCACGCAAGCTGGCGGTGATCATCTGGCACCTGCTCACGCGGGGCGAGGACTACGCTTGGGTGCGTCCGGCGCTCCACGCCAAGAAGCTGCGGGAACTGGAGCTGCGCTCGGGCGAGCCGGCACGGCGTGGTCAGCGCGGAACGGCCTACGCCTACAACCTGACCCGCGTCCGACAGGAGGAGCGACGGCGTGTCGAGCAGGCGGAGGTCGCCTACCGACACCTGACCGAGGGCTGGAGCCGGCGTGGGCGACGCGTACCCACGGGCGCCGCAAAGGAGGAGCGACTCTGAAGACGGCGCGGCCGGGCTTGCACCTCGAACCCGGCTCTTCGTCACGCGGTCGCCCGTGTCAGCGGGCGTTGAATACTCCCTGATTGTGGGCATCGAAAATTCCCTGGTCGGTGCCCTGGCCCGTAGGGTCGCGACGCCCCGCGCCCTCTCGGGCTTTTCCATCCTCAGCCACCATGCCTGCCGATACCGATCGGCTGGGAGCGACGAGGATGGTTCTGCTGGGAGAACTCGTCATGATCTTGGACCTGCACCGACAGGGCCTGTCCGTCTCCGCCATCGCCCGCCGGACCGGCCGCGATCCGAAGACGATCCGCAAGTACATCGAGCGCGGCCTCGAGCCGCCGGCCTACGGCCCGCGTCAGCCCGGCCGCCCGAGCAAGCTCGCGCCCTATCTCGATTATCTGCGCGAGCGGATCACCGCCTTCCCCGACCTGAGTGCCGTGCGCCTGACCCGCGAGTTGCGCGAGCGCGGCTACACCGGTGCCTACACCGCGGTGAAGCGGTTCGCCGCCGCGATCCGGCCGCCCGAGGCCAAGCCCTACGAGGTCCGCTTCGAGACCCCGGCCGGCCAGCAGGCGCAGGTCGACTTCGCCCGCTTCCTCGTCACCTTCACGGATGCGCCGGACACGACCTGCATCGTCTGGCTGTTCTCGCTGGTGCTCGGCCATTCCCGGCACATCGAGGCGCGCTTCGTCCTGCATCAGGACCTGCAAACGCTGCTGCGCTGTCACATGCAGGCCTTCACCGCGATCGGCGGCGTGCCGATCGAGATCCTCTACGATCGCATGAAGACGGCGGTCACCGGCGAGGATGCGGACGGCCACATCGTCTACAACCGATCCCTGCTGGCACTCGCCCAGCACTACGGATTCCTGCCGCGCGCCTGCCGCCCGTACCGGGCCAAGACCAAGGGGAAGGTCGAGCGACCGTTCTCCTACATCCGCCAGGACTTCTTCCTCGCACGTTCCTTCCGCGACCTCGACGACCTCAACCGCCAGCTTCGGAGCTGGCTCGATACCGTCGCCAACGTCCGCTTGCACGGCACCACGCAGCGGATCGTCTCGGAAGCCTTCGCCGCCGAGCGGCCCGAGTTGCAGCCCTTGCCGGCTCTGCCCTTCGACGCTCTGCTCACGCTGGAGCGGCGCGTCAGCCACGATGGCCTCGTCTCGATCGGTGGCAACTATTACAGCGTACCGGATCGGACCCGGCGCGTCGTCGAGGTGCATCAGTTGCCCGACACGATCCGCATCCTCGATGGTGGCCGGCTCGTCGCGAGCCATCCGATCCTGGAGGGACGACGGCAGTACCGCATCGACCCCGACCATCGGCAAGGCACGGCCGCTCGGGCCATGCGCCGCGGCCATCCCGACGGTCTGCCGATCGGCCGCCATGGCGATCACGTCGCCCGGCGCTCGCTGGCTGTCTACCAGGCAGTCGGCGAACGGCTCGCCGGCGGGATCGGAGGCCAGCGATGAGCCGCGCCGCCCCCTGTGTCGCCACGACCCTCGACAGCATCAAGCGCAGCTTGGTCGGCCTGCGCATGCCGCGCGCCCTGGAGGTGCTCGACGCGACGGTCCGGCGCATCGAGCAGGGCGAGATCGACGGCTTGGCCGCCCTCGACGTGATCCTGACCGAGGAACTGACGCTGCGCGAGAACCGCCGCGTGAAGACCGCCCTGCTGGTCGCGCGCCTGACCACGATCAAGACGCTGTCCGGGTTCGACTTTGCCTTCCAGCCCTCGCTCGACCGCGAGCGCGTCCTGGCGCTGGCGGAACTGACCTTCATCGACCGGGCCGAGGTCGTCCATCTGCTCGGACCACCCGGCACCGGCAAGAGCCATCTGGCGATCGCGCTCGCCGTCGAGGCGGTCAAGGCCGGGCGCAGCGTCGTGTTCTCGACGCTGGCCGACCTCGTGACCTCGCTGGCCAAGGCCGAGCGCGACGGCTCCCTGCGCGAGCGCATCCGCTATCTCTGCCGGGCCTCGCTGCTGGTCGTGGACGAGATCGGCTACCTCCCCGTCGTCCCCGGTGGCGGCAACCTGTTCTTCCAACTCGTCAACGCGCGCTACGAGCGCGGGGCGATGATCCTGACTTCGAACCGCGGCTTCGCCGAGTGGGGCGAAGTGTTCGGTGATCCGGTCGTGGCGACAGCCCTGCTCGACCGACTCCTCCACCATGCCGTGGTGATCCAGATCGAGGGGGCGAGCTACCGCCTGCGCCAGCACGCCGACCTCGTCCCCGAGCACGTCCGCTCCAAGGCCCTGATCGTTCCGCCGCCCGCACCCAGGCGTCGCGGTCGTCCACCCGGAAAGGCTGCCTCCGATCACACGGCCGGCTGATCACCGATCCGCACCGAACCCGCCGGCCAGGGAATTTTGAAAGCCCACAATTGCGGAGACTTCGGTGCCCGTTGACACGCCCGTGGGCGACAACAAAATAGCACGGATCGCAACAAGGGGACTGTTCAACCTCATCCGTCGTCCACGGACAGCGCGGCTTGGTCAGGCGATGCTCGATCCTGGTCTGCTCGCAGGCCCAGTCGAACGCATGCCAGCGGTAGATGCGTGGCTCGTCGCGCTCGGCCCAGAAGGCGGCGGCTGCGGCTTCGGCCTCCTCGTTCACCGGCTTGGCGTCGGTGAACTGGATACCGTTGTCGGTCAGCACCGTGTGGATTGTGTAGGGCACGGCGGCGACCAAATCGCGAAGAAAGTCCGCTGCGATCCGCTGAGTGGCTTTGTCGTGCAGTTGAACGAAGGCGAACTTGCTCGTGCGGTCTATGGCCACGAACAGGTGCAACTTGCCCTGTTCCGTGCTGACCTGTGCGATGTCGATGTGGAAGTATCCGATCGGATAGGCCTTGAAGCGCGAACGCTTGGGTTTGTCGCCGTCCACGTCGGGCAGCCGGCTGATGCCGTGGCGCTGAAGGCAGCGGTGCAGCGACGAGCGGGTCAGGTGCGGAAGGGTGGGCTGGAGCGCGTAGAGGCAATCGTCCAACGGCAGAAGGGTAGGTAGCGTCCGCGGACGAGGTGTAAATTCGAGGACCGCTTTGGCGGGGATTGGGGTGGCCATCGGGCCATGCGGCTAAGGTGGAGTTTGCGGACTTCAACCCGAACCGGGAGCACCCGATGACCGACGACAGAGTGGCACTGATCGAGGCTTTTCAGAAGGCTGACGACGGCAACTTCCTGCGCAGCCTGGCCGAGACGGTCCTGCAGATCCTGATGGAGGCCGATGTGGACGGTCTGATCGGCGCGGGTCGTTACGAGCGGTCTGGCGAGCGCAGCACCTACCGCAACGGGTATCGCGAACGCAGCCTCGACACGCGGCTGGGCTCGCTCAACCTCAAGATCCCCAAGCTGCGCACCGGCAGCTACTTCCCCGGCTTCCTGGAGCCAAGGAAGACCGTCGAGAAGGCGCTGGTGGCGGTGATCCAGGAGGCGTGGATCGCAGGCGTGTCGACTCGGCGCGTGGACGACCTGGTGCAGGCCATGGGGCTGTCGGGCATCTCGAAGTCCTCCGTGTCGAAGCTGTGCAAGGACATCGATGAGCGGGTGAACGCCTTCCTCAAGCGCCCGCTGTCCGGCGCATGGCCCTATCTCTGGCTCGACGCCACCTACCTCAAGGTGCGTGAGGGCGGGCGCATCGTCTCCGTAGCCGCCATAGTCGCCGTGGCGGTGGACACCGAAGGTCGACGCGAGATCATCGGGCTGCACATCGGCCCGTCCGAGGCCGAGGTGTTCTGGACCGATTTCCTGCGCGACCTGGTCAAGCGCGGGCTGTCAGGTGTGCAACTTGTCATCTCGGACGCGCACGAGGGGCTTAAAGCCGCCATATGCCGCGTCCTGAAGGCGACCTGGCAAAGGTGCCGGGTTCATTGGACCCGCAACGCGCTCGCTTATGTGCCGCGCGCTCAGCAGACCATGGTCGCCGCCGGCTTGCGCCACGCCTTCCAGCAGCCCGACCAGGAGGCAGCCCGAGCCGCGCTCCACCATCTGGCTGAGCAGCTTCACAACCGTTGGCCGAAGCTCAAAGGCTTCATCGATGCCACGAGCGAGGACGTGCTCGCCTACCTGACGTTCCCGCTGCAGCACCGAACGAAGTTGCACTCCACAAACCCGCTGGAGCGTCTCAACAAGGAGATCAAGCGACGCGCCGACGTGGTGGGCATCTTCCCCAACACCGACTCGATCCAGCGTCTGATCGGAGCCGTGCTGTTGGAGGCCAACGACGAATGGCAGCTCCAGCACCGCTACATGCAGATCGAGGGCATGGCTGGCTTCACCCCGAGCCTGCTCGACGACACCCTCACAGCAATTCCACCTCAGGCCGCCTGACCGATGGCCGCTCCAACTCCACCCCGAATTTCCACCTCATTGACGGACACGACCGAAGGGTATGCCGCCGGAAGGCCACGACGATGGCCTCCTCCTCCGGGCTCAGGACGGTGGACCGCGCTTCCTTCGGTCCCATGCGGGCGTCCACTGACGTCTCTCGACCACGCCACTTCTGAACGGTGGTCGGGCTGACGCCGTAGCGCTTGGCCGCCGCTCTCACGCTCTCTTGACGAGCTTGGATTGCCCGACGGATCGCCTCAATCGTCGTGGCGCTGCCGTGGAGAACCTGTCCCATAGCGCGTCCCTCCATGCGGCCTCAGGCGTACCACCACACAAAGGGACTGAACATCAGCCAGTCAGGTCACCACGTCGCGCACCTTGTCGACGAAGTTGGGATCGCGTGACAGCTTGAAGGTCTCGGCGCGGTGGGGGTGGAGCCCGAAGGCACGCCAGATGCGCGAGACCATGGTCTGGCTCATGCCGACCTGCCGAGCCATAGCGCGCGTCGACCAATGCGCTGCCCGGCGGGCTGCGTCTCCAGCGTGCGCACGATCAGCGCCTCAACGACCTCGTCGCCGCTGCCGTGGTCCTCCCCACTGCGAGGCGCGTCCACCAGCCCTTCCAGGCGATGCGCCAGGAAGCGCTGCGGCCACGTGATTACGCTCTGCCGGCTGATCCTGAGTCGTACGGCTACTGCCTGGCTCGTCGCCTTAGGTTCAGCATCTGCCGTTAGCACGATGCGCGTCCGCATCACGGCGGCCTGACCCGCGCCGCACCGCCGGACCAAGCGCTGCAACTCTGAACGCTCTTCATTCGTCAACACGACGGCGGCCGTCTTCGGTCCGCGAGACATCGGCGCTCCCCTTCAGAGACGACGAAGCCTACACTCCGATCAAAGATTTGGGAAGCTTCCAACTCAGACTAATAGGAGGGAAGCTTGCGAGTTGGCGCATCGTCATTTGCCAGACAGATTGTTCGCTCATCTATCTCGTGTGCCGAGCGCCGACAGCGCCTGGCCGTTATCCTCCCAAAGCTGCATCAATAGCTTTGAACATTTCGGAGATCTCAGGCTCCGCGCAGGCGTATGCCTTTACTCCGGCCTGGTCTTCCTCTTCGTACGGAATAACAAAAGTATTGCGCTGTCCAGCCATTTCACAAAGGCGCTGTTGGTAAGTGTTGAAGTATCCGGTTGCGCCTACAATTGCACCCGAGGCAGCAAAAATGGAATTGTGTAATCCAGAACCATATTCCCCGACAATCGCACGGGCGCTCTGAAAAAGCTCGATCTGCCCGATGATGCTATGCTCTTCTGGATAAACGATTTCAAATCCGTGGAGTCGTGCGCAGCTTTCAAAGAAATCACGTTGTGGGAATGATTTTACAGCACCATTCGTCCTGCCCTCAATTCGGGCACGCGAAAGGCAGAGTTTCCGGTTCCCAAGAGTTGGTGCCTGATACGGCTTGAAAAAACACTGCGTCAACGAGTGAAAGTTGTGCTCCATTGAAACTGGTGAGGTCGGCACGCAGATCTGTTCAGCGGTAATAATCTCGGTATCGTAGTCATAGAATTCGACGCGCGGCGCAGCGCCAAGAAACACGCTGCACATCTCCAAGGCAAAGGCAGGCGTATTTGACGGCAAGAGCAGGGCCCAATCCGAGAAAGCCGGACCGAGAGCACTTTGGGCAACTGCGATCCGGGGCAGAATATCCGCGAGCCAGTGCCCATAAATGAGGTGGCCGGGCGTTATCACAACAATGACAGGGACGCTGACAACTCTTCGCTGCCGCGTAGGTATGCTGTTGCGCTGATTTGAATGCCACCGTACGGCCACACCGGACATCTCCGATGGCTCGACTAAGATATCATCGCCAAGTAAAACGTGGCCTGGGCCGTATACCATCAAGCGTTGGAAGAAGAGACATCCTGGCGCCGGAACGGGAAGTAGACGCTGATTGCAGGTCTCCACCCACTGTTGAAGGCGCATCGAGGGGTAGGTCAGAGTTGGAAGGGGAGTGCGTGGCAGTTCCTCGTCGCCCGTTCGGACAAACCCGTATCCTCGTCCGAGGGCAGCTTCGATCGGTACATCCAGCATCAATTCGCGTAGATCGATTGCAGGCATGTAGGCGCCGCCCCTTTCCTCGTCGTCCCAACCTATCTGCCCCTTCGTCGCACGTCTCAACGCTGGGGTCAAAACCGAACCAAGCTGTTTAGTTGGTTTTACAATACTACTTCGATAATGCGTTTGGAGGCAAGGAAGCGCGCCATGGCGAACCTGTTCTGTTTCGCCGACGAGCGATGGGCGGTACGTAGGTGATTTCCGCCACCCACAGCCGGTCGGGTGCATTGGTCACGAAGTTGCGGTCGACGAGGTTGGGTGCGGGCCGTGCCTCCTGATCCCGGCGCGTCGTGACGAGGCCGCCGCATTGATGGCTGGCCTCGACGAAGCCAGCCGCGCGCATCAGCCGAGCGATGCGCTTGCGCGAATGCCGCTCGCGCAGATCGGCGTGGAGCGCGGCGTGCCATAGGTCTGGCGTGAGCCGAGATGGACGGTGCGGATCCGCTTCAGCGGCACGGTGTCCACCATCGCCCCTGCCGAGGGCTTCCGGCTGGCCCAGGCGTCGAACCGGCCTTCGACACGCCGAGGACGCGGGTCATCACGGCGATCGGGAAATCGGCCTGGTTGGCTCTCATGAACCGGAAGGCCCCGACGGCAGGACCCTGGTCTTCCGCGCGAACCAAGCTGTCGCGCGAGAGAGGATGTCGCGCTCCAGCTTCAACTACCGGTTCTCGCACCACAACCGGACGAGTTCGGCGCGCTCGGTGGCCGTCAGGCGGGGATTGCCGTCGGCGGCTTGGCCGCGCGGCGCCCCCCTCGACGCGGTCAGCCTCCGCGAGCCAGTTCTGGATGGTCTGGTCGGGCAGGCAGTCGCACCAGCGGCAGCCGGTCTTCAGGGCGTGAATGATGCCGGAGATGATCTGCCGGTCATCGTTGCACTCGGGGCCGGGCTGGTCGACCGGCATGAACGGCTCTATTACCGACCGCGGCCGGCTTCCTCTATTATCTCGCCCGGTGGTCCTCGACGCCTTCCGCCGGCTGATCGTCGGCTGGGCGATGACCAATCACCTGCGCTCGGAACTGGTGCTCGACGCTCTGGAGTTGGCCATCACGCAATGCAGACCGTGCGACATGATCCACCTCTCTGATAGTCAGAAGATCGGCGCCAGTTTCCGGGCGGTCTGATCCGCACAGCGCTGGACTATCGATTAAGCTGGTGCCGCAAAGTGTCCCGGTGCGGCCTGACCCGCACTCTGGTCGACCGATCGTGTCGTTCCCCGGACCTGTCGGCCGTCCGGGAACGCCCTGCGGTGAGGTTTGACCTCGCCGATGCCTGTGACCCGAGAAGGGCCTGACCGCCTGGTCTCGTGACTGTCCTATCCGCGCATCCTGTCGTGGTGAAGCCGTCAGGCTCGATCGCCAGGAGAATGGGATGAGTGCGCCGGAAGCTCAGGAGCGACAAGTCGTTGGGGTGTTGACACTCACAAGGATCTGCACGTTGCCGCGGTCGTCGATGACCGGGATTGGGTTCTGGCGTGCGCCAGCTTTGCCGCGACCCGCATGGGCTATCGGCAGATGCTGGCCGGATGCGTTCGTTCGGCACGTCACGCCGGTGTCGAGTCGACCGGCAGCTATGGCGCCGGCCTGCTCCGCTTCCTGCAGCAGGCTGGGATCGAGGTTCTGGAGGTGACGACCCCCGACGCCTAGGATCGTCGGCGGCGAGGCAAGAACGACGACTTCGATGCTCAGAGCGCGGCGCACGCGGCCTTCGCCGGCACCCGTACCGTCACGCCACGCATCCGCGACGGCATGGGCGAGGCGTCGCGTGTTCTGAACGCGTCCCGGAAGACGGCGGCCGCGGCCCGGCGCGTCGCCCTGCAGATGATCTACAACACCATCGTGTGCGCGCCCGACGGCCTGCGCGAGACGCTGCGCCGGATGACCCGGAAGCAACTCGTCCGATCCCTGGCGGCGTGGCGGCCCGATCTCAGCGCCTACCGCGACGTCGAGGCTCCCTACCGGATCGGCCTGAAGTCCCTGGCGCGGCGCTACCTGGAACTGCACGACGAGATCGCCGATTTCGAGGTGATGATCGGCACCATCGTTGACGAGCATGCGCCGGAACTCGTGGCCCGCAACTTCATCGGCCGCAATGGCGCCGCTCAGCTTCTCCTGACGGCCGCCGACAATCCCGAGCGCCTGCGCTCGGAGGAGGGCTTCGCGGCGTTGTGTGGGGTGAGCCCTGTGCCGGCCTCCTCGGCGAGACGGTGCGCCATCGCCTCAATCGGGGTGGCGATCGAGCAGCCAACTCTGCGCTGCACATCATCGCCATCGGGCGCCCGCAAACCGACGCAAGGACCGAGGCGTGCACGGCCCGCCGCATTGCAGAGGGCCACTTCAAGCTGGAAGCGATCTGCTGCCTGAAGCGCCACATCGGCCGCGAGTTGTTCACGCTCATCACTCGCAGGCAGAAGGCAATCCGTCAGACCCGCATCGCGGCTTGACACACAGAAGGGCGTCCAGGCCTCGCGATGCACGTCGCTGGCCTTCGGCAACCGATGCCAGGAGGCAGGCGTGCGCCCGTCGATGGGCTCGGTCGGCGACGCCTACGACAACGCCATGGCCGAGAGCTTCTTCTCGACCCTCGAATGATCCCCGGGATGGTAGTAAGCCGGCGAGCTTTCTTGTCGGTCCGGGCCTGCTCGGCGAACCCTGCATCAAAGGTAGCGATGCGCTGATCGAGACACTGCTAGCGCTCTCGCACGTCGGCCACGAGACTGTGCATCCGTGGCGTGATGTCCAACTCGGTATCGGGCGAGAGGGCTCAAACTCGCGAGCGAGGTTGGTCGGATCGATGCCGGCACGGACCAGATTGACCATCTGCCGACGGAACTCGGCCGGATATGCAGGACGGGTCTTGGGCTTCGGACAAACACCTCACGCGAAAGCGTTGTCGATGTCCACCAAACCGGTTCTTGCTCACTTTGCGTGGACAGCGTTGGATTGACCTGGGCCGATTGACGTCCCCCTGACGTCCCCCCATCGCTTTGGTCCGGCGTGAGTGCGAGTTTTCCGGTTGTGTGAGCCCCTGATGGGAGGAGCAGAGCCGTGAAGAAGAGCAGGTTCACCGAGGAGCAGATCGCCTTCGCGCTGAAGCAGGCCGAGACGGGGACACCGGTCGCGGAGGTGCTGCGCCGGATGGGCATCTCGGAACAGACGTTTTACCGCTGGAAGAAGCTCTACGGCGGCTTGGGCACAGGCGAGCTGCGGCGGCTGAAGCAGCTTGAGGACGAGAACCGCAAGCTTAAGCAGCTCGTTGCCGATCTGAGCCTCGACAAGCACATCCTGCAGGACGTGCTCGCAAAAAAGCTCTGACGCCTGCTCGGCGACGCGAGCTCGTGCACCAGGTTCAGGAGGCGCACGGGGTGAGCGAGCGGCGCGGCTGCGCCGCGCTCGGCGTCGGCCGGTCGAGCATCCGCTACCGCTCGACCAAGCCCGATCAGGCACCGCTGCGGATGCGCATCTGTGATCTGGCCAAGAGCCGGGTGCGCTACGGCTACTTCCGAATCTACATCCTGCTGCGCCGGGAGGGTTGGCGGGTGAATCACAAGAGGGTCCACCGTCTCTACCGGGATGAGGGGCTGAGCCTGCGGCTCAAGCGACCGCGCCGGCACGTCAGCGCGGCACACCGTGAGCGTCAGCCTGCTGCGCTCCAGCCGAACGAACGCTGGTCGATGGACTTCGTCTCCGACGCGCTGTTCGACGGCCGCCGGCTGCGGGCCCTGACGGTCGTCGATGCGTTCACGCGCGAGGCTCTGGCGATCGAGGTCGACCAGGGCATCAAAGGCGAACAGGTCGTGGCTGTCGTCGGCCGCTTGGCGCTGCTGCGCGGAGCACCGTACGCGATTCAGGTCGATAACGGGCCTGAGTTCGTCTCGAAAGCCCTCGACCGCTGGGCCTACGAGAACGGTGTCACGTTGGACTTCTCGCGCCCTGGCAAGCCGACCGACAACGCACTGGTCGAGTCGTTCAACGGCCGCCTGCGCGACGAGTGCCTGAACGCGAACTGGTTCTTGTCGTTGGCCGACGCGAGGAGCAAGATCGAGGCGTGGCGGCGGCACTACAACGAGAGCCGTCCTCACACCGCCCTGGGGTGGCGAACGCCCCAGGAATTTGCCCTGGCGGCGGCCCTGCAGCCCGCCGAATGAGACCCGGAGGCTCACCTTTCGGCCGGACCAAGATCCGGGGGACCCTCAGATGATGGGTTGGCCTGCCCTCCCCATCGTGAGTGACATGGACATCCATCCGGACCGCGCGCACGCGGATCCCAGGCGGAAAGGGTGCGCTTCGCTTCGTCATGGCCTGATCCTCGCAAGAGTTGGAGCCCCGGGAAACCCAGCACGGTTCAGCGTGAGCCGCGGGTGCGACGTAGCCGAATGAGCAAACGAAACGGGAGCAGCTTGCGCCACCAACTCCAATCAGAGGAGGCTTGCACACCTTCAAAAGCCACTACCGCAGCATCCCAACGCTGCGGCCGACAAGATCGCATGCGTTGCAAAATTTTTAGCACCGGATTATAGCATCGACCCTGCGTAAACAGGCATCACTTGAAACAAATATTTTGCAGAAGAGCGCCGTCTTGCTGAAGGCGGCAGGTTTCAAAATCGAATTTAGTCGAGTCGATTGAACTAAAGATGCAATGCCTCATCAATCGCCATCAGCTGGAAATGCCATCATGAAGAAAAGCGCCAGATCAAACAGTAGTTTCCGCAATTCGGTTATCAGTTTCTACTCACGGATTTCTAATCGCCACTCTAGTAGAAATGCTATAAAATACTTTGATCACGAATGGTACAAGGCAATGTACCTACAAGATAAGCCAGACGTTGATCCTGTATCTCATTATCTGGCGCTGTCAAAAACCGGAGTATACGACCCCCATGCTCTCTTCGACTCCTCATATTACATTGACAGATATCCAGAGTGCCTAAGCTATAGCAAAAGTGTGATAGAATATTTCGCTGACGTTGGCATCTTAAACAACCACAGTCCGAATGCATTTTTTGATGCTGCGTACTATAAGCTAAAGTACAATGACGTTGCAACATCATTAACAGATTGGTTTGCTCACTACATCAATCATGGCTGGAAGGAAAGAAGATCGACACATCCTTTGTTTGATCACGTCTGGTACGTTGAAAACAATCCAGACGTGGCTCGCAATGGCAGGGATGGACTTGAGCACTATCTACGTTCAGGTATATTCGAGGGCAGAGACCCTAATATATTACTCGACGTGGACTTTCTACGGAGGCAAGCCAATGAACTAGTCTCCGACGACGAGAACCTTGTTTTGAGGTACCACGACGAAAAAAGTTTATGGCGATTAGATCCGTGTGAAGCCTTTGAAGTAGAGGCGTATTGCAAAAGCGCGGGTATTGATGTTGAGAATACTCATCCGCTGGTGCACTATATAACGCACGGAGCATACAGCTTCAACCCCAATAGTGTTTTTGATACAAAGTTTTATACCAGTCATTATAATGATATTGTTTCTGCAGGCGAAAATCCGTTGTCCCATTACCTCAAGGCCGGTGCCAATGAAGGACGGAATCCGTCTCGATTCTTCGATACTAAGTGGTACAGGAATACTTACCCGGACGTCGCGCAGAACAAAATGAACCCATTGAGTCACTTTCTCCGCTTTGGCCAGAAGGAAGGAAGAGAGTGCACGCCGAGTTTAGCAGCTAGCGCGCCGCCTGAGCTTGTTGAGCCTGCTCCAACTCTCCTTTCATTGGTCAAAGGCAAGGCGTTTCTTAGATCAAGCAGCAGCATTTGTTTTCCTAACCACAAGGCTCCTGTCGTCTCCATCATACTTGTTTTATATAACAAGTATAATTTAACGCTTGAATGTCTCCAAAGCATTTTCGCCAATGTCGATTACGAAGTGTGTCCATATGAAATCATCATCTATGATAATGGGTCTTCAGACGAAACCACGGAACTCAAACAACGAGTAAGCAATGTCCATTGGGTGGTAGATCAGACAAATTCCGGCTTCATTGAGGGTGTCAACAACGCTTTCACTTTTGTCCGTTGTCCACTTCTATTGTTGCTAAATAACGATACCTATGTGTTGCACGGCTCTCTCGAGCGAGCAGTTTCGCTCGTTGAATCAGACTCGAGCATTGGCGCAGTTGGCGCAAAACTAATCCTTCCGTCCGGCAGATTACAAGAAGCAGGAAGTATAATTTGGAATGATGGATCGTGCTTGGGATATTGCCGCGATGGCTCCCCCGACATGTCTGAAGCGAACTTCCAGCGAGATGTCGACTACGTTTCTGGCGCGTTTCTACTCACGCGGTCAGATTTATTTGAAAAGCTGGGAAAATTAGACGAGATTTACAAACCTGCATATTATGAAGAAACGGATTACTGCACCAAAATAAGAGATGTGGGCCTTCGTGTTGTATATGATCCTTTTGTCGAGATCATTCACGCCGAGTTTGGGAGCGCTGACAAAAAGTCGAATTCCATAGCGCAGCAGGAAAAAAATAAAGTAGTATTTCTGCGACGGAACCCAGGGATTGCATCGAAACTAACGCCAGTCCAATCAAATATCCTCAAAGCCAGATTTGCAAGCTCTGACCGTCTAAAAGTTCTGATTATTGACGACAAAGTTCCGCACGAATTTCTTGGCTCGGGCTTTCCTAGAAGTCAAAAGATTATCGAGCAACTTTCAAAAGCGGATTTCGACATAACATTCATTCCAACGAACGACTCTCCCCAAGATTGGACGTTGGTGCGGAACGCGATCGACGTTAAAAATGAGGTACTTTTCGGATTTGATGGTGATGCTATTCTCAGTCATCTTCGAGATCGCAAGGATTATTATGACGCAATACTCGTTAGCAGGCCTCATAACATGATTCGAGTCCGCCATGCTTTAGAACGAAATATTATCAATAAAGATGCAACTTTCATTGTATACGACGCGGAAGCTTTGTTTACCTATCGGGATGTTATGCAGTCGTCAATTGAGGGCGTGCATATTGACACGAATACTGTTGATTCCCTGGTGAAGGCGGAGGTGGAAATATCAGACGACGCCGATTTGATACTGAGTGTTTCAGAATCCGAATCGCAAATCTTCCGGAGCCACGGCAAGAATGTGCTGCTGCTTGGGCATTCTCTTCAAATCGCGCCGACTGCGAACACCTTCGCCGGAAGGAAAGATTTTCTATTTGTCGGGTCTTTGGCTGATGGCAATACGCCGAATACGGATTCGATTATTTGGTTTATAGAGGAGATTCTGCCTCGTATAGTCAAGGTTAATCCTGACTGTGTACTGCACTTAGTGGGAGATATCAAAAGCCGTCGCATTGAGTCTCTGTTGACCTCCAATATTATTTCTCATGGTCGTGTAAATGATGTTACGCCGTTCTATGATAAGTGTAAAGTTTTTGTGGCTCCAACTCGTTTTGCTGCAGGGATACCGCATAAAGTACATGAGGCTGCCGTGCATGGAATTCCCTGCGTAGTTACAAATTTGCTCGCAAAACAGCTTGCGTGGCGGAATGAGAACGAGCTGTTGTCAGCAGACAGTGCCGAAGATTTTGCGGCCAAATGTCTAGCTCTCTATGGGTCTGAAAAAATGTGGGAAACTATACGTCAAAATGCCTTAGAAGTGGTCGGTAAAGATTGTAGCCCGAACAGATTTGCTTCAACCGTCGACACTATTGCTCGCGGCATTGAAGTTGCCTGCCAGAAGAAACGGGCCGTGGCCCGGCCGGCTGGCGCGGGACCGGGTTGAATGAGAGGACCAGTTAAGACGGCCGTGTCGGCAGCATTCCTCCCAGGAAGAGTGCTATTCCGGCCCGATCATGCTGTCCTCGATGCTACAGCAGGCGGCGCTTCCGACATGCCTCAGTCTCGCACTATTAGAGAGTTCTACAATACCAAAACCATCACCGACGACCAGGTGAACGCCGCGGCCGAGGCCTATCTCGCGGATCCCAAGGCCGCCGCCGCACACCCGATCGCCAACGCGGCTAATGCCTCGCGACCTCCTGGCGGTCGTGGCCGGTCACGCCTCGGCCAACGCCGTCGTCGCCAATTGCGAGGGCAGCCCCCGGCCTGACCCGCAACGCCGTACAGACCGCGAACTTGCGGGCACGGCCGCCCCTGAAGTGATTGGGCGGAAACTTAGAGTGCCTCACAAAACTCCCGGTCTCTGACCGTTCTCGTTCTGGCGGTAACAGCGCAGCGGGAGTTTTGTGAGAGACACTTAGCCCCTATCGAGCCTGAGACGAGAATGATTCCGCCAGCGCCCACCTTCCGAGAGCTAACAACGCTTCATCTCGCCGAGGAGATCCGGCGCTGGGGCTGGGTCATCGGACCTCATACCTACGGCCTTCCGCGGGTGCTCGAGCCCGGACTGGCGACGCTATCGATCGGAGCGTTCTGCTCAATTGGTCCGAACGTTACCATCGTACTCGGCAACCATCGAACCGATCTCATCACAACCTATCCGTTCAGGGCCATCTCAGACATTACGGGCGGGTGCCTTTGGGAAAATGCCGATCAGTGTTCTGAGCCCGACCACGAAAGCCGGGGCAGTGTGGTAATCGGTCATGAAGTCTGGCTCGGCGCCAACAGTGTAGTGCTGTCCGGCGTCACGATCGGCCACGGCGCGATCATAGGTGCAGGCTCCGTCGTGAGTAGGGATGTTCCCCCCTACGCAGTGGCGGTCGGCAATCCCGCTGCCGTTAAGCGCTTCCGCTTCGACGAAGCAACGATCGCGCAAATGCTGGATACCAATTGGTGGACGTGGACTGAGGCACAGGTCGACAAAGCCCTGCCATACATTCTCAGTTCCGACACTAAACAGTTCCTAGCGTATGCTGCAACTGTTGCTCAAGCAGATGTCGAGACACCATCTGCCGAGTCGATGGGGGACGTCGCAGATGGTGCGTTCGACAACTCAACTGTTGAGCGGAACTTGCAAAGCAAGCAATATCAGGTTAGTAAAGGTGCAATAAACCTTCGTCGGGGCAACATGAAAACGCTTGCTCATCAAGATAGGCTTGCGGTCATAAGATCTTGGGTCGACTTACAGTTAAGTGGCTTTAGCGACCGCACCTACAGCAAGTCCGCGGCATTTGAATATTTTAATCATCTTAATAGGACCAACGGAGATGTATTTATTATTAATGTGCGGGAAGGAAGGGCAAATTTAGCCGAAAAGCCTCAAGAAGGTCGGCATGTACATTACGAACAAGCTCTGGCAAGAGCACAGAGATATCACTCCTTTTTTTGGTCCGTAGCCGCGAGATTTCCGTCTCAGATCGATGCGACGATCGCCGTTCATGTGGGCGACGGTGCTTTTGAGAGTGAGGACGCGCCGGTCTTCTCGTTCCAAAAGCGGCGCGGGCAAAGGTGCCCCCTCCTGCCTGATATCGATCTGATCCGGGTGGATTTCCTCACCGCCCCGGAGTTCGCTGACAAGACACCCTATGCGGCAAAAAGCAACTCGGCGATCTTCGCTGGCGCAACGAGCGGCTATAGGATTTCGCCTCGTGCCATCATAGCGAATGAAGTGCCAAGAATCAGGGCCGGCCTCTACTTCCGCCGGAGCCCGAACGTTCATTTCTATATTCCAAAGATCGCCGACTGCGACTCGCCCGATGCACGGAGCTTCCTTGAAGGGCTTGGCTTCGGAGATGGGAACATTGTTTCATGGCAGGATCAGATGAAGCATAAGTTCATGCTCAGCATGGACGGAAGCGGCCCATCGCTCACGCGTATCGTGGTTGGCCTACAGAGCCGCTGCGCACTTATTCAATACGCATCGGATCACGTCTTATATTACACGGACGGGTTGCTTTCGGGCGCGCACTACCTGTCTGTAATGCAGGACGGTGAGGTGGAAACGATCATTGCGAATGAATGTGCGGCGCCCGGCCACTATGCCGACGTTGCTCGGCAGGGATCAGAATTCGTCTCAAACTTTCTGTCGCACGACATGGTCATGCACTACGGCAACGAGATGATGAGTCGTTACTCCAATCTCTTTGAGTAGTGCGGTTGAAAAATCAAATAAGTATCATTCAGGGCTAGCTTTAAGATCTAAAAAGATAGGAATGAGGAAGCAACCATGTCAACGCCGGATGTTTAGGTCCGAGTTGTCCTGAAACGATGAGCCCCCCGCCAGCGGACCGTGCGGGGCTGATGTCATAGAGCGGAGAGCCTGGGCTAGTTGGCCGGCAAGCACGTCTGCAGCCAACTGGCGATCAGCTGGAAATCGGGCTGGATCACCAGCAGGAAATATCCGAGGGCCAGGGCGATCCCGAGCAGCGCGAAAAGCCTGGGCCATCGGACCGGCGGTGGATCCTGCTCTTGATCCCTCGGCGCGATCAACACGAAGATCTGCCCGAGCACGATGAGACAGAGCCATCATGCGTTGATGTCAGAGACAATCAGCCACCCGGGAAAGCCGGACCCGCGCTAGACCAGCGACCACATCGCGCTCCTGGTGAAGAAGCGCGACAGCCCACTCAGGCTCACCGCGGCGCCGTGCTCCTGCAAGGTTGCCCGCACCTCGCGCAGGTAGGCATGAGACTGGACCTCAAGGGTCTGCAGGATCAGGGCCGCATGCGCCTCGGTTTTATGCGAATGCCGGTCTGCGCCCATTGGCTTGGCAGCAATCTCGCCGTCCGCCCTGAAGCGAGCGTGCCAGCGGATCGCGCTGGCCTTGCCCACTCCGAACCGCTCTGCCGCCTGTCGACACGAGGCGCCCGCCTCGACGGCGGCGATCACCCGCTCGCGAAGATCCTGCGACAGGGCTGCAGCCATGTTGCTCCTCCGTGGTCCGAAAACCAAGGAATCACAGCAGCCGAGCGTGTGCGCCGCGTAGGTGCCCCGGAGGGGCCTCGTTGTCGGCGATGGAGCGATCGCCGCGGACCAGCGTGCCGTCGCCCTGGATGATGATGTGGTAGTGCGAGCGATCGAGGCCAGTCGCCTTGTGCGGGCCCGCCGTCCAATGGACGATGATGCGCTCCATCTTGGCGCTCGGCAGCCAGGCCGGGACCAGCGCGTAGGCGGGATCGGCCGGGACGGGGGCAGGCGCGGGGCTCGCCGGGCTTGCGCTACCCGCCTGAAGCGCTGCCTGCGTCTTTGGGCCAGGGTCGCCATCCACGGTCAGCCCAGCGTCGCGCTGGAACGCCCGCACAGCCGCCTCGGTCCGCTTCCCCGCGACGCCGTCCGCTCCCGAGGGTCCGAGGTCGTACCCGCGCGCCAAGAGAGCGCGCTGGATCTCAGCGACGGTCATGGTGGTGTTCTACGATGTCGAGGGAAGGTGTCAGGCTCGGGCCGGGTGGCACGGCGAAAGCGGGCTACCGAAGATGGATCACCAGCTCGAGAGAGCGGCCCGCTTCCAACTGTTGGCGGCGACACAGACGTAGACGAAGCCGGTGTCGAAGGTGATCGCGCCGGCGATGCAGGTCGCCGAGGCCGATGCGGGCGCCGTAGCCGGGATCACGGCGGGCGAGCTCAGTGAACCGAGGTAGGTTGGAGCCGAGCCTTTTGCGGAAACGGCGATCGGTCCCGAAGTCGAAGAAACCGCACTCGTTCCCGAAGGGCTGCTTGCGCCGCTAAGCGTCAGCGCGCCGCCGCCGTTGACTCCAGCAACGCTGGCCCCGCCTCCGATCACGACGGGTGAAGTGGCCGAGCCGAGGTTCGTGGCGGACGCACCTGCAGCCGAGACACGGATGGGGCCGGTCGTAGCCGTGATCGAGGCCGCATCGCCCGCGCTGGCCGCCCCGTCGAACTTGAGGCCATTGGCGCCGACGATGGTTCCATGGGTGGAGAAGAACCCATTGGCGAAGACGGCCGTGCCGGTCGTCGTCAGGCTAGCGAATTGCGCGTCCCCATTCGACTTGATCCAGAGCGGCCGGGCGTTCAAGTTGCCGACCGTGTCATCGTTGACCTCCAGCACGTAGTCACGAACCGCCCCGCGCAGCATGCGGATGCCGGCCGCGAATTTGGCTTGCGCCGGGTTTAGGCTCGACACGTAGAAGGCCGCATCACACGGCGCGTTGCCGCCACAGACGGCGTTCGTCGCGTAGATGGTGCTTCTGCCAGTACCCCCGACACCCGCGTAAAAGTCTGCCGTGTGGTCGATCCCGGTCTTGTTGTAGACATCGAACTCCACGGCTACGGCAGAGCCGGTTGCTCTGTGCTCCAGCGCGGACGTGATGTTCATCCCGTAGGCCCGCCCGCCCTTGACGCCGGCCCCCACATTGCCAGTGGCCGTAATGCCGACGATGTCCTTGCACCCTTTCAGCGGCGTTCCCACGCAATTGCCGCTGTCGTAGGTCGTCGCTCGCACGAATAAAGCCGATTTCTGATAGTTGGATGGGGCGGGCGAGTCGCGCGTAATCATACCAATGTTGACGACGGTGTCGGTGTCAGGCGTCGTCGAAGTCTTGAGGAACGTGTAGTTGGGATAGTTCGTTAGGTCGCCGATGTTTGCGAGGCGTCCCGCCGTGAAGGTAGCTCCGCGCGAGAAAAAGGGGACGCCCGCGGGGGGCTCGAAGTCTCGATCGAGGCGGTACTTGCCCGGCGCCACGGCAATGCTATGACCCGTATTCGCCGCCGCCGCACTTGCCGCGGCAAAGGCGGGAGCGCTATCGCTGCGCCCTACCGGATCCGCCCCCCGATCGAGCACAGCAGCCTCCTCCGCAGTGCGCGGGGCGGTCCGGCACAGTACGGTGCCCTCGGCAAGCACGCATAGGTCGGACCCGTCGCCTTGCTCCACCATCTTGCGACCGGCGGGCAGGGCCTCCATCATCGTGCCGATGCCGATCGTGTTATTCGGTCGCCGATAGATCAGCCGGCCATCAGCGGTGTTGGTTGCAATCTCGCCCTCGGTGAGCCGCGGCGGCACACGGCCCGGCTCTTTGGAGTACTGCAGATCAAGCGCATGCGCAGCCGAGCCTGCCAGCCCGCACAGGAGAAGGGTTGCGAGGGATCTTTGCATCGGGCCTCTCAGAGCCTGTTTGAGATCCTCCGCCGGCCGCCCCCTCTGTCTCATTTGCCAGCACAAATTCCGCGTGGCGTGGCGGAGCGGAGAGCAGATGCGGACGGACCGACATCGGACGCGTCATGAGGCGCGCCTGAAGGACATGGTGTTGCAGGTGGGCCTGGACGAGGTGGTCCGCTTGCCGGAGCGAGCCCATCCGCCAGGCCGTGCGGATGCGACGCCGGCGTGCCTGTTGGTGGCAGGGATGCGTGGCACCCGCGGATGGGCGGAGACTGGTGGGGTTGCCTCCAGGCTTTCCGCTCTGGTGCACGATCTACGGCTGGTTCCGGCGCTGGGTCATGAAGGATCTGTTCGAGGCTTTGATGCGGGCTCTGGCTCGCCGGCAGCGGCGGCGCTGCGGACGGCGGCCCAATTCACACCTTGGGGCTTGCCGTCTTCCTCACTGCGCATTTGTTCCATGGTCAAGCTTATCTTGATATTCAATTATCAGATTATCAGATGGTCTGGTTGTAGGCCCCGACCTCCGGATGCTGGCGCAGCACGCCGTCTACCGCGGCGAACATCTCCCGCAGCCGCGCCTCGGAGACCGGGCTCTCCACCACCACCACCAGTTCCGGCTTGTTCGAGGAGGCCCGCACCAGCCCCCAGGTGCCGTCGTCCGTCGTCACCCGCACGCCGTTGACCGTCACCAGATCGGTGATCGCATGGCCGCCCACCGGCTCGCCTGCCGCCTGGAGCGCCCGGAACCGCTCGGTCACCGCCTCGACCACACCGTACTTCACCTCGTCGGCGCAGTGCGGCGACATGGTCGGCGAGCCCCAGGTCTTCGGCAGCGCCCGGTAGAGGTCGGCCATGGTCTGCCCCGGATTGCGGTCGAGCATCTCGATCACCGCGATGCCCGTCAGCAGGCCGTCGTCGTAGCCCCGCCCCACCGGCGCGTTGAAGAAGAAGTGGCCCGACTTCTCGAAGCCGGCCAGCGCCGAGAGCTCGTTGACCCGGCGCTTGATGTAGGAGTGCCCCGTCTTCCAGTAGTCGGTGCGCACGCCGCGGCCCTGAAGCTCGGGATCGGCGGCGTAGAGGCCGGTCGATTTCACGTCGACCACGAAGGTCGCGTTCGCGTGCAGCTTCGACAGGTCGCGGGCCAGCATCACCCCGATCTTGTCGGCGAAGATCTCCTCGCCCTCGTCATCGACCACGCCGCAGCGGTCGCCGTCGCCGTCGAAGCCGAGGCCGACATCGGCACCGGTCTCGCGCACCTTGTCGGCGATGGCGTGCAGCATCGCCATGTCCTCGGGGTTGGGGTTGTAGCGCGGGAAGCTGTGATCCGGCTCGACATCGAGCGGGATCACCTCGACGCCGAGTCGCTCCAGAAGCGCGGGGGCGAAGGCGCCGGCCGTGCCGTTGCCGCAGGCCGCCACGACCTTCAGCTTTCGCGAGACGGGTTTGGCGCGCGCCACGAGGTCGTCGAGATAGACCTGAGCGAAGTCGGAGACGAATTCGTAGGCGCCGCCGTCGCGGTACTGGAACGCGCCCGTGGTGACGATCTCCTTGAGGCGGCCCATCTCGTCGGGGCCGAAGGTCATCGGGCGCTCGGCCCCCATCTTCACGCCGGTCCAGCCGTTGTCGTTGTGCGAGGCGGTGACCATGGCCACGCAGGGGCAATCGAGGGCGAACTGGCCGAAATAGGCCATCGGCGAGAGCGCGAGCCCGATATCCTTCACCCGCAGCCCCGCCGCCTGCATCCCGGCGATCAGCGCGAGCTTGATCGAGGCGGAGTAGGCGCGAAAGTCATGGCCGGTGACGATGTCGGGGCGCACGCCGCGCTCATGGATCAGCGTGCCGAGGCCGAGGCCGAGCGCCTGGACGCCCATCAGGTTGATCTCCTGCGGGAACAGCCAGCGGGCGTCGTACTCGCGAAAGCCGGTGGGCTTGACCATCGGCAACTGCTCGAAGGCGAAAGTGCCAAAAGGAAGCATTTTCATCGGTACTGGAAACATTTCAACACCTTGAGATGATCGCTTATTTTAGCTGAATTTATGAGATAAAGTTAGCTAAGGTTCATATTTTGTTAAAGCATATATAACGCTAATAATTCAATTAAAGTATTGAATCGAAAATAATTGTAGGAGGGTTGGACTGTGATATGCCTTAGTAATAATGGTCAGGACTGGTGAGCCTCATCTACTTGCGATGAGAGATGACGGCCATATATGTCCTCGACCCGAATAATATCATCTTCGCCTGTGTAGGAGCCGACCTGGACCTCGATCAGCTCGAGCGGGATTTTTCCGGGATTGGTCAGGCGGTGCCGCGAGCCAATCGGCAGGTAGACCGCCTCGTTCTCGTGCACGAGGATGATCTGGTCGTTCAGCGTCACCTCGGCCGTGCCCTTCACCACCACCCAGTGTTCGGCCCGGTGGAAGTGCTTCTGCAGCGAGAGCCGCCCGCCCGGCGTCACCATGATCCGCTTCACCTGGAAGCGCTCGCCGATATCGATGCGCTGATACCAGCCCCAGGGGCGGTACATCCGGCGGTGGGCATCCGCCTCCGGATGCGCCTTCTCGCGCAGCACGGTCACGAGATCCTTGACCTTGCCCGACTTCGCCTTGGAGGCGACCAGCACCGCGTCGGGGGTCGCGACCACCACGACGTCGTCGAGTCCGACCACCGTGGTGAGCCCGTCGCCCTCGCTATGGACGAGGCTGCCCGTGGTCTCCACGAGTTCGACGCGGCCGCGCACGGCGTTGCCCTGGGCGTCGCGCTCCAGCACCTGCCACACCGCGTCCCAGGTGCCGACATCCGACCACGCGAAGGAGACGGCGAGCACCCCGGCTCGCGTCGTACGCTCCATCACCGCGTAATCGATTGAGGTTTTCGGCGCCCGGGCGAAGGATTCGGCCTGGAGCCGGACGAAGTCGAGATCGGTGGCGGCGTTGGCGAGCGCGCCGCGGGCGGCTTCCAGCACCTCCGGTGCATGCGCTTCCAGCTCGGCGATCATCACGTCGGCGCGGAACAGGAAGTAGCCCGAGTTCCACAGGGCGCCCTCCCCGATCAGGCGCTCGGCGCCGGCCGCGTCGGGCTTCTCCACGAAGCGCTCGACCCGGTGGAGGCCCGGCGCATCGGGGAGTGCGCCGCCGGTGCGGATGTAGCCGTACTCGGTCGCCGGCCGGGTCGGCGTGATGCCGAGCGTCATGATCTGGCCGAGCCGGGCACCGAGCGCGGCCTCCCGCGCGGCGCGGGCGAACGCGGCGGCGTCCTCGATCACATGGTCGGCGGCCATCACCAGCACCACCGTCTCCGGCCCGCGGCGGGCCGCGTGAAGGGCGGCCACCGCGACGGCGGCGGCGGAGTCGCGCCGCTCGGGTTCGAGCAGGATGTCGGCAGCGACGCCCGCCTGCGCGAGTTGCTCGGCGACGATGAAGCGGGACTCGGCCGAGGCGATGACCGTCGGTCTCACGAACACGGCCTCGTCGGCGACGCGGCGGACGGTGGCCTGGAAGGTCGAGGTCGCGGGATCGACCAGCGGCGTGAATTGCTTCGGCATACTCTCGCGCGAGGCCGGCCACAGCCGCGTGCCCGAGCCGCCACATAGGATCACCGGGAGCACGTGAGTTGGTTCTTGTTTCACCATGATACAATTCCCATCAAAACATAAGTCTGGCATCGCAGTACTTGTGCCAAACGCGGCTTTAACTATCATCTTTCAAGGCAGGCATTGCTATAAATTTACATACGTAATCATGATATTCCTGTTCATATGATGAAGCCGCAAATCACTAACAATCTAGTAGCCGTAACAAGCTCTGACCGTAGCTAGTTTTGGCGAACAGCTCACCGCGTGCCTGCAACTGCTCGCGGCCGATGAAGCCCTGCAGGTAGGCGATCTCTTCGAGACAGGCGACCTGAAGACCCTGACGGCGCTGCAGCACCCGCACGAACTCGGCGGCCTCCAGCAGGCTGTCGTGGGTCCCCGTGTCGAGCCACGCATAGCCGCGGCTCATTTGCTCGACATGAAGCTGGCCGCGTTCGAGATAGGCTTGGTTGACCGATGTGATCTCGAGTTCGCCTCGGTCCGAGGGCTTCACCTCCGCGGCGATGTCGAGAACCTGATTGTCGTAGAAGTACAGCCCCGTCACCGCCCAGGGGCTCTCCGGCGTCTTGGGCTTTTCCACCAGCCGCAAGGGCCGGCCGGACTCGTCGAGGGTGACGACGCCGTAGGCTTCTGGATGATCGACGTGGTAGGCGAACACCGTCGCCCCGCTCTTGCGGGTGCGCGCGTTGGCGAGCAGGTCGCTCATGCCATTGCCGAAGAACAGGTTGTCGCCGAGCACCAGCGCCACGTCGTCGCTGCCGACGAAGTCGCGGCCGATGATGAAGGCCTGGGCCAGCCCTTCGGGCCGCGGCTGCACCGCGTAGGTGAAGGTGACGCCGAACTGCTCACCGGTGCCGAGAAGGCGCTGGTAGTTGCCGAGATGCTCCGGCGAGGAGATGACGAGGATCTCGCGGATGCCGGCGAGCATCAGCACCGAGATCGGGTAGTAGATCATCGGCTTGTCGTAGACCGGCAGCAACTGCTTGTTGATCGCCAGCGTGGCCGGATGCAGCCTTGTGCCGGAGCCGCCAGCGAGCACGATGCCCTTCATGCGAAACACGTCCTGATCAGTGGGAGCGAACCGGCCCGACCAGCCGGTCGAGGATGTCGTCGAGCGCCGGCTCCCAGCTTCGCGGCGCGAGGCCGTAGGCGTCGGTCAGGCTCTGCGTGGAGAGGCGCGAGTTCACCGGGCGCCGGGCCGGCGTCGGGTAGGCGGAGGTCGGGATGCCCTCGACCGGCACCGAGCGCCCGCCGCGCCGGGCCGAGCCCGCGACGATGGCGCGGGCGAACTCGCACCACGTGGTCGCGCCGTCGTTGACGCAGTGGAAGGTGCCGATGGGCGCGGCCTCGTCGCCCGCCAGCCGCAGGGCGATGGCGGCGAGTGCACCTGCGAGATCGGCCGCGGAGGTCGGGCAGCCGTGCTGGTCCTCGACAACGGTGAGCCGATCCCGCTCGCCCGCGAGCCGCAGCATCGTCTTGACGAAATTGCCCCGGTGCGGGCTCACCACCCAGGCGGTGCGGACGATGGCGTGGCGCGGATTGCCGGAGCGCACCGCCATCTCGCCGGCCGCCTTGCTCGCACCGTAGACGCTCTGCGGGTTCACCGGCGCATCGGGGGCGTAGAAGCCTTCGCCCGACCCATCGAACACGTAGTCGGTCGAGACATGGACGAGCGGGATCGCCCGCCGCTTCGTCTCGGCGGCGAGGAGGGCCGGCGCCAGCGCGTTCAGGCGCCAGGCGGCCGCGACCTCTGTCTCGGCCTTATCGACGGCGGTGTAGGCGGCCGTGTTGATCACCGCCGCATAGGTGCGCGCGTCGAGAGCAGCCGCAACGGCCGCCTCGTCGGTGATGTCGAGGCTCTGCCGGTCGGGGGCGTGGACCCGCACGCCCTCGGGCCAGGGAAAGGCCTGAAGCTCCGTGCCGACCTGGCCGGCGCCGCCGAGGATCAGGATGTCCATGTTCAGGCGCTCTTGGGCGTGAGGCCGAGGCGCTCGCCGGAATAGCGGCCCTCGCGGATCGGGCGCCACCACGCCTCGTTGTCGAGGTACCAGCGCACGGTCTCCGTCAGCGCCTCCTCGAACACCTTGGTCGGCCGCCAGCCGACCTCGGCTTCCGCCTTCGACGGGTCGATGGCGTAGCGGCGGTCATGGCCGGGCCGGTCGGCCACAAAAGTGATCAGGCGCTCGTGCGGGCCGTTCTCGGGCTTGAGTTGGTCGAAGGCGGCACAGAGCGCCTTCACCACGGCGAGGTTGTTGCGAACCGAGCGCCCGCCCAGCAGGTAGGTCTCGCCGAGCCGGCCGCGCTCCAGCACCGCGACGAGGCCGCGGGCATGGTCCTCGACATGGATCCAGTCGCGCTCGTTCAGGCCGTCGCCGTAGACCGGCAGCGGCTTGCCCTCCAGCGCCGCCAGGATCATCAGCGGGATCAGCTTCTCGGGGAAGTGACGCGGTCCGTAATTGTTCGAGCAGTTCGTTACCAGCACCGGCAGGCCGTAGGTCTCGTGCCAGGCGCGGGCGAGGTGGTCGGAGGCCGCTTTCGAGGCCGAGTAGGGCGAGCGCGGATCGTAGCGGCTCTCCTCGGTGAAGAACGCGTCCGGCGGCAGCGAGCCGTAGACCTCGTCGGTCGAGACGTGGAGGAAGCGGAACGTCGCCTTGGCTTCGCGGGAGAGGCTCTCCCAATGGGTGCGGGCGCCGTCGAGCATGACCTGGGTGCCGATCACGTTGGTGCGCACGAAGGCACCCGGATCGGTGATCGAGCGATCGACATGGCTCTCGGCGGCCAGATGCATCACCGCCTCGGGCTTGAAGTCTGCATAGAGTGCGTGGACGCGGGCCGGATCGCAGATGTCGGCCTGCTCCAGGCGGTGGCGCGGGTCGTCGGCCAGCGGCTCGAGGGAGATCGGGTTGGCAGCGTAGGTCAGGGCGTCGAGGGTCAGCACCTCGTGGCCGAGGTCCTGCACCAGATGCAGCACGAGGGCGGAGCCGATGAAGCCGCAGCCGCCCGTTACCAGAATGCGCATCGATCCCAACTCCGTCCAATTCCTGCCAGCGGGGTCGGCATCCGCGGGATGGGCAAGGGCCACGCTCGGCCGCGCCGACGCCAACCTGAGGTCGGGTTCAATCCGCCCGACCGAACGATCTCGATACCTTGACTCAGAACACCCGCCCGAGATCGGCCAGAAGCGGCGCCGCCTTGTCCTTGCCCGAGAGGATCGCATCCGCTTCGGCCACCGGCCAAGCGATGCCGATGGCCGGATCGTTCCAGCGCAGGTTCCGGTCGTCGGCCGGGCTGTAATAGGCGTCCACCTTGTAGGCGACCATGGTGTCCGGCTCCAGGGTGCAGAAGCCATGGGCAAAGCCGGCGGGCACGAAGAGCTGCTCACCGCCCGCTGCATCGAGCCGCACCGCGACGTGGTGGCCGTAGGTCGGAGAGTCGGAGCGCAGATCGACGGCGACATCGAGGATCGCCCCGGCGAGCACTCGGACCAGCTTGGCCTGGGCGTTGGGTGCCACCTGGAAGTGCAGACCCCGGATCGTACCGGCTGGCGCGGAGAACGATTGGTTGTCCTGCACGAAGGCGTTGGCGATGCGGCGCTCGGCCAGCAGGTCGGCGCGGTACACCTCGGAGAACCAGCCGCGATCGTCGCCGTGGCGCTTCGGGATGACCCGCTTGACCGCCGGGATCTCGGTCTCGATCACCTGCATCCGCCGTTCCTAACTCGTCCGTCCGGGTTCGCCCAAGGCGTAGGCCGTGCGAAGGCGGCGAAGTCAAGGCCGCATTAGATCCATTTCGGTGCAGCTGAAGTTTATGGCGTGCCGGTCTGGTGCACAGAACGAAACACGATGATAAGTTGCCTTGGCAACGAGCATCACCTTCGCGATCGTGTGCAAGCAACCGGTGCAGGTCGGCAACGTCGTCCAGGCGTGCAGATGGGTGGTCGAGCGCTTCTGCGCATGGAACAGCCGCAACAGCTGCTACTGGAAGGCCCTTGGGGCCATCCTCACCTCGGCTCAAGCTATCCTCTACGCCGCTGCAATTATGATCCACATCCAACGCCCTGAGTGCACCTTATAAATCATTGGGTATTTGATCCCGCGAAGAGGTGCACCCGCCTCAAGCTGATTAAGCGGAGCATATACGGCCGCGCCAAGTTCGATTTCCTGCGCCAGCGTGTCCTACATGCCGCATGAGGTCGACCAGCAGAGCTTGGCCGCAAGGCAGCCTACCAGCATCGAAAGTGCGGACGAACCGTTTTTCCACGCCGATTCTCAACCCTGACGGTGTATGAAACGCGGAGATTAAGATGTGGCCTGGAAACATGTATCTTGCTGAATGCTCAACCAGGGAGCCAGCAGGGAAGCGTTGGCTGACGGCAATGGGCGAGTAGCTGGGGAGTCTTCCGAGGAGGTCCGATAGGGTCCAGTGCAAGTGGCCCAAAAATGTGGGCTAATTTGAGGGTTTGCAGCCTGAATTAAACCGAAAATGATAACGACTGCAATTACTTGCTGAATTCAATTGGCGGAAGGGGTGGGATTCGAACCCACGGTGGAGTTGCCCCCACGGCGGTTTTCAAGACCGCTGCCTTAAACCACTCGGCCACCCTTCCTTGCCTGTCGGAGCCGCGCGATCGCGCCCGGCTCTGCGGTCGATGCTTGTCTATGGCCGCCGGGGGATCAGCGTCAACGTTCGAGACGCGGATCGGGCCCTTGCTGCCCCGGGCGCGGAGCAAGTTTGTAGGCGGGTCGGCTTCAGGCGGGCCGCAGACGGGTGAGCTGGTCCAGCGCCGCGCGGTCGTGGAGCAGGGCGAAGCGCTCTTTTGGGGCGAGCCAGGCCTGCGCTTCGGCCACGGTTTCCGCCTCCACGATCTTGGCGCGGGCGAGCGTGCGGTCTGCGTCGATATTTCCGCGGGGCCGAGGCGCACCTTCGGGCAGCATCGCCGCGTGCGCCTGGGCAAGGGCGGCGTCGGCGTGGAGGGCGGCCAGCGCGTCCGCGTCGTCGAAGCCGCGCGCCGCGTTGCGGCGGGCGAGTTCGCCCGCGCGCAGCGCGATGGCCGGCGGCGTCTGCTCCTCGGGCGTCACCAGGAGGCCGCGGTGCTTCAGGGCGAGGCCGAGTGCCAGTTGGCCGCTGGCCCAGGAGAGCGGGATCGCCAGGACGAGGCCGAGGATCGTCGGCGACATCCATAGGAACAGGGAGGTGGCGATGGCGAACGCCGCAATCCCTGTGACCACGCCGAGGCCGGTGTGCCAGCGGTGGCGGCGCACGATATCGGAGACCGGAATTGAGCCGTCGTCGCGGCGCTGCGGGTTCCAGCCGGTGTCGCGCCCGGCCAGGATCTGGAACACCGAGCCCGACTGGATCAGCATCGCGATCGGCGCGATCAGCGCCGAGAGCAGGATCTCGATCAGGAAGGACAGGGTCAGCCGCCCCGCTCCGCCGCTCGCCCGCCGGGTCTCGGTGTCGAGCAGCGCGAGGATGAGGCCCAAGACCTTCGGGGCGAGCAGGATGCCCATGGTGAGTGCGAAGAGCTGGAGCGCGCGCACCGGGTCGAAGCGCGGCCAGACGGGGTAGAGGCCGAACTCAGCGGAAAAATATTCGGGCCGTACCCAGGCGGTCTGCAGAACGATGATGATACCGATCACGAGCTGCGCGAGCCAGAGCGGCGAGGCGACGTAGCCGGCGATTCCCGTGGCGAAGTGCTGGCGCGAGGCCGGCGCGAGGCCTGCCGCGCCGATGACGCGGGCGTGCTGGAGATTGCCCTGCGCCCAGCGCCGGTCGCGCACGGCGAGGTCGATCAGCGAGGGCGGGCTCTCCTCGTAGGAGCCCTCCAATTGCGGCAGCATGGTCACGCCCCAGCCGGCGCGGCGGATCAGCGCCGCCTCGACGAAGTCGTGGCTGAGGATGTGGCCGCCGAACGGCGGGCGGCCCTTGAGGTCGGGCAGGCCGGCGGCCTCGGCGAAGGCCTGCATCCGGATGATCGCGTTGTGGCCCCAGTAATTGCCGTCGCGGCCCGACCAGACCGAGAGGCCGGTGGCGATGACGGGGCCGTAGATGCGCGCGGCGAATTGCTGGAGCCGGGCGAACAGCGTGTTGCGGTTGATGATGAGCGGCAGACTCTGGATGATGCCCGCCTGCGGGTCGGCCTCCATCGCCGCCGTCAGCCGCACGATGCAGTCGCCGGTGAGCAGGCTGTCGGCGTCGAGCACCAGCATGTGGTCGTAGGCGCCGCCCCAGCCGGTGACGAAATCGGCGATGTTGCCGGCCTTGCGGTGGTGGTTCTTCGCCCGGTGGCGGTAGTAGAGGCGCGCCTCAGGGCCGAGTTCCTCGCGCAACTCCAGGAAGGCGCGCTCCTCGGCGATCCAGGCATCGGCTTGCGTCGAGTCGGACAGCACGAACCAGTCGAAATGGCGCCCGAGGCCGGTGGCCTCGACCGCCTCGTGCATCGCCTGCAGCCCGGCGAAGACCCGGGCACTGCCCTCGTTGTAGACCGGCATGACGATGGCGGTGCGGGTGGCGAGACGCGCAGGCATCGGCGCCAGAGGCGGCCGCCGCAGCAGCGCCGCGAAGCCGAGCAGCGCGGCGGTAAACGCCAGCGCGATCCAGGAGAAGTTCAGGACGAACAGGACCAGCAGCACGTACTGGAGCCAGGTGGCGCCGCCGGAGACCGAGATCACCTCGTACATCTGCCACGCGCCGTAGACGGTGAGCGCGGCGGCCCCACCGAACACGAACAGCCGCGCCGCCAGCGGCCCGCCGCCGCCGTTGCGGCGCGTCGCCGGCCGGTTGCGCAGGTCCTGCACCGGCATGGACAGCGGCGCCCGCTTCGGCATGGCGGCCCGAGCGAGGCCGGTCTCGGCAGGGTCTTCCACCGGCGCGGGGCGGTCCATTAGGGTCGAGACGCTGGCGGCGGGGTCGGGCATCGTCGCTCCGGCGAGAATTCGGGGGAGGGTCAGGGCGTCCAGCGGTACAGCCACGTTTCTGTGATCTGCCGCCCTTCCGTCTTGAGGGCAAGGCGCAGTTCGGCCGCCCGCTCACTGCCGGGATCCAGCTCGAAGGCGACCCGCACGGTGCGGGTCTCCGGATGGGCGATCCAGCGGGTCGCCCCCTCGACGATCCGGCCAGGGGCGGCGATCAGCACCGTCTCGACGGGCACCATCGCGCCCTCCGCGGTGAACAGCCCGTCGCCGGTGAAATCGACGAGGAACAGGCGCCGTGGGGTGGCGCCGCCGCGACCGCTGCGGGTGCCCGTAACGCGAGCGAGCGGGTCGACCGGCGGCTCGCCGCCCCAGTTCTGCCGATAGCCGACACGGATCTCCTGACCCGCGGGCAGGGCCGCCTTCGGCCGCCAATAGGCGATGACGTTCTCGTTGATCTCCGCGTCGCTCGGGATCTCGAGGAGGGTCACGGCGCCCTCCCCCCAAAGGTTGTCGGCACCGGTCGATTCACCCGGCTCGACCCAGAGCGAGGGGCAGCGCTCCCAGGGATGGGCGTCGTCCTCGAAGGTCGCGGGGGAGCGGTCCCGCTGTATCAGGCCGAAGCCCTGCGGTCCGTTGTCGAGGAAGCCCGAGATCTGCAGCGTCTCCGGGTTGCGCACCGGGCGCCAGATCGCCTCGCCACCGCCGTTGCGGATCTGCAGGCCGCCCGCGGCGTAGACCGCGGCACGGGCATCGTCCGCACCGCGCCGGTCATGCGGGCCGAACAGGAACGGCGCCTGCATGCCGCCGAGGCCCAGATGCTCGACCGCCTTGCGGGTGACCAGGGTGGCGGTGACCGCGGCGGTCGAGGTCTCGCCGGGGCGCAGCTCCAGGCGTAGCGCCGCGGCGAGCGAGTCGGAATCGATCAGGGCGTGGATCACGAGCGGACCGTCCGGGGTCTTCGGGCGCTCCACGAACAGCGCCCGCCAGCGCGGGAATTCCTCGCCGCGCGGGTCGGCCGGGCGCAGCATCAGGGCGCGCCCGTTGACGCCGAATTCCTGGCCCTGCCCCACCAGCCGGTAGAAGCAGGCGCCCTGGAACACCGCGAAATCCTGGTGCCGCTCGCCGAACCGCGCGCGGATGCGCAGGCCGGAGAAGCCCGGCTCGGTCTCCGGCAAGGCCGCCGCGCCCGCCTCCGATCCCGCCTCGTAGTTTCCCCGCGCGTAGGTGACGGGACGGACCACGCCGTCCTCGACGAGGAACAGCGCGACCCGGTCGGTGTAGTAGAAGCCGCGCAGCAGCGGCTCGACGGCGAAGCCGTGCGGCTCGCCGCCCCAGAGCAATGCCTCGGGCCGGAGACGGATGGCCTCGTAGGCTTCCCGTGACAGGTTCTTCAGCGGGTCGGGCATGTCGTTCGCGGCCTGCGCCACGAAGGCCCGGTTGCCGAGCGCCCGGGCGAGGTCCGGCACGGTCGCATCCGAGAAGGGCGAGCCCGCCGCGGGAAGCGCCGGCGCCGCGGCCTGGGCGTCCGCCCTTCCCGGCAGCAGGGCCAGGGCGGCGCCGGCCGCGGCCCCGCCGATCAGCCGGCGGCGATCGAGACACGGGCCGAGGGAGTGCCCGAGGGCAGGGCCGGTCCGCTGCGCATCGCGGGTCGAGAGGTCGGTCGGATGCGTCATGCCTCGCCGGTTCTCACGGTGTTCTCGGGTAAAGGACGGTCGCAGATAGGATCTCAACGCCTGAACCGGGCGTTAAGGTTGCCGGGTTTGCCCGGTCGTTGCAGCGCATCGGGGCGGCGCATCGGAATCGGGGCCGAAGGCCCGTGGACCTTTCGGGGCCGGCCGGCGTAAGAGGCTCGAACCTCGCACGCCGCATCCGCGGTGCCCGCCGTCTCGCGTCCCGCGAGCCTCCTGTCCAGCCTTGAGTCGAGATTTCTGCCGATGATCGTCACGCAGATCTCCCATCACGACCTCGACGGCTACGGTGCCACGACGGTTGCCGCCGCCTTGGCCGCGGTGTCGCGGGTGGTGCATGTCGCCCGCTATTCCGATGTCGGCCCGGTGGTGGAGGACGAGCTGAAGCGCCTGCGCGGCGCGGCCGCCTCCGAGACGCTGCTGATGACCGATCTCGGGCTGGAGGAGCCGACGGTCGCCTTCCTGCGCCGCTTCGCCGCGATGAACCGCGGCCGGGCGGAGGAGGCGCGCCACCGCCTCGTGGTGCTCGACCACCACGCCTCCTCGATCGACCAGCTCAAGCGTCAGAACCTCGAGATCGGGCCCGACCCGGAGCGCGCCGGGCTGCTGCGGGCGGATCTCGGCGACCCGGACGTGTTCGTGCTCATCGACGAGGCGCATTGCGCCACGCGGATGGCGTACGACCAGCGCGCCCTCTACGCCGCCGAAAAGACGCTGCCCGAGACGCAGGCGGCCGACCTCGCGGCGCTGATCGAGGCGGTCGAGGCGCTCGACCTGTGGAAGAAGGGCGAGCCGCACTTCGCCGGCGGCCTCGCGCTGGACGAGCTGTTCTGGGACAGCGTCTCGACCCTGGTGCCGGCGGGCCACCCCTGGCACGATCGCTTCGTCTCCGACCTGCTGCTGGCGGCGGCCGGCCGGCTGCGGGCCGGGGCCACCCCGGCCGAGCTGGAGCGCCGCTCGGGCGAACTCCGCGCCGGCCTCGTCGATGCCCTGCTCGCGGACGAGCCGGATGACGACCGGACCCTGACCGCGCGCCAGCGGCTGGCCCGGGCGCTGGCGCGCTCGGAGGCGCTGTTCCACCCGCTCTCAGACGGCACGCTGCTCTCCTTCGGCCTCGATTCCGGCACCTTCCAGCGGGTCTCCGACCAAGTGATGGAGGCGGGCCGGGCCAAGCGGGTCGTCAACGTGCAGCGGGCGGGCACGCTCTCGTTCCGTTCCATCAACGGCACGGCGCTGGACGGCGCCCGCGCCTTCCGCGGCGGCGGGCACCGCGACGCCGCCGGCGGCAAGCTGCCGAACGGCAGCGCGCATTCTAGGGACGACGCGATCGCCCAGGTCGAGCCGGTGCTCAACCCCCCGCCCCCGGATCTTTCCGGCAGCCCGTTCGCCGCGCTGAAGAACTGGAAGGGCTGAGTTTTCAGGATCGAGCATCGTCCCGATCGGGCGTCGCCGGCTTCTTCGGCACCGATCTGCCGGAGGGCGCATCGCGGTGGGCTTCGAGGATCGCGTGCCGCGAGCGCCCAGCATGAGGACCGTCGTGGACGCCGGAGCGAGCTGGCCAGACAGCCTCATCGCGTTTCCGGTTGATCGCTTCGGCTTTTGCCCGACGCCGTCATCGCGAGGTGAAGCCGAAGCGATCCAGGACGCGACATCTCCGGAAAGTGCCGAGCCCTGGATTGCTTGCGCTTCGCCTCGCAATGACGAAGAGCCACCGAAGCGATCAAGCGGAGACCGTATCAAATCCTCAGGTTGAACGGCAGGTCGAACAGCGTCGAGTGATCGACGTAGCTGACCCGCAGAGTGTGCTCGCGGGCCGCGTCGCGCAGGGCGTCGGCCTCGCGCAGGGTTCGGATCATCTCGCGGGCGGCGCGGAAGGCCATGCCGCAATCGGGGCAGTCGCGCGTCTCCGTCTCACCAATCGTCCGGCCGTTCCGGCAGAGCTCGAAATGAAAGAGTGGCATCCGGCGCCGATCTCCGAGCCTCGTTCGGAGCCGCTCGTGCAAGCCTTGAGCCGGGATGGCCGATACAACGCCGTGTGGTGGAAATTTCGCTTGCCTGCCGAGCAAAGGGGCAGGCACGATGCTCTCTCGGCATGAAAAAGCCCGCCAGCTTTCGCCGACGGGCTTTTGCAGGGGCCACACTCTCGCGCGCGGTGGGAGCTGCCGCCCCGCCCTCGGACCGGCGGGGGAACTCAACCGTCCGCAGCGTTAGGGAGCCACTATCCCTGCCGATCTTGGTTGGGTGGCGTGTCCTGATCCGCATCGGCGGTGCGCGCGGTGGAGACGGTAACGCCGTGATGTCTCATGGCCGACCTCCTTGTCTCAGGGCGGCGCCGCAGCGCCGATGAGGAGAGGCTAGGACGGTTTGCGCGCCCCGCGCAAGCCCCTTTTTGCCTTGCGCCGGGCCGCCTCGCACACGATCTGTCCGGATCGAGGGGAAACAGATTTTTTGCGTCCGGGCGGGCGCGAAGTGAAGCGTGGTGCCCTGATGGCCTCCTCCCTGCCTCCCCTCTCCGTTCTCGATCTCGCCTTCATCCCGGAGGGCGCCACGCCGGGGCGGGCGCTCGCCAACAGCCTCGATCTCGCCCGGCATGCCGAAGGGCTCGGCTACCGCCGCTTCTGGCTCGCCGAGCACCACAACATGATCGGCATCGCCAGCGCCGCCACGGCGGTGGCGATCGGCCACGTCGCGGCCGGCACGACGCACATCCGCGTCGGCGCGGGCGGGATCATGCTGCCCAACCACGCGCCGCTGGTGATCGCCGAGCAGTTCGGCACGCTGGAGGCACTGTATCCCGGCCGGATCGATCTCGGGCTCGGCCGGGCGCCGGGTACGGACGGGGCGACCCTGCGGGCGCTGCGCCGCGACTACGGTTCGGCGGAGCGGTTTCCGCAGGACGTGCTCGAATTGCAGGCCCTGCTCGGCCCGGTGCGGGAAGGGCAGGCGGTCCAGGCCGTGCCGGGCGCGGGCCTCAGGGTGCCGCTCTGGATTCTCGGGTCGAGCCTGTTCGGGGCGGAACTCGCCGGCCTGCTCGGCCTGCCCTACGCCTTCGCCTCACATTTCGCGCCCGACGCGCTGCTGCCGGCGCTCGCGGCCTACCGCGCCCGTTTCCAGCCCTCCGAGCAGTTGCAGCGGCCCTACGCCATGGTCGGCATCAACGTCGTCGCGGCCGAGACGGACGGGGAGGCGCGACGCCTGTTCACCACGGCGCAGCAGCAATTCACCCGGCTGGTGCGCGGCACCCGCGGCCTGCTGCCTCCGCCGATCGACGACATCGAGGCGACTTGGAGCCCGGCGGAGAAGGCGCAGGCCTCGCGGATGCTGGCGCGCTCCCTGGTGGGCTCGCGCGAGACCGTGCGCGCCGGGCTGGAGGCGCTCGCGGCCGAGACCGGCGCCGACGAGGTGATGGTGGCCTCGGCGATCTACGACCACGGGGCGCGGCGTGCCTCCTACGCGATCCTGGCCGAGGCGCACGGCACTCTGGCGGCCCAGGCTCCGCCCGAGCGTTCAGCGGCCTGAATGCGGGACGTCCCTGGCGGCTTTCGGTGCGGGCGGCGGCGGAATCTGCGTGATGTGGCGCAGGGCGGGCGGGGTCTCCGCCGTCGCGCCGGGGCGGTGGCCGCCCTCGCCCATCACCCGCGCGACGAGGCTGCCCAGGGCGAAGCCGCCGAGGCCGAGAAGGATCGCGAGGCCGGTGCGCTTGATCATGGCCGGTGCCGTCCGGGCCCGCCGGGCGCGGACGGCGTCCATCGTGGCGCGGATTCGTTGACGGATCGTTCCGCCGCGCGCGGCGGCTCGCTTTCTCCGCGAACCGGTCAGTGCGCGCCGCCGGTCTCGACGAACTTGAACAGGAACACGGCCGCGATCACCCACACCACCGGCTTCACCTCGCGGGCGCGGCCGGTGAGCGCCTTCAGCACGGCGTAGGTGATGAAGCCGAAGGCGACGCCGTTGGCGATGGAATAGGTGAACGGCATCAGCAGCGCCGTGACGCAGGCCGGAATCACCTCGGTGAGGTCGTCCCAGTCGAGGGCGGTGAGGTCGCGCAGCATCAGGCAGGCGACGTAGAACAGGGCCGGCGCGGTGGCGTAGGCCGGCACCGAGCCGGCGAGCGGCGCGAAGAACAGGCAGGCCAGGAACAGCACGGCGACGGTGGCGGCGGTGAGCCCGGTGCGCCCGCCCTCCTCCACCCCGGCCGCGCTCTCGAGATAGGCGGTGGTGCTCGACGTACCCAGCAGCGAGCCGGTGAAGATCGCCACGGAATCGGCCATCAGCGCCCGGTCGAGCGCCGCCGAGCGCCCTGCCTCCGGCAGGAGGCCGGCGCGGCTGGCCACCGCCATCAGCGTGCCGGTGGCGTCGAACAATTCGACCAGGAACAGCACGAGGATGACGTTGAGAAGCCCTCCGGTGAGCGCGCCGGGAATGTCGAGGGCCAACAGCGTCGGGCTCAGCGAGGGCGGCGCCGAGACGATGCCTTGGAAGGCGTTGCCGGCGAAGACGAAGCTCAGGCCGGTCACCGTCAGGATGGTGAGGAGCAGCGCCGCCCGCACCCGCCGCGCCGAGAGCACCGCCACCATCAGGAAGCCGAGAGCGGCGAGCACGGTGCCGGGCTGGCGCAGGTCGCCGAGCGTCACGAAGGTGGCGGGGTTGGCCGCCACCACGCCCGCGTTCTTGAGGGCGATGATCGCCAGGAACAGGCCGATGCCGACGGTGAGCGCGATGCGCATGGAGCGCGGGATGCCCGCGACGATGATCCCGCGCAGGCCCGTCAGCGTTACGGCGAGGAAGCAGAGGCCGGAGAGGAACACCGCGCCGAGCGCCGCCTGCCACGTATAACCCATGCCTTGGACGACGACGTAGGCGAAGTAGGCGTTCAGCCCCATCCCCGGCGCCAACGCCACCGGCCAGTTGGCGACGAACGCCATCACGAGGGAGCCCAGCGCGGCGATGAGGCAGGTGGCGACGAAAACCGAGCCCTTCGGCATCCCCGCATCGGCCAGGATGCTCGGGTTGACGAAGACGATGTAGGCCATGGTGAGGAAGGTGGTCAGCCCCGCCAGCAGCTCGGTGCGGACCGTGGTGCCGTGCGCCTCCAGCTTGAACCGGCGTTCGAGCCAATGCGGCTTCGGGGCGGCCGGGTCCCGCTTCCTGTTCATCGCCGCGCTCGACCCTGTCCGTCTGAGAGGTGGTCCCTCCTCATGGCAGCCGTAGGCGATGCAGACCAGACCGGAAGATCGGCCAGGGCCGCTCAGCGAATTGCCGTCATCCCACCGCGGGCGGCCGGGCCCGACAGGGGCAGGCCGAAGCGGCCGGTGCTGGGGCTGATCGCGTTCGTGGTCCAGCGGGGATCGTGCGGGCGCGGGCGCTCGGAGGGCGGAAGCTGCTGGATCAACTGCCGGTAGCGCACCGAGGCCGCGTCATTCGGGAAGGCCTGCGCCGTCGCAGCGCCAGCAAGGGGTAGGCCGGCAAGGGGGAGGCCGCCGAGGACGAGCGCGGCGGCGAGAGGAGAACGACGGGACATGGCGTGACACTGCGTTCCGGCGGGAGCCGGTGGGAGAACGTGCTGGAAGGCTGATAGACCCTGAGATGGGCGTCCGGACCGCGATCCGCAATCCGAACCACCGTTTTCCGGTAGGCTTTAAGTCCGTCGCTGCGCTGCGCTCTCCTGATCAGTCCAGCCGTCGAGCACCTTGTCGAGGGTGAGCGGATAGTCGCGGATGCGCAGGCCCGTGGCGTTGTAGACGGCATTG
This sequence comes from Methylorubrum sp. B1-46, assembly GCF_021117295.1. Taxonomy (NCBI): domain Bacteria; kingdom Pseudomonadati; phylum Pseudomonadota; class Alphaproteobacteria; order Hyphomicrobiales; family Methylobacteriaceae; genus Methylorubrum; species Methylorubrum sp. B1-46. Next base: position 3,902,051 of record NZ_CP088247.1, on the reverse strand, counting down.
GCGAGAGCCGCCCCGGCGCCACAGATGCTGACCTCGCCGAGCCCCTTGCTCTTCAGCGGGTTCGCCTTGTCGTCGAGTTCGGGCAGGAACACCGCGTCGATCGCCGGCACGTCGGCATGGGCCGGGACGTGGTACTCGGCCAGATCGTGGTTCACGAAGTGGCCGAAGCGGGTGTCGGTCTCGGCGGCCTCCATCAGCGCCGCGCCGATGCCGAAGATCATGCCGCCGATGGCCTGCGAGCGGGCGGTCTTCTGGTTGAGGATGCGTCCGCCGGTGAACACGCCGAGCATCCGCCGCAGCCGGATCTCGCCGGTGTCCGCGTCGACGCCGACCTCGGCGAAATGCGCGCCGTAGGAGTGCTGCGAGAATTTCTCCTTCATCGCGCCGGGCTTGATCTCGCCCTTGGCCTCGACGCCCTGCCTGCCGGCCAGATCCGCCAACGCCTCCGAACGGTTGCCGGACGTCACTTTGCCATCAGTGAACACGGCGCCGTCCGGGTTCATGCCGGCCGTCTGCAGCAGCGCCTGCCGGAGATTGTCGCAGGCGACGTAGAGCGCCGAGCCGGCCGAGCCCGCGCCGAACGAACCGCCGGAACCGGCCGCCTTCGGGTAGGCGGTGTCGCCGATCTCGACGCGGATGCGCTCGACCGGCAGGCCCATCATCTCGCCCGCGATCTGGGCCAGGATGGTGTAGGTGCCGGTGCCGATATCGGTCATCGCCATCCGCACGGTGAGCGTGCCGTCGGGGTTGAGGCGCACGCCCGCCTGCGAAGGCATCAGCGGGTTGAGCCGCGAGGCCGCCGCCATGCCCATGCCAACGAGCCAGCGCCCGTCGCGCGTGGCCCCGGTCGCGCCGCGCTTGTCCCAGCCGAAAAGCCGCGCGCCCTCGCGCATGCAGGCGACGAGCTGGCGGGTGGAGTATGGGACCCCCTTCTCCGGATCCTGCTCCGGCTCGTTGCGGATGCGCAGCTCGATCGGATCGATCTTCAACTGCTCCGCCAGCTCGTCCATGGCGCACTCGAAGGCGAGCTGGCCGACCGCCTCGCCCGGCGCCCGCATGGCGGAGGCGACCGGCACGTTGAGGTTCGCGAGCCGGTGCCGGGTGAGGCGGTTCTGCGCCGCGTAGAGGGAGCGGGTGACGACGGCCGAGGTCTCGTAGAACACATCCCCCGGCGCGGTGGCCGACCAGGATTCGTGGGCGATGGCCGTGAGCCGCCCGGTCTCGTCGGCACCCAGGCGAATGCGCTGGATCGTGTCGCTGCGATGGGTCGCGACGTGGAATTCCTGCTGGCGGGTCAGCGCGACCTTGACCGGGCGCTTGAGGCTCTTCGAGGCCAGCGCGGAGAGGATCGCCTCGGGCTGCGGCTGCAGCTTCGAGCCGAAGCCGCCGCCGATATAGTGCGAGACCAGCCGCACGTTCTCCGGCTTCAGCTTCAGCACCGAGGCGAGCGAGGTCTGGCCGCGGTTGAGCATCTGGTTGGCGGTGAACAGCGTGACGCGATCCCCATCGGGGCCGCTCTCCCAGGAGGCGATGGTGGCGTGCGGCTCCATCTGCGCGTGGATCTGCACCGGCGTGGTGTATTCCACGTCGAGCTTGACCGGCGCGCCGGCGAAGGCGCCGTCGAAATCGCCGAGCTTTGAATCCGGCGGCGTCTGCGCCGGCTTCGGCTCGACGGCATTCGGCCGGGCCGCCTTCAGCGAGGCTTCGGGCTTCTCGACGTCATACTCCGCCCGCACGAGGGCGGCGGCCGCGCGGGCCTGCTCGAAGCTCTGCGCCACCACGAAGGCGATGGGCTGGCCGTGGAAGCGGATCTCGGGGCCCTGCAATTGCGGGTACACCTGCTCCTTCTTCTCGCCCTGCTCCGGTACGTTCTCGTGGGTCATCACGAGTAGCACGCCCGGCGCGCGCTTGGCCGCGGCGACGTCGAGGCTACGGATGCGGCCCCGGGCAATGCCGGCCTCGACGAGGAAGCCGTAGGCCGGATTGTCCAACTCGCGGATCTCGTAGGCGTAGGGCGCGCGGCCCGTCACCTTGAGGCGCCCGTCGATGCGGTCGATCGGACGACCGACGAGCCCGTCCGGCTTGCCGTCGAGGGGCGTCGCGCCGATCGGCTGGTTCATGTCCATGGGGCGATTCCTCAGGCGCGAAAGGTCAGGCGCGAAGAGCTTCGGCGACGGTGGCGCGCAGCGTCCTGCGGGTGAGCGGGATCTTGAAGTCGTTGGAGCCCTGGCCGCGGGCGCCCTCCAGCACCCGCTCGGAAGCGGCATCCGCCGAACCGGTCTCGACCAGAGCCGCTTCCGCCGCCTCGACCCGCCAGGGCTTGTGGGCCAGCCCGCCGAAGGCGAGTTTCGCGGATTTCGGCTTGTCGCCCTCCCCCTTGGCGATGATGGCCGCCACCGACACCGTGGCGAAGGCGTAGGACGCCCGGTCGCGGACCTTGCGGTAGAGGTGCACGCCCTCGACCGGCTTCGGGAGCGTCACGGCGGTGATGAGTTCGCCGGGCTTGAGGTCGGTCTCGATCTGCGGCGTGTCGCCGGGCAGGCGGTGGAAGTCGGCGATGGGGATGCTGCGCCGCGCGCCCTGCGGGTCCACCGTCTCCACCGTCGCGTCGAGGACGCGCATGGCGACGTTCATGTCGGAAGGGTTGGTGGCGATGCAGGCCTCGCTCGCGCCCAGCACCGCCATGATCCGGTTGAACCCGCCGATGGCCGAGCAGCCCGAGCCCGGCTCGCGTTTGTTGCAGGGTTTGGTCGTGTCGTAGAAGTAGTAGCAGCGGGTCCGCTGCAGCAGGTTGCCGGCGGTGGTCGCCTTGTTGCGGAGCTGGCCCGAGGCGCCCGCGAGCAAGGCCTTGCCGAGGACCGCGTAGTCCCGGCGCACCCGCGGATGCGCGGCGAGATCGGAATTGCGCACCAGCGCGCCGATGCGCAGGCCGCCCTCCTCCGTCTCGGTGACGTCGGCCAGCGGCAGGCGGTTGACGTCGATCAGAGTCGCGGGCGTCTCGATCTGAAGCTTCATCAGGTCGAGCAGGTTGGTGCCGCCGGCGATGAAGCGGGCATCGGGCCGCTCCGTTGCGAGGCGCGCGGCGTCCTGAACCGTGGCGGGGCGCTCGTAGGCGAAAGCCTTCATGAGTCTCGCCTCCCTCAGATCTTGGTGCTGGCATCGCGGATCGCCGCGACGATGTTGGGATAGGCCGAGCAGCGGCAGATGTTACCGCTCATCCGCTCGCGGATCTCTTCGTCGCTCAAGGAGACCTTGGCCGAGAGATCATCCGTGACGTGGCTCGGCCAGCCCGCCTCAACTTCCGAAAGCATGCCGGCGGCGGAGCAGATCTGGCCCGGCGTGCAGTAGCCGCACTGGTAGCCGTCATGGTGCAGGAAGGCGGCCTGGAGCGGATGCAGCGCATCACCCTGCACCAGCCCCTCGATGGTGGTGACCTCGTCGCCCTCGTGCATGGCGGCCAGCGTCAGGCAGGCATTGATCCGCCGCCCGTTCACGAGAACCGTGCAGGCCCCGCACTGGCCGTGATCGCAGCCCTTCTTCGAGCCGGTGAGGTCGAGATGCTCGCGCAGCGCGTCGAGGAGCGTCGTGCGGGTGTCGAGGGTGAGCGCGTGCCGCTGCCCGTTGATGGTCAGCGAGACCGGCATGGTCTGCGGCTGCGGGTCGGCGGCGCCTGCCGGTGCAGCACTCGCCCGGCCGCGCAGGGAGGCGCCCAGCGTCGCCAGCGCCGCGCAGCTTCCCATCACCGTGCGGCGCGTCGGGTCGAAGCGCCGGTCTCTCGTCGAATGGTCTGTCATGCAGCCTGCCATTCCGCGCATCCGAACCGGCCGCGGCGGGCGCGACCAGTCTGGAATGGATCGAAAACTGCAGGCGGAACGCGACAGGCGTTCAGGTTGATCCGAGTGGACGCCGCGCCCCTATGGCGCAGCGCAGAGGTTGTTCCGGCCGCTCGCGCATCCCTCGGTCGCGTCCGGGGAGATCTAGCTCCAGGCGTGGAGCGGCGGGTTCACGCCGTTGAGCGCGTGGTTGCCGACGATCGCGTATTTCCAGCGCACGGGATCGTGAAGGGTGTGGGTACGGGCGTTGCGCCAGTGACGGTCGAGGTTGTGCTCGGCCAGCGTCGAGCGGGTGCCGGACAGTTCGAACAGGGTGTTCGAGGCGGCAAGCGCGACCTCGGTGGTCAGAACCTTGGCCTCGGCCGTGGCGATCTGAGCCGCGGCCACGCTGTCCGGCGTCGGATCCGTCACCGCCGCGTCGATGGCGAGTCCCGCCCGGTCGAGCAGGGCTTCCGCCGCGTGCTGGCGGATCGTCAGGTCGCCGATGGCGCGGATGGTGTAGGGATCGTCCGAGGCCCGCTCTCCCCCGCTGTCGATCCAGGGCCGCGCCTTCTCGCGCACGAAGTCGATGGTGTCGTCGAGCGCCGCGCGCCCGATCCCGGCATCGACCGCGGCCTGGATGATCTGGAAGATCGCACCGTCCGCCCGCGGCGCCTCGTAGGCGCGGTAGCCTGGCACGAGGTGGGATTTTTCGACCCGCACGTCCTCGATGATGACGGTGCCGCTCGCCGTGCCCCGCTGGCCGAAGGCCGACCAGTCGTCGATCACGGTGAGGCCGGCTGCGTCGCGCTCAGCGATGGCGTACCAGGCACGGCCCTGATCATCGAGCGCGACGATCGGCACGAGATGGGCGAGGAGCGCGCCGGACGCGTAGAACTTCTGGCCGCGCACGACGACGTGGTCGCCGTGATCGGTGAAGCGGGTCTCGAACTCCGCGGCGCGCTTGGTGCCCTTTTCCGAGAAGGCGTTGCCGAAGCGGGTGCCCTTCAGGACTTCGGCGAAGAGCCGCTTCTGCTGTTCGGGGTCGGACACGGTGCGGATCGCCGCGACGATGCCGAGATGGTTCTGGGCGATCTGGGCGATCGAGGGGTCGGCGGCGGCGATGATCGCGATTACCTGCGCCAGCGTCCGGTAGGAGACCTCCGGCCCGCCATAGGCCCGCGGCACGTTGATCGACCACAGGCCGCTTTGCGAGAAGGCGTCGAGTTCGGCCAGCGGACGGGCATTGGTGCGGTCGCGCTCGGACGCACCCTCGCGAAAATCTTTCGCCAGGTCGTGAGCGATGCGGATCGCCTCGGCGTCGTCGCGCACGATGTGGGCCGGGGTCGAGGGACGCGCAGGCCCCGGCACGCCCTGCGGCCGGCTGCCGGCCTCGGCCGTGGTGGGGCTGACGGCGATGGTCATGGAGCGGTCTCCGATGATGGGGGATGCACGACTGATGGCGTGAGGATCAGGCCGCCTCGGCCCGGCGCTCGCGGGCGGCTTCCAGCGCGCGGACCCGGGGGATCACCTGCTCGCCGAAATACTGCACCTCCTCCTGGAAATGCAGGAAGGCGAGCAGCGCGAGGTCGGCGCCGGCCTCCTTGAGCGCGAGGATGCGCTCGGCGATCTGATCCGGCGTGCCGATCAGGTTGGTCTTGAAGCCGTCGTTGTACTGGACGAGATCGTTGAAGGTCGATTTCGCCCAGTTGCCCTCACCCTCGGGCGAGGCCGCGCCGGCATTCTTCGCCTCGTGGCCGAAGGCCTTCACCGCCTCCGGATCGGCGTTGGCGATGATCTCCTGCAGCACGGCGCGGGCTTCCTCCTCCGTGTCGCGGGCGATCACGAAGGCGTTGACCCCGACCTTCACCGAATGACCGTTCGCAGTCGCCTTGGCGCGGAGATCCTCGACCTGTGCCCGCACCCCGTCGGGCGTGTTGCCATTCGTAAAATACCAATCGGAGACGCGGGCCGCCATGTCGCGGGCCGCGCGCGAGGAGCCGCCCTGGAAGATCTCCGGCAGGTTCGGCCCGGGCTTCGGCTTCAGGGTGTAGTTCGTGTAGCGGTAGAAATCGCCGCGGAAGCTGAAATCGTCCTGGGTCCAGATTCCGCGCAAGGACCGGATGAACTCCTCCGAGCGGCGGTAGCGCTCGTCGTGGTCGAGCCAGGGCTCGCCGATCGCCCGGAACTCGCCGGAGAACCAGCCCGAGACGATGTTGACGGCGATGCGCCCCTCGGTGAGCCTGGCGATGGTCGCGATCTGCTTGGCGGCGAGCGTCGGGTTCCAGGGCCCCGGCAGGATCGCGGCGATCACCGTCAGCCGCGTCGTGGCGGCGGCGAGCGCGTGGCTGAAGGCGACCGATTCGTGCTGGTACTCGGCGCCGTAGCCGGCGGTGAAGCGGATCTGCGTCAGGGCGTAGTCGAAGCCCGACGCCTCCGCGATCTGCGCGAGCCGGCGATTGTAGTCCGCGTCCCAGCTCGTGCGCTGCTCGATCCGGCTGATGACGAGGCCGCCCGAGACGTTGGGCACCCAGTAGGCGAAGCGGATCGGCTCGGATGAGGATGCATTCCGGACGGGCATGGTGGCGCGGTGCTCGCTTTGAGAAGCATTGATCTGTAGCGGTTCGAGGTGATGACAGTTTTGTCTGCAACATCATCTCGTTGTGTCGGATCATTGCTGCGGAACAACGCGTCGTCAAAGGAATGATCGGGCGTTTTTTCAGCTCATTGCGAAAGCTCGTTCTTCGCCGTGCCGCGGCCGGGCGAAGATCGTTTTCGTTGAATACGATCCACCATCCCGGCGTCCCCGAAACGAAAAGAGCCGCCCCGGTCGGGGCGGCTCTCTGTCGATCGCGGATCGTGAGGGGGGCTTCAGTACACCCCGCCGGCCTGGGCGGCGGCGCCGGCATCCGGCGGCGGCGCGGCGGGGGCGGACGGGGCGACGTAGGCGTCCGGGGGGGCGGTGCCGGGCTTGAACGCCTCGAGGATGGTGCCGCCGCCCTCACCCGAGCCGGCGCGGGTGCCGGAGGAAGCGTTGACGCGAATCAGCTTGATCCCCGGCGGCACGCGGAACGGGGTCGGCGGCTTGTCCTTGAGCGCCACCTTCAGGAAGTCGAGGACGATCGGGGCGGCCAGCCCGCCGCCGGTGGCCCGGTCGCCCAGCGAGCGCGGCTTGTCGAAGCCGAGATAGACGCCCACCGCGAGATCGGGGGAGAAGCCCACGAACCACGCATCCTTGGCGTCGTTGGTCGTGCCGGTCTTGCCGGCGAGCGGCTTGCCGATCTGCTTCAGGATGGTCGCGGTGCCGCGCTGGACCACGCCCTCCATGATCGAGACCATCTGGTAGGCGGTGAGCGGGTCGAGCACCTGCTCGGACTCGTCCACGAGTTTCGGCTCGTCCTGGCCCGACCACTTCTCGGCGTCGCAGCCGACGCATTTGCGGTTGTCGTGGCGGTAGATCGTCTCGCCGGTGCGGTCCTGGATGCGGTCGATCAGCGTCGGGCGGATGCGCCGCCCGCCATTGGCCAGCATCGAGTAGGCGGTGACCATGCGCATCACCGTGGTCTCGCCGGCGCCCAGCGACATCGGCAGGACGGGGAGCAGGTCGTCGTAGACGCCGAACCGACGGGAATACTCGGCGATCAGCGGCATTCCGATGTCTTTGGCCAGCCGCACCGTCATCAGATTCTTCGAGTGCTCGATGCCGTAGCGCAGGGTGTGCGGGCCGCCGGACTTGCCGTCGTAGTTCGAGGGCGACCACGCCTCCTGGCCGGGGCCGGCCTCGATGGTGATCGGTGAATCGAGCACCACCGAGGACGGGGTGTAGCCGTTGTCGAGCGCCGCCGAGTAGACGAGCGGCTTGAACGAGGAGCCGGGCTGGCGCATCGCCTGGGTGGCGCGGTTGAACTCGGATTCCTCGTAGGAGAAGCCGCCGACCATGGCGTGGACGCGGCCCGTATACGGGTCCATCGCAACGATGGCGCCCGACACCTCGGGCTTCTGGCGCAGGCGGTAGGTGCTCTTGGCCGGATCGAGCGGCTCGACATAGACCACGTCGCCGACCTTCAGCGCGGTGGCGACCGGGCGGCCGGTCCATTTCACGCCTTCCGCGGTGACCGCACCGGTCTCGCGCTCCTTCGAGAGGGCGCCGCCGGGCTCGCGCTTGGGCTGGAGGCCGACCTGGGCGACGCCGCCATTGGTGTTCAAGACCACCGCGAGCCGCCAGGGAGCGATGTCGCCGAGTGCCGGCAATTCGGCGATGGCCTGGCCCCAATCGCGGCCGGTCAGGTCCACCTTGTGCTCGGCGCCGCGCCAGCCGCGGGCCTGATCGTAGCGCACGAGGCCGTCGATGAGCGCCTTGCGGGCGAGCGCCTGCATCTTCGGATCGAGGGTGGCGCGCACCGAGAGGCCGCCCTCGTAGAGCTTGCTCTGGCCGTAGCGCTCGGAGATCTCGCGGCGCACCTCTTCGGTGAAGTAGTTGGCATTGGCCGCGTTGGCGAAGGCGACGCGCGGGTTCACGCCGAGCGGCTGCTTCTTGGCCTCGGTGCCCTCCTCGGCGGTGATGTAGCCGTTCTGGGCCATCAGGCCGATGATCTCGTTGCGCCGCGCCAGCGCCGCCTGGGTCTTGCGGTAGGGATGGTAGTTGTTCGGACCCTTCGGGAGCGCGGCGAGATAGGCCGCCTCGTTGATCGTCAGCTCGTGAACCGACTTTCCGAAGTAATCCAGCGCCGCCGCCGCCACGCCATGGAGGTTGCGGCCCGGAACGATGGTCCCCAAAAAAATCTCGTTGAGGTAGAGTTCGAGGATCTTGTCCTTCGAGTAGGTCGACTCGATCCGCAGCGCGATCAGCGCTTCCTTGATCTTGCGGTCGTAGGTCTGCTCGTTCGAGAGCAGGAAGTTCTTGGCCACCTGCTGGGTGATGGTCGAGGCGCCCTGCTTCTTCCCGGACTGGGCGTTGGTGAGGATCGCGCGGACGATGCCCTCGGGGTCGATGCCGCCGTGCTTGTAGAAGTTCTTGTCCTCGGCCGAGAGGAAAGCGGCGACCACGATCTTCGGCATCGCCTGGATCGGCAGGTAGAGGCGCCGCTCGTGGGCGTACTCGGCCAGCAGCGAGCCGTCGGCGGCGTGGACGCGGGTCATCACCGGCGGCTCGTAATTGGCGAGCGCGGCGTGGTCGGGCAGATCCTGGCTGTACTTCCAGTAGAAGAACGCGCCCACCGCCGCGGCGATGCAGAACACCACCGCGCCGGCCGAGAACAGGAAGGCGAAGAATCGCAGGATGAAACGCATCCGGGGTCCGTTCCGTCGCTCGTCCGCTGCGTGCCGATGGGCCGGCGCGAGGGCCTGCCGCGGGCTCTGGTGAGGCCCCGCGCGGCCGCGCCTCGTGTCAGGCGGACGGGGGGGCTCGTCGAGCCCCGTATCGACACCGGCTCTATGGTGAAACTGGGGCGATCGAGGGGATCTCCCGAAAGCGATCCCTTGGGTTCAGTCAGCCTCAGTCGCCGTCGCCCGCTTCCGCGGAAGACCTCGGCCCCTCGGGCTTTCGCTCCGCTCGACGCCTCGTCAAAGGCCGCGGCACCGCTCTTCGCGCTGGGGAACCGTGCCCGGCCCCTCAGGGCCGGAGCGCGATCGCGCTTTTTCCGTTCTCGGCGGAGCGCGCTCCGGTCGGCGCTGGCCGCGAGAGGGTGGCCCGACCGGAGAAGAACAGGTCCACGGCCTTGGCCATCGATCCCGTCACCCGGGCGCGCCACTCCTCCGATTGCAGCTTCTCGAGATCGCTCTTGCTCGACAGGTAGCCGAGTTCGATCAGCACCGAGGGCACGTCGGGGGAGCGCAGCACCTTGAAGCCGGCCTCGCGGTGCGGCTTCGTGCTCATCTCCATCACCGGCGAGAGCTGGCCCATCAGCCGGCCGGCAAAGCCCGCCGAGAAGCCGCGGGTCTCGCGGAGCGTCAGTTCCTGGAGGATGTCGGCGACATCGGCCGGCCCCTCGCCGGATTCGGTGCCGGCGGCGGCATCCGCTCGGTTCTCGCGCTCGGCGAGCCGGGCGGACTCGCTGTCGGTCGCCTTCTCCGAGCCCGTGTAGATCGTGGCACCCTTCACCTGCGGCGCGGCCGAGATCGAGTCGGCATGGATCGAGATGAACAGGTCGGCCTTGGCCTCGCGGGCGATGCGCACCCGCTCGGCCAGCGGCACGAACACGTCGCGGTCGCGGGTCATCACCAGGCGGTAGCGGCCCGACTGTTCCAGCCGCTCGGCGAAGGATTGGGCGAAGCCGAACACGATGTCCTTCTCGAACACCCCCGTGGCGGCGATGGCGCCGGGATCGGTGCCGCCATGGCCCGCATCGATGACGATGAGCGGGCGGGTGTCGGCGGCCTCGCTCGTCGACGCGGCCTTGGGTGCCGCCTTGGCGGCGGCCGCTGGGCTCGGATCGCCCGCCACCGCCGCCTTGCGGAAGGTGTCGCGATCGACCTTGCGGAAGGGAATCGAGACGAGCACCGCGCCCTCGCGGGTCTTGACCGTCTCCACGGCCTCGACCACGGCGGGGCCGGTGAGATCGACCACGATGCGCGAGCGGCCCGGCGCGAACAGGCCGTAGCGGAACGAGGCGATGGCGCCGTCCCGCTTGCGCCCGCTCAGCTTGCCCGTCTCCCCATCGAGCTGGAAATTGACCTCGGGCAGATCGATCACCGCCCGGTCCGGCCGCTCCATCACGAAGGCGCGCGCCTCGATCGCCTTCGACAGGGTGAGGGTGAGCCGCGTGGTACCGTCCCGGCTCGCGGTCTCGGCGGCGATCGCCACCGCCGCGCCGTTGCCTTGCGGGCCGCTGCTTTGTGGGCCGTCCTGGGCCGTCGCAGGGCCGAACGCCAAGAGCGCGCCCCCCAGGAGTGAGAGGGCGGCGACGGGGCGGAGAAGTCCGGGCAGGCGGGTGCTGTGCGGCATCGGTCGGCCAAGGTTCCGGGGAGCCTCCGATACGGGATACGGCCGAGATGGTTAACCGTTCCTCACCGCGTCGATCGCGGTCCCGGTGACGCTGTTGTGCAAGAGCGACACCATGGAGCGACCCCGCTGGTAGCCGTGGCGCGTCCTATCCTCCCCTCCCCCTTCAGGATGAGGGCGGCGGATGGGATGGCCGGCGCGTCAGGCGCGGCTGTCGGGTGCCTCCCGTTCGGCCGCCTCGCCGTCGGGCATCGCCCAGGCCCGCCGCCAGACCGCATGTGCCTCCGAGCCCTCCGGGTGCGGGTTGGCGCTGTCCGGGTCGCCCCGGTAACGGGCCTCACGCCCTTCCTTCGCCACCGAGGCGAGCGATTGTTCCGGAGCCGACACCGCGAAGCCCTCCCCTGCCGCCCGGCGGTGCCGGCGGCTCTCGCCTGCTTCAAGCCTGCAGAGCGGTATCCGGTTCACGAAGACGGCACGAGCGTCACTGCGCTCCCATTGCGCCCACGCGCTCCTATGCGCTCCCTTGCACTCCCCTGACGAAGTGCCGAGGGCCGTCATACGGAACCCTTGCAATTCTCCCGCGACACTCTGTAATGATATCGACCCCATTCCCGGGTTGGCGCTTCGGCGGCCCTCGGGCGCGCCCGGGGCATGTCGGCGCCCACCTCGCTCGTATTGGCAGCGTCAGTCGGCGCCTCCCGGCATCCGGGCGGGTGTTACGGCATTCGCGGCCTCCCGATCATTCCGGGGCGGTCGCGCCCATGAAATCTGTACGGGCCGCTCAACCGGCCCACCATCTTCGCGAGGCCGGATCAGGATGGGAGGACGCACAGCATCGGTTGCCGCTGCTCGTGCCGAAGGCGCGCGGTTTTCGCGTCGCCTCGCCCCTTCCGTCTCCCCGGCCCTGTTCAACCCCCAGCGCGCCGATGCCCGGCGCCAGAAGGCGGTTGACGGCAATCCCCTCCCCGCATCCTCCGCGACCTCGGTGACGAGGCCGGCACGCGCCCCTTTCCTTCCGGCCCGTAGGCCGGGGGCGGCGCCGCCGGGACCAAGCGGCGCGAGCGTGAGGAGAACGACGTCGGCCGCCATGTCGAAAGCACGTCATGGCCAACAACAAGATGCTCATCGATGCGATGCATCCGGAGGAGACCCGGGTCGTCACGGTCCAAGGCTCGCGGGTCGAGGAATTTGATTTCGAGGCGGCTAACCGCCGGCCTCTGAGGGGCAACATCTATCTCGCCAAGGTCACCCGCGTGGAGCCCTCGCTCCAGGCGGCCTTCGTCGAGTACGGCGGCAACCGCCACGGCTTCCTCGCCTTCAACGAGATCCACCCCGACTACTACCAGATCCCGATGGCCGACCGCCTCGCGCTGATCGAGGCCGAGGCGCGCGAGGAGGAGGAGCACCGCGAGCGCGAGGAGCGCCGTCCCCCGCGCGGCCGCCGTTCGCGCGGGCGCCGGGCCGAGGCCCGCGGCGCCCGCAGCGGCGACACGGTGAAGTCGCAGGAGGCGGTCTCGGAGACCGTGTCCGAGGAAGATGCCATTCCCGGCGAGGGCCAGGCCGCCGACGCGCCGACGCCGGAGGCGATCGAGGCGGTGCGCGCCGCCCTCGTCGAGGAGCGGCCCGAGGGCGACGAGGCCCCTGCGGCGGTCGAGCCCGGTGGCGACGCCTCGGCGAGCCTGCCCGAGGCCGCGCTGGAGCCCGGCGCGCCCGCCGGCGACGCGCCGGCCGACACGTCTGCCGAAGGGGCGGTCGAAGGATCGGCCGAGGCCGAGTCGCCGACCGCGGTCGAGCCCTCCGACATCGCCGCGATCTCCGAGGCGCCGAACCCGCCCGTCGAGGCGGAAGCCTCCGACGCCGCGTCCGCCGAGGCGGAGACGGTCGAGCCGCAGCCCGTCGGCGCCACGGCACCGGTCTCCGAGGCCGAGCAGGCCGAAGCGGAGTCCGACGATGATACCCAGGACTCGGACGCCGAGGATTCGGACGACGAGGACTCGGACGATGAGGATTCCGAGGACGACGAGTCCGACGATGACGAGGATGAGGACGACGACGAGTCCGATGACGAGGATTCGGACGACGAGGAAGAGGACGAGGAGTCCGAGGACGGCGAGCGCCGGGTCGCGCAGGTCGGCGGTTCGGGCGACGCGCTCGCCGAGATCCCCGAGCGCCCGCGTGCCTATCGCCGTCACTACAAGATCCAGGAGGTGATCAAGCGCCGCCAGATCATCCTCGTTCAGGTCGTCAAGGAGGAGCGCGGCACCAAGGGCGCGGCGCTCACCACCTACCTGTCGCTCGCCGGCCGCTACTCGGTGCTGATGCCCAATACCGGTCGCGGCGGCGGCATCTCCCGCAAGATCACCTCGGCCGCCGACCGCAAGCGCCTGAAGGAGGTCGTGGCCGATCTCGACGTGCCGGAGGGGATGGGGATCATCCTGCGCACGGCCGGCGCCTCGCGCACCAAGCCCGAGATCAAGCGCGACTTCGAGTACCTGATGCGCCTGTGGGAGAGCGTGCGCGAGCTGACGCTGTCCTCCACCGCCCCGGCGCTGGTCTACGAGGAGGGCTCGCTGATCAAGCGGGCGATCCGCGACCTCTACAACAAGGATCTCGACGAGGTTCTGGTCTCCGGCGAGGACGCCTACCGCGAGGCCAAGGACTTCATGCGGATGCTGATGCCCGGCCAGTCGAAGGTGGTGAAACCCTACCGTGACCCGACGCCGATCTTCGCCCGCTACGGCGTTGAGCAGCAGCTCGACGCGATGTTCTCGACCCATGTGGCGCTTCGCTCGGGCGGCTACCTCGTCATCAACCCGACCGAGGCGCTGGTCTCGATCGACGTGAACTCGGGCCGCGCGACGCGTGAGCACGACATCGAGGACACCGCGCTCAAGACGAACCTCGAGGCGGCGGAGGAAGTCGCCCGCCAAGTGCGCCTGCGCGACCTCGCCGGCCTAGTCGTGATCGACTTCATCGACATGGAGGAGAAGCGCAACAATCGGGCGGTGGAGAAGCGCCTGAACGAGGCGCTCAAGAACGACCGGGCGCGCATCCAGGTCGGGCGGATCTCGCCCTTCGGCTTGCTTGAGATGAGCCGCCAGCGCATCCGCACCGGCGTGCTCGAATCGTCGTCCATCCCCTGCGCCCATTGCGGCGGCTCGGGCTTCGTGCGGGCGACCTCCTCGGTGGCGCTGCATATCCTGCGCTCGATCGAGGAGGGGCTGCTCAAGTCGGCGAGCCACAACGTCGTGCTGCGCACCCGCACCGAGACGGCGCTCTACATTCTCAACCAGAAGCGGGCGCATCTCTACGATCTGGAGCAGCGCTTCCAGGTGGCGATCACCATCTCCGCCGACGACCGGCTCGTGGCGACTTCGGCCTTCCAGCTCGAACGCGGTGAGCCGGCGGTGAAGCACGAGGGCCCGGTGACGGGCGTGCGCGCCGTGGCGATCTCGCCGGTCTACGAGGCCGAGGAATTCGAGGACGACGTCGTCGAGACCGAGGAGGGCGAGGAGGCCGAGATCGCGGCCGAAGCCGAGACCGAGACGGAGGGCACCGCCGAGGAGCGCTCGGCCGCCGACGCCTCCGAGGACGGCGGCGGACGCCGCCGCCGCCGTCGCCGCCGTCGTGGCGGGCGCTCCTCCGGCGAGGGCGAGGCCCGCGCGCGGCAGGACAACGGCGACGACAACGAGGACGAGGCCGGCGACGACAACGGAGCCGAGAGCGAGGACGGCGACGAGGCCCCCGAATCCGAGGCGCATGTTGACGAAGCGGCCGTCGGCACCGCCGCCGAGCGGGACGAGGCCGCCTCGGAGGCTGCCGAGGCTGGCGACGATGACGGCAACGGACGCCGCCGCCGCCGCGGGCGCCGGGGCGGCCGCGGCCGTGGCCGGACCGAGCGCAACGGTTCCTCGGACACGGATCAGGATTCCGAGGCCGACGAGGCCCGGTCGGCGGACGCCTCCGAGACCGTCTCCGAGGCGCATCCTGAGGAGACCGCCTCCGACGCCCTTCCGGTCGGCCCCGAGGAGCCGGTCAGCGACGCCGACGTGACCACGGTCTCGCTCGCCGCCGAGAACGGCAGCGCCGCCGAGCGGCCTCCGGTCGCTCCCGCGCCGGAAGTCGAGCCGATCCGGGCGGATGCCGTCGCGGAGGCCGCGACCGAGGCGGCGGCCCCCGTCCCGGCGGCGCCGGAGCCGGCGCCCGAGCCCGTCGCGGTGGTGCTGACCCCGCCCGATCCGAACCGCCCGAAGCGGGCCGGCTGGTGGTCGCGCACCAAGGCGGCGCTCGGCGGGGAGTAACCCCCGACCGAGGATCCGTTCAAATCCCTCTCCCCTCCGTGGGAGAGGGCATGTGCGGACTAGGCGGGTGATCCCGTTCCCGACCCTCGCTCACGCGAGGGCCGCCCTTCCCCCACAGGGGGAAGGGATCGCTGCGCCGCAGGGCTTTGCGTCCGGTCAGGAGCCCAGCCACCCCTTCAGCCGCGTAACCGCCTCGGCGCAATCCACCTGCGAGCCGGCGAAGGAGAAGCGGATGTGGTGGCCGCCCTCCTCCGGGTCGAAATCGAGGCCGGGTGTGGCGGCCACCCCGGCCTCGTCGAGCATGCGCCGGCAGAAGGCGCCGGCATCGTCCGTCAAGCGAGCCATGTCGGCGTAGAGGTAGAAGGCGCCGTCCACCGGGTGGATGCCGGTGAAGCCGAGAGGCGGCAGCGCATCGAGGAGCAGGGCGCGGTTCCGCGCGTAGCCGTCGCGGATCGCCACGATCTCGTCGAGCGTGTCGAAGGCGGCCAGTGCCGCGATCTGCGAGAGATAGGGCGCCGAGATATAGAGGTTCTGCGCCAGCCGCTCGATCCCGCGCACGAGGGCGTCGGGCACGACCATCCAGCCGACCCGCCAGCCGGTCATGCAGTAGAATTTCGAGAACGAGTTGATGACGACGGCAGCGTCGTCGAATTGCAGGGCGGTGGCCGTCGGCACGCCGTAGCTGAGCCCGTGATAGATCTCGTCCGAGATGAAGGGCAGGCGCAAGGACCGCGCGGTGGCACAGAGTTCGGCGAGGCGGGCCGGCGCGATCACCGTGCCGGAGGGGTTGGCCGGGCTCATCACCAGCAGGCCCGAGAGCCGCTCCGCTGCGTGGACCGCGCGCACCAGCGCCGGGGTCGGGGCGTAGCGGTCCTCGGCGCGCAGGGTCAGCGGCTGCGGGATCAGGTCAAGGGCGCGCAGGATGCCGTCATAGGCCGGGTAGCCGGGGCGCGGCACGCCGATCCGCGCGCCGGCATCGAACAGGGCGAGGAAGGCGAGCACGAAGCCGGCCGACGAGCCCGTCGTCACCACCACCCGCTCGGGGGAAAGGCGGACACCGTAGGTCTCGGCGTAGTGCCGGGCGATGCGCTCGCGCAAAGCGGGCAGCCCGAGCGCCTCGGTATAAGGGATGCGCCCGTCGGCGAGCGCGGCTTGCGCCGCCGCGATCACCGCGCGGGGCGCCGGCGCCGAGGGCTGGCCGACCTCCATGTGGACGACGCCCTCCCCGCGCCGCTCGCGGGCGCCGGCGGCGGCCATCACGTCCATCGCCAGGAAGGGGGCGACGGCCTGCGCACGGCGCGAGAGGGCGGGATCGGGGCTCACGGCGGGCTCCTCACGGGAGAAGTGGGACAGGGCTGCAGGTAGACCCTGACGCCAGCCCGCTCAACCGCGAGGGTCGCCGCCTGCCCCGCCTACCAGTAGAGCTGCGCCCGGCCGATGAAGACGTCCGCATCGACGGTGCGGCGGCCGAAATTCAGCGCCGCCGCCGACGGCTCGGCGTGGGAGCGGATGTAGTCGAAGACGAAGCGGATGTTGGGCTCGGGATACCAGTTCACGCCCGCGGTGAAGTCGTGCTCGATGCCGCCGCGGATCTCGCGGGATTCGAGGTCGATGGCGCTGTAGCGAAGTCCGAGTTCGAACACGCCGGTGCCGCCGCGGCTGACCCGCTGGCCCTCCTCGACGGTGATGCCGGTGAAGACGCCGTACTCGCTGCCGTAAGTCGGGGCGACCCGGTAGGGCCGGCCCTTCCGGTCGAGCACCACCGAGGCCTGGATGTAGCCGCCCTGGAAGAACAGCGGCGGGCGCCCGTCGCGGCGCTCGATATTGGTGAGGATGTACTCGCCCTGGAGCCGGAACGGTCCCTGCTGCCACGCCGCCTCGAACCCGGCGCGGCCGATCGCCGTGGCGTTGCGGATCGTCCGGGTATCCACCAGCGGGCGGGCGAACAGGAACGCTTCCGAGCGGCTCGACAGGCCGGGGCTGCTGGTGTCGTCGCCGAGGGTCCGGTAGCTGCCGGCCAGCCCGAGATGCACGACGTCGTTCCTGTTCTCGGAGAGCCACGGCGTGTAGGTCACGCGGGTGGTCGAGGCGATGCCGTTGTTCTGGATGCCGGTGCTGATGTTGCCGCCGAACACACCTGTCACCGCCGTCCAGTTTGCGCCGTGGGTGCCGATGGCGGTGCCGAAGTTGCGTGCCGGCGCGAAGGCGTCGGCCTGGGAGCGCTCGGTGAACTGGCTGACGTTGTCGCTGATGAGCTGATCGAGGCTGAACGGCTCCTTGAAGTTGCCGTGGGTGATGATGACGTCCTTGAAGCCCTTGTAGGCGACGATGGCGTCGCTCACCGGCACCCGCGGCTCGTTGACGTCGTACTGGAAGGCGAACTCGAAATTCTTGAGGCTGTAATAGGTCTCGATCCAGGCCCGGCGGATCGCCGCCGGCTCTTCGAAGGCCGGGCCGAAGCCGCGCTGCTGCACCCGCCCCGCGCCGAAATCGGCCTGAAGCCGGCCGCCGACGCGGAATTTGCTGCCGTCCTCGAAGCGCGCCGTGATGCCCTTCTCGTCGAGGGTGATCGGCGGCTTGTCCGCGTCGGCCTTCGCCCCGAACGGCTCCCGCTTCGGCTCGCCTTTGCCGGGCCGGCTCTCGGCGGCGTGCCTCCTCGGCCGCTCCTCGGCGATCGCCGCCGTGCCGCCGAGGCAGACCAGGGATAGGGCCAGGGATAGGATCGGGGCGCAGACCGGGGGGCGTGACCATCGTCGGGATGAAGACATGCACAAGTCCCTCGAAGGCGATCCCTCCTTAACTTATGATGGCTTCCATGACCGTCGTACGACGAGGGTGCGATCGGGGCATGCAAGCCACGAAGAAGCAGGCTCGCCGGGGCTACCCTCGCCGGGAATCGCCTCAGGGGGTATCCCGGACCGCCCGGCCGAACGCCTGCACCAGTCCGCCCTCCAGCTTCCCTTCCATGCCCGCCAGGATGGAGAGCGCGTCGTGGCTCGACATCGGCGCCTTGTAGGGACGCCGCTCGATCAGGGCGGCGTAGATGTCGCAGATCGTCAGCAGCCGGACCGGATCGCCGATCTCGCCGGAGCACAGCTTGTCTGGATAGCCCGACCCGTCGAGCATCTCGTGGTGGTAGCGGGTTACCGCGAGCGTCACCGCATCGCAGCCGCCCGACGCGCTGAGGATCTCATGGCCGATCGGCGCGTGGGTCTGCATCACCGCGCGCTCGTCGTCGTCGAGCCGGCCGGGCTTGTTGAGGATGGCATGGGGAATGCGCGACTTGCCCACGTCGTGCACCAGGGCGGCCCGGGTCATGAGTTGCCTGTCCGCGGCGGAGAGGCCGAGGCTCTGGGCGAAGGCGGCGACGACGCCGGAGACCAGCAGGCAGTGCTGGAAGGTCACGTCGTCGTGCGCCCAGACCTCGTCGAGCCAGCGCGACAGGCCCCCCTCGTGAATGGCGTCGAGCACCGGGCCGACCCCCTGCTCCACGTTCGACATGTCGACGGCGCCGGTCTGGGCGGAGGCGAACAGGTTGGTCATCAGCGTGCCGGCCCGCTGCGTCTCGCGGGTGACGACGAGGTCGGCCACCGATTTGTCGGGCCAGACTTCGCGCACCAGCGAGCCCACGACCATGCGCGGCTCGGCCAGAGCCGACAGGCAGAGCGTGGCGCCGAGATTGCGCGCCTCGGTGAAGCCGCTCTGTCCGCCGCCGCGCGTCAGGCAGATGAGCGGCGTGCGTGCCCGTGCCGATCGGCTCGTGAGCAGGCGCAGGCAGCGTTTGGCTTCGGGGCGGCTCAGGGTGATGTCGGCGATCACGCCGCGGAGCGGACCGATCCGGTCCCAGGTCTCCTCGGTGCCGACGACTCGGCACTCGGCAACGGCGCGCACGGCATCGACCAGAGGCTGGCTACGATCTGGCCGATCGCTCACCACGACGATCACGCTGTGCTCCCCCCGTTTCGCCCGCTCCGGCGGCATCGCGGCTGCCCGAGAACTTGAAGTGCATCGTTTAGCGAATCGATAATGTAGCGCGGTCTTGGCTGAAACTTCTAAGCGAGCGGCCGGCGCCGTGAAATTGCCGCAGCCCTGGAGCAGGACCGGACGAAGGCTTTTCCGGGCGGCGGCCCCGTGGAAGTTAGATTGGCATCGGCGCGGTGGTCGCGCTGTGCCATAGTCTCGTCGCGCAGGGCCGGTTGAACGCTCCGTCGATGTTCCCGCCGGGCCTTCGTCCCGACACGTATTACGAGGTCTCGATGACGCTGTTCCGCTCCGTTTCCGTCCTCGCCCTCGCCGGCGGCCTATCGCTCGGCGCGGCCGCGGGCGCCCGCGCGGAGGAGGCCGTCCCCTTCACCGACGCTCAGCGCAAGGCGATCGAGGGGATCGTCAAGGACTACCTCGTCAAGAATCCCGACGTGCTCCAAGAGGCGATTGCCGAGGGCGAGCGCCGCGCCCAGGAGACGCAGAAGCTCGCCCAGGCCGCCGCGCTGAAGGAATCGCGCGAGGCGCTGACCAACTCGCCCCACGGCATCGTCGCCGGCAACCCGAACGGCGACGTCACCGTGGTCGAGTTCTTCGACTACAATTGCGGCTATTGCCGCAAGGCGTTCACCGACGTGCAGACCCTGATCAAGTCCGATCCGAAGCTGCGGGTGGTGCTCAAGGACTTCCCCGTGCTCGGCGCCGAGTCGCTGGAGGCAAGCCGGATCGCGCTCGCGGCCAAGCTGCAGCTCAAGCCGGAGAAGATGTTCGATTATCACGCCAAGCTGCTCGAGACGAAGGGCCGCATCAACGGCGAGCGGGCGATCGCGGTGGCACGTGAGTTCGGCGCCGATATCGAGCGCCTGAAGCGGGATGCGCAGGGGCCGGAGGTGAAGGCCGCGCTGACCGAGAATGTCGGTCTGGGCGACAAGCTCAGCCTGTCGGGCACCCCCGCCTTCGTCATCGGCGACGAGATCCTGCCCGGCGCGGTCGGCGTCGAGCCGATGCGCAAGACCATCAACGACATCCGCCAGTGCGGTCACGCGAGCTGCTGAGGCGGTCTCCCCTACGGCGATGAGAAAGGGCCCGGTGCGGATCGACCGCACCGGGCCCTTTTCGTTTCCGGTGCGGTTGCCGGTTCAGGCGGCCGCTGCGCGGGGATCGCTCCGGACCGGGCGCTCGCCGCGCAGGCCGGGCCCGTTGCCGGCCTCGGGCGTGACCCGGCCGCCGGGATAGGGCGGATCGGGGTTGACCCATTCCGCCCGCTGGCGCGGCAGAGCGGCAGGATGCTCCTTCTGCAGGAAGCCGATCATCTTCTCGCGCACCTCGCAGCGCAGGTCCCAGGTCTGGGGTGCGTTGCGCGCGCTCACCAGCATCCGCAGCTCGATCACGCCCTCGCGCGCATCCGAGACCTGCAGGTTGACCACTTGGCCGTCCCACAGCCGGGACGCCCCCGCGATCCGCCGCAGCTCCTTGCGCATCGCCTCGATCGGCGCCCGGTGATCGACGTAGAGGAACACCGAGCCGATCAGGGACGCACCCTCGCGGGTCCAGTTCTGGAACGGCTTCTGGATGAAGTAGGTCAGCGGCAGCACGAGGCGGCGCCAGTCCCACAGCCGCACGACGACGTAGGTCGCCGTGATCTCCTCGACCCAGCCCCACTCGTTCTCGACGATGATCGCGTCCTCGATCCGGATCGGCTGGGTGATGGCGATCTGGATGCCCGCCACGAGGTTGGAGAGCACCGGCTGCATCGCCAGCCCGAGGATCAGCCCGGCGGCGCCCGCCGAGGCGAGGAGGCTCACGCCGTATTGCCGCACCGGCTCGAAGGTCATCAGCACGATGGCCGCGGTGAGGAGGGCCACCATGGTCAGCGCCGCCCGCTCCAGGATGCGCATCTGCGTGAAATGCTTTCGCGCGAGCAGGTTGTCCTCTGCGTCGAGCTTGAACCGGCGCAGGTAGATCACGGTGGCGATGTGGATCGCCGTGGCGCAGGTCCAGCCCGCCAGCGTCACGAAGGCGACGAGCAGCACCTGATTGAGAACGAGCCGGATCTGCCAGGTCAGGGGGGCGGTCGAGACCGCGAGCGCCAGGGCCACCACCAGCAGCGCGAGCCGGCTCGGACCCCGGGTGCGCGAGACGAGCGAGCGCCAGAATAAGCTTTTGCCGCTCACCGCCCTCTGCGCGAAGCGATAGGCGACCCCGTGCAGGGGCAGCACCAGCGCGCAGCAGCCGGCGATCAGGATCGGGCTCGCGACCCACCAGGGAAGCTGGACGATCCATCCGATGAGCTCGTCGAAGACTGCGTGGGCTTGCGCCATCGATCACCTCCTCGTCGCAGGGGCAATGATCGCTACCGGGCACGGTTCCGCACTGCACAATGGTGCGTCGGAGAGGGATGACGGGGTGAATTTTGCTGCGATCGGGCTTGTGCCGAGACCGCCCGACACGGTCGCTTCTGACGAGTTTCGAAGGTCAGGGGGGACACGGGAACGGCTCGACCGTGCGTCGGCTCGCTTCCGACCCCTCTCGGACACTCCAACCGCGGGCCTGCAATCCACGCTGTTGAACTCCTTGCGGACATTCGAGCCGCTTTCGCCGAAGGTCCGGATGGAGTGGAGAGCAGGCACGAGAATCTAAGCAGGATCTGGATGCATCCATTACGGTTTCGGAATTGAAATCTTCACTTGCCAAACAGTATGTCGCAATAATTTCCGGTTATTAAAAGATACATAGATAATCCTTGAACAAATATTTGATGAATCTTGCGGCGCATATCGTGCTGAACTGACACCATCAGACCGCCGGCGGTGGGGTACGGGCAAATTAGGAATATGAATTGCCTATATGTCCCGAATACTTTTCCTATTTGGCATTACCATGCAGATTCTGCGGCAATATGTTGCAAATGAAGCACAGGCACGGCTCAATCCTAGAAGATAATAAGTTTTGTGACGAACTATATGTTTCGAGGGATTGCTGGCCGCTCAGGTTCGCGGCATTCTTTTAGGAGAGGCGAACGGTGGAGCGCGTCTTCAGGGTCGTCTGTAAATAACTAACAAGAACGAGTTTGAGCTTACACTTGTTAGCGCACTTTGTATGTTGCAAATGCGGGAGCTCAAATTGTTCGATTCAGGGAGATAACGCGATGGCTCTGCCGATAAATTTCAATAATACTGTATATGCTGCCGGATTTCTCGGCATTGATGACGGTGGGGCGTCTGCCACTTTCCAGGTCGATGCTGCATCCACCTACTCTGTGAGCATCAACGGCACAGTTACTGGTCCGGGCAGCACCGTGAATCTCACTTATGGCGCGGATGCGCCGGCCGGATTTGCTGGGACGTCGGTGCAGCTCACCGCGACGCAGTATGACAACTCTGACATGATGTTGTTCACGAGTAATGCAATTCCCCCCGGCGAGACAGATCGGGGAACTTACCGGTACCTTCTGTCAAATACGCAATTGTATGGATCAAATCCCCCGGCCGGAACGACGAGGACGCGGTTTACTGCCGACAGCAACGGTGCTCTCGGAGATTATAACGCTCGAGCCACGGGTGGTACCGGAGCCACGGGCGGTACCGGAGCCACGGGCGGTACCGGAGCCACGGGCGGGACTGGAGCCACGGGCGGCACCGGAGCCACGGGCGGTACCGGAGCCACGGGCGGCACCGGAGCCACGGGCGGTACCGGAGCCACGGGCGGCACCGGAGCCACGGGCGGCACCGGAGCCACGGGCGGCACCGGAGCCACGGGCGGGACTGGAGCCACGGGCGGCACCGGAGCCACGGGCGGCACCGGAGCCACGGGCGGCACCGGAGCCACAGGCCCGGTAATCTGCTTCACTCCCGGCACCCGCATCGCGACGCCTGATGGCGAGACGGCGATCGAGGATCTGCGGCCCGGCGATCGTGTCCGTCTCGCCGACGGTGCCGTTGCCATCGTGCGCTGGATCGGCCGTCGGCACCTCGACCTGCGGACTCATCCGCAGCCTGCCACTGCCCATCCCGTGCGGATCGCCGCCGGCGCCTTCGGCCGAGGCCTACCGGTTCGGGATCTCATCGTCTCGCCCGGCCACGGCCTCTACTGCGACGGCGTTCTCATCCCTGCGATCTGCCTCGTAAATGACCGCACAATCACGCGGGTGGCGGTCTCCTCGGTCGAGTATCTTCACGTCGAGCTGGAGCAGCATGCGCTCCTGCTTGCTGAAGGATTGCCGACGGAGAGCTACCTCGACGTGGACAACCGCGGATTCTTCGAGAATGGCGAGGCGCCGCTGATCCTGCACCCGACCTTTGCGGCGATGGCGCATGAGGGGGGCTGTGCGCCCTACGTGATCGCTGGGGCTAAGCTGAAGAAGGTGCGGGCGCAGCTTGAGCGGCAGGCTGACGTCCAAGAGGTGGAGCAGCGGTCGCATGCTGGATGGCGGGCACGTCTCGGCCTCAGCCGCTCAATCGCCTGACGACTGTTCGGCGCTGAGCCTGCTCAGCGCCGAACTTTCCTGACAACTTGTGCATCGTCCCGAAAGGTGGTCACCGGCTTTTGGAAAAAGACGATGCATAAACAAGAGGATAGAGCATCGTGCTGGATCTGATATCCAGCACGATGCTCTCGACGGTACGGATCCGCCCGCTTCCGACAATCGGCCGAGGCTTGGCGAATAACCGCGCTCGGCCTGCCTGCCCCGCAGGGTGTTGAGGCGCCCGAGGCCCATTCACTTGCCGCGCCGGAGCCTGTGCGGCCTCAGCTGAGACAGATGCGATGGCCAAGCGGCTTCGTCGATGGAGGGCGGCTGCCCGTTTTTGGTACGCAGAGCTTCGGCTGCTCAGGGAGCGTCGCCTGATCGCCAGCTCCGAGCTGTTTGACGAGACGCTCTATCTCTACGAAGCTCCCGACGTCATGCGCGAGGAGGCGGAGCCGATCGAGCATTTCTGCCGCTTCGGCTGGCGCGAGGGCCGACGGCCCAACCTCTACTTCGACCCGCTCTGGTATCGCGACCGCTACCTCAAGGGAGCCGACCAGAACCCACTCGTGCATTACCTCACGGTCGGTGAGGCGTCTGGCTGCCGCCCAGTCTGCTACTTCGATCCGCACTGGTACGCGCGAACCTACGGGCTGCCACCTCGAATCTGCGCGCTGGCCCACTTCCTCACCCATCGACGCAGTCAGCGTTTCGCGCCAAACCCAAACTTCGATCTCGCTTTCTATCTCGACCGTTACGGTGTCGAGATCGGTCCGAATCGCGATCCGTTTGCGCACCACCTGCGCTTTGGGGCCGTACGAGACATCGATCCGTCGCCGTGCTTCGACTCGGAGCGTTACCGACATTCAAAGATGACTGATCCACCCCCGGGGATGCGCACACCCTGGGCAGAGGCCGATCTGCGCGTGCCTCTCGTTCACCACCTGGACGCGCAATGTCGCAGCGCCTGAATAGCATCTTCTGAAAGTGTATATAGCAGGCGTCACCGATAATAGGATGAGTTGAATCTGCCCCTTTTTGCCAGCAAGTGATGTTTTGCAATGATTGTCTCTCGATGCGCAGAACTTGCATCGATTATATCTTGCCTTGGCAGGCGCCGGTTGCAGCCATGCGATGCTGCCAGGTCGCTCTGCTCTGTCGACCCCCCTTCTTCGACGCGTGAGGTGAGCTGTTGTGACGCCGACTGGTCAGACTGTCTGCCTGTGCATGATCGTCAAGAACGAGGCGCCCGTCATCCGCCGCTGCCTCGCCTCAGTCCGACCGATTATCGATCATTGGATCATCGTCGACACGGGTTCAACGGACGGGACGCAGGCGATCATCGGCGATGCATTGCGTGATTTGCCTGGCACCCTGCACCAGCGTCCCTGGCAGGATTTCGCGCACAACCGCAGTGAGGCACTCGCCTTCGCTCGGGCACACGGTACCTTTACGCTGATCATAGACGCCGACGACACGCTTCGCATGCCGCCCAGCTTCGTCCTGCCGGATCTGGAAGCAGACGCCTACTTCCTCGACATCGCCGATGAAGGAATCATCTACCAGCGTACGCAGATCGTCCGCTCGGCATTGCCTTGGCGCTACCGGGGCGTGCTGCATGAGTTCTTAACTTGCGGGGACGTGACCACCACCGCCGGCACGCTGCCGGTGACGATGGTGCGCAACCACGATGGCGCTCGCCGCCGTGACCCGCAGACCTACGGTCAGGATGCGCAGGTACTCGAACGCGCTCTCGCTACCGAGTCGGACCCCTTCCTCGTCTCGCGCTATACCTTCTATCTCGCGCAGAGCTACCGCGATTGCGGCCAACTCACCAAGGCAATTGAAGCCTACTTGCGCCGAGCGGAACTCGGCTTCTGGGGCGAGGAGGTCTACGTCAGCCTGCTCCAGGCCGGGCGGATGATGGAGCGGCTGGGCTGCCCACCTGACTCGATCCTCGCGATCTATGCCCGAGCCAACGCCGCTGTGCCCGGTCGGGCCGAGGCCGCCCACGCTGCCAGCCGTCTCTGCCGCGTCCTGTCCCGGCATGCGCAAGGGTGCTCGCTCGCCGAGCCGTTGCTCGGCCTGCCGGCGCCGGCGGACGGACTGTTCATCGAGACATGGATCTACGCCTACGGGCTCTATGACGAGTTCGCGGTCAACGCCTATTGGTGCGGGCGCTACCGCGAATCCCTTGATGCGAGCCTGCGCGCCCTAGAGGGCGGGGAGGTGCCGGAGGCGGAGCGTCCGCGCTTTCTAGCCAACATGCGCTTCGCCCTCGGCAAGCTGCCCCCGAGCTCAAGCGACTCCCGAGCCCCGCAAGCGACATCGAGCTGAGCGAAGCGATCAAATATCTCATACCAAATCCGGTTGATCCCTTCGGGATGGCGGATTTGGCCGTCGCTCAAGCGCCGCGCGGGCTTGCCAATCCGATCCCCGCTTTGATCAAGCGGAGACCGGATCAGCCCGTCCACATTGCCGGCAAGCAGACGTTCCTAGAGCATCATCCGGGATATCGGATCCAGGATGATGCTCTAGCTCCTTGTTTCTGCAGCATTTTTTCTGAAAGCCGACAACCACCTTTCGGGATGATGCTCTAGCGTCCGAGTAGGGTCGGGAGCGGCGGTTCGGCGCGTGCCGACAAATGTCGGCTCATGGGGCGAAGCCGTCGTTCAGCGGACAGGTGCTCAACAGCAGCCTCCCACCCTCAGCAGTCCTTCGCTCGGTCAAGCTGATCCGGCCCCGGAAGGCACCCTCCTCAACCTCGCGACGGCGCACCCGCCTCCTCCCGCAGCGCCCGGCGCAGCACCTTGCCGACATTGGTCTTCGGCAGGCTGTCCTGGATCACGATCCGGCGCGGCACCTTGTAGCCGGTGAGGCTGGCGCGGGCATGCGCCCGGAGCGCGTCCGGCTCCACCGAGGGGTCGCGCAGAACCACGTGGGCGACGACCATCTCGCCGCTGTCGCCGCAGGGCGCACCGACCACCGCGCACTCGACCACCGCCGGATGGGTGGCGAGGACGTCCTCGACCTCGTTCGGATAGACGTTGAAGCCGGAGACGAGGATCATGTCCTTCATCCGGTCGACGATGCGGATCTGGCCGTCGGGCGTCATCACCGCCACGTCGCCGGTGCGGAAGAAGCCGTCGGCGGTCATCGACGCCCGCGTCTCCTCGGGGCGGTTCCAGTAGCCGGCCATCACCTGGGGCCCGCGCACGCAGAGTTCGCCCGGCACGCCGAAGGGCAGCACCGTGCCGTCCTCGGCGCGGATCGTCACCTCGGTCGAGGGCAGCGGATAGCCGATCGTGCCGGTCCACTCGGCCAGCCCGAGCGGGTTGACGCTCACCACCGGCGAAGTTTCCGACAGGCCGTAGCCTTCGAGGATGGTCTGGCCGGTGATCGCCTTCCAGCGGGCGGCGACCGAAGACTGCACCGCCATGCCGCCGCCGACCACGTATTCCACCTTCGAGAAATCGACCGTGCCGATCTTCGGGTGGTTGTTGAGCGCGTTGAACAGCGTGTTCACCCCGGCGAAGTTGGTGAACCGGGTGCGGCTCAGGGTCTTCACGAAGCCGTCGAGGTCGCGCGGGTTGGGGATCAGGAGGCAGCAGCCGCCGAGCCGGAAGAAGAACAGGAAGCAGGCGGTCAGCGCGAAGATGTGGTAGAGCGGGAGCGCCGTGACCGCCACGCGCCCGTCGCCGTCCTCCGCCGAGCCGCGGAACCACGCCCGGCTCTGCTCGACATTGGCCATGATGTTGCGGTGGGTCAGCATCGCCGCCTTGGCGATGCCGGTGGTGCCGCCGGTATATTGCAGGAAGGCGACGTCGCCGGGCTCGATCGCGACCGAAGGGCGCTTGAGGCCGCGGCCGGCCCGCAGAACCGCCTCGAACCGCAGGGTCCGCCCGGCCGGCAGGGCGTAGGGCGGCACCGCCCGCTTCACCCGCCGCGACACGAGATCGATGATCCGCCCCTTCAGGCCGAGCAGGTCGCCGGGGCCGGCCACGACGATCCGCTCCAGGCCCGGCATCTGCGGCAGCGCCTGCGCCACCGTGTGGCAGAAGTTCTCCAGCACGAACAGGACGCGGGCGCCGGAATCGTTGATCTGCGCCGCGAGCTCGCGCGGGGTGTAGAGCGGGTTGACGTTGACGACGGTGCAGCCCGCCACCAGCACGCCGAGCAGCGCGACGGGACAGGCCGGGACGTTGGGCATCATCACCGCCACACGGTCGCCGATGCCCTCGGGGCCGCCCTTGCCGCTTTTGCCGCCCTTGCCGTAGCCGTTGGCGGCCAGCCACGCCGCCACCGCCTGAGCGGCGGCGCCGACCTCGCGGTAGCGCAGGCTCGCACCGAAGCAGGTGATCGCCGGGCGCTCGGCGAAGCGCAGGACGCTGCGGTCGAACAGATCGACCACCGTGCCGACCGCGTCCGCGTCGATGTCGGCGGGAATGCCGGGGGGATAGGCGGCCAGCCAAGGGCGCTCCGCGCTCCGGTCCTGCGCCATCCTCGTCCCTCCTGCCCTGTGGTGCGCGGTTTATGAGGACCGCCACTCGTCGGCGGCGCCGCTTCCCGTTGTGGCTTAAGCGTTTCCGGCGCGTTCGATCAAGCCGCGCCGTCCCGCCTTGCCGGAGACATCGCATGGACTGTCCGTCGCAGGCGCGCGGCCACGAGGGCCACGTGCGGCAGTGCGGCGCCCGTCAGCAGCAGGGCGGCGATGACGAGGTCGCGGGCATCGAGCGGGCGGCGCGGCCAGGGGCCGAACCCGGCATCGCGGGCCAGCCCGATCATGGCGGCGGCGAACCACAGGGCGAGAAAGCCCATGAGAGCCCCGAGCAGCGCTTGTCCGGCCCGGCGCCGGCGGCTGCCGGCGCGCGCCGGACCGGATCGGCCGGCAAGCCGCGCACCGAGCCCCATGGCGAGGCCGAACAGGCCCGCGGCGGCGCCCGCCCCCATCGCGTAGGCGAGCGCCATCGGCGTGCCGTTGAGGAAGGCGCCGCTGCCGGTGGCGAAGCCCGCCCGCAACACGAAGCCGCCGAAGGTCGGGTGCAGGCTCAGCCCCAGCACCAGGGCGAGGCCGAGCCCTCCACCGACGAGCCGCCGGACCGGCGAGGCCGAGCCCGGCGCCAGCATCACGGCCAGGATGCGGACGAGGCCGTAGACCAGCGCGAAGGCGAAGAGCGGGTAGCGGTCGAGGAAGAAGCCGTAGAAGCGCGCCGCCACGTCCGGCGGCATCGCGCTGCGTTGATCGAAGCCGGTGAGGAACACGGCGAACAGGGCGGTGAGCGCCGCCAGCAGCGGCGCTGCGGCGATCGCCCAGGCGCCGCGCTGCGACGCCGGTTCGGCCCCCGCCCCGGCGGAGCGCGCGGCCGTGCGGCTCACCGCTCGTAGTGTTCGCGCACGAGCCGGTCGAGCAGGCGCACGCCCCAGCCCGCGCCCCAGCTCCGGTTGATCTCGGAGGCGGTGGAGGCCATGGCGACGCCGGCGATGTCGAGATGCGCCCACGGCACGTCGTTGACGTAGCGCTTGAGGAAGGCGGCCGCCGTCGCCGCGCCGCCGTGGCGCCCGCCGGTGTTCTTCATGTCGGCGAACTTCGAGTCGATCGCCTTGTCGTAGGCCGGGATGAGTGGCATCCGCCACACCCGCTCGCCTGCCGCCTCACCGGAAGCGGTGATCTGGGCCGAGAGCGCGTCGTCGTTGGAGAACAGGCCGGCGATGTCCTGGCCGAGCGCGACGATGATCGCGCCGGTGAGCGTGGCCAGATCGATCATCGCCTTGGGCTTGTAGGTCGCCTGGACGTGCCAGAGCACGTCGGCGAGCACGAGGCGGCCTTCGGCGTCGGTGTTGATGACCTCGATGGTCTGCCCGGAGAGCGAGGTGACGATGTCGGAGGGGCGGTAGGAATTGCCGTCGGGCATGTTCTCGACGATGCCGATGGCGCCGACCACGTTCGCCTTGGCCTTGCGCGAGGCCAGCGCGTGCAGGGTGCCGACGACGGCGGCCGAGCCGCCCATGTCGCCCTTCATGTCCTCCATGCCGCCGGCCGACTTGATCGAGACGCCGCCGGAATCGAACACCACGCCCTTGCCGATCAGCGCCAGCGGCGGCTCGGAGGCGTCGTCCGCCCCGTTCCAGCGCATGATCGCCACCCGCGGCTCGCGGGCCGAGCCCTGCGCCACCGCCAGCAGTGCGCCCATGCCGAGTTCGCGCATCCGCGCCACGTCGAGGATCTCGACCTCGACGCCGAGGCGCGTCAGCTCGGAGACGCGGCGGGCATATTCCTCGGGGTAGAGGACGTTCGGTGGCTCGTTGACGAGGTTGCGGGCCAGGATCACGCCCTCGGCCACCGCCTCGGCGGCGCCCGCGGCGGCCCGCGCCGCGGACGGGTCGGCGACCAGAAGGGTCAGCGCGGCTCCCGCCTCGTCCTCGTCCTTCTTCTTGGTCTTGTACGCGTCGAAGCGGTAGCTGCGCAGGCGCGCGCCGAGCGTGAAGTCGGCGGCGTCCCGGGCGCTGCCGGCAAAGCCTTGCCAATCGAGCACGACTTTGGCCGTGCGCCCGCCGACCTTGCCCGCGGTGAAGCCGCCGAGCACGGTCCAGTCGATCTTGGCCCGGTCCTTCTCCGAACCGAGGCCGATCACCACGAGGCGGTCGGCCTCCACGCCCGCCGGGGCCGGAAGGACCAGCGCCGACTGCGCCTTGCCCTTGAAGCGCTCGCTTGCCGCGGCGCGGGCGACCAGCTCGGCGCCCGGCCGGCCCAGGATTTCCGCCGCAGCCCCCGACAAGGCAAGGTCGTCGCCCACGAACACCACGAGGTCGCCCCCGGCACCGCGCGACGACAGCGGCTCAAAGGCGATTTCGATCCCACCGGCCATGATGCTCTTCGCTTTCCACCCGCATTCCGGCGGCGTGCCGCGGGCCCCGCGACAGCCGGCGAACCTGTGTACCCGGTGAGGCGCAGAACGCAACGCGGGGGCGGGTCGCGGGCGAGGCCGCTCAACCCGGCAGCCCGATCGCTCGCCGCAGGCGGATGAAGGCTTTGGCCACCGGGACGACAAGGCCGGCCCGCACGTCCGTCAGCCCGCGTTCGAGGGCGGCCTCGATATTTTGCTGCTGTCGGGGGACGGGTGCCGTCGACATGCCCCGGTCTCGCTTCCGGCCGTGGCAAGCTCCGACGAGGCAGGCCTGCCCACGCCGTCGGATGTCTTCGCTCACGAACAGACCTTCCCCATTGCTGTATCCTGTGGGATACAAATCGCGTGCCGCAGATCCTTACCACCGATATCTTCGACGCTTGGCTTCTCCGGCTGCGGGATCGAATGGGTCGAACCAAGATCCTGACTCGGATCGACCGTCTTCAGCAGGGCAATCCGGGCGTGGTCAGGTCGGTGGGGGAAGGCGTTCATGAAATGAAAATCGATTTTGGACCGGGCTACCGTGTCTATTTCGTCGAGCGGACCGACGGGACCATCGTCGTGCTGCTGTGCGGTGGGGACAAGGATACGCAGACCCGCGATATCGCGCGGGCCAAAGCGCTCGCTCGGACAGTCTGAGGAGGAGGTCATGACGCATTCCGACGCGCCGGCAGCAACGCCGACGAAGCCATTCGACATCGCCAACTACATCCGCACGCCCGAGGACGCCGCGGCCTACCTTACCGAAGTTTTGGAGGACGGCGACGAGGTCGAGTTTCGCCGGGCGCTCGGGACCATTGCCCGCTCCCGGAGCATGGCCGGGATCGCCGAGAGGGCGGGCCTTGGGCGCGAAAGCCTGTACAAGGCCCTGTCCGAGACCGGCAATCCGGGTCTGTCCACGGTGCTCGGCGTGCTGCGCGCCCTCGATCTTCGGATGACCGTCTCCGTCATTCGCTCGCAGCCCGAGGCGGCCTGAGGCGTTCCCCGCCCTCTTCCGTCCCTCGGATCCCGTCGCCGCGAAACGGCCT
Organism: Methylorubrum sp. B1-46; assembly: GCF_021117295.1. NCBI lineage: Bacteria > Pseudomonadati > Pseudomonadota > Alphaproteobacteria > Hyphomicrobiales > Methylobacteriaceae > Methylorubrum > Methylorubrum sp. B1-46. Next base: position 3,870,619 of record NZ_CP088247.1, on the reverse strand, counting down.
CATTCCGGGCGCCCGAAGCCGGCAGTCTCGGCGTCCTGTCCCTTGCACGGGGTGCCGCTCACGGCACGTGGATGAAGGACGGATTCGGGCAGCGCGGATGACGCAGATCGAGCGCTACATATTCAGGATCGCGCTCGGGGCCTTCCTCACCTGCCTGATCGGCCTCACCGGCACGATCTGGGTGACGCAGGCCCTGCGCGAACTCGACCTCGTCACGGCCAAGGGGCAGACGCTCCTCGTCTTCCTGTTCATCACCGCGCTGTCGCTGCCGACGCTGATCACGGTGATCGCGCCGGTCGCGCTGTTCATCGCCTGCGTCTACGCGCTCAATAAGCTCAACGGCGATTCCGAACTCATCGTGATGTCGGCCGCCGGCATGCCGCCGCGCCAGTTGCTGCGGCCCTTCGCGACGCTCGCCTTCGCCGTCAGTGTCGTGGTCGCCTTCCTGACGATCCAGGTCATGCCCTCCTCGTTCCAGGAGCTGCGCGACGTGCTGACGCGGGTGCGCGGCGACTTCGTCGCCAACGTCGTCAAGGAGGGCCAGTTCACGTCCCTCGACAACGGCATCACCTTCCATTTCCGCGAGCGCGGCGCCGACGGTTCGCTCCAGGGCCTGTTCATCCAGGACAAGCGCGAGGCCGGCAAGGCGGTGGTCTACCTCGCCGAGCGCGGGCGCGTGGCGGATGTCGACGGGCAGACCTACCTCGTCCTGGAGAAGGGCAGCATCCACCGTCAGCAGAAGGACAGCCGCGATTCCTCGATCGTGAGCTACGAGCGCTACGCCGTCGATCTCGCCGCCTTCACGCCCCCGGATTCCGAGACGATCTACAAGCCGCGCGAGCGCTCGACCCTGGCCCTGCTCTTCCCCGATACGAGCGAGGGCTATTACCGCCTGCAGAAGGGCCGCTTCCGGGCCGAGTTGCATGACCGGCTCTCCGCCTGGCTCTACCCGCTGGCGCTCGCCTTCATCGCGTTCGCCGCTCTCGGCGATCCGCGCACCACGCGCCAGGGCCGGGGCATGGCCGTGGCCGGCGCCGTGCTCGGCGTCGTAGGCTTACGCATCGCGGGCTTTGCCGCGAGCAGCGCCGCCGTGCGCAGCCCCGGCGCGGTGGTGGCGATCTACGCCGCACCGCTCGGCGCCATCGCCCTCTCCTGCCTGCTGATCTTCGGCGGCGCCCGGGTGCGGGCGATGAACGAGGGGCTCGGCCGGTTCGGGCGGCGGCTCGCGGGGAGCCTGCGGCGGCGCCCGGCGGCCGGGCGCGCCTGAGGGAACGATCATGCTGATCGGCGCGACCCTCGGCCGCTACTTCGCGTGGCGCTTCGTGCGCACCATCCTCGGCGTGTTTCTCACGGTCTTCGCCCTGGTCTACACCCTCGACTTCGTCGAGCTTCTGCGGCGCGCCGGCGACGCCGAGGGCGCCTCGCCGGGGCTGATGGCGCAGCTCGCGCTCTACCGGACGCCGGCGGTGGCCGAGAGCGTGCTGCCGTTCGCCGTGTTGTTCGGCTCCATGGCCGCCCTGCTCCAGCTCTCGCGCAAGCTCGAACTCGTGGTGGCGCGGGCCGCCGGCATCTCGGCCTGGCAGTTCCTCCAGCCCGGCGCCTTCGTGGCGCTGGCGATCGGCGCGCTGGCCATCGGCGCGTACAATCCCCTGTCCGCTGCGCTCAAGCAGCGCTCCAGCGAGATCGAGGCGAAGATCTTCGCCAAGGCGACCAAGGCCGGCACCGGCAAGGACCTGTGGCTGCGCCAGCGCAGCGTCGACGGGCAGGCGATCATCCGCGCCGAGACGGCGATCGAGGGCACCACGACGCTGGCCGGCGTCACCGTGTTCCAGTTCGACGGCGCGGGCGCCTTCACCGCCCAGGTCGAGGCGGCGCAGGCGATCCTGCACGACGGCTGGTGGGAATTGCGCGACGTGCGCGTTCTCACACGCGACGAACCGCCCGAGAGCCACGAGGTCTACCTCGTCGCCTCGACGCTCGATCCGAGCCAGATCCGCCAGCGCTTCACTCCCCCGGAATCTGTGCCCTTCTGGCAACTTCCCGAGACCATCGCGCGCCACGAGCGGGCCGGGCTGGATGCCACGCGCTACCGCCTCCAGTACGATGTGCTGCTGGCAACGCCCCTGCTCTACCTCGCGATGGTTCTCGTGGCGGCAACGGTTTCCTTAAGATTCTTCCGCTTTGGTGGCGTCGGGAAACTCGTGCTCGGCGGGGTGAGCGCGGGCTTCGTTCTCTACGTCGTGCAGCAGGTCATGGAGGGCCTGGGCGCGTCGGGAATGGTCGCGCCGACAGTGGCGGCGTGGTTCCCCGCCGTGGTAGGGAGTCTCCTCGGTACGCTCACGCTTCTCTACCAGGAGGACGGCTGATGCGCGGTGCTCCGGGTGGGGACGGGTTCGGTCGTGCAAGGGGCTGTCTGGCCAGGGACTGTCTGGGTCGTCGTGCAGGGGGCTGCACAGGGTTCGAGGGACGCGTTGCGTAAGGTCGCCGACATCGCGATCACGGTCTCCATGGCCGCACTGCTGACGGCAGCCTACGGGCTCGCCGCGCCGCGCGCGCATGCCCAGGCCGGACTCGAAAAGCTCGCCGGCTCCAAGGGAGACGAGAAGGGCCAGCGCCTGCTCGTCGAGGCCGACGAGCTGATCTACGACAACGACCGCAACACGGTGACCGCCCGCGGCAATGCCGAGCTGCATTACGGCGCGCGCACGCTCCAGGCCGACCGGGTGCGCTACGACCGCGGCACCAGCCGGGTCTTCGCCGAGGGCAATGTCCGCCTCACCGACGAGACCGGGGCGCTGGTCACCGGCGAGCGGATGGAGCTGACCGACGACTTCAAGAACGGCTTCGTCGACGCGCTGCGCATCCAGCAGACGGTCCAGCTCAAGGGCGAGACGGTGCGCACCCGCATCTCCGCCCCGCGGGCGGAGCGAATCGCGGGCGAGCAGTCGAGCTTCGACTACGCCACCTACACCGCCTGCGAGCCGTGCAAGGACCGTCCTGAGACGCCGCCGCTGTGGCAGATCAAGGCGGCCAAGATCATCCACAACAATGAGACCCACACCATCGCTTACGAGGATTCGACCCTCGAACTCGGTGGCATTCCGGTCGCCTACCTGCCCTATTTCGAATCCGCCGACCCGACGGTGAAGCGCAAGTCCGGCTTCCTGACGCCGCGCTTCATCACCTCGACGGCGATCGGCACCGGCGTGGCGACGCCCTACTTCTTCAACCTCGATCCGAGCTACGACCTGACGGTCTCGCCCGCCTTCGTCTCGCGCCAGGGCGTGCTGGGCCAGGCCGAGTTCCGCCAGCGGCTCGACAACGGCAGTTACAATCTGCGCCTCTCGGGCATCTTCCAGACGACGCCCTCGGCCTTCCTGCCGGGGCCGCTGGGGGCGGCCGACCGCGAGTTCCGCGGCTCGGTCGAGTCGCGCGGGCGCTTCTTCATCAACGAGCACTGGCGCACGGGCTGGGACCTCGTCGGCGTGACCGACAAGTGGTTCCTCGATAATTACCGCATCCGCAATCAGAGCATCACCACCGACTATTTCCGCGAGGCGGTCTCGTCCGCCTACCTGATCGGCCAGGGCGACCGCTCCTGGTTCGAGGCGCGCGGTTACTACTTCAAGGCCCTGTCGAGCTTCGACTGGCAGAAGGAGCAGCCCGTCGTCCTGCCGGTGATCGACTACGACAAGCGCATCGACGGGCCGGGCAAGCTCGGCGGCGAAGTGCGGTTCGAGGCCAACGTCACGAGCCTCTCGCGCGAGGCGACCGACTTCCAGGGCATCCCGCGCACCGGCAGCTACCTGTTCGCGCCGAGCGTCAACGGGATCAGCTACCCGCTCTACGAGACCTGCACCACCTTCGTGCGCGACCGCTGCATCGTGCGCGGCCTCGGCGGCCTCGACACGCGGCTCTCGGCCCAGGTCTCCTGGCGGCGCAGCTTCATCGACGAGATCGGTCAGGTCTTCACCCCGTTCGCCTACCTGCGCACCGACGCCTTCTTCGTGAATCCGAGCCGCTCGGGCTTCCAGAACGCGCTGGTGAACACCATCACCACCGTCGATGACGGCTTCTCCGGCCGCGTCATGCCGGCGATCGGCCTCGATTACCGCTATCCGTTCGTCGCCGATTTCGGCGGGCTCGGCGTCCACACCCTGGAGCCGATCGCGCAGGTGATCGCCCGCCCCTCGGAGACCCGGATTGGCCGGCTGCCGAACGAGGACGCGCAGAGCCTCGTCTTCGACGACACCTCCCTGTTCCAGTGGGACAAGTTCTCCGGATGGGACCGGGTCGAGGGCGGCGTGCGGGCCAATCTCGGCGCGCAGTACTCCGTCGTGACCCCGACCGGCTGGTACGCCAACCTGATGTTCGGCGAGTCGATCCAGATCGCGGGCGTGAACTCGTTCCGCCGCGGCGATCTGGCCAATGTCGGCCTCGATTCCGGCTTGGAGAACCGCCGCTCGGACTTCGTCAGCCGCTTCCAGCTCTCGCCCAACCAGAACATCAGCTTCATCGCCCGCGCCCGCTTCGACCAGCGCGACTTCGCCGTGAACCGGTTCGAGGCCGGCCTGACCGCGCGCTTCGCGCCGTTCCTGCCGCTCGAGACCTCGGTGTTCTACTCCACCTACGAGGCGCAGCCAGCCCTGGGCTTTCCCCATCGCCGCGAGGGCGTGACGGCGTCGGCCACCTACCGCATCACCCCGAACTGGTTCGTCACCGGCTCGGCGCTCGTCGACCTCACCCACTATCTCGACACGCGCGACACCTTCACCGACTACTACACCGCCTACCTCGCCAACCCGGTCGGCCTGGCGCCGATCTACAACAATCCGGGCAAGGCCTATCTCTCCGGCATGAGCCTCGGCGGCGGCTATCAGGACGAGTGCACCACGGTCTCGCTCAACTACATCGTCTCGCCCATCGCCACCGCGATCGGCGTGCGCGAGCGCAACCAGACCGTGCTGCTGCGCCTGGAGTTGAAGACGCTGGGCGAGGCGGATCTGCGCCAGAACGTCAGCACCTCGGCCACCGCCGACGGCATCGCCTCGGTGCGCTGAGGGCCGCGCGTCGGGATTCGTCTCGGTGCAGCCGGGCCACGCCGCCCGCGAAACGGCGCGGCGGGCGCCACCCCTGCCCGCTCCTCGCTTGACCTGTGCCCGGCACGCCCCCGACGGTGGCGCGCAAAATCGGACAGGAACGGACATGGCCCTTCTTCAGCGGCTCTTCTCCTACGCCTCCTCGGCCTTCGGCCTGCCGACCCCGGCCGAGACGGTGCCGGACGGCAGCGAGGAGCATCTCGCGGCGACCGCCCTGCTCGTTCACGTCGCCCGCGCCGACGGCGTGCTCGACCCGGCGGAGGCCGAGCGGCTGGTGCGGCTCGTGCGCCGCCGCTACGCCGAGAGCGACGCGGAGGCCGCGAGCCTGATCGAGCGCGCCGCCGCCTTCGAGACGCAGACCCGCGACATGACGAGTCTCGTCGAGCTGATCGGCAGCGACGGCAGCAGCCCGGAGGAGCGGGAGCGGCTGCTCGCCATGGCGTGGTCGGTGGCCGGCTCGGACGGCGAGGTGCACGAATTCGAGGAGGCGCTGGTCTGGCGCCTCGGCAAGCTGCTCGGCTTCGACGAGGCCGGCATCGCTGCCGCCCGCACCCGCGCCTTCCGCGAGCCCGCCGGCGCGTGAAGGCCGATCACGGGTTTCGAAAGGGCAAGTCCTTTCGCGGGTCCAGGGCAGAGCCCGGGAGGATGATCGGGGCGCTGCCCCGACACCCCGCCAAGGGGATGATCCCCTTGGGACCCCGGACGCTTCAATGATCGTCAGCCTGACCCTGATCCTGCTCGCCCAGCTTCTGGGCGAGGTGGCGGCCCGCACCGCCGGCCTGCCGGTGCCGGGGCCGGTGATCGGCATGGCGCTGCTCCTCGGCTTCCTGGTGCTGCGCGACCGGACGCGGCCGGCCTCGACCCGCTGTCTGCCGCCGCCCTTGGTCGATGGCGGGTTGGAGGGCACGGCCAAGGGGATGCTGGCGCATCTCTCGATCCTGTTCGTGCCCGCCGGGGTCGGCATCGTCGGCCGGCTCGACGTGCTGGCGAGCCACGGGTTCGCGCTTGCCGTCGTTCTCCTCGTCTCCGTGACCCTGACGCTGGCGGCGACCGTGCTCACCTTCGTCGGCGTCTCGCGGATGCTGGACCGCCGATGACGGGCGAGTTCGCCCTCTGGGTCTATCTCAGCCACACGCCGCTCCTGTGGCTCACGGTGACGCTGCTGGCCTACGCGGTGGCCGACCGCGTCTTCCAGGCGGCGGGGCGCCACCCGCTCGCCAACCCGGTGATCCACGCGATCTGGATGATCGGCCTCGTGCTGACGCTCACCGGCACGCCCTACCGCGCCTATTTCGAGGGCGCGCAGTTCGTGCACTTTCTGCTCGGGCCGGCGACCGTGGCGCTCGCCGTACCCCTCTACGAGCGCCGGGCGACGGTGATGCGCGCGCTGCTGCCGATGCTGGCCGCGCTGGCCGTCGGCTGCGTCACGGCGATGACCTCGGCCCTCGTCTTCGCCCGGCTCGCCGGCATCCCCGACGACGTGCGCCTCGCCCTGGCCCCGAAATCCGTGACCACCGGCGTCGCCATGGGCATCGTCGAGGCGCTCGGCGGCGACCCGACGCTCGCCGCCGTGCTGGTGATGCTGACCGGCATGGCCGGCGCCGTGATCGTCACGCCGCTGATGCGGACCCTACGCATCGAGGACATGCGCGCCCGCGGCTTCGCGGCGGGGCTGGCCGCCCACGGCCTCGGCACCGCCCGCGCCTTCCAGGTCAGCGAAGTCGCCGGCACGTTTGCCGGCATCGCCATGGGGCTGAACGCCTTCCTGACGGCGATTCTCGTGCCGGTGGCGGTGAGTTTTTTGCGGTGAGCGTCCGTATTGCGCTGCAACGCAACGCGCCGTAAACCTCACCGCAATCGCTCGGACCCGGTGCAAGCCCGGGTGGCTCTTCCGGCCGCCGATCCGCCGGACCACGCATTCGCGACGCTCGTTTCCCTCCCCGCATCGTCGGCGGAGCCCGCGTCCCTCTGCGGATTCTCTTCAATGTCATCGATTTCCACGACCGCCCGCGGGCGGTTCGCTGCGTCTTGGTTCGGCTCACCCTGGGCCGACATCCTCTCCGGCATCGTCGTCGCCCTCGCCCTGATCCCGGAGGCGATCGGCTTCTCGGTGATCGCCGGGGTCGATCCCAAGGTCGGTCTCTACGCCTCGGTCGTCATCGCGTGCGTCATCGCCTTCGCTGGCGGACGCCCGGCGATGATCTCGGCCGCCACCGCCGCCACGGCGGTCGTGATGGTCGATCTCGTGCGCGACCATGGCGTCCAGTACCTGTTCGCCGCCACGATCCTGATGGGCGTGTTCCAGATCCTCGCCGGGCTGGCGAGGCTCGGGCGGCTGATGCGCTTCGTCTCGCGCTCGGTGATGACGGGTTTCGTCAACGCGCTGGCGATCCTGATCTTTCTGGCGCAGCTCCCCGAACTCACTGGCGTGACCCCTGCCACCTACGGGCTGATCGCGTTGGGGCTCGCCATCATCTACGGCTTCCCGAGACTCACCCGCGTGGTGCCCTCGCCGCTGGTGGCCATCGCCGTACTCACCGCGCTCACCGCCTGGCTCGGGCTCGACGTGCGCACCGTCGCCCATCTCGGCGAACTGCCCAAGGCCCTGCCGAGCTTCTCTCTGCCCGACGTGCCGCTCACCTTCGAGACCCTGCGGATCATCCTGCCCTATTCCGCGACGCTCGCCGCGGTCGGCCTGCTGGAGAGCCTGCTCACCGCGCAGATCGTCGACGACATGACCGATACCGGCAGTTCCAAGAACCGGGAATGCATGGGCCAGGGACTCGCCAACATGAGTTCGGCCGTGTTCGGCGGCATGGGCGGCTGCGCCATGATCGGGCAATCGGTCATCAACGTGTCGTCGGGCGCCCGCGGTCGGCTCTCGACGCTGGTGGCGGGCGGCTTCCTCCTCGTGCTGCTGGTGCTGCTGCAGGACCTGCTGGCCATCGTCCCCGTTGCGGCGCTGACGGCGGTGATGATCATGGTCTCCTTGAACACCTTTTCCTGGCGCTCGCTTCTGGACTTGCGCACCAACCCGCTGCCCTCCTCCCTGGTGATGCTCGCCACCGTCGCGGTGGTGGTCGCCACACGGGATCTGGCCATCGGCGTGCTGGTCGGCGTGCTGCTCTCGGGCGTGTTCTTCGCTGGAAAGGTCGCGCGGATGAGCCGGATCACCGCCGAGCTGTCGCCGGACGGGCGCACCCGCACCTACCGGGTCTCGGGCCAGGTGTTCTTCGCCTCCGCCGGCACCTTCACCGATACGATCGATGTCCGCGAGCCGGTGGAGCGCCTCGTCATCGATGTCCATGCGGCGCATTTCTGGGACATCTCGGCGGTGGGCGCCCTCGACCGCGTGGTGATGAAGGCCCGCGCCAACGGCAAAGCCGTCGAGGTGGTCGGCCTCAACGAGGCCAGCGCCACCCTGGTCGAGCGCTTCGGCCGGCACGACAAGCCGGAGGCCTCGCTGCCGACGCATTGAGGGTCACGGGCGGCGCCACTGGAGGGGGCGTTCCGTTTCCAGTCGTGGTTGTGCAGTGCGGTCGAAACTCGCTAGTGTCGCCCCGACGATGACGCGGGATCCGCAGCCCTAAAGGTCGCGCCGGCCCGCTGCCCCGAGAGGCGCCGTGTTTCCCTTCGACTCATCCCGCCAGACCCGGCGCCGTGTGCGCCGGAGCCTCGACCGGACGACGCGACACGTGACGCGCTCGATCGAGAGCACGGCCAAAGCCGTCACCAAGGCCGTGACCCGCTCGACCGAACAGGCGATCCGCGAGACGCGGAAGGCGACGGCCCGATCGGTGAAGCGGACGGTCCGTCACACCGAGAAAGTGGTCGAGGCGGTAAGGGGCTCGACCGGACCCGACATCGTCCGCAAGCCGCCCGGCCAGTTCGTCACGGTCGACGGCCTGCCCGTTCACTGCATCCTGCGCGGACGCGGGCGGCCGGTGGTGCTGGTCCACGGCAACGGCACCATGGCCGAGGATTTCGCGATCTCCGGCCTGATCGACCGGCTGGCGGCGCGCTACCGGGTCATCGCCCTCGACCGGCCCGGCTTCGGCTACACCGCCCGCCCCCGCCACCGCGTCTGGACGGCGCAAGCCCAGGCCGTGCTGCTGCACCGGGTGCTGGAACAGCTCGAGGTCGAGCGCCCGCTCGTCGTCGGGCATTCCTGGGGTACGATCGTCGCCCTGGCGCTCGCGGCCGACGGGCGGCGGCCCTTGCGCGGGCTCGTGCTGCTCTCGGGCTCGTACTTTCCGGGGCGCCGTGCCGACGCGGCCCTGATCGCGCCGCTCGCCGTGCCGGGCTTCGGCGACGCGGCCCGCGCGCTGATGCCTGCGAAGATGAGCGCGGCGCTCACCGAGCAGTCGTTCCGACAGGTGTTCTGGCCGCAGGCCGTGCCGGCCCGGTTCAAGGCGCGCTTCCCCGTCGAGATCGCGGCGGCGGCGACGCAGGCGCGGGCGGTGTCGGAGGACGCCGCCTCGATGAACGCTGCCGTCACCGGGCTCCAGCGCCGCTATGCCGGTCTGACGCTGCCGGTCTCGATCCTCGCTGGGGATGCGGACGCGATCGTCAAGACAAGCGAGCAATCGGTGCGGCTGCACACGACGATCCCCGGCAGCACCCTGCGCCTCCTGCCCGGCCTCGGCCACATGATCCATTACGGGGCGCGGCTGAAGGTCGAGCGCGCGATCGACGATCTGATGAAGCTCCGATAGATGCGCCCCAGGCGCGAGATCTGGCCCTGTCACCCCGCGGATCACCGGGCGCCGAGACCTACCCTCGTCGAGGGTCGCACGGGGGCTGAACAGAGCCTTCTGTCATCGGGCTTCCGCCATCATGGGGTGATCGGTCGCCGCCTTGTTGAAGGGTCCGCCTGGGGTGGGGAGCGGTCCTGCCGTGACAAAGCCGACCGCCGTTCCATGGCCTTGCGGAACGGGGCGTTTACTTCGGGAGCGACCTGCCGCGAATCGTTGCTGGCGCACCGCAGCCCAGGTTACGAGCTCTTGTTCTCCGACGCTGCGGCGTGAGACATCGGGATGACGCGTATGACAAAAATCGCGGTGAGCCTCATGCTCCTGTCGATGACGGCGGTATCCGCGCAGGCGCAGATGCAGTCTGCGGGGCGCCTGGACCGCCCCGGCATCTCTCGTACGGCCAACGAGCTGTTCAGTCAGGTCTGCGTCGAGCGGTTCGGAGATCGCGCCGGTATGGGACGGGCTTTGGAGGAACACGGCTTCGACCCGGCCCCGCCGAAGGCCGCAGCCCAGGCTGCAGCCCGCCTGCCGATCGGGGAGCCAGGGCAGGTGTGGCGTTGGACCGACGCGACACAGCCCATGCTCGTGGTGATCCGCGATGCGGGCGTGCGGTGCCAACTCATGGCCCCTTTCGTGGATGTGGAGGAGTCCACTGAGCGGTTCCGCCAGACCATGACGGGGTTGCGTCGGCCGGGGGTGAAAGTCGAGACGGAACGGGACGAACCCGCCGAGCTGGGCGGGCAGCCGGGGCGGCAGGTGTTCTTCCGCGTCCACCTGCCGGACGGCAAGGGGGAAAGCCGGCTCTTCGCGCTGTCCGTGGCTCTGCCCCGGACCGGGGGCGTCTCTCTCATCATGACGGCCTCCTCCCTGCCGCCGCAGACGAAGTCCGGGCCGATCCGGTGACGGCTCTGTCGGACGCGGAACCCGCCCCCACTCTCCGGATGGCCGCCAACGCTGTAAAATGACGTCGCTCGACACGGGAGGCTCCGTCACGGAGCGCTTTCACGATCCCTCTGCCTCCAGCGCGCGGGCCAGCGCCACGAACCCTGCAACCGGAATCTCCTCCGCCCGCGCCGTCTCCGGGAGGCCCGCCGCGGCGAGCAGGCGGGCGGGGTCGGGGGTGGCGGCCTTCAGGCTCTGGCGCAGCATTTTGCGGCGCTGGCCGAAGGCGGCGCGGGTCACCCTCTCGAGATCGGCGATCCGGCAGGGCAGCGGCTCGGGCCGCGGGCGCAGGTGGACGATGCTGGAGGTGACCTTCGGCGGCGGCACGAAGGCGGACGGCGCCACGTCGAACAGGATGGTCGCCTGCGTGCGCCAGCCGCACAGAACCCCGAGCCGTCCGTAATTGGCCCGGTCCGACTCGTCGGCGACGATGCGCTCGGCCACCTCGCGCTGGAACATCAGCGTCGCCGATTCCCACCACGGCGGCCAAGTCTCGTCCCGTGCCTCATCCCGCGTGTCGGCCCCGAGCCAGCCGGTGAGCAGCACGGTGGCGACGTTGTAGGGGAGATTGGCCACGATCCGCACCGGCCCGTCGCCGACGAGCGGGCGCGGGTCGAAGCCGACCGCGTCGGCGTCGATCACGTCGAGCTTTCCCGGATAATGCGCGGCGATCTCGGCCAGCGCGGGCAGCGCGCGGGGGTCGCGCTCGATCGCCACAACGCGCTTCGCGCCGGCCGCCAGCAGCGCACGGGTCAAGCCGCCGGGGCCGGGGCCGACCTCCACCACCGTGACGCCCTCGAGCGCGCCCGCCGAGCGGGCGATGCGGCCGGTGAGATTGAGATCGAACAGGAAGTTCTGGCCGAGCGCCTTCTTCGGCTCCAGCCCGTGCCGCCGCACCACCTCGCGGAGCGGAGGCAGGCCGTCGGCGCTCAACGCGTCAAGGGTCATCGGCGGCGGGTTCAGGCGCGGGCGGGAAAGGGCAGGACGGTGTTGGCCGGCCGCTGCGCGAGGCGCTGCGCCAGCCGCAGGGCCGCGATCAGGCTGTCGGGCTTGGCCACGCCTTTGCCGGCGATGTCGAAGGCGGTGCCGTGGTCGGGCGAGGTGCGCACGAAGGGCAATCCCAGTGTAACGTTCACGCCCTCGTCGAAGGCGAGCGTCTTGATCGGGATCAGCGCCTGATCGTGGGTCGGGGTGAGGGCCACATCGTAGGTCGCCCGCGCCCGCTCGTGGAACAGGGTGTCGGCCGGCAGGGGGCCGCGGATGTCGATGCCCTCGCTGCGCAAGACCGCGACGGCGGGCGCCAGCACGTCGCGATCCTCGGTGCCCATGGTGCCGGATTCGCCCGCATGCGGGTTGAGGCCCGACAGGACGAGGCGCGGCTGTTCGAGGCCGAAGCGGGCGCGCAGGTCGGCATGGACGATGCGGGTGGTGCGCTCGACCAGATCCTGGGTCAGCAGGTCCGGCACGCGGCGCAGCGCAACGTGGATCGTCACCGGCACCACGGCCAGCGTGTCGCTCCACAGCATCATCACCGGCAGCGGCGGCTCGCGCCCCTCCTTGGCGGCGAGCGCGGCCAGGAACTCGGTATGCCCCGGATGAGCGAAGCCGACCCGCGTCAGCACGAACTTGGCGATGGGGTTCGTCACCACGGCCGAGGCCGCGCCGGAGCGCACCAGATCCACGGCGGCGGTGATCGACTCGACGATGGCGCCGGCATGGGCCGAATTCGGCGCGCCGGGCGTGGCGATCACCTTGGCGCCGCTCGGCAGCGGCAGGACCGGCAGGGCCCGCGCAAACACCTCGCAGGCGTCGTCGGGCTCGACCTCGGCCACCGGCACCGACAGGCCGAGCCGGTAGGCGGTGGCTTCCAGGAATTCGGGGTCGCCGACGATCTGGAACGGCGGCACCCCGCGCTCGCCCCGCAGCCGCCACGCGGCGAGCGCGATTTCCGGGCCGATGCCGGAGGGATCGCCGAGGGTGAGGGCAAGCGGTCTGTGGTCGGAGGCCATGGCGGGCTTATAGCGCGGTTTGGTTGATCGCCGAGGTGGTTTTGGGCAGGGCTCCGAACCGGGTGACGTGTCTGTCACAAACCTCCCACTGCGCTTTCCTCGGCAGAAGGAGAACGGTCAGTGCCCGGGATTTTATGAGGCACTCTCAACGGCCGATGCGCCGCACCACCCGCAGCGTTCACCGTCATTCCGGGGCCGCGCAGCGGACCCCGGAATCCACCTGTGATGCGCGGGTGGACAGGGTGTCGCGGCCCGTCATGGATTCCGGGTTCGCCTCCGGCGCCCCGGAATGACCAGCGTTGAACGTTGTCACAGCGTTCGCGTATCGTTCGTCGACCCGAGTGCGGAGGTCCGGCGGCCGGCCGCCCGCTCAGCCGCGGATGAAGGCGAGGAGGTCGGCGTTGAGCCGGTCCGCGTTGAGGGTGAGCATGCCGTGCGACAGGCCCGGATAGGTCTTCAGAGTGCCGTTGCGCAAAAGCTTGATCGTCTTGTGCGCGGCGGCGACGATCGGCACGATCTGGTCGTCCTCGCCGTGGAGCACGAGCGTCGGCACCGAGATCGCCCGCAGATCCTCGGTCTGGTCGGTTTCCGAGAAGGCCTTGATGCCCTCGTAATGCGCCTTGGCCGAACCCATCATGCCCTGCCGCCACCAGTTGCGGATCACGCCCTCAAGGACCGTCGCGCCGTCGCGGTTGAAGCCGTAGAACGGGCCGGCCGGAACATCGAGGAAGAACTGGGCGCGGTTGTCGGCCAAGGCCTTGCGGAAGCCGTCGAACACGGCGAGCGGCAGGCCCTCCGGGTTGGTCTCGGTCTTCAGCATCAGCGGCGGCACGGCGCTCACCAGCACCGCCTTGGCCACGCGCCCCTGCGGCTCGCCGTGGTGGGCGACGTAGCGCGCGACCTCGCCGCCGCCGGTGGAGTGGCCGATATGGACGGCGTTTCTCAGGTCGAGCGCCTCGGCGACCGCCGCGGCGTCGGCGGCGTAATGGTCCATGTCGTGGCCCTCGGAGACCTGGGCCGAACGGCCGTGGCCGCGCCGGTCATGAGCCACCACGCGGAAACCGTGGCTGACGAAGAACAGCATCTGCGCGTCCCAGTCGTCCGACGAGAGGGGCCAGCCGTGATGGAACATGATCGGCTGCGCGTCCCTCGGGCCCCAATCCTTGTAGTAGATCTCGGTGCCGTCCTGGGTGGTGACCGTGGCCATGATTCTCTCTCCTCGACCATGGAGGGGCCGAAGCGTCGTCCGGTTCGGACCGCCGCGACCGTTGCTCGACGGTGAGACAATGGACCTCCGCGGCCCGTTTGAAAATTAGAAACGATTGAAACGTATCGTTTCCAAAAGTGGTATGAAGCGGCCGCTTCCGGGGTGTGACCGGCCTCACAAGGGCTGAGCCGGCGTGTGTGAGAGCCGATCCGTCCGCGATCGACAGCGAGGCCGAACTGCCGGGACCGGGGGCGGTTTCCCCTCGGCCGCCTCCGACTCGTAGCCCATGAGGATCGTGAACCCCGATGGCGAGACAACGCTGGACCGTCGCCGACATCCCCTCCCAGGCCGCCCGCCGCGCCGTGGTGACGGGCGGCAGCGCCGGGCTCGGGTTCGAGACGGCACGGGCGCTGGCCGGGGCCGGGGCGGCGGTGGTGCTGGCGGTGCGCGATCCCGAGAAGGGGGAGCGCGCCGCCGCGGCGATCCGGCGGGAGCATCCCGGGGCCGAGCTGTCCGTGCGCCCGATCGACACCGCCTCGCTCGCCTCCGTGCGCGCCTTCGCCCGAGACTGGCCGGCGGAGGCGCCGATCGACCGGCTCGTGCTCAATGCCGGCATTGCCGCAGTGCCCCAGCGCGAGGAGAGCGTGGACGGGTTCGAGCGGCAGCTCGCCACGAACTATCTCGGCCATTTCGCGCTCACCGGGCTGCTCCTGCCGGCTCTGAGCCCCTCGGCGCGGGTAGTGTCGGTGGCGAGCCTCGCCCATCGCAGCGGCGCGATCCGGTTCGACGACCCGCATTGGCGCGAGACCTACGGATCGCAGCCTGCCTACCGGCAGAGCAAACTGGCGCTGCTGATGTTTTCCCTCGAACTCGACCGGCGGCTGAAGGTGTCGGGCTCGGGCATCGCCGCCCTCGCGGCGCATCCCGGATTCGCCGTCACCGAGGTGTTCCGCCGGGGCGACCGGGCGGGCGCGTTCCAGCAGGGGGCGGGGCGGATCATCTTCTCGCTGATCGGCCAGCCGGCGGCGCAGGGCGCCCTGCCGATCCTCTATGCCGCCACCGCGCCGGAGGCGGAGCGCGGCGGCTATTACGGGCCGGACGGGTTCGGGGAAGTGCGCGGCTACCCCAGGCCCGCCTCGATCGCCGCCCAAGCCCTCGACCGCGCCGCCGCCGCGCGGCTCTGGGCGCTGTCGGAGACGCTCACCGGAGTGCGGTTTCCCCTGTGATACGGCCTGAGATCGTTTGGCTCGATCTCTCTTCCGTCATCGCCTCGCGATGCCGGAAGAGAATGGGCAGAGCCGAACGGATCAGCCGGAAGCCGGATGAGGCGGGTGCCGCTTCCCGTCAGTCCGGGGCCGTGCAGTGGAACCCGGAATCGATCCGTGATGCGCGGCGTTCACCCGAATTCGCAGCCCTCGCGCGTCCCGTCCTTTGTTGAGGTCTCGGTCCGGGCGGCCTATGCGTAGGCCCCATGGAACTCCGAGCTTCGACCGAGCGGTCTTTTGAGGGCGCCCTGGCCCCCCTCGCCTGCAAACCGCCGCCTGCCGGCAAGGCAGCGCCGTTCCTGCCGATGAGCCGCGCCGAGATGCTGGCGCTCGGCTGGGACGCCTGCGACATCGTGCTGGTGACGGGCGACGCCTACGTCGATCATCCGAGCTTCGGCATGGCCATCATCGGCCGGCTGCTCGAAGCGCAGGGATTCCGGGTCGGCATCATCGCGCAGCCCGACTGGCATTCGGCCGAGCCGTTCAAGGCGCTGGGCCGGCCGCGGCTCTTCTTCGGCGTCACCGGCGGCAACCTCGATTCGATGGTGAACCGCTACACGGCGGACCGCCGCTTGCGCCACGACGACGCCTACACGGCGGGCGGGGAAGGCGGGAAGCGCCCGGACCGCTGCACCATCGTCTACACGCAGCGCTGCCGCGAGGCCTACAAGGACGTGCCGGTCGTGCTCGGCGGCATCGAGGCCTCGCTGCGCCGCATCGCGCATTACGATTACTGGTCGGACAAGGTGCGCCGCTCGATCCTGGCCGACGCGAAGGCGGATCTGCTCCTCTACGGCAATGCCGAGCGCGCGGTGGTCGAGGTGGCCAACCGCCTGGCGGCCGGCGAGGCGCCGCACCAGCTCGACTCCGTCCGCGGCGTCGCCCTGTTCCGCCGCGTGCCCGAGCACTACACCGAGCTGCCCGCCGACGACCTCGATTCCACCGACGAGGCCGCCGCCCGCAAGCCCGGCGACACGGTGATCCGCCTTCCCGCCTACGAGGTGGTGAAGGACGACAAGGAGGCCTATGCCCGCGCAAGCCGAGTGCTGCACCGGGAGGCCAATCCCGGCAATGCGCGCCCGCTCGTCCAACGCCACGGCGACCGCGACCTGTGGCTGAATCCGCCGCCGATCCCGCTCTCCAGCGAGGAGATGGATGCGGTCTACGACCTGCCCTACGCCCGCGCCCCGCATCCATTCTACGGCGACGCCAAGATTCCCGCCTGGGACATGATCAAGTTCTCGGTGACGATCATGCGCGGCTGCTTCGGCGGCTGCACCTTCTGCTCCATCACCGAGCACGAGGGCCGCGTCATCCAGAACCGCTCGGAGGGCTCGATCCTGCGCGAGATCGAGCGCATCCGCGACAAGACGCCGGGCTTCACCGGCGTGATCTCCGATGTCGGCGGGCCGACCGCCAACATGTACCGGATGGCCTGCAAGGATCCGAAGATCGAGGCGGCCTGCCGGCTGCCGTCCTGCGTCTTCCCGGACATCTGCCCGAACCTGAACACCTCGCACGACGACCTGATCCGGCTCTACCGCAAGGTGCGCGAGGTCAAGGGCGTCAAGAAGGTGATGGTGGCCTCGGGCGTGCGCTACGACCTCGCGGTGCGCAGCCCCGAATACGTCAAGGAACTGGTGACGCACCATGTCGGCGGCCGCCTGAAGATCGCGCCCGAGCACACCGAGCGCGGGCCCCTCGACCTGATGATGAAGCCGGGGATAGGCACCTACGACCGCTTCAAGGAAATGTTCGACGAGGCCGCCAAGCAGGCGGGCAAGAAGTACTACCTGATCCCGTACTTCATCGCGGCCCATCCCGGCACGACCGACGAGGACATGCTGCACCTCGCGCTCTGGCTCAAGAAGAACGACTACCGCGCCGATCAGGTGCAGACCTTCCTGCCCTCGCCGATGGCCACCGCCACGGCGATGTACCACACCGAGGTCAACACGCTGAAAGGCGTGCGGCGCGGCGGCAGCGAGCCGGTGGAGGCGATCAAGGGACTGCGGCAGCGGCGCCTCCACAAGGCCTTCCTGCGCTACCACGACCCCGAGAACTGGCCGCTGCTGCGCGAGGCGTTGCGGGAAATGGGCCGGGCCGACCTCATCGGCCCGCGGCCGGACCAACTCGTGCCGTTCTCGCAGCCGCCGGGCACGGGCCTGGGCAAGGGGCCTAACAAGGGGTCCGGCAAGGGGCCTAACAAGGGGCGGGGCCAGCCGCGGCCCGAGTATCGCCCAGGCGGCGGACAGCGCTTCACCACCAAGGGCGTGCCGCTGCAGAAGTGACCGGTGTGCGTCCGGCGGGCGGATTCCGTATTCGGTCTCCGCTCGATGGTTTCGGCCTCGCCTCGCGATGACGGCGGCGGGGGCCGAACCGAAGCGATCGACTGCGAACGGCCAGGGACGACCGCGCGCCCCTACAGCCACTTCTTCCAGCGAAAGAACACGTAGGGCAGCACCGCGGCCACCACCATCATGCCGACCGCGGCGGGATAGCCGAAATGCCAGTCGAGTTCCGGCATGGTCTTGAAGTTCATGCCGTAGATCGAGGCGATCAGGGTGGGGGGCATGAACACCACCGCCATGACCGAGAACAGCTTGATGATGTTGTTCTGCTCCAGGTTCACCAGGCCGAGCGTGGCGTCGAGCAGGAACTGGATCTTGGCCGAGATGAAGGTCGCGTGCTCTTCGAGCGATTGCAGGTCGC
Organism: Methylorubrum sp. B1-46; assembly: GCF_021117295.1. Taxonomy (NCBI): domain Bacteria; kingdom Pseudomonadati; phylum Pseudomonadota; class Alphaproteobacteria; order Hyphomicrobiales; family Methylobacteriaceae; genus Methylorubrum; species Methylorubrum sp. B1-46. The sequence continues at coordinate 3,852,631 of NZ_CP088247.1, read as the reverse complement.
GCAGCGTCGAGCGCACGTCCTCGCGCAGCTCGCGCGGGGCCTTGGCCGTGCGGTAGGTCGCCGAGAGCGAGAGCAGGATGCGCTCCATCGAGACCAGGCTCTCGCGCTGCTTCGAGATCAGGTCGCCGTGCCGCCCGAGCGCCCGCAGCGTGTCCTGCAGCGCGTTGTTGCGCGAGGACGGGTCGCCCTTGTCCTCGAAGATCTTTCGCGAGAGGCGGTCGATGCGCTCGCCTTGCAGCTGGAGCACGTCGGCGGCGCGGTCGATCACCGCCTCGATCAGCCCGGCCAGGATCGATTCGCCCGAGACCGAGCGCGACGGCCCGTTGCCCGTCGCCCGGCCGGCGCGCTGGGTGTACATCCGGAACGCCTGCGGCTCCTCATAGCGCACGGTGATGAGCCGGTTGTCGCGCAGGATGAAGGTGATGCCGGCCAAGCCCGGCTCCTCGGAATCGCTGACGCGGGAGAGCACGCGGCCCGTCATGTAGCGGGCGCCGGCCTCGACGTAGAGCAGTTCGGAGGGCTCGATGTCCTTCATTTCCTCGCGCGTCGGCACGGTGATGCCGAGGAAGGATTCGACCTTCACCTCCTCTTCCCGCGTCGGGCGCACGAGGTCGAGCCAGACCGTGTCCTCGGGGATCGGCTCCTGCAATTCGAGGTAGCGGCGCTCCAGCACCGTCTGGGTGTCGCCCGCGACGGGCTTGTGCGTGAAGATCAAGGTGCGGCCCGTGAAGTCTCAGTCCAGCGCCCCGGGCGGGGCGACGCTTGTCTCCGGCACGAAGAAGTCCGGCGCAAGCGGGACGCCTGCTGTGACGCGGTATTTTGAAAAGTCCGTGACGCCCTCCTCGGCCAGGAAGCTGTCGTCGATCAGGAAGCGCCCGGAAAATCCCTTGGCGTCCTTGAGGAACACGGCATGGGCCGCATCCGCCATGATCTCAGGGGTGCGGCTCGCCTGCATCAGGGCGTCGCCGCCCAGCAGGTTCTGCACGGCGGCCGTGGCGATGGTGGTGCGCGGCCACAGGGCGTTGACGGCGATGCCCCGGCCTCGCAACTCCCCGGCGAGCCCCAGCACGCACAGCGACATGCCGAACTTGGCCATGGTGTAGGCCAGATGCGGCGAGAACCACTTCTCCGCCATGTCGAGCGGGGGCGACAGCATCAGGATGTGCGGGTTCTCGGCCTTCTCCAGATAGGGAATCGCGTACTTGCTCACCATGTAGGTGCCGCGCGCGTTGATCCCATGCATCAGGTCGAAGCGCTTCATCTCGGTCTTGGGCGTGTTCGACAGCGAGATCGCGCTCGCGTTGTTGACCACGATGTCGATCCCGCCGAATTTTTTTGCGGTCCGGTCGAGCGCATCTTTCACGGCTTCTTCGTCGCGCACGTCCACCGTCAGCGGCAGCGCCCGGCCCCCCGCCCGCTCGATCGCCTCGGCGGCGGTGAAGATCGTGCCCTCGAGCTTGGGGTGCGGTTCAGCGGTCTTGGCGGCGATGGCGACGTTGGCGCCGTCGCGGGCGGCGCGCAGGCCGATGGCGAGCCCGATGCCGCGCGAGGCGCCGGTGATGAACAGCGTCTTACCCTGCAGGCTCATGGCATCTCCTCTCCGATCCGGAAGCGCTCCGGCTGGCGGCCGTCGGCGTCGGTGAAACCGTAGGCGCGGGCGAGATCCCCGACATGCAGCGTCCGCCCGGCCCGGTCCAGCACGGCCGGGTCGGCGGACAGCGCTGCCAGCGCCCGGCCGGCATAGAGCGGGCTCTCGGTGGCGCGCGCCTCCTGGCCCAAGTCGCGCACCCGCTCGGTGGCGACGAAGCCCGGCGAGAGCGACAGGGCGCAGACGCCGTGGGGGGCGAGTTCGGCGGCGCAGGCGAAGGCGAGCCGGTTCGTCGTCGCCTTGGCCAGATCGTAGTAGATGTCGCCGAGATAGGTCTCGGTGCCGAAGGAGACGAAGGCGATCAGGCCCTGCCTCGCTGCCACCATGGCCGGCGCCACGGCACGCGCCAGCAGCAGCCCCGGATACGGCCCCGTCCCGAGAAACTGCGAGAACGGCTCGGCCGAGCGGCGCCAGAACGGCGTGCCCCAGGCGGCGCCGTCGGGGTAGCGCTCGCCGTCATAGCCCTCGTTGCCGCCCCAGACGCTAGCAGCCGCCACGTCGATCCGCCCGAACCGGCGAAGCGCCCAGTGCACGAGTTCGTCCACCGCTCGCTCGCTGGTGTGGTCGCACAGGTAATGGTGCCCCTCGCCCCCCGCCGCATCGACGGCGCGGGCGGTGTCCTCGATCGCCTCGGGCCGCGTCTCGGTGCGCCGCCCGGTCTCGGAGGAGCGCGCGGTGACGATCACCGTGGCGCCGGCCTCGCCCAGGCCCCGCGCGAGCCCGCGCCCGACCCCGCGCGAGGCCCCGGCCACGAGGCAGACCTTTCCCCGCAGATCCGGCGTCGTCACAAGCGCGCTCACGCCTTGCCGGCGAGGAAGCGGGCGAGCCGCGCTTGCGTCTCGGGATCGCGCAGGCCCGCCTCGAAGGCTTCCGCCTCGGCCTCGATCGCCGCCTCGACCGCGCCCTGCTCGCCGCGCATCAGCGCGCGGGTCGCCTGCACCGCCCGGCGCGGCAGGGCGGCGAGGCGGGTGGCCTGGGCCAGCGCGTGCGCCTCCAGCGCTTCGGAGGGCAGTTCGGCGTTGGCGAGCCCGAGCGACACGGCCGCCGCGCCGTCGAACGGCTCGCTCAGCAGCAGCAGCGCCGAGGCGCGGGCGAGCCCGATCCGGCGCGGCAGCAGGTAACTCGCGGCGGCCTCCGGCACCACGCCGAGTTCCACGAACGGCATGCGGAAGCGCGCCTGCGACCCGACATAGACGAGGTCGCAATGCAGCGTCAGCGTCGTGCCGACGCCGATGGCGAGCCCGTCCACCGCCGCGACCATCGGCGTGCGGGTGCGGGCGAGCTGCCGGATGAAGCGCAGCGCCGGCATCTCGGAAAACGCGTCGCGCGGGGCCGTCCCGGCGGCGAAGAAGTCGGCCAGATCGTTGCCGGCGGTGAAGGCGCCGGGCCCCCCGGCGAACACCACCGCCCCGATGTTTTGGGACTCGTCGTCGGCGCCGACGAGCGCCGCGGTGGCGGCGTCGTACATCGCGCCCGTCAGCGCGTTCTTCTTCTCGGGCCGGTTCCAGCGGATCAGCCGGACGCCGTCGGCCCCGTCCTCGATGGTGATGGCTTCGCTCATCCGCCCTCGCCCGCGCCGTTCGGCCAAAAACGGCCCCGACCCCTCGCCCCCACCCTTCTTACCGCCGCGCGGCTTTGTCGAGGGGCCATCGCCGCCGCCCCGGTTGCGGGCGGGATTACGGCCTTCGGCTCACCTCCGCCGCTGTCCCCCTCCGCCATCATTCCGGGGCCGCGTAGCGGAACCCGGAATCCACCCGTGAGGCGCGGCTTGGGGTGGCGTGTTGGGTCGATTCCGGGTTCGCCTGCGGCGCCCCGGAATGACGGTGGAGGAAATGGACCGAGTCCGATCCCCCGGCACGAAAGCCCCCTCCCCCGCCGCGCGCGACTGGGCCGGCCCCGATGTCGCACCGGCGAAACTTGAGCGCGGCCCCGCCGGATGACGGGCTATGTGGTCCCTCTACGCTCTGACGATCCTCGCCGGTCTCGCCAACGCGATCCAGCCGGGACAGAACGCGACGCTCTCGAAGTCGCTCGGCCTACCGGTGACGGCGGCCCTCCTGACGCTGCTCGTCAGCACCGCCGCCCTGCTCGCGGGCGGCCTCGCGCTCGGCAAACTCGAAATGCCCACCGGCCAGCAGCTCGGGCAGGTGCCCTGGTGGGCGTGGCTCGGCGGTTTTCTGAGCATCCTGCTGATCCTGGCCCAGCTCTACGCCTCCCCCGCCATCGGCGCCGCGACCTTTTTGGGGATCATCGTGACGGTGGGTGTGCTCGCCTCGCTGGTGCTCGACCATTTTGGGTGGGTCGGGTTCCCAGTGCACCCGGCGAGCCTTTGGCGGGTCGCCGGGGCTGTGTTGATGGTGATTGGGGTGGGGTTAGTGGCGGTGTTTTGATGTTCCGTGAGATAGTAATGCATTAGATAAGGAAGTTCTGGAAATTTACTCTATGAGATGTAGTGGGCAATATCAAGTTGATGCATTGCCGTCGATATCTATCCCAAATACGCCTTTGATTCGCCTGCGATTAAGATCGTTTTCACTGGCGATCTCTCGGAGTGCCGCATCAAGTTTGCGTTGTATTTCTTTTACGACAGCAGATGGATTGCTTATGCTGAGGTACAGCTTGGCAGCTGAAATCACATTAGACCTCGGTTCTCCGCGGACTGATTTCAGAATTTGCTTTATATCATCAATCGATGCCTTTGCGAGCAAGGCATCATCCTTCGTGTTCCATCCCTGAGAAATGCCTACTTTTAAAAGCACTTCTTTCGGGGTTATTTCCGGCTCATGCAGTCTAAACTTTTCATTGCATGCCGATAAGACTTCCGCATCTTTGATGCCACCCCTGTATGAGTAACCTTCTGTGTCCCACGTTGTGGCGTCGCCATTCTTATTGTTAACGTAGTACTTTATAAGTTCCGTTGCTTCCTCGTTCGCCTCAAGTTCGCGCAGGGTCTGGATTACGGCATCAAGATTAGATATATCAACAACGCTTATGTTTGAGCGAACTGATTGAATGAGAGACTCGATAATTTCGTCTGCGTTGTCTTCATATGAGTCGTGGTATATCTTCCATGCTTCCCTGTAAGCGGCGCCTTGATCATTTAGTGTCAAGTTATGATTCGCTGCTTCTCCAAAATTCCTAACGGATTGATCATCGAAGAACCCCTTTTCGATGCCAGATATTATAGACTTATCAAATTCATCGGCACTGCCAAATCCATACTCCAAAAGTAAGTCAGCATGAGGATCTGTTTCCTGCGGCTTGCTGGTTTCTTTTGAGTCCCATAGGCCAGCGTATGGATCGAATTTCATTATATATTCGATAGTCGGCGCATCGCCTGGTTGAAATTTCGAAAAACTCGCTAGAGTGGCCGTGTGGATGGCTTGGTGTAATACGCGCGGATTCAATCCGTCTAATACTTCAATCAGCCGATTGCAAAAGAACTCTGTTTTCTTTATGACTCTGATGTTGTTTACTTTGAACTTTTTGATATTCTGAGCAAGCATTTCTTTGAAGGTGCCTTCTGTTGTAAGTGCTATCGTTATTGCCTCCTCGGGCGATGGGTCAAAATTGAAAATTATATCGGCAACTTTTTCAAGCTGATCCTCAAAGTCTATCTTCTGACTTTCTTCCAGCTTTTCATCGTTCAAGAGAATGATAACTTTGCAGCCCTTTTCTTCCTTCAATTGCGAGGCAAGACCAAGAACATCCTTGATATTTAATCCAGTTCCAGCTCTCTCCAAATCATCGAGGCACACTATTTTGTTTCGAGCTAGTAGAAACATTATGCGCTGAATGCCATCGGCATACTTGTCGGATTTGGGTAGGTATTGGGACAAAAATCCAGCTCTATTCAGTCCTTGTCGAAATACGTGTGCGGCTTGCTCCAAGCTCGTCAAGCTAGGTTTTGCATCAAGATCATCAGTACTAATTGAATTCTCAACAACAGCATTGCGCAAATCCGTCAAAGAATTTCTTCCAAAGAGCGAAACGTAAGAATACTGCTTAAGTGCAATACTTTTCTTTTGCTGCGATTCCTTCAAGAGCTTGCGCCAGGCATAGGTTTTTCCTACTCCCCATTTTCCTTTTATGCAGACAATTTCTGGATTCTCCGATGATATAAACCGAATGACTTCTGATGAAAGTTTGGCGACAGACAAATTTCCCCCCTTTCAAACGTTTCTTGTCTTATTTCATAAGCTAAATTAGCCATAGTGTCTTCAACAAGTTTGATGCTTATCGTTGGGCGCTTTGTCGCATTTTTATTTCATCACATAGGTTGCCGTCATCTCGTAAAATAATGGGATGTAAGCTGTAGCTTAGCTGTTCTGGCAAAAGTTTCCTTGACTTTTCAGGCTTAAAATCCTACAACCCCCGCCACTCACCTCCCGGACCAGCCGGGGGAGCTTTTCCGGTGACCGGCCGGCGAGGCTCGTTGGGAGGTGGGGCGGTTCCCGCGTCGGTGGCCCGGTCGCCATCGCCTCGGGCGCTGTGCGCGACACAACGCTGTCTCGGGATGGGGCCATAGGCCGGTCTCGGGTCGGCGCCCAGGAACAACCGGAGCCGGGCCCAATACGAGGTCCGGTGCGGACGAGTCCGCTCATCGCCGTCTGCCGAGGTTCCCTCTCCCCTCGCGGGGAGGCGGGCCGAGGGTCCCACAGGCGCCTGTGTCCGGGGTCGAGGCCGGTGGAGAGACCGTGACGCCAAAACGGAGGGACGGCTTCCCGTGATGGGGAAGCGGCCCCTCCGCGGGACGCCGGGAGACCGGCAAAGTCTCAAAACCAGCATCCGGAGGTCTCGCGGCGTCCCGCGTCCCCCTCGGGGTTCTTGTGCAGCGTGCGGGTTGCGTTCCCAGCCGGCCGATCGGCCAGCCGTCCTCCGGGCCTTCAGCGCCGCGGGGGGAATTGTGTTTGGCGCAGCGCTCTTTGATCGGTCGGGGAGACGCGCGCGGCGATCGCTTCGGCCCCTCCCCTCGTCTTCGCGATGACGGTGGGGGGCGAGCGTCAGCCCCCCGAAAGCCGTCGAGAGCCTTCGCGCCTCAGGCCACGCCGGTGCGCAGCAGGTCGTGGTAGTGCACGAGGCCGACGGGGCGGCCGTTCTCCACCACCACGAGGGCGGTGATCTTCATCGCCTCCTGGATCTGCAGCGCCTTGGCGAGCAGGGTCTCGGGCGTGATCGTGCGGGGGTTTTGGGTCATCACCGCCTCGACCGGCAACTGGTCCAGCCCCTCGCGGGAGAAGATGGCGCGGCGCACGTCGCCGTCGGTGAGGATGCCGGCGAGCGCCCCCTGCGCATCGACCACGAGGACGGAGCCGAACCCCTTGGCGTCGATCTCGGCCACCGCCGCCCGCATCGCGGTGCCGAGCGCCACCATCGGCAGGTCGGCGCCGCCATGCATGACCTCGCGCACCTGCCGCAGCGAGGCGCCGAGCCGGCCGCCGGGATGGAACACGGAGAAGTCGCGGGCGGAGAAGCCGCGGGCCTCCAGCAGCGCCACGGCGAGCGCGTCGCCCAGCGCGAGCTGCATCGCCGTCGAGGTGGTCGGCGCGAGCCCGTTCGGGCAGGCCTCCTTCGCCTTCGGCAAAGCGAGGCAGGTGTCGGCCTCGCGGCCCAGGGTCGAGGCGGCGTTCGCCGTGATCGCCACGAGGCCGACGCGGTAGCGCCGCGTGTAGCCGATGATGTCGGCGAGTTCCGTGGTCTCGCCCGACCACGAGAGCGCCAGCACCACGTCGTCGGGCTGGATCATGCCGAGATCGCCGTGGCTCGCCTCGGCCGGGTGGACGTAGAGGGCCGGCGTGCCGGTGGAGGCGAAGGTCGCGGCGATCTTGCGGGCGACGTGTCCGGACTTGCCCATGCCGGTGCAGATCACCCGGCCGCGGGCCGCGCCGATCCGCTCGACGGCCCCGGCGAAGGGCTGGCCGAGGCCGTTGTCGATCGCGGCCATCAGGCAGGCCAGGCCCTCGCGCTCGGTCTCGATGGTGCGCAGCGCCGAGGCGATGGCGGGCGGGCGTGCCGTCTGCGCCGCGTCCTGATCCTCGATCCGCTGTGCCAGGGCCATGAATTCGCGTGTCCGTGCCGTCCGGGGCCGCGCGCGGGCGCCCTCGGTCTCGATCGTGTGCCGCGCCCTCTTCGCCCGCGACTGTGGCCGCAAGGCGGCTGCGCCCGGCCGGGGCCATTAAGGCGGCGCTAACCATGTTCCTTTAGCAAGCCGAAAGGGCGCTCGCCGCGCTTCCGCCGCTGCCGGATCCGTGCCCGCGGCGCCGTTCCACCGGCCGCCGGCCGCCTCGAGGGAAGACAGCGCCGGTGTCACGCGAGCGGCCGATCGAGGGAAAGCGACAGCGCCGCCGCCGCGCGGGCCAGCTCGCCCTCGCGCTGCTCCCGGCCCTGCTCTCAGCGCCCGCCCTTGCGCAGGAGACGCCCGACCCGTCGCCGTCCGAGAGCGCCGCTCCGGGCACGCGCACCGCCTCCGAGCCGGCCACCGCCGGCCGCCCGCGCCGCTCCGTCTTCGACGCGCCGACGGCGCTGCGCGGCGCCAACGCCTTCTCCGCCCCCGCCCCGCTCGGCAGCAGCCCGGCCACGAGTCCGGCCCCCGCCGCATCCGCTGAGGAGGCGCCGACGGTGGCGCGCCTGCCGCGCTTCCGCGCCGCGCCGAGCCTGCCCGGCTCCGCCACGGCGCAGGGCACACCGGCCCGGCCCTCGCTGCTGCGCCTGCGCGCGGCCCCCCCGCGCCGGATCGGCTCGGCGACCCGCCGGATCACGCAAGTCCGCACGCAGCAGACGATCACCGACCTGCGCCTCACCCCCGTCATCCAGACGCCCGTCTCCGGCGTGCCGCTGCCGACGCCGATCCTCGGGCTCGGCCTGCCCAACGCCACCGGGCTGCTGCTCGGCACGGCGCTCCGCCGGCCGATTCCGCCCGACACCGCCTACGCGCCGCTGGGCATCCGCTTCGGCACCTTCACCCTGCTGCCGGCCTTCACCCAGAGCATCGGCTACGATACGAACCCGGACCAGATCGGCTCGACCCGCCCGCGCTCCTCCCTGGCGCTGCGCAGCGAGGCGGAACTGGCGCTGCGCAGCGAGTGGTCGGCCTCCGAGCTCACCGCCGAGATGCGCGGCAGCTACCTCGAATATCCGCAGAATCCCGAGGCGAGCCGCCCCAACGCCGTCGGCGTTGCGCGGATGCGCATCGACGTCGACCGCGACACCCGCATCGACCTCGAGACCCGCTTCCTGCTCGACAGCCAGCGCCTCGGCAGCCCCGATCTCGGCGCCGGCAGGGCGACGACCCGGCCGCTGTTTGCCACCTACGGCGCGACCGCGGGCGTGCAGGAGAGCTTCAACCGACTGCAACTCTCGCTGCGCGGCTCGATCGACCGCTCGGTCTTCGAGGATGCGCAGCTCGGCAACGGCACCACGATCATCCAGAGCGACCGCGACGCCAACCAGTACGGCTTGCGCCTGCGCGCCGGATACGAGATCTCGCCGGCGATCACGCCCTTCGTCGAGACCTTCCTCGACACCCGGGTCTACGACACGCCGGTGGACCAGTTCGGCCTGCGCCGCGATTCCGACGGCATCGCCTTCACCGCCGGCGCGGCGGTGGCGCTCAACAGCACGCTGACGGCGGAGATCTCGGGCGGCCTGCAGCACCGCTCCTACGTCGACCGCACGCTTCAGGACATCAACGCCCCGGTCATCAACGCGGCGCTGGTCTGGTCGATCTCGCCGCTCACCACGGTGCGGTTCAACCAGCAGACCGGCGTGATCGAGACCGCGGTGCCGGGCTCCAGCGGCGCCTTCACCGACGCCGCCACGCTCGAAGTGCAGCACGACCTCCTGCGCAACCTCTCGATCACGCTGGGCGGCGCCTACCTGTCCACCAATTACGACGGCGTGCGCATCCGCGAGCGCGGCTATTCCGCCACCGCCCGCTTCGATTACCGCTTCAACCGCTGGCTCGCGTTACGCGGCAGCTACATCTACTCGACGCTGAACAGCACCATCCCGCTCTCGACCTACGACGCGCATACGGTGCTGCTCGGGGTGCGGGTGAACCCCTAGGCCGCCTCAGCGGGCCAGCGAGAGCGGCGCACCGGATTTCGAGAGGGCGCCGTCGAGGCTGCCGCCAGCCTGCCGCAGCCGCGCGGCGACGGTGCCGCCCGGCTGGTAGAGATAGACCTCGCCGTCGCGAAAATCCCAGGCCGAGACCTTGGCGAGATCCTTGTTGCCGCAGCCCGCAGTGGTGGCCTTGTAGAGGTCGAGCGAGGGGGTGCTCGACAGCGAGACCTTGCAGCTTCCCGCCGCGTCGGTGGCGTTCCACGAGCCGACCACCGAGGAACGGCCGGTCGCCACCACCGGCCGCGGGGCGGGCGGCGGCTCGATCACCGGGGACGGGGCGGCAGCGACACTCGGGGGCGGCGGCTCGCCCGGCGCGGCGGCGGCGCCCGGCGGGGGCGCCAGCGGCTCGCTCGTCACCGTGCCGGCGGGCAGAGCGGGCGTGGCGGGTTCCAGCGCCGCCTGCGGCCGCGGCCGCTCGCGGGGGCCCTCGAAGCGGTTCGAGGCGCAGGCGCCCACACTCGCGGCCAGCGCGAGACAGGCAGCTTTCGACAGGAACCCACGCGTCATCAAAGACCCCTCACCCCAAACACGCTACGGTCGCGCTTGGCTCGCGGGCAAATGCGCTTGCGGCAAGGCAAGCTGCATCGTGAGCCTGGGAAAAGCCGCGCTCGGGCCGGTTTTCGCGGCGGTGTGGCGGCCCTGCCTCACCCGCAGGGCCGGGCACTTCGATGGGGCTGACACGAGAAGAGCCGCGCCCGGATCGAGGCGCGGCTCTTGCCGACGGCATGCTTGCGAAAAATTAGACCTCGCGCTCGACCATCATCTTCTTGATCTCGGCGATGGCCTTGGCCGGGTTGAGGTTCTTCGGGCAGGTATTGGCGCAGTTCATGATGGTGTGGCAGCGGTAGAGCCGGAACGGGTCGTGCAGCCCGTCGAGGCGCTCGCCGGTGTTCTCGTCGCGCGAGTCGATCAGCCAGCGATAGGCCTGCAGCAGGGCCGCCGGACCCAGGAACTTGTCGCCGTTCCACCAGTAGCTCGGGCAGCTCGTGGTGCAGCAGGCGCAGAGAATGCACTCGTAGAGGCCGTCGAGCCGGGCGCGGTCCTCCGGAGTCTGCTTCCACTCCTTTTCCGGCGCGGGCGTCTCGGTCTGGAGCCAGGGCTCGATCGCCGCATGCTGCGCGTAGAAGTTGGTCAGATCCGGCACGAGGTCCTTGAGCACCGGCATGTGCGGCAGCGGGTAGATCCGCACCGCTCCGTCCTTGTCCTTGCGGGTGAGGAACGGCAGCGCGTTGTCGGGGGTCTTGCACTCGTCGATGCCCATGGTGCAGGCGAGCGCGTTCTGGCCCTCGATGTTCATGGCGCAGGAGCCGCAGATGCCCTCGCGGCAGGAGCGGCGGAAGACCAGCGTCGGATCGACCTTGTTCTTGATCCAGAGCAGTGCGTCGAGGACCATCGGTCCGCAATCGTCACGGTCGACATGGTAGGTGTCGATGCGCGGGTTCTTCCCGTCGTCGGGGTTCCAGCGATAGATCCGGAAGACCTGGATGGACTTGGCGCCGCTCGGCGCCGGCCAGGACTTGCCTTCCGTGACCTGGGAATTCTTGGGCAGATTGAACTGAGCCATGTCTTGTGCCTTCGAGGTGCGGCGGCCGCGAGGCGCGCTCCGAGCTTGAGAGAAAATCCTATTGCCGGTCGAGCCAGCCGGTGATGAACCGCTCGGCCTCTTCCTTCGGCGGCCGCTTCGCGGCCGGGCCGGACAGGCGGAACTTCACGAATTGGCCGCGCAGGCCGGTGAGGCAGAGCAGGCTCTCGGTGGGGCCGAGGGCCGGATGGTCGATGGTGAAGGTACGGCAGGTGAGCCGGGCACTCGCCTCCCCTGGCAGGCGCACCGGGCCGCGATCCTTGCTGTCGCGATAGATGCCCTGCGCCACCGCCGCCTTGACGTCGTCGGCCGCCTGCGCGAGCTGCCCGGCGACCGCGGGCGAGGGTGCTCCGTCGGGAATGTTCGCCACACCGGCGTCGTAGACGTAGATGTCCGCCTTCCAGCGGCCATTGGTGTAGACGACGGAATAGCCAAGCCCCGGCGCGCGAGCCTCGTAATCCGTGCGTGGCCCGCGGGTGAAGCCAGCGACCTCCGCGGGGAAGTCGAAACCCGGACCTCGCGCCGCCGCCGGCTGGACCGCCAGGAGCGCTGCCGTGGCGCACAGGGCGGCGCGGGCGATCGGGCGAAGATCCGGGATCATCGCCCGCCGAGCCCTCCGTTCCACTGTGTGGCCACCGGACGCCGCATCAGTACACCCGCGCCTTCGGCTCGATGTACTGGATGTCGTTCGACATCGTGTAGGTGTGGACCGGGCGGTAATCAATCTCGACGCCGTGCTTGGACTGGTCGAGCCACGCGAGCGTGTGCTTCATCCACTCTTTGTCGTCGCGGTCGGGGAAGTCCTCGCGAGCATGCGCGCCGCGGCTTTCCTTGCGGTTGACCGCCGATTCCATGGTCACGACCGCCTGACCGATCAGGTTGTCGAACTCCAGGGTCTCCAGCAGGTCGGTGTTCCAGACCAACGAGCGGTCGGTGACCCCGATATCGGAGACGCCGCGCCAGACCTCGTGGATCAGGCCCTTGCCCTCCTCCAACACCTCGCCGGTGCGGAAGACGGCGCAGTTGTTCTGCATCGTCCGCTGCATCCGGTCGCGCAATTGCGCGGTCGGGGTGCCGCCGTCGGCGTAGCGGAAACGGTCGAGGCGCGAGAGCGCCTTGTCGGCCGAGTCCTTCGGCAATTCCGGCTGGCGGGCGTTCGGCTCGACGATGTCGGCGCAGCGCAGGCCCGCAGCGCGGCCGAACACCACGAGGTCGATCAGCGAGTTCGAGCCGAGACGGTTGGCGCCATGCACCGAGACGCAAGCGGCCTCGCCGAGCGCCATCAGGCCCGGCACGACGGTGTCGGGATCGCCGTTCTTCAGCGTCAGCACCTCGCCGTGGAAGTTCGTCGGGATGCCGCCCATGTTGTAGTGGACGGTCGGCAGGACCGGGATCGGCTCCTTGGTCACGTCCACGCCCGCGAAGATCTTCGCGCTCTCCGAGATGCCCGGCAGGCGCTCGTGCAGGATCTTCGGGTCGAGATGGTCGAGGTGCAGGAAGATGTGGTCCTTGTCCTTGCCGACGCCGCGGCCGTCGCGGATCTCCATGGTCATCGAGCGCGAGACCACGTCGCGCGAGGCGAGGTCCTTGGCCGACGGCGCGTAGCGCTCCATGAAGCGCTCGCCTTCCGAGTTCGTCAGGTAGCCGCCTTCGCCCCGCGCCCCTTCGGTGATGAGGCAGCCGGCGCCGTAGATACCGGTGGGGTGGAACTGCACGAACTCCATGTCCTGCAGCGGAAGGCCGGCGCGCAGCACCATGGCGTTGCCGTCACCGGTGCAGGTATGGGCCGAGGTCGCCGAGAAGTAGGCGCGGCCGTAGCCGCCGGTGGCCAGAATCGTCTGCTGGGCGCGGAAGCGGTGGATCTCACCGGTCGCCTGATCGATCGCCATCACGCCGCGGCAGCGGCCGTCCTCGTCCATGATCAGGTCGAGAGCGAAGTACTCGATGAAGAACTGGGTCTTGTTCTTCACCGCCTGCCCGTAGAGCGTGTGGAGCATGGCGTGGCCGGTGCGGTCGGCCGCGGCGCAGGTGCGCTGGGCGGTGCCCTTGCCGTAATCGGTGGTCATGCCGCCGAACGGCCGCTGGTAGATCTTGCCCTCGTCCGTCCGGGAGAAGGGCACGCCCCAGTGCTCCAGCTCGTACACCGCGGCCGGCGCATTGCGCACGAGGTACTCGATCGCGTCCTGGTCACCGAGCCAGTCCGACCCCTTCACGGTGTCGTACATGTGCCAGCGCCAATCGTCCGGGCCCATATTGCCGAGAGAGGCCGAGATGCCGCCCTGCGCCGCCACGGTGTGCGAGCGGGTCGGGAACACCTTGGTGATGCAGGCGGTGCGCAGGCCGGCTTGGCTACAGCCGACCGTGGCGCGCAGACCGGCGCCGCCGGCGCCGACGATCACCACGTCGAAGGTGTGATCGATGATGGCGTAGGCGGGGGCGCCGCCATTCGTTCCGTTAGAAGCCATGCCGTTGGAAGCCATGAGCGATGAATCCTCGGTTTCCGTGCCGGCGATCAGGCGAGGCCGCCCAGGCTCACGCGGATGATCGCGTAGAGGCAGGCGGCGGCCACCGCGACCGCGTAGAAGGTGTTGGCGATGAGCGCCGCGAACTTGAGGCCGTGGCTGTGCACGTAGTCCTCGATCACCGTCTGCATGCCCAGACGCATGTGGATCGTCACCGACACCACGGCGAGGATCAGGATGATCGAAACGAGCGGGTGCGACACCAGCGCGACCGCCTGCGGATAGGTCCGCCCGGCCATTAGCGCGATGATGACGACGAAGGCGAGCATCAGGAGCGCGTTCGAGGCGCCGGTCAGGCGCTGCAGCCAGAAATGGCCGGCGCCGTGGCCCGAGGCGCCCAGCCCCTTCACTCGGGCGCGGGGCGTGCGCATCGAGAGCGCGGTGTTCTGGCGGTTGTCGACCTGGGACATGGGGAGCCTCAGCGAACGAGCAGGGCGATCGCCCAGATCACGACGGTCAGGATGACGGAGCCGATCAGGGTGGCGCGGGCGAGCCCTAGGCGGCGGTCACGATCGAAGCCGTAGCCGGCATCCCAGATGAAGTGGCGGAGGCCGCCGAGCATGTGGTGCAGCAGCACCCAGGTGTAGGCGAACAGGATGGCGCGCCCGACCCACGAGCCAAAGAACCAGGCTACCGTGTCGTAGGCGCGCGGACCGGAGGCGAGCGCCACCAGCCACACCGCGACGAGGAGGGTGCCGCCGTAGAGCGCCGTGCCGGTGACGCGGTGGAACACCGACATCGCCATGGTCCAGGTCCAGCGGTAGATCTGGAGATGGGGCGAGAGCGGCTGGGCGACCGTAGGTCTGACGGTAGGGTTCATCGCGGCTCACGATCCTCGCGTCGAAGACTGGATAAATTCCAGGGAAGGGTTAGGGCGACCGGCTCCGGCCGGCAATGCCGCTGCTGCGGTGCAGCATTCGTCAAGCTGACGATCGCGCGGATCTGTCTCACGCCAGTCTCCCCGTCAGCCTGAACCAGAAATAGGCGAGTGGGGTCGCGATCAGCAGCGAGGCAATGCCCGTGGCGAGGGTGAGTTTGGTCGCGTCGGCCAGAGACAAGCGGCCGAGATCCATGGTCATGATGATGGGCGGCGCCTGATAGGGCAGGAACAGCGTCGAGTAGCCGACCACCTGCACCATCAGCACGCTCATCAGGTCGAAGCCGCTGGTGCGCGAAAACTCCTCCGCCAGTGCCGTGTAGAGGGCCGGCGCGCCGTTGGCGGTGGCGGTGAACAGGAAGCCGATCGACAGACCCGTGAGCGTCGCGAAGTTCTTGGCGGGCGCCCCCGGTTCCAGCGGGGCGACCGAGAGGAGCACGTGGCCCAGACGCGCGCCGAGCCCGGTCTCGTTGACCACCGCCGTCAGCCCGAAGAGGGCCGCGACGTAGAAGCAGGTCCGCAGCGGAATCTCACCGAAGCTCGCCGACGTCAGGACGCCGATGCCCGGAAGCAGGCAGATCACCGCCGCGGCGAGCCCGATCCAGGCCGGCGGGATGCCGTGCCAGCCGTCGCTGAGCCAGAGCGCCAGCATCACTGCCAGGATCACCGAGAGGCGCCGCTCCGCACCCGACAGCGGAGGCAGCGGCGGCAGTTCGGGCCGCCTTCCGTCGAGGCGATCGGGGAAGATCAGGATCGTGCAGGCGACCAGCAGCACACCCTTCACGAAGCCGAGAACCGGCGCGTGCAGAAACAGATAGGGCAGATAGTTGAGATGGATGTTGAACAGGGTCTCGGCGGTGCCGGCCATGACGAGGTTCGGCACGTTGGCGGGCAGGATCGCCGCTGAGAGCATCGGCGTCGCCACGCCGAAGGCGAGCAGCGCCCCCGTCCGGCCCGGACGCCCGGCCTCCAGCCCGAAGGCATCGCATAGCGCGATCACCACCGGCACCATCACCGCAATGCGCCCGAGATTGGACGGCATCACGAAGGCGAGCGCGAAGGAGAAGGCGACGATCCCGGTGACGAAGCCGGGATAGGAGGCGGGCAGCCGCGCCGCCAGCCCTCGCGCGAGCCGGTTGCCCAGCCCCGTGCGGTTCATGGCGAGCCCGACCACCATGCCGCCCGTCACCAGCCAGAAGGCGGAAGAGGCAAAGCCCGAAAACACCGTCTGCGCCGGGGCGAGCTTGAGCAGCATCGCCAGCGCGAAGAACATCAGCGCCGTGACGATCTCGGCCACCAGGCCGGTCGCCCACAACCCCATGCACAGCACGAGCAGGCCGCCGGCCGCGACGACCGTGCCGTGTGCTCCGAGAATGCTGGCCGCTGCGGCGCTCATGGGCGCGGTTCAACTGCGAATTGGAACCGTTCGCAATTCGGCTTTCGTGGTGGGTGCCTTCGTCATCGGCGAAGGCTACTGCCAGCCTCACGCTGTTGTGATAGGAGGTCCGGCAATCACTGCCTCCAGCCGACGCGAAAGCCGGGATCGGTGATGCGGCCGAAAATCAATCTATGATGCGCTTCGATCTCGTCGATCTGAACCTGTTCCGGCACGTGGTGGAGGCGGGCTCGATCACCCACGGCGCGGAGCGGGCGAACCTCGCGCTGGCTGCGGCCTCCGCGCGGGTCAAGGCGATGGAGGACTCGCTCGGCGCCGCGCTGCTGCTGCGCGGGCGCCAGGGGGTGACGCCGACGCCCGCCGGCCGCGCCCTGTTGGCCCATGCCCGCGAGATTTTGGGTCAGATCGAGCGGTTGCAGAGCGATCTCTCGGTGTTCGCCGGCGGCGCCGTCGGCCAGGTCCGGGTCCTGTCGAACACCAACGCACTCACCGAATTCCTGCCCGAGGCGCTCTCCGCCTATCTCGCGCTCCATACGGGGGTCAGCGTCGATATCGAGGAGCGCACCTCCGACGAGATCGTCGGGATGGTGGCCGATGGGGCGGCTGATCTCGGCATCGTCGCCGGCACCGTCGATACCGGCACGCTCCAGACCTTCCCCTTTCGCCACGACCGCTTCGTCGTGGTGGTCGCGGCCGGCCACGCGCTGGCCCGCCGCACCAGCCTCGGCTTCGCGGAGGTGCTGGAACACGACTTCGTCGGCCTCGACCGGCCGAGCGCCCTGACGCGCTTCCTCGCCGGCAAGGCCTCCCGCATCGGCCGGCCGATGCGGCTGCGGGTGCAGTTGCGCAGCTTCGACGCGGTCTGCCGCCTCGTCGAATGCGGCGTCGGCCTCGGCATCGTGCCGGAGACCACGGCGCGGCGGGCGTGGCGCACGATGGGGATCGCCCTCGTTCCGCTCGAAGACTCCTGGGCGGCGCGCGACCTCAAGCTCTGCCTGCGCGACCTCGCGGCCCTGCCGCCCTTCGCGCAGGACTTCGTGGCGCATCTGCGCGCCGCCGAGGCGTGACGCCGTCAGGTGCCGGCGAAGGTATCGATCAACAGCTTCACGTTCAGCACCACGATGATGCCGGCGATCACCCAGGACAGACCCTTCAGCCAGCCCGGAATCACGAACGAGCCCATCAGCCGCCGGTCGGAGACGAAATGCACCAGCGGGATTACCGCGAAGGGCAACTGCATCGAGAGCACGACCTGGCTCAGCACGAGCAGCCGGGCGGTGCCCTGCTCGCCGTAGAGCGCGGTGACGACCACCACGGGGACGATGGCGATGCCCCGCGTTACCAGCCGCCGTGCCCAATTCGGCAGGCGCAGCCGTAGGAAGCCTTCCATGACGATCTGGCCGGCGAGCGTCGCCGTCACCGTCGAGTTGAGGCCCGAGGCCAGCAGCGCCACGGCGAACAGGGTGGAGGCGATGCCGACGCCGAGCAGCGGCGAGAGCAACTCGTAGGCCTGCTCGATCTCCTCGACCTCGGTGCGTCCGCTCGCATGGAACACGGACGCGGCCATGATCAGGATCGCGGCGTTGACGAAGAGAGCGAGCATCAGCGCCACGGTCGAGTCGGTGACGGCGAAGCGCAGGGCCTCGCGCCGGCCCTCCTCCGTCCGGGGATAGGCCCGCGTCTGCACGATCGAGGAGTGGAGGTAGAGGTTGTGCGGCATCACGGTGGCGCCGATGATGCCGATGGCGATGTAGAGCGCGGCCGGGTTGGTCACGATCTCTTTCGACGGCACGAAGCCGCCGAGCACGGCCTGGACCGGCGGCGCGGCCATGACGATCTGGATGCCGAAGCAGACGAAGATGATCGTCAGAAGGCCGATGACGAAAGCCTCCAGCGCCCGGAAACCCCGGCGCAGGAGCAGCAGCACCACGAACACGTCGAGCGCGGTGATGATCGCGCCCAGCGTCAGCGGGATGCCGAGCAGCAGCTTGAGGGCGATCGCCGTGCCGATCACTTCGGCGAGGTCGCAGGCGATGATCGCCGCCTCGCAGATCAGCCATAATGCGATGGAGACGGGCCGCGAGGTCCGCTCGCGGCAGGCCTGGGCGAGGTCGAGGCCGGTGGCGATGCCGAGCCGCGCGGCCAGCGCCTGCAGCACGATCGCCATCAGGTTCGAGAGCAGGATGACGGAGAGCAGCGTGTAGCCGAACTGGGCGCCGCCGGCGATGTCGGTGGCCCAGTTGCCGGGATCCATGTAGCCGACCGAGACCATGTAGCCCGGCCCGAGGAAGGCGAAGAGCCGCCACAGCCAGGAACCGCCCACCCGCACCGGCACGCTGCCGTTGAGCGCGCCGAGGCTCGGCTCCGCTGAGGCCTGTCCGGGCGGTGCCGGCCGAACCTGATCCATCACCGCTTCCATTCGAAATCGAGGTGCTCGGTTGCCCTGCCCTGCTCCGATGGGAGGGCGGACACCGGTACGGGAGAGGCGGCCACCCCATCCACGCTGATGAGATGGCCATATAGCTTCAGCTATAAAGCTGTGCCGATGCTGTGATCAAGAGCCGCCGAGACCGGGTTCCCGGCCCCGGTGTGCATCGGTTAAACAGGTCGGCGCGAACGACCGATGACACCCGGCGGATCGGCTGACCGTGCCGGAGCAGACCCGTGGGCCCACGTGTTTCGTGAGCGACGTTGATCATGCGAGGCGCGGGCCGATCGGGCCGTGCCCGGGAACGGAGGGGCCCGCCGCCTCATGCAGGACGCAGCGCGAGAGATGGGGCGAGAGATGGGGCAGAAGCCGGCACCGGAATCGCACCGTGCGGCGGAAGCGCCGCTGGTCGATGCGGAGGTCCATGTCGAGAGCTTCCGTCAGGCCCGTGAGGCGCGCCGTCTCGAACTGGTGGAGGATTACGTCGAGCTGATCGCCGACCTGATCGGCGATGGCGGCGAGGCCCGGCAGGTCGATATCGCCGCCCGCCTCGGTGTGGCCCAGCCGACGGTCGCCAAGATGCTCAAACGCCTCGCCGAGGACGGTCTCGTGCAGCAGCGGCCTTATCGCGGCGTGTTTCTCACCGCGGCGGGGCAGGCTCTGGCCGAGCAGTCGCGGGAACGCCATCGCATCGTCGAGCGCTTCCTGCGCGCCGTGGGCGTCAGCGCCGAGACGGCGCGGCGCGACGCGGAAGGCATCGAACACCATGTCAGCGCCGAGACGCTGGAGGCGTTCCGCCGCTTCGCCGACGCGAATTCGTGATCTCCAATCCTGACCGTAGGCGCGTTCCGAGGACCCGACACCGATGGATCAGACCCAGCAACTCGCCGCCCTCGCCGCGGTCAGCGCGCGGCACGATGTGGCGGTGACGAACCTCGCCGAGGGGCTCGCCGAGCTCGGCGCCAAGCAGGTGGCCCACCAGATGGCGGTGGGCTTCCTGGCGAGTGTCCTGCGCTCGATCGATTCCGACCATTACGACGAACGCCTCGAAGGCTACCTCGCCATGCTGCGCGACGTGCTGTTCCGCGACGATCCGGACGCGGTGCTCGCCAAGACCGTTCTAGAGACGATCGAGCGTTCCTTACGTCCCTCGCAGGATGAAAGCGAGGCCTGAGGGCCGCCCGACCTCGGCGCGGCTGCAAGCAAATGTGAGCCGCGCCGTGAAAGCCGCCCCTTGGTCGGGGCTGGCGGGCGTGGCACGATGTGCGGGTGGCTGAGCGGACCGACCATCCCTACTCCATCGATGTGCGACCGTGCTGGCGGCGTCCGGGCCGCTTCGTCTGCTCCATCCTCGAGAAGGGCGCGCCGCGGCGCTACGGCTCGCAGAACTACGCGACCTTCGACGAGGCTCGCCGCGCCGCTCAGGCGCGGCTGCGCCAGCTCGTCTTCGAGTGGCAGCTCGTCGGTTCCTGAAGCCCTCTGATCCGAGGCTAAGCCGGACTGCCCTGTGCCGCCGGATCAGATCTGTTCGGCGTCGGCGGTCTGGGCGTATTGAACCAGGGCGGCCATCTGCGCCGGTGCGCGGAACACCCGTCCGTCATTGGTCTCCACGTAGACGTCCGATGCGCCCATGCTCGCGAAGGTCATGGCTCGCTCGGCCGCCCTCGCTCCGAGTGCGTGCGGCTCCGTCGAGGGGCCGGAAGGCGCGGTCCAATGAACGGTATAGCGCATGGTGTCTTCCTGTTCGGGATGTCCGAGCGTCAGGGCGGCCGGACGCATGGATCGACGCGGCGGAGCCGATGCCGGAAGGCCGCTCAGCAACCTTCCTTGCGCGTGATGCCCCTTCCGTCGATGGGACTTGCGCCCGGCTTCGGAGCGATCACATCTGCATCATAATGCCGAACATGCGGCGCCTTCAAGCTTCGACCAGCGTTCTACCGGCTTGGAGCATTTTTGCTCGGCGAATGGGAGGCCGACATGAGGAAGCCGGAGAAGGCTGGTACGGAGGCCGGCAAGACGCACGAGGGTGGCGCGCTCGGCAATATCGACGAGCAGACCGGGCATCCCGGTAAGGGGACGCCAGGGGCGACGGTCAAGTCCGAGGACAATCCCGATCCTTCAAGGGATCCCAAGCCGGAAAGGCCAGAGGACCGGAAGCCGAAACGCTGATCGCCCGGCCCCCGTCTCCATCGACTTCACTCTGGCCGCCGCGACGATCCGGCGGCTCGCCGCAGGCTGCCCATTGTCCGAGGCACGCTCGACGGCTTGCACGGATCCTTGCCGGTCCCCGCGGCTGACCGCAGCGGCCCATGCCCATGGCCGATCCCATGGCCGATCCCATGGCCGATCCGGCATCAACGGGGCTTGCCGCATGGCACCACCCCGGCTACTCAAAAGCGGCGTTTGCCTCGCCGTTTCTGACGCCCCACTCATCTTCACAGATCGAGGGTTTCTGTGGGGATTGCTGTAGGGCAATCTGTTGCAGGCGCCAGAAAGCGAGTCTAAGTATCTGACCGGAAACGGTTAGGGCCTGTAGCTCAATGGTTAGAGCCGACCGCTCATAACGGTCTGGTTGCAGGTTCGAGTCCTGCCGGGCCCACCACCGTTTCCCCTCTGTAGACCTCGAAAATCCGGCTGGTCGGGACGCCCGTTCCGGGGCTACCGGAACCGATACCGGAACCGCAAACGCGTTTTTACCCCGCTCGGAGGCCTCCGGCGGGGTGGTCGGCGACGCGGGATCCGGGGCTCGCGGCCCCGTCCGTGACGGTCACGATCCGACGGTCTCACCCGCCGTTGACATCTCCAAGCATCGGCTGACCCGGGCGAGCCTCAGGCCGTCCACCACAGCGCGGCCGCCACCGCCGCGACGCTCGCCCCGATCGCGGCGAGCCTGCCCCACGCCCAGCGCTCAAGCACCGGGACGGCCCGGCTCCGTGCCCGCTCTTCGCGGTCGCGCGCGTCCTGTGCCCTCCAGCCCATGTCCGCCTCCCACATTCCCAAAGATTTCGTGCACGAGGCCCTTGCAAATACCGCAGAATGCGGTATATGCCCTTCATCGGCAGCGAGCCGAGGCCTCCCGGGGAGATCCGGGCCGATGATGGAGAACGACGATGACCAAGGCCAAAGAACCGATTTACCGCTCCCACGCGATCAAGAACTTCGGGATCAGCGAAGCGACCGCGGACCGCATTATTGCTCTGGGCGAGCGCGTGGGCCTGGAAATCTACGCCGAGCCGGGCGCCGGCGGCGGGCTTGGGCTCCTTAACCTCGGCTCGATGGCCTACATCGTCGAGCCGGCGCCGGGCGGCCGGTGGCGCCTGACTGCACCGTATCGGTCAGAGCTCACCTATCGTACTCCGACGGGCGCCCTCCGGACGGCGCTTAAGGGCGACCGTTTGCTGCGTCGCCCCAGGCCGTACGACGAGATGCAGGCCCTCCGCGCCGAGATCCACCGTCGCAGGCAAACGATGCCCGACGCCGCGTTTGCCGACCTCGAAGTGGCGCTCGGCAAGCGCTTCAAGCCGGGGACGATAATACATCCCAACGGGACGGTCGTGCACCGCATCGAGGACCCGTCCGGGGATCGATATGACGCCACGGAGAGGGATTGCGGCTTCGCCGAGCACCGGTTCGCAGCACGGTTCCTGCGCCTCCACCCAGCCGGCGAGACGATGCCGGCGCCGTGACTATCCCCCACGAGTAGCGCTCCCGATCCTCGCGGTCCCGCGCGTCCTGCGCCCTCCACCCCATGCCGGCCTCCACATTTCCTAAGATTTCGTGCACGAGGCCCTTGTTTATACCGCAGAATGCGGTATACTCACTTCATCGGCAGCGAGCCGAGGCCTCCCGGGGCGATCCGGGCCGACGATGGAGCACACGATGTCCCACAACCTCAACATCACCGCCGCCACCCTCGCCAACAACGGCACGATCGAGCGCGCCCTCAACGACGTCCTGACTCAGGACGAGCTCGACACCGCGATCGCGCAGATCGCCTCCCTCAGCTACCCCGCCGAGACCGCTGTGGCCGACTTCGGCACGGACGCGATCGCGGTGCTCGGCGACGGCACCGTGCTCTGCTGGGGCGAAGAGACCCAGATCCTCAGCCGCACCTACCGCGCGATCGTGGTCTACCTCTCCGCTGAAGAGACCGTCGGCATCCTGAGCGCCCAAGTTCAGTTTGAGATCTGGGAGGACTCCCAGGTCAACGAGGACTGATCCAAGCCAACGCCCGGGGGGACCGCTCCCCGGGCAACCCGGCTTTCGCATCCCACGGAGACCCACGATGCCCTGGATGGTCCGACTGCGCGCCCACGACGGGGGCGAAATCTTGGAGCGGGCGAGCTTCGGCTCGTCCGCCGCCGCCATGGATGCGTACCGCCTGCTGCTCGCGAGGGAGGACCTGCTCGGCGAGCCGCTGGCAGCCGTGTTCAAGCCGCCCGCCGGCGTAGCGGGGGGCGGCACGAATGTCTCGTCCTTCTTCTCGCGGTTCGATTGCGAGGTCGGCGAGGGGCGGATCGCCCATGACGACCCGCGCCTCGACCCGTTCGCCGATAGCGGCACGGCGAGGCACGTCGCCACGAGCCTGCCCCCTCAGCAGAGCCACCCCATCGACTGGGAGGCCGACGACCGCCCGTTCTCCGACGTCCTAAAGGCGTGGGCCCGCAGGCGCGGTGGCCGGGATGCTGCTGCCGAGGCGCTGCGCGTGTCTCGCAAGACCCTAGACGGCTGGTGCGACGGCCGCGGCGCGGCGCAGGAGGGCATGGCCCGGCGCCTGATGACCTTGATCGACCGGGGCGCATAAGCACCCGTCCAGGCTTGCCCCCGCGGTCGGCCGGCGCGAGGATGCGGGCATGCCCAAGGACGACGACAGCTATCCGACGCACGGCTGGGGCGCGCTCGCCGCGGATCCCTGGACGCCGATCGGCGCGGACGGCCCCGAATACCGGGAGATCCTCCGCCGGACATGGCTGCGGCAGGGCGGGACGGACGAGGTCTTCGAGGAGCTCATGCCGGCGAAGGCGGCTCCGGACGGGACGACCTACCCGCCCGAGGCTGCCCGCGTACTCGAAGGCATTCCCCCGCCGCGGCGGCGGCCGGCAGGTCACGTCGAGGACGCCCCGGATCCGGAATGGCTCGCCCTCCCGCCGGAGGAGCGGGCCGCCGCGCTGGAGATGGCGGCCGCCTCCGACGTTCAGGAATCCTGAATCGCGCGCGAAAAAATTTGGCGGTCAGGACCCCAGGTTCGTGACCCAGCCGCGCTCGCTGCCTTCGATCGGGGGGGCATCGGTGACGCCTTCGCCGAGGAAGGTCCGAGAGGCCGCCGCGTTGGCCAGCATCATGCCTTCCCAGCCGACGCACGGAGTAAGGGGCATGCCCCAGAGCCGATGCCGCTCCCTCGCCCAGCGGGCGTCCTCCTCCGCGCGCCGGCGCTCCTCGGCCTCGATGGAGACCTGGATGCGCCGGGCGCGCTCGACCTCTCGGGTCCGGGTGGCCTGCCGGCGGTGGCGGTGGGCGTGTGCCTTCCTCATTTCGATGCCTCCTCCTCCTCGCCGTCGGCCTGCCACGCGCGGAGCTCGCGTTCGGCGTGGGCCCGCACCTCCGCACACGTCCGCCCGGCGCCGAGGCACTCCTCCAGGGCGGTGGTCTCCCCAGCGGCGACGCGGGCCTGCGCGGCGGTGACGGCCGCGTGCGTGGCGACGGCCACCATCGTTTCGGTCCAGTGCCGGGTCATGCCGCCAACCTCGCAACGGTCTCGGCGTCGTCGTTGAGGATCGCGACGAGCAGCTCGGCCTTCGAGCGGGTCAGGCCATCGAAGCCACTCGTCTGCACGAACCGAGCACGCTGACCGGGGAGCAGGTCGCTATCGTCATCAACGATCGCCCAGCTCGTAACCTCGGGGTGGCGCGACAGCCACTCGGCGATCTCGTCGCCGCGCGGGCCACCCCACATCCTCTTGGTGCGCCAGTCCCGGTGGAAGCGGGCCCTTACGCCGCGCTCGCGCAGCATCGCCCGGCAACCTTCTGGTCCACGATGGGGGCCGATCCGCCAGGCTGACGACACCACCACGGTCGCGCCGGTCCTGTCGAGGACCTCGTTCAGGTATCCGACGCACGCGGCCTCGACGCGCCAGACGATGTCCCTACCGCGCCAAGCCGGCGTGCGATCAGCGTTGAGCACGCCGTCGACATCGAGGAACAGGATGCGGCTCACGCCCGCCTCCTCGCCCCGGCCTCGGCCGCCCGACGCTGCTGCCGGTTGGCCCCGATGAAGGGATGCCTCGTCGCGGGCGTGCGCTTGCTCATGGGCTAGCCGGCCTCGTAGTCGGGGTAGGCTTCATCGCCTCCTCCTCGCCCGCGGCGGTCAGGCGGATCCGGTGTGGGCCGTGCCCCGTGGCCAGCCCGAGCGAGACGAGACGCAGCCATGTCTCGGCGTTGCCAAGGATGGGCTTGCCGACTGCAGAGCCGCATCCCCCGCTGGAGACTATCCAACCACCCGGGCCGATAGCTCCCTCGCACCCGTACGCGTACAGGCAGCGGATCGCCTCGCGCTGCTCGAAGCTTATGTCCATCATCCCCTCCTCAGCCCCAAGCGCTCATGCCGGCGGGGCTGCCCGCCGGCTTCGGCTTCCTCTCGACGACCGGGGCGCCCCCTCCGAACAGGGCGGCCTCGATGCCGGCGCGGTCGGCCTCCGGCGTGAGGGCGAGCCTCTCCGCGACGCGGGCGTGGAGTTCCAGCGTGTGCGTCCGCTCGACCGTCAGGCGATCCACGTCGAGAACGAGGAAGGCCGCCTCCTGCTGGGTGGTCCCCGGGTAGCTGTCGCGGACCGCCGCCACCGCGGCGCGGAAGGCCGACTGCTGGGGGACCGGCATGGTGTAGAAGGCCCGGCTCACGCGCGCCCCCCGTCGATCAGCCCATGGGACGTCAGGACGGTGTAGACCGCCCCGGCGAGCTGGACGTCGTCGAGGCCGTCGGCGCGCCCCTTCGCGAGGACCTGGCGAATGAGCTCCCATGGGCTTGGGCCCGCCGGCGCGGGCGGGGCCCACATCGGGGAGCGGGGGAACCTGGCGTGGAGGCGGGCCCGGAGCGCCTCGGGGATCGGGGCGCGGGTCATACGGCACCCCGCCCGTAGTCGGCGACCTTCACGCCGCGGGGCGCCCGCAAGTTACCACCCGCCGAGAGACGCGACGGATAGAGGTCGGGATCGTTCTCGGCCGGCTCGTCCTCGGGCTCCTCCCGAGCCTTGCGGGGGAAGAAGACCTGCACATCTCCGACCTTGATCGAGCTTAGAAGATCGGAATTGAGGGCAAAGCCGTCGTCCTCGACCATCCTCGTTGCGCCGGAGAACAACCCGTTGGCCGAGCTGGCAAGGCAGGCGAGGATATCGGCGTCATCGCCGTACATCGTGATGTCGCCGGCCGTCCCGTTCCAGGCGACGAGGCAGGTCGCGCAAGGCGTATCGGCTTCGTAGTCCCTGATCGTGAAGGTCCGGATGGTCTCGGCAGGAGCGCTGTCGTCGCCGATCCTGGTATCGATCTGGAGTACCTCGCCCGGGTTCAGGAAGACCTGCCCCTGGCGGAGGGCGAGGTCCGTCACCTGCTGCAGGCGCTCGGGCGTTACGAGCACCCGCGCCCAGAAATGGACCTTGGGGATGTGCACCCCCGTCACAACGAAATCCGGTTTCTTGGCCATGTCGATCCCCGTCCCGTGATCCCAGGATCGCAGCCTGCCATGGCCCGCCGATTCGCACTGGACGCTGACAACCAAAAACGGCAGCCGACTGATTCGTCAGAGGGGCTCCCTTAGGAGAGAGGGCCTCCCGACCCCGTAGGTGCGCCAACTTGTCGCGGTGCGGGATGTCGGGATTCGAGCGGTCGCGGTAGGGATTTGAAAGGGATGTCCACAGGCCGGCGTTGTGCCCGCGGCCAGCCCGTGGCTTAGTCGGGACTCCACGCCGGGAGATACCCGTGACCGCTCGCATATCGAAACGGAAACTGACCGCCGCCTGAGCCCACCGCTCAGGGCCCGCCCGCGCGTCCTCCGTTCTGCGAGCCTCCCCAGATGTCCACGAAGAAGTCCGACCGCCAGAAGGCGGCAAACGCGGTCGCGCGCGCGCGACGCGATAGCACTCACGTAACCGGTCCCCGGGCGCCGAGCGCCCCCCTTCCACGCAACGAAATGCTCGCGGGCGGCGAGTTCGTCGGCTGGGATGCGCGCGTCGATGCTGCAATTCGCCTCGGCTGGCTCCCCGCTGCTGAGCTCCCCTCCCGCTGCCGGCGCGCAGTCCAGGCCGCGACCAGTGACCCGAACGCGCGGACGCTTCGCCGCGTCCGCACGGTACTGTTCGAGCTCAGCACGTCCGAAGCTGCCGAATTCGGGATCGCCCAGGCCTCGGCACGATGCCACGAAGCGCTGGCCTTTAACCTCGCCGCGCTTGGTTGTCCTCAGGCGTCGGCAGAGATCTCGGCGGCTGCCATTCAGCATGCAAGCTTTCTAATAAATCTTGAATACTACGGAGAGGCGTATCTCTGCATGCGATCGGCAATTGTCTGGTCGAGCGACGCCTGCCAAGACAAGACGAACGAGCCGTACAATCCGGAACCGAATTACGCGCG
The DNA here is from genome assembly GCF_021117295.1 of Methylorubrum sp. B1-46. Taxonomy (NCBI): domain Bacteria; kingdom Pseudomonadati; phylum Pseudomonadota; class Alphaproteobacteria; order Hyphomicrobiales; family Methylobacteriaceae; genus Methylorubrum; species Methylorubrum sp. B1-46. The sequence continues at coordinate 3,825,442 of NZ_CP088247.1, read as the reverse complement.
GATGAGCAGGTGCGAGCTCAACGCTGAGCGCTGGCGCGCATTCAGCTACGCGCTGCGGGACGCCGAGGCGCAGCTCCAGGCCGCCGACGACGTCCTCCGCGGCGGCGCCGGCATGATGGCTCCGCCGGTTCAGGACGGCGACCTCGCGCTCGATTTCGGCGACGAGCCCGGGACCCCCGCGCCTGCGGAGGCAGCCCCGAAGGTACCGGCCCCAAGGACGCTCGTCGTCGTCTCGTCGCTCGGGCACCTCGCGAAGCCGACGACGTACGCCCAGGAACGGAGGGACTCGCCCCGCGCCGAGTTCGAGAAGATCGCCGGCAAGGCGCTGCCGCTGCTCCCGGCGCCGGACCCGCAGCGGTTCGTCGAGGAAGGCTCGGCCGCCGCGCCGTGGCTGCGACCGGTGTTCGAGACGCTCGCTCAAGACCTGGTGGGCGCGCCTTATGCGTGGCTCCGGCCGACCGTCCTCGTCAGCCCGCCCGGCACCGGCAAGACGGCGACTGTCCGGGCGGTGTCCCGCCTGCTCGGGCTACCGCTGCGCCTGTATTCGGCGGCCGGCGCGTCGGATGGCTCGTTCGGCGGGACGAGCCGGCAATGGGGAACCGGGCGCGCGTCGGTCCCCCTTCAGGCGATCCTTCAAGAGGAAGTCGGCAGCGTCTGCATCGGGATCGACGAGATCGAGAAGTCGTCCGCCGATCGCCGCAACGGCTCGCTCGGCGACGTCCTGCTGCCCTTCCTTGAGCGCGAGAACGCTAGATCCCGGTTCGACCTCTACATCGAGACGGGCGTCAACCTGAGCGCGGTCACGTACCTTGCGACGGCCAACAGCCTCTCCGGGATCCCGGGGGCCCTGCTGGATCGCATGCGGATCCTGGAAGTCCCGTCGCCGGGGCCGGAGCACCTGCCCGTAGTCGCGGCCAACCTGATCGCGGAGATCCGCGCCGATCGCGGCCTCGACGCGGCATGGCTGCCCGACCTCGACGGCGAGGAGATCGAGCTCGTCGGGCGGCACTGGCGAGGGGGCTCGCTCCGTCCCCTGCGCCGCCTGGTCGAGACCGTGCTGGCCGGCCGCGACCGGCTCGCGCCGCGTCACTGAGGAGGCCGACGTGACGCAGTTCGACGACCTCGCCAGCATCGCGGCTCAGCTGCAGCGCTCGTGGGAGAGCGGGCGGATCTGCGCCCTGATCGGACGCGGCTGCCATGCCCGTGTCCTCCGGATCGCCCGCCTCGTCGACCAGGGCAGGCTCTCCCACGACGACGCCCTCAAGGCCGCCCGCGAGACGGAAGCGGTCGCCCTCTGCCTCGCCCCCCTCCCGCATGGAGACGTCCCGTGATTAGAGATGAGTTCACCGTCATCGCCGGGCGCGCCCTCCGGCTCCACCAGGGCGTCGAAAGCCTGGACGTGGGCGCCGTACGCCCGTCGCCGGTCGGCCCGATCGTCGAGTGGAAGGCCCCGCTGCTGTCGCCCGACCGGCAGCGACGCCCGCTCCCCGGCGGTGGGCACGTGCTCGGCGCGCCGGCTGGCCCCGACATCCTCGGCGTGCTCGTCCGGTACACGGCGTGCCGGTGGCGTCAGGGCCCCCCGCACGCGCCGTCGACGTGGGCCGAGGACCTCGCCTTCCGGCATCCGGCGATCTTCCCGTTCCCGCCTTCCTCCCACGCCGGCTGGTCGTGGCTGTGGCAAGCCGGGGCCGAGATGATCGAGGAGTACGGGATCCCCAAGGGGTTCAAGACAGTCGACACCAAGGAGAAGTTTGGCAGTCTACGCTGGCACACGGAAGCTAATGGCGATGATCGCCATGCAGACAACGTCATCAGTTGTATTGACCACCTGTCAAGCTTTGTCTGCGAATACTGTGGCGCGCCTGGACTTCTGCGGAAGGGAAGCTGGGTGAAGTGCGCGTGCGACGCCCACGCCCAGGGGAAGAAGCCGTTTCGCGAGGGGGAGGCCTGATGCGTGTCTGGATCGTCTCCGACCTGCACGTCGACGCATGCCCCTGGGAGCCGCCGCCCGGCGAGCGTGTCGACCTCGCGATCGTCGCCGGCGACGTCGCCGACGGCCTGACGAAGAGGGCGATCCCGTGGCTCGCGCAGCACGTCCGGCCGCGGGCGCGGCACGTCGTCTACGTGCCCGGAAACCACGACCTGTACGGCTGCCGGATCCCTGACGAGCTCACCAGGGCGAGGGACGCCGCAATTGCAGCGGACGTGACGCTGCTCGATGCCGGGCAGTCCCGGATCGTTGAGGGAGTGCGTGTCGTGGGGGCGACGCTCTGGACGGACTATTCCGTTGGAGAGCCGCGCTGGTCGCGCGTGTGGGGGATGCGCGACGCCGGCGACCGGCATGTCGGGATGCGCGATCACCGCCGGATCCAGACGAGGGATCGGCTCGGCAGCCCGGCCCCGTTCCGGCCACCGGCCGCGCTCGCTCTGCACGTCGAGCACCGGTCCCGGATCGAGCGCGTGCTCGCCGAGCCGCACCCGGGCCCGACGGTTGTCGTGACGCACCACGCGCCGCACCCCCTGAGCCTGCCCGCGGGCGAGGTCACGGGGCCCGGCGACGCAGCGTACGCCTCCGACCTGTCGGCGATCCTCGAAGGCCCGCACGCGCCAGATCTGTGGATCCACGGCCACGTCCACGCGAGCCGCGATTACCAGGTCGGCCGGACAAGGACCGTGGCCAACCCGAGAGGCCACGACGCCTCACACCGGCGCCGGGACGGGACCTGGGTCGACGAACGCGAAAATCCGAATTTCGACCCCGCCTTCATTCTGGAGATCTGACCGTGCGCGCCGTCCTTACCGCCCTCGCCCTCCTCGCCGCCGGGCCGGCCCTCGCCGGGGGAGGCCTGCGCGAGGGCATCTACTGCCCGGTCGGCGTCGACCTGAACCCGATCCTTGTCGACGGCCGCGGCGTGGCGATCGACGGCCTCGACTGCGAGGGCGCCCGGTTCGAGGGCGCGCGCCTGAAGGCCAAGGCGTGCTGGACGAACGGCGGGCACACTGTCCCGTACGACGTCCCGATCCGGATGCTCGCCGACGGCAGCATCGAGCACGACGGCGCCCGGTTCCGGTGGCATCCCGCGCCTCCATGCCCCGTGCAATGAAATGGAAGCGAACGGGGATTGGCTTCCTTGGGTCATGAAAAAGGGGGCCGCGGCGTGCCGGGCCCCCTGAGCGACTCGATGACGGCAGGTCAGTCGAAGAGGTGGCGATCTCGGGCAATGGTCAGCACCTTCAGCATGTCCGCCGGCAACGGCAGCTTGGGGTCTTTACCTTCGATGATGAGCCGGGCGAGCCGGGTGACGCCGAGCGGGGTGACCCGCAGCTTCACCACCATCTTGTCCCGCACCGTCCCGTCCGCCTGTTTGACCGGTACGGTCTCAGGGATCTCGATGAGCTCCTCGGCGTCGAGGCGATCCTGGATGCCGACGTCGGGCCCCTTCTCCGAGCGCTTGTAGAACCAGCGAACTTTTGCCTCGCTGTGGCGCATGTAGGTGAAGAGGGCGCCCGGCTTGAGACCGAGAACCTTCGCAACGTCCGTCACGCACAGGGACCCGTCGGCATTCGCGAGGAGATCGTGCGCGGCCACGGTCACGGCCTGCCGCTCGATCGTATGCTCAGCGATCTGGAGGTCCCGTCCCTGCCGGGCGACCTGTACCTCAAGCTCGATCGTCCGCTGAGCGTACTGGCCGATTAGAGCCATCACGTTGTGCGGGTTCGACAAGAACGCCATGGGATCGACCGGCTCCGGCGCCGGGACGGGGGCATAGCTTCCGGTCCGCCGGATGGTCGGAAGGACCTCTTCGACGACCCAGTCCTGGAAGCGCTCGATGTCGAGACGAAGGGTGACGTCCTTCTCGTCGGCGACCTTGCGGGCCATGATGGCGCGGTAGAGGCCGCTCTCGGTGACCGTCGTCAGGCGCTGCGCCCCGCCAAGGGTACTCACTGTGTGAGTACCCTTTTCACGGGGGCGGACGACCCGCACCAAGTTCGCGGCATCACGGTAGCGGAGCGCCCGGGCGAGGTCGGCGGCCACGAAGACCGCCTTCTCGCCGATCATGAGCCCACGGACGGGATGGCCGTCGAACGAGAATTCGAACTGCGAGGTGCCCGCCTGGGGCGCCGGGACCATGGCGTTCATGCAGCCCTCCCGCTGGTCGGCGCCGTGCCGAGGTCGACCTCGACGAATTCCACGGTGATGCCCGTCTCGGCCGCCCCATGGGGGACTCGGGCGACCTTCGCCAGGCCGGGCGGCCCGACGACGACGATCCCGCCCCATCCGTCGTCGACCGCTTTCTCGTGGCACTCGTCCGCGTCGGACTGCGCACAGCTGAGGACGGCGTACGTGGCGAGCAGGATCCGGTCGCCGCGCTCGACGAGCCAGCAGCCCTCGCCGCGGAACAGGGTCGTGGCGGACGGCGTCGCGCCCGGCAGCCACCGGCCAGGATCACGCTTGAAGGCCGCCTCGCGCGCCGCGTCGTCCGGACCGTACAGGGGATCGCCGTCCCACAGCCCCCGCTGATCGGGCGCGCCGGGCGCGGTGAGGTCGCCGGCGGCCTTGCCCTTCTCGGCCTCGGTGACGCGGTGCATCTTCGTGAGCAGCTTCAGCATCACCGCGCCGCGGATCTCGTCGAAGAGCGGCTCGATCTCCAGCGAGCGCTGGGTGAGCGCCGCGTGAGCTGCGTGGGGGTCCGACGCGCGGAGGGCGTCGTCGTAGGCTCGGACCTCTTCGATGAAGTCGTGGAATTCCCTGGCCGCCGGGTTCTCGGACAGGCGCGTGAGGATCGGCGGCGTGGTATCGTTCTGGCTCGGCTCGCGCATTGGGGTCTCCGTCCCGTGTGCGACCAGGCCCGGGGCGGCGGTTGCCTCCGCTTCCTCGGGCCACCCCTCGGCGAGGGGTTAACCAAATTTGAGCACATTTCTGGATTCGCGCAACCTTGCGCGTGAAAGAAATTTCGCTACCCTGTCTGCATGTACCCGTCCGGTCCCCAAATCCGTGCCGCGCGCGCGCTCCTGAACTTGTCGCGCGACCAGCTCGCCGATCTAGCGGGCGTGTCCGCGCGGACGATCGACAACCTTGAGAGCGAGACGCGCAAGCCGATACGGGCGACACAGAATGCTGTGCTCGGTGCTCTGTTAGGCGCCGGCGTTGAGTTCGATCCTGGCGATCCGGAAGCCGGCCGCGGCCCCGGCGTCTACCTACGCACGCGCTAGGCCTGCGCCCGTCGGGGCCCCTTCGGCCTGCGCGGCGCGCCTCGGATCAGCTGGCTCGCCGGAGCGCCCCATCTCTCCAAGCACGCGACGTCGGGATCCTCGCCCGTCATGGTGCACCACGCGACGAGGGCGCGCACCCGCTCCTGTGATGGCCGAAATCTGAGGCGGGATCCCCAGTCCTCCCGCGCCCCCTTCATGGCCGGGGCCTCTGAAAGGGACGGGTGGTCGACCGATCCGCGGCCCGCCCGAGCGCCGCGGAGATCTTGTCCCTCGCAAGGGACATCTCCTCGGCGGTGTAGCCCGGCACGGGGATCGGGCCGCCCATCGCACGCATGAGGGCGACCTGCCTGGCGAGGTTGTCCGGGGCGGGCGGGAGCAGCGTCACCGGTCACCCCGAATTTCAAAATCGAGATCGCGCGATTCAGGAGCGCGCTTCCCCGGAGGACGGCGATGCGCGCGGGGATCGCCGGCCCGGCGCGCGAGGCAGGCGAGGACGTAGACGTGGTTCGTGTTGATGCCGCAGGCCTCGGCGATCCCCGCCGCCGATCGGCCGCCTGCCCACATGAACAGGGCGCACTCGCGCATCACCGTCGCCTCGGGACCGGATCGACGCCTCACCTGCGCTTCCTCCGTCCGGGCCCGTGGGCCGCGGCCGCGGCGATCGCAGCGGCTACCTCCGGCGGGGCCGGCGGGCTCGCGACCGGGCCCGGGCGAAGGGCGACGACCGCGGCCATGAGCGCCGGATCCGGACGCGGCACCTCCGGTTCCGGCACGAGGCAGGCGACGGCGAGAAGGGCGAGGACTTCGGGCGTCACGGGCGCCCCCCGACGAGGCCATGGACGGCCCCGAGCTTGCCTCGGCAGTCCGCGTGCGCGTCCCGCAGGTCGGTGACGTAGCCGGCGACGTCGCGCTGCGTCCCGCCGCGGCGCCACGTCGGCGCCTCCTGGCAGGCCAGCATCGAGGCCTGTACGGTCGGCCGGGCCGTGGTCTGGCACCCGGCGAGGCAGGCGGCGATCGCCGCGCTGGCAAGGATCCGGTTCATCGGCCGCCCTCCAGCACGTCGCGAAGGACGGGGGCGACAGGACCGTCGTCGGTGCCCGGCGCGGCCTGGATCCGGCGGTGCGTCTCGCGGGACCGGGCGGCCCGCGCGTCCCTCGTACGGGACAATCCCTCCAAGGCCTCGATCGCCGCGGCCTTGCCGGCGGCCTCGGCCTTGGCCTCGTCCCGCTCGCGCCGGGCAGCATCGAGCTCCGTCCGGACGTGCGCGACGTAGGCCGCCCCGGCGAGCGCCAGCGCCACGGCCGCGGCCGGCAGGGCGAACCGAGGCAGGTAGACGACCGCGGCGACGGCGGCCGCCGCGGCAACCAGGGCGCCGAGCCCGAGAGGCGTCCAGACGAGGGCGAGCGCCAAGTCGAGCATGCTCACTCGCAGCCGAGAGCGGGAAGGCCACGCTGAGCCCGACGCAGGTTCACCCTCAGCATGAGGCGCTCACCCTTCAGGCGCGTGACCAGGCTTCCGGAGGCGAGCATCCCCTTGGCGCGCCCGATGTCGTAGGCGTCGGGCGCATCCTCGAACGCGGACGACACCTCTCCGATACCCTCGGCCGAGAAGAAGGTCCGCACCTCCGCGCCAGGAGGCAGCTCGACGATGTTGCCAGGCACGAGCGTGACGTCCGGATCGGTGGTCGAGCTCTGGTCGCGGCCGGCATGTGCCCGCAGGACCAAACCGGCCTCCGATACGAGACGGCCGAATGCGAGAAGGGCGAACAGCCCGACCCAAAAGATTGCCCAGGTGCTCATGGGGTGGCCTCGGAAGCTTCTGTGAGGTCGACGATCTGGTCAGCCTCGGGCGGGCCCGGCATCGGCCAGGGCAGCCAGGGTCCGTCGGGGTGGAGCTGGACTTCGATCGAGTGGACGTACGGGTACGGCGCGTACGTCGTCAGGAAGGCGCGCCCGGTCTCGCGCCAGCCCATGCCTGGCACGGGGTGGGGCTCTTGCTCGCGCTGGACGACCTGGATCGCCCCCTCGGGGATCGGCTGGCCCGACATGTCAGGCCCCCTTCAGGCAGAGGGCGCGCTCCTCGGCACGCCGGCGGGTGAGGCCGTTCGAGACAACGAGGACGCGGTTCGGCGGCTTGCCCTTCCCGACCTTGTTGAAGCTCCGGAAGGCGTCGCAGGCCCCGCGCACGTCGCCTGAGTTCTGCAGCCGGGCGACCGAGGAAGCGCAGTAGCCGGCCCACCCGATGTTGTAAGCGAGCGAGACGTGGGCGGCGTATCGCTCGACCGGCATCGAGACCGCCGACGGGACGCAGCGCTCGACGTGGGAGGCGAATTCGTCGAGACGCCGGGCGAAGATCGAGTTGCGCTCGGCGACCGTCTTGGTCATGCCCATGCGCACTCCCTGGGTCTCGCCCCAGCAGATCGTCGGAACGCCCACGATGTCCCGGTAGGCGGTGGTGCGAAGCGCCTCGAACCCGCCGACGAGGCCGGTGCACGCCGCGGCGGCCGCCGGCACGAGCAGGATCCGGGACGGCCGCCGACCTGAGGCCTTTCCCGTCACTGCGACCGGCACCGGGGCTGCGGCTCGGGGAGCGGCGTTGGCGGTGCCGACGGCAAACGCGACGCCGAGCTTGCGAAGGAAGGCGAGCATCAGGCTTGGTCCCCGGATAGGTGGCGGTTGGCGAGGAAGGGCAGGACGAGCGCGCCGAGCGACACGACCGTGGTGGCGACCGCGAAGGGGATCGGGCCGAACGGCGGATCGCTCGCAAGGCAGGCCAGTCCGGCCTGAAGCGCGGAGAAGACGAAGCCGGCGCCCGACAGCCAGACGACGCGGCTGTGCCGGGCGACGGCCTTGGGGTTCGAGACGATCCTCGGCTTGCGGAGCTTCACGGCTGCCTCCGGCGGCTGCGATGGGTGGGGGTAGCGGCCGGGGGCGTACCGCCGCCGGGCGGCATGGACGCGCGCAGGATCTCGCCATGCTCGTGGAGGGCGCGGGTCAGGTCCGTGCCCGTCCGGACGAGCGTGAAGCCGAGGTCGCGGTCGGCCGGGTCGAGGGCGATCCGCGGCAGTCCGAGGGCCTGCTCGGGCGGACGGCGCGCTTCCTTGATCCGGGCGAGGACGTAGGTGCCCACCGCGAGCAGGCCGCCGACGGCGACGGTGCCGATCGCCTTGAGGGCGTCACCGGGCAGGGTGGTCAGCGTGGAGAGCCAGTCGATCACCGGGCGGCCCTCCGGAGGATGGCCGCCCGGGCGTCGTTCGCGCCCTGGTCCCAGATGGCCCGGAAGGCGCAGTAGGCGTCGACCACGGCGAGCACGCCGTAGGCCCCCACGCCCGTGTTCCAGCCGGGGTAGCCGTCCTTGGCGAGGAGCCAGGCCAACGCGGTCCGGACGGCTGCGCCGACGGCGGCGGTGACGAGCCGGAGCGAGGGGGAGTGGCGCTTGGATCCGTTGACCCAAAGACCGATCATGCGAACCACGGCCACGCCGAGGAGCGCGGCGCCCCACGTCCCCTCGGGGGCGATGTCCGAGAAGGCTCCGATCGTCGGGCGGGAGAACGTGGCGCCCGGCAGCAGCAGCGCGATCTCCACGCCCATCAGGACGAGGGCCCCGACCCACTCGGCTTCGCGCCGCTGGTGATAGCCCTGGAAGGGAAGGCCGTACCGGGTCACCGCTTGCCTCCCGTGACGGGCGCGGGCTCGTCGGCCGGTGCGGGATCGGGCTCGGGCTCGGGCGCAGGCACGTCGGCCTCGACGGGGACCGGAGGCTCGATCCCGAGGTCGGCGTGGAGGACGATCCCCTGGCGACCGCAGCGGCCGCAGTGGACCTCGGACCATGTCATGCCCGGGGCGAGAAGGGGCCGGATCGCGTCCCGGCAGGACTGCGGATCGGCGCATTCGGTGAAGGTCAGGGGCTTGGGCTCGCTCACGACGCGCCTCCCAGTTCGAGGACGCTGCGGGGGCGGGGCGGGACGGCCGATGCCGGTCCGGCGGGAGCGAACTTGGCGACGCGGGCGAGGACGGTGACGACGACGCCGTCGACGACCCTGAACTTCATTGCCTCGGGGAAGGCGACGACGTCACCGGTCCTCGACCCGGCGGCGAGGATGACCCCACCCACGGCGGCGATCCGAGCCCGGACCCATGCGAGGTCGACGCCCTTCGTGCGCAAGGCCTTGAGAGCCTGCTGGTCGTCGAGCCCCTCATCGACGACCGCGCCAAGGCAGCGCTGGCAGTACCTCACGACCGCGTGGTCGGTGGCCCGGGCGCGGGGCGTGGTGGAGCTGACGTGGGACACGTCAGGCCGCCTCGGCGAGGGCGGCGGGAGCGGTCAGGCTGGGGACGGCGAGGGACTTCTTCACGTGGGGCTCTCCGGTTCGTTCCGGGAGCGTCACGCGGCCTATGGAATTCGGATAGACGTCGGAGGCGAGGTCATGGGTCCGGCGGTCCCGTCATCAAGGGAACCGGGGCGCCAAACATGAAGAAGCCCGCCCCGGGCTGCGGGACGGGCTCTTCGAGATGTGCTGCATCTCGCCCTACGAAGGCAGGTATTATGTACCGCGCCCCCTAGGCAGCTACAAGGGCGAGACGGCGGATCTATCGACTATCCGCCCGATGCCTCGCGGTAGAGATCCACCTCGCGCTGGCGGTCGGCGGCCGTGACCGGCAGGGGCCGGGAAGCCCCGAGACGGCCCCTCACGCCGTGGCGGGCCTTCGAGGCGATGGGCGCCCGACGGGCCCGTCTCGGGGCGGCAACGACGCTCCCGGCGAGCTCACGGCGGGCAGCCTCGGCCATGGCGGCGTCGGCCGGGGTCGGGGTGCCCGCTTCCAGGAACCACGTGTCGAACCGGCCGCGCCCCCAGACGTCCTCGGTCTGCGTCCACGTCCAGACCGCCGAGGCCGTCTCGACGACGGCGTGGAAGGGCGTGACCCTCGTCACCCGGACCGGCTCGGGTTCGGGCAAGGTGACGGGCAGCTCACGCGAGGCGGAGACCACAATATAGCGTGACGTATCGTGGACGGCCGAGAAGCCGTCGGAGGCATCGACGATCGTCGTGGACGGCGTGGTCGTCTCGAAGCCCGTCGAGACGAGAGCCTCGGCCTCGGGCGATCCCGCAAAGACGGGTCCTGTCGAGAACATCTCGTCGAGGGGGATGACGCCGGGCTCTCGCGGCGCCGCCTCGGCCTCTGCGATCGCCTTGGCGACGCCGGAGCGGCTGCGCCCCACGATCTGGGCGCATCGGTCCAGCGAGAGCCCGGCAAGCTTCCAGAGCCGTGCGATCCCGCCGTCGGTAATCCTGTCCTCGACCTGCCCCGAACGAGTGACCCGGTCGGGGTTGCGCGCGTCACGGCTCGCTCGCTGGCGCTCGGCCGGTGTCAGCGCCTTGCCACCGCCGGGGAACAGGGCGCGCAGCCCGAACGCCTCTGCCTGCTCGACTTGGACGTCGAGCAGGTCGACGATGGTCGCGGCCGAGTAGTTGTAGAGTGGGCTCTGCTCGACGCCCTTGTGCTCGTCGGTCTCGCCGGCCTCGTGGCGACGCTGGCGACGGTCGAGCGTTCCGAGGGCGCGGAAGGCCTCGCGCTCGGACAGGCCGGCCAGAGGGGCGAGCTCGGCGGCCCAATCCTCGCGGCAGCCGCCACGGACGTGAGCCGTCGCGTTGGCAGTCAGGAAGATCCAGAGCTCGCGCATGCCGACCGGAGGGGCGCCCATGCCGTCACGCCACGCGTGGAGGTCGCGAAGGATCCCGGTCCACCGGCCGGTCGGGCCGGCATGGCGGCGGGGCTTGGCCGGCGCCGGGTTGTCGTTGGCGGGCACCGCGGCCTTGGCCTCGGCGCGGACCCGGCGCCGCTCCAGGATCTCCGCGCGCGAGAGCGGCAGGATCGCGTCAGCAAGGGCGTGGAAGTCGTAGCGAACCGCGTCCCCAAACGAGGACAATCCCAGGAGCCGCGCCATCACGCCGGACTTGGCGTTCACCGAGCCGACGAGGCGCACGACGCGGGCACCGTCGCGGCAGACGCGGTCGAGCCCGGCGTCGCGGAACAGGCGCCACACCGGAAGCATCCGGGCCTCGAATGCATCGAGCACGGCGTCGTCACGCTTGCGCTTGGCCTTGGGCAACCCATTGGTCGCGAGGTCCGGCCCATGCAGCGCGTCGTAGATAGCCTCGACGCGGGCCCAGGCGGCAGCCTTCACGCCATCGCAGCCGTACGTCGCCTGCAAGTTCCGTCCCGTGGCGACCCAGATCGAGGGCAGAGGGACGCCGGCCTCGGCCATCGCCTCGACGAGGACGTCCCGCACCGCCTCGGGCGCCCAGCCGTCGAAGCGCAGGCCCGCCTTGTTGTAGTCGAAATCCAGGATGGTCGACCCGACGGATTTCAGGCACTCGCCCGAGCGTCGGCGTCCCCAGAACGTGTTCAGGCTGCTGTAGTCGGCGTTCGCGAATGCAGGGGACAGCGTGACCGCGGCCGGGTCGACCGTCTCGCCTTCGAAAATCTCGTCACCCTCGGCGTCGACGCCCTTGCGTCCGATCCAGACGCGTCCGACGCCGCCCTTGGGGTGCAGCCACGCGACATGGGCCGCGCGCAGCATGGCGCGGGTCGCGTCGCACAGGGTGGGCTGGGGGTGGGTGGTCGCCATGGTCTCGTAGGGCTTGGTCGTCGCCGGGGCAGCACACCCGCCGACGCATTAAAGGTACGCGCGTCGCTCGAATTCGGCAAACCGCCCCGCTTAGGGGAGCCTTCGCCCCTAGGCTGCGCTGTTTGTCGCAGTCAGCGGGCCGCCCAATCACCGGTTAAGCGGCTCTTATTGCCGCGAATCGGTGTTCGTGTCATTTCAGCACTCCTGCGCGACGGCGATGGTAACGAACTCTCACTGGTGCTCTCCACAAATCGGCGCACCCGCCTAAGGCTCTCCTCACCACCATTGGACAGCCCCGCCCGTGTCGGCTGCCCATGCCGCTGCCATCAGGCCCGCATCGCCCGCGCTCGCCGAAGTCATTCACGATAACAACCAATGCGGATGGCAAAATCAGGATACCGGCCGACGAGTATCGGAAAGCGGGATTACAGGTGCCCGCTGCCTAAATCGTCGGACTCTCGCAGTTTTACTGAGCATATAGCGATCTAAATGTCCGGCGGCAGATGGGCATTCACAGAACGCACACCCACCCGCCATTCAAGCGCTTGTCGCAAGATTGAGGGCGTGGCTGAGATTTTGCCGTCTGCTGCCGCATCAAACAAGCCCGACACTCTCTCGGTGTTTGGATAAAATGGACTGAGGAGGCGATACCAATCGCAGCCAGCGACAGGCCTGACGATCGCAAGATTGATACAAGTCTCCAGAATATCCCCATTTGTTACGCGCTTGATGCGCTTACCAAATCCTGCCGGCTCAAAGTAGTGCTGCATGATTATACATAGCCAGTCGTGAACTTGGACATATTCGTTGCTCAAGGAGGCCCGTGCATCCCTTATGTGCTCGGCTAACTTTGCCTTATCTTCGGCGGTGAGCGCAACAAAAACAGCCGCCCCGATTTCATTAAATTTTTGTTCTGACATTTGAAGCTCCTGACTAGACCAATCGATCCTAATTTTGCCGGGGGAACTTACTCCAGAATTAATGGCATTTTGCTGTCTGGATCCGAGGGTAAACCGTTTATTTCTAGAGTGCGAATTGGCTCTCATGGTAGGGCGATTGGTTCAATACCCGCCGCTTGCTTGAACCAATCGGCAACGTGCATATCGCCGAGGCCGAAGCGCGCTACTTTGCTCAGGTCAAGGCGTAGAACGTCGCGTCGCTGATAGCGTAACGGCGGACAATCTCAGCCACCGGTAGCCTCGCCTGCTGGTTCTTCGGAATACCGATGATCTGCTCTTTGCTGAACCGGCTCTTCTTCATTGTCCGTATCCTCATCGACGGACACTAGCTTCAGAATAAGGGAAGGCCAGGGGGTTAAGGCCACCTTCTCTTCTTTCGTTGCTCCCGTGTTTGTCGAGGGAGTTGGCTTGTTGAGGAGACTGCACCTGCTGGGCATCTATCACCTGCTGGAGAAGCTTCGGCTGGACGGAAACTCTCCGAGCCGCGCACTTCTTTGCGGGGGGGGCAGCTCCCATGGCCTGAGTGGTCGGCGCATTTCGGGTAGGAATTCGAATAACTGCGGCAGTGGCTGCGTCGGAATCCGGCGAGGGCCCTTGATCCGCGGAAGAATGCAACGGGAACCAATAAACGGCTCGGCCCTGATCTCGTTGATTAGAGCGCGCTGGGCAGCAAGATCGTTGTAGCGGATTTGCTTCAGGCGTTCTGTGTCAGGCTTTCTAATATTCGGCACTGCCGTCCGCTCCTAAGTTCGGCAATTCGGGCGAGCGCAGATAAGCACAAAAACAAACCTGAAAATCAGGGTAGGCGATATTCGTCACCTGCGTCACCTTGGCATGCCAATTGGCGCCCGCAGGCACAACCAACAAACTCGACAGATATAACAAAAGTTGCGTTTCGGCGTGCAGCTTTGGATCTGGCGCACTCTCATTCAAGGGTGTTGTCGAGCGCGATGCGTCCGTCGTCGAAGGTGCGGGTCAGTGCCGGCCAGCGCGCCAGTATGTAACGCAACGCCTTGGCCAGTTCGGACCGACCCGGCAGCTCTGGGTCAGGCTCCGTTCCGCCCACAGCTTCAGCGCCGCCGCCAGCGGCTTCGCGCGGGCCTGCCGCTCAAGCGCGTAGACGGATCTCAGCAATTTGCGGGCCGAGACGCGGTGGATCCATGTTGAAGGTCAGGGTTTTCATCAGGCGTTCGGGTACCTGCCGATCCCGTCCCCGCAGGTTACCAACAAGCCACCGCGTTACGGCCGGATGCGAGGACGACGCCGGCCTCGACCGGTTCGCTCTCCCGTTCCTTCGCCGCCTACCAGAACGCGTCGGTCAGGTTGTGGTCGCCGACACACAATGCCCTCGCAAAAGCGATGACGCCGGCCATCGAACGGCCAAGCTCGATTGTCGAATCGACCCGCCCGTGAGAGCGTCAGATATCTGGATGGCTGGATTGCACCGATGGTTCTTGGCGCCGAAGAGGGCAGGACGGCTCCCCGTTCAGACGGGCGGCGGCCGCTGTATGTCTACCTGCATCCCGACCTGATCCTCAACCTCAAGAAGGCGGCCCTCGACGACAACAGGCCGGTCTACGAACTGGTCGAGGAAGCCGTCACGCATCTGCTGGACGCACGCCGGGAAGGTGCGGCCATGGGAGGGAAGAAGTAGTGGCCATTCAGAGCGTAAGGCAACTTTGCGACGTCAGTGACATCGTCTCGAAGGATGGCCTCGTCGACCAGATCGCCAACCTGGACGACCTTCACAAGGGTAAGATCGACCCGGACGCGTTCTTCAGGCGCAACCACTTCACCGATGGCCTGAACGCCCTGGTCCGTAACGGCTTCGACCGCCTCTCCGGCAGGACCGGCGACGGCGCCTTCTACCTTTCGCAGTCGATGGGCGGCGGCAAGACGCACTCGTTGATCGCCTTCGCTCTCCTCGCGCAGGACGATGGCCTGCGCCACCGCATCATCCCGAACATCGCCCCGACGGCGACCTTCGGCTCCGCGAAGGTCGTCATCTTCAATGGCCACCAGAACCCGTCAAACTTCCTCTGGGGCGAGATCGCAGACCGCCTGGAACGCCCCGAGGCGATGGCGCGCTTTTGGAAGGACGGGGCCAAGACGCCCGGCGTTGACGACTGGGTCGCGACGCTCGGCGACGGGCCCGTGCTGATCCTCCTGGACGAGCTCCCGAGCTACCTGCAGATGGCCGAGGGCCAGGCGGTCGGCAACTCGACGCTGGCCGACATCACAATCGGCGCCTTGGAGCGCCTGTTCAACGCCCTGTCGCAATTGCCGCGGGCTTGCGTGGTCGTCACGAACTTGATCGACGATGTCTTCGCCGAGGGCTCGGGCAAGCTGAAGACTCTCATCAACACGCTAAACAAGCAGTACGGCAAATACGCCCAGGCCATCACGCCGGTCCAGCAAAACTCAGGCGAGGTCTTCCAGATCATCCGCAAGAAGCTCTTCGACAAGCTTCCCGACGGAGACGCCATCGACGAGATTGCACAGGCTTACGTAGACGAGCTCAACCGCGCCAAGAAGGTCGACGACGTCCCGTCCATACCGGAGAGCTTCATCGCCCGGATACGGGAGACGTATCCCTTCCACCCGTCCATCCGAGACATTGTCGCCCGGTTCAAGGAGAACCCGGGTTACCAGCAGACCCGGGCGCTCATCCGCATCCTGCGGCTCGCCGTTCGGAATGCCTGGGCGTCGAACGACTCGATCTTCCTCATTGGGCTCCAGCACCTCGACCTGAACCATCCCGGTACCGTGGAGGAGATCCGCAAGATCAACAACCACTATACGAACGCCATCTCCAAAGACATCGCAGACCGGGGCAATGCCCTGGCCGAGCAGATCGACGCCGGCGAAGGCTCTTCCACGGCGACGTCTATCTCTAAGCTGATCCTGATGTCGTCGCTGTCGATGGCTGAGCAGCCCATTCGTGGACTCCGTCGGTCGGAGGTCATCGAATTCCTCATTGACCCGCTCACCAGGACGCCGGCAATCTCGACAGCCTTAGACAAGCTCGCCGGAAATGCGGAGTACCTGTTCAAGGGACCTGATGAGCGCATCTACTTCGGCCAGGTCGCCAACGTCGTGTCGGAGATCAACAACACAGGCGCCAGCTTGGCCGAGGAGGTTGTTGACCAGGAACTTAGGGACAAGCTGGCGGAGGTCTTCGAACCCAAGACCAAGGCGCTCTACAACAAGAATTTGGCCATCCTACCCTCTCTTGACGAGATCAAGGTCGGCGAGGAGGACGTTACGCTAGTCGTCGTGGAGCGGCCGGCCCAAAGCCTTCCGCCGGACCTCATCGAGTGGTGGAGGAAGCTCGACCGCCAGAACCGGGTCCTCATCTTAACGGCCGACCTCAACTCGCTCGGTTCGTTGCGCGGGATCGCTCGCCAGATGCGGGCTATCTCCATCGTCGAGAAGGCCATCGCGCAGCGGCATGGCAAAGAATCGACCCAGATGCGCGAGGTGGAGGGCATCAAGGCGCGCGTCGCGAACAGCTTCACCTCGGCTGTAAGGGAGACGTTCACCACACTCGTCTTCCCGACTGGGTCAGGCCTGCGGGACTACGGCCAATTCCGTATGGAGTTCGATAACAACGACTATCGGGGCGAGGAGCAAATCCTCAAGACGCTTGAGGCCCGGGGGAAATTCTACCCCGCGGCCAAGATCGAGACTGAAATCGCGACCTTACGCGAGGAAGCAGAGCATGAGCTCTTCGACGCAGATGCAGTCCAACGTGGGGAACTGAGGCGCAAGGCTGCGGCGAAGGCCGGATGGTACTGGCTCTCGACCGGAGGACTTGACCATCTCATCACGGAGATAGTGCGGACGAAGCACTGGCGCGAACGCAACGGTCTCATTGAAAAGAAGTACGAGCGGGTAACATCTGTCGCCGTCAGGCTCGAAGGCTCGCTCGACGCTGCCCTTGAAAAAGGCGTCTACAAACTGATTGTCACACCCGAAGAGGCGGACACGGTCTACGCCTCGGAGACTGGGCACCCCGACCCGACCGTCTCCGGGAAAGTCGCGGGCCGCAGCTACGAGACAAGCGCTTCCAGGGTTTGGTTCCTGCCCGTGGACAGCCGGGGCGAGGCGAAGTCGGGTCCCCCGGTCGAGTGGCTCGCCCCAGTCAGGCTCGCTGCCCACGCCGCCTCTACCTCGACGGGCACGACGATCGAGTGGACGGTCGTACCGCGCTCCGCGCAGGTCCGCGCTTCGTTCGACGGCTCGGACCCGATGCAAGGCTCAGTGGTCTCAAGCCCCCTATCGGTGCCAGGCGCTGCCAAGGAAGTCAGGCTCGTGCCGGCGGTCGATGGGCGGACGGGCGAGGAAGTGCGCCTTACCCAAGGCGACGGTCCTGAGCCGCATCCGCGACCGAAGGAGATCCGCGACGACCGCCCCCTACTGCTTCGCCAGGCGCTCCGTTTCGATTCCATCACCCGCCTGACTGACGCAATGACGGCCCTGCAGGCCGCGACCGGCGCAACGGTGCGAGGCGGACAGATCGAGATCGGTTCGGAGGATGTCGGCGTGTTCGCCGACATCACATTCGGGGACGGGGTCTCCATGTCCGCGGATGCCGTGACGACGGTGATTTCGTCGGTGGCCCAGTCGGGCAGCTTCACGGCGACCCGTGCGAGCGCGAGCTTCAACGAGACCCGGTTCGCTACCGGTAAGGACTACAAGGTGTTCGCCGACGCCGTGGATCTCGATTTTGAGACCATGAAGTGGGCGCAGGACGACGGCGTCTGAGGGTTTAGCGTCATGCCGGACTTCGATTGTGCCGACTACTACGTCGAGCATTGCTACCTCGTGCAGGTGCCCCGAGCTACGAAGGACACCGTCGATGTCTTCGAGGTCTTCGGGCGACCGCCGGTCGCGACCGAGGCAGTCCTATCCCCGGAGGTCGTCCTCAGGGCACAACTGCCCAAGGCCAAGTGGGATGCTGTCTCGGGCGAGGTGCGCTCCGAGTTTAACCGACGGCTGAAGGCGGAGCGCAAGCGGTCCGGCTCCTGGACCCAGGGCAACAACGGCGTTCAGCGCCTCCTCGGCAAAGAGCTCCTTGTCCTCGTCTGGGCCATCGAGCAGGACGACGTGTCCGTGGAGCAGTGCGACGTCGCCATCCGGAACTGGCTCGGGCTCAAGCCGGAAGAGCGCTGGTGGCTGTACACCATGACCGCCGCCTCGACGGGCTACGCCCACCAGACGGGGATGGGGTGGCGCGACGCCCTCAGACGGGCGCTGTGCTTCGGAACGAAGCGCGACGTGTTCTCACTCGGCGTCATGACCGGCCGCGGCCACCTTCCGCCCAGGAAGAACACGGGCGCGGCTCAGCAACCCGACATCGCTCAGAAGCGCGTCGAATTTGCTGCCCTCAAGGCGATCTCTGGCCGACTGGAGGCTTTCGCGTGAACGTCCATAGCCCCGTTGTGGCGGCCGGCGCCGTCGTCCCGTTCGCTTTGAGGGATGCCCCCTCCTTCCTGGAAACCCAGTTCCCAGTGGGACGGGCGTCAGCCGAGTCCTTCAAGGAGCGCTCGGCCGTCCAGGGCCAGTTGCTGACCGTTCTCGGCACCTACTGGAAGGGGCGCAAGCCTCTGATCCTCGTTCGGGCGACGGTCCTGGGCTGCCTGCTGCCTTCGACCAAGGACCCCATCAAGGACCTCCGCATATTCCTTCTGCTGATGGGTATGGACGACGCGGCCTTCCTGAAGCGCCTCAAGGCGATCCCGGCCGCGAAGGTCGACCCGGAATGGCCCGAGTACCTCAAGCTCGTCGAGCCGGACCCCAAGCCCGCCTACCGCAAAACCCTGTCGCGCGAGCAGCGTCAGGAGCTCTTGGCCGAGTGGGTCCTGACGCTCCCGTACGACAAGCGCTTGGACTTCTGCCTGCGGCCGGACGAGTGCCGCGAGGAGGAACTGCTCAGCGACATCTGGGAGGAGGTCAACGCCCATCTGGGAACCTCGGCCACATCCGTCGCGGGGCTGATCGAGCAACTCGGGGTCATGCGCTATGGGCGACGGCCTAGGCTGGCCGACACCTTTTGCGGCGGCGGCTCGATCCCCTTCGAGGCTGCGCGCATCGGTTGCTCCGTCCATGCATCCGATCTCAACCCCATCGCTTGCATGCTCACTTGGGGGGGCTTCAACGTCATCGGCGCCGACGCTCGGACGAGGGCGGAGATCGAGGCCGCCCAACGCGCGGTCGCGGAGGCTGTCGATGCAGATGTCACCGGATTGGGCATCGAGCATGACGCGGAGGGTAACCGGGCGAAGGCTTACTTGTACTGCATCGAGACGCGCTGCCCCCGTACGGGTTGGATGGTGCCGCTGCTCCCGACGTTCATCATCTCGAAATCGCGCAACGTCGTCGCTCGGCTGCGTCCGGACAGCGGCAACAAGCGATACGACATCGACATCGTCACGGGTGTCACGAAAGCAGAGCTGGCCTTGTCCGAGAAGGGAACCTTGCGAGACGGGCGGCTCGTCCACCCAGCCAACCCGGAAGCGGATGGCGTGGCAATTAGCGTAATCAGGGGCGACTACCGTGGCGATGATGGGCGCAACGCTAACAAGCTCCGTCCCTGGACGAAGAATGAATTCAGGCCGGCAGAATCTGATATTTTTCAGGAGCGCCTATACTGCATTCAGTGGATTGAGAGAGATACCATCGGCAAGTCGCGCCAGAATACGTTCTTCGCAGCCGTGAGTGATGCCGATCTCGAACGGGAGGCAAAGGTTACGGCTTGCGTCGCTTCGAACATCGACGAGTGGCAGGGGCTTGGTCTTATCCCTGACCAGCCGATCCTGCCAGGCGATAACACGTCCCAGCCAATGCGCGAGCGCGGTTGGCGCTACTGGCATCAGTTGTTCGGCGCCAGGCACCTCCTGTACTTCGCCCTGGTTTCGAAACACATCCACGCATGCGACTTGCGCATGCAACCTTCGTTATACCTCAACCTCGCGAAAGCACTCGATTGGGGCAACAAGCTTTGCTATTACGGGACCGGAGCGGCGCGCGAGTCCATCAGCCATCTCTTTTCGAACCAGGCTTTCAACACGCTCTTCAACTACGGCGTCCGCGCTACCCGCGGGTTGAACGAGCATATCGTGCTTGAGCTCGGGGAACGACAGGTGTTGGCTGGGTCCGGCGCGGTGCATAACATGTCCGCGCTCGATTTTTCCGAAGAAATCGACATCGGCGTTTCTGACCCGCCGTACGCGGACGCCATCAACTATCACGAGATAACCGAGTTCTTCATCGGCTGGCTCAGGAAGCGTCCGCCGGCACCCTTCGATGGCTGGACTTGGGACAGCCAGCGGAGCCTGGCCGTCAAGGGCTCCGACGAGAAGTTCAGGTCCGACATGGTCGCGGCCTACAAGGCTCTTTCGCGCCAGATGCCGGACAATGGCATGCAGGTGGTCATGTTTACTCATCAAGACGCCGGGGTCTGGGCGGACTTGGCTGCCATCATGTGGGCCGCCGACCTGAGGGTCACCGCTGCATGGAACGTTGTCACCGAGATCGCCAAGCCCACGGGTGGAGGCAACTACGTCCAGGGAACCGTCCTCCTTGTGCTTCGCAAGCGCATCGGCGGCGGCAATGCGAGGCGGATGGAGATCGAGGAGAAGATCGAGACCGAGGTTGATGCCCAACTCGCCTCGTTGAATGCCCTGGACGACGACTGGACCTCGGAGCGTCTCTACACAGACGGCGACTTGCAGCTCGCTGCCTACGCTGCCGCGCTGCGGGTCATCACCAGTTACGCGACCATCGACCGGAAGGAGGTCGGCGCGGACATCTACAGGAAGCTCGCCCGCGGTGAGAAAACGGTCATCCGCGAGCTGATCGAGTACGCCGCCTCAGTCGCGAACAACAAGCTCGTGCCCGAAGGCTTTCCACCCGCAATGTGGCGGGACCTTGACACGACGTCCCGGTTCTACGTCCGGATGCTCGATATGGAGAGCAAAGGCACGACGAAATACGCGGACTACCAGGACTTCGCGCGCACTTTCTCCGTCACCGATCATACCGACCTGATGGATTCGACGAAGGCGAACGCCGCCTCCCTGGCTGGCGCGGGGGCCCTAAAGGGTCGAATGCTGGGCGGCAACGGCTTCGGGTCCTCGCACCTGCGCCGCGTCCTATTCGCTACGCACAAGACGATGCAGAAGGACGACCCCCGCGAGGGGCTCGCGTTCATTAGGACGGAGCTCGGTCAGGACTACTGGCCCAGCCGGGCGAAGCTGGTCGCCCTGGCCAAGTACGTGTCGGCCAAGACATCCAAGACCCGGCCGGTCGAGAGCTCGGCGGCGGACCTCCTGGCCCAGCGCCTTGAAGTCGATAAGGTCTAAGCGCGCACAGGAGCGAACCGGTGGCCCTGCAGCGTCACTCCTCCCGTCGCGGGTCCCTGCGCGATGTCCTGGGCGAGCGCCTCTCGCGCTCGCGCCGCTACCTGCGCATCGCCGGCTACTTCCGGTCGTCGCTCCTCGAACTCGTGTCCGAGGAACTCTCGGGCGTCGACGAGATCCGGGTCGTGTGCAACGCCGAGCTCGACCCGAACGACGTCCGGGTCGCGAAGGCCGCGAGCGAGGGCTCGGACGCACTGTCGCGCGCGCTGGTCGCCGGCTGGATGGCCGGCCAGTCCAGCATCGAGGAACTCCTGGCGAAGGGCCGCTACCGCATCCTGCACGACCTTCTCGCGTCGGGGCGCATGCGGGTGAAGGTAGTGCCCAAGGACGGGACGAACGTCTTCGTGCACGGCAAGGCCGGAATCATGGAGTTCCGCGACGGGGGCTCGACGGCTTTCGTCGGCTCGATGAACGAGAGCGCCACCGGCCTCCTGCACTCCTATGAGATCCTCTGGGAGGACGACGACCCCGAGGCGACCAAGTGGGTGCGTGAGGAGTTCGAGTACTTTTGGGACTTAGGCGTGGACCTGCCGCAGGCGGTCGTCAGCCACATCGGCGCGGTGTCGCAGCGCCTAGAATACGCCTCCATCGACCTGGCCCGGAAGGAGGGCGGCCTTTCCAACCCCGCCGCGGCCCTCATCGAGCGACCAATCTACAAGACCGGGCAGATCCTGCGCCCCTGGCAGAAGCGGTTCGTACAGGCCTGCGTCGACGACCATGCCCTTTACGGCAAGGCGCGGTTCCTGATCGCGGACGACGTGGGCCTCGGCAAGACCCTCTCGATGGCTGCCGCCGCGCTCGTGCTATCGCTCCTCTCCGGCGGCGGCGTCCTGATCCTGGCTCCGGCGACCCTGACGCGGCAGTGGCAGACCGAGTTAGAGGACATGCTCGGCCTGCCGTCGGCCATCTGGTCCTCGGCCAAGAAGCAGTGGCTCGACGGCAAGGAGTTCGCCATTTCGCCGAAGGGTGACGCCGGCGCGGTCGCGCGCTGCCCCATGCGCATCGGCATCGTCTCGACCGGGCTCATCGTGAGCGGGGACGAGGACGGCGAGATCAGGCACCTGCGGGAGAGCCGCTTCGGTGTCGTGATCCTCGACGAGGCGCACAAGGCCAGGGCCGACCGCAGCGGGAAGGACGACGCCCGGGTCGGCGCCAAACGCCTCCTCGACTTCATGGAGCGGCTCGCCGCCAACTCCGACAACGTCATCATCGGCACCGCAACGCCGATCCAGCTCAAGGCGGTGGAGCTGCACGACCTCATCGCGATGCTTGCCAAGGGCACGAGCCACGTGCTCGGGAGGGAGGGCAGCCGCGCGTGGTCGTCGGATAGCAGCATACACTACCTGACCGGGGAGAAGCCCTGGCCGGAGGATCCGACCGACCAGTGGGCGCTGCTGCGCAACCCGTTGCCGCCAACGAACGAGGCCGGCTTCTACAAGGTGGTTCGCACCGCTCACCGCCTAGCTGACAGCCGCATCGACGGCCCCCGCTACGACGACCTTTCGCAAGGCCAGAGGAGCAGGCTGCGGAGCGAGTTCCCGACGCTGGTGGAGCAGACCAACCCGATCATCCGTCGCGTCATCCGCCGCTCTCGCTCAATGCTGGAGAACGCCGGCCTCCTGCCCCGCATCGACGTCGTCGTACACCCACGCGAAGGCGACGGACTGCCGGAAGAGCTCTTCTCCGGCGATGGCCTGGAGATGGGCCTCTCGTTCCGCCAGGCGTACGACGCCGCCACGCGCTTCTGCGGGCTATATGCGCGCACGCGGCCGGCCGCGGGGTTCATGAAGACCATCCTGCTGCGCCGTATCGGCTCGTCGGTCGCGGCCGGCCTGAACACGACGCAGGCCCTGCTCGCGGGCGCGACGACCGGGTCCGCCATCGACGACGGGGACGAGGATCTCTACGCCCAGGAGCGCGAGCGCATGCCGCTCACGCCGGATGAAGCGGAGGCCCTCCGCGAGGTGGAGGCGCACCTCCAGGCGGTCCTCGGCCGCGGCCGGATGGACCCCAAAGTCGAAGTCATCATCCGCTACCTCGCCGACAACCGATGGCTCGCCGACCACGGCATGATCGCGTTCAGCCAGTTCTTCGATACGGCCGAGTTCGTAGCCGAAGGCCTGGCAGCGCGCTTCCGGGAGCAGCCCGTCGCCATCTACGCAGGCGGCGGTCGGTCGTTCGTCCTGCACAACGGCGAGAGGCGCCGCACCGACCGTAACGACATCAAGGAGGAGGTGCGGAAGGGGACGATCAAGCTGGTGGCAGCCACCGACGCGGCTTGCGAGGGGCTGAACCTGCAGCGCCTGGGCTCGCAGGTGAACGTTGACCTGCCCTGGAACCCGTCGCGCCTGGAGCAGCGAAAGGGCCGCATCCAGCGCATTGGGCAGCCGCGCCCCCGGATACACGTCGCGAACCTGCGCTACGCCGGCACCTACGAGGACGAGGTCTACGGCGCCCTATCGGAGCGGTTCGAGGACATATTCAAGGTGTTGGGCCAGTTGCCCGACTCCTTCGAGGACGACTGGGTCGACGCCGTGCTGAAGGACCGCGAGGCCGTCAAGCTGTTTCCGAAGCGGGTGGACCGCATCCGTTCCCCGGTCGAACGGCGCTACTTCCGCGACGTGGCGGATGACGTCGGTCTCGATTGGGAGGGCACGGAGCGCATCCTCTCCTCGCGCGATATAGAGGAGTTCATGCGGAAGGGTTGGTGACCGAAACTGCTGCTAGGCTTCAAACGACAGGGGCGCTGGATTCGGGATGCCTACTTTCGGCTGGGTACATGAGGACGCGAGCGAGGCATTCCTGTCCGCGACGCAGAAGGTCCCGGACCCGCGTGGTCCGCTACCCCGCAGCTATGGCTGCCCCTTCTGCACCCATGTCGCCATCTCGCCGCGCGATCTCCAGGACCATCTTTCGGTGGCACACCCGGTCGACCGGCCGACGCTGCTCGTCTCGGGGATTGAGCCTGGACTGACCTTCACCGTTCGCGAACGGCGTGCGCCCTCCGACTATATCCTTGCGAATGCCACCGCCGCCGCCGTCTCGGTCGACGGCATGCCTCCGGAGCCGGTCGATCAGTCGACCTTCGGATCGCTCATGGCGAGGCTCGATAGGTCGGTCGCCCGCATACGCCTGAGCAACGGCAAGCTGCGCGGCGCGGAGCCCGTCACGACGACCTACGACGTCCGTTTCCGGGTCGCCGCCCCTGGGGACCTGGATGCAGTCGACCGCGCCTTCATGGACCACATGACAAAGGGCGTGCCGACCCGCGAGACGGCGCGCCGCTTCCGGCAGGATGCCCGATGCCAAGGGACCGGATCGGACTACGCGGAGGGCATGGCGGAGTACGTCCTAGGCGTGCTGATCAAGGAGCAGCCCCATGGCCAGAGGGTCTCGTCCTCCCTCGATAGCTTCACTGAGGCGTTCACGGCGGCGCTCCAGAAGCTGCGGGTGCATCGTCGCCCCCTCCCGCACCTGCTGTGCTCGGTCATGCGGTTCGCCTTGAACGAGTTCGGTAGCGGTACCGTAGCTTCCGGCTACGATGAGCTCGACGCGGCGACCGAGCTACTTCGTGGTCCCGCGGTTGCCCATATCGTCGTTCCAGACGCGCCAGCCTCGCGGCTCAAGGCATGCCCGCTCGATCACGGGACCGACCGGCTCCTGGGGCTGGTAAAGGCGATGTCGCGAAAGGACCATTGGAGCCCCGTGTTGAGAAGCGAGTGCCTCCAAGTCGCCGGGGACGGTGCATTGGTTCTCCCGGACCGCCAGAAGGCACTTGCGGTTTGGGCCCTGACCGCACTGCGCCTCAAGGCCCCGGACCAAGCCGTGGAGCCCCTCTCGCAGATCGCCGCGGTGCACCCCTTCGACGCCTGGGCGCAACCCGCTCTTGAAACGGTGACCAAGTGACAGACGACGTTCCGATAGAAGCGACCGAACCCGCGGCCCCGGCCGCGGAGCCGGCACGGCCGGAGGCGAAGAAGGCGCGCAAGCCGAAAGAGGTCAAGGTCGAACCCTTCCTCCGCACCTACTTCGGGGGCACCGAAGTCAGGCCGAGCGACTTCATCAAGGCCGTGTCGGAGGTTAAGGCGTCGAGGTTTTCGGAAGACGACATCGCCGAGGCCGAGCGCCTCCGGCGAGCGGGAGACAGCGACCACAAACGCATGCTCGGGCTCGCGACGCAGCCCAAGCTTCCCGCGCAGGTGAGCAACTGGCTGTGGCCGGCGGTCCAGGCCGCGATCCGCGCTCGCGCACCGAATGTCCTGGAGCCCTACAACGTCGAGGCCGACACGGCCCTACGCCGACTGCACCGTGAACTCGCGAACGAACTCGGGTCCGGGGATACGGCGGTTCGCCAACCGGCGACGGTCATCCTGCAACTCGGCTTGGCGTGGATGGTCCGGCAGAGGAACCTCGACCTCGGAACAGCGCTGCAGATCCTCGGCGACACTTACGCCGAAGGCGAGGCGTCGGTGACAAGGCACGTCCGGCATGCGCTCTCCTCTGGCAGAGTGGCGGACATTGAGCGGGCCGTCGCCATCTCCAAACTCATGGGCCGCTCGACGCGGGAAGCCATCTCCCAACGGGACCAGGAGAAGCTCCAGCGCGGGGAGGCCGAGGAATTGCTCGATCAGGCCAGGGTCTATTCCGGAGACCTGAAGCGGCGGATCGCGGAGCTTGAGGCCGAGGTGGCCGAACTCAAGGGGCAGGTGTCCGCGTCCCGCTCCGAATTGGACGACAGCAGGCAGCACTGGGGACACGACATGGTGGAGGTGAAGACCCGCCAGGCGGCTCTGCTGCAGGAGAAGGTGGTTCCGTTGCTCGGAGACGCGATCGACGCGCTGGAGATTGATCCGCCGCAGCCGAAGATCGCCGTACGACGGATTCGAACGGTCCTGGCGTCCATCAAGGAGACCGAAGGTTGAGCATCGTCACGTTCGGCATCGACTTCGGCACGACCAACAGCCTCGCGGCGCGCATCGTGCGCGACCGCTCCCTGCCCCTCGTGGACCTCGGGAGCGGACGGCCCCACCCGTCGGTCGTCTGGTACACGGGCGACACCGTGAAGGTGGGGCGGGAGGCCAAGCAGCACCTCGACCTCACGGGTGGCGGCGCGCCGCCCGGCTTCCTGCGGTCGCCGAAGATGAAGCTTCGCCGCGAGGGGCCGATCTTCATCGAGGGGCGCGAGGTCGATCCGGTCGATGCCGTCGCCGAGGTGCTGCGGCACGTGAAGACCGACGCCCTGAAGGCGCGCTCGGTCGCCGAGGGCGTGGCCCTGACGCGCGCCGTGATGACCATCCCGGTGGACTTCGGCGGCCCCCAGCGCCGGGCGTTGCGGGAGGCCGCCCGGGCGGCCGGCATCTCGGTCGTGCAGTTCGTTCACGAGCCCGTGGCGGCGCTGTACGGGTACCTGCGGTCGAGGCCCGACTACCAGCGCCAGATAGCCCAATTGGAGGGCCGTTCGGTCCTGGTCTTCGACTGGGGCGGCGGAACCCTCGACCTCACGCTGTGCCGCATTCAGGGCGGTGCGATCATGCAGATCGAGAACGACGGCGACAACGAGATCGGGGGCGACGAGTTCGACGTCCGCCTGACCAACCTCCTGAGAGACCGTCACGCCGCGTCCCACCGGCTTCATGACATCCGCGGCATGGAACAGCCCGGGATGGGCGCCAAGCTCCTCAATCAGTGCGAGATCGTGAAGATCGGCCTTTCGGCGCAAGGCGCCGACGAGGAGGACGTCATCATCAGGAACTACCTGAGGACGACGGGCCCCGCCCAAAACCTCGTAGAGACCATCACACGCGCCGACCTGGACTCGGTTTGCTCGGACCTCGTGGCGCGCGGGCTCAAGCGGATCGACGACATCCTCGCCCGCGCCCGGCTTACCAACCGCGACATCGAGCTCTGCCTCGCGACGGGCGGCATGGTGAACATGCCGGCCATCGCCGACGGGCTTTTCGAGCGGTTCGTCGGGCGGGTGGCGGACATCGACAACGGCGACCGCATCATCGCCGAGGGCGCGGCGTGGATCGCCCATGACGGCCTCAGGCTCAGGCTGTCGAAGCCCATTGAGATCCTCGTGGCGGACAGCTCCGGACGCGGCTCCTACCACCGGCTCGTCGAGGCCGGCTTCGAGCTCCCGGTCGAGAACGAGACGAAGACCGTACCCAACACGCGCCTCTACTGCGTGGACCCCCGGGAGGGCGTGGCGGTCGTCGAGATCGCGAAGCCCGATAAGGTCGGGCTGGTCTCGCCCACCGACCCTCGGTCGCTCCTCTGCTCCATGAGCGTGCCGGTCGACGCTAAGGCGGACCCCCTACTCGAACGCATCGAGTGCCACCTGAGCATCGACCACGACTACGTCGCCAGCGTCCTACTCCGCTCGACCGGCCGCCGCGCCGAACGGAGGGAGGAGTTCCACGACATCGACTTCGGCCTGGCCCTGCCGGTTCCTGGCCGCGGCGGGTTCGCCGGCGGAGAGGGGGCAGGCTCCACGGGTACGAAGGGGTCGTCGCCGGCATCCGCCACGAAGACGAACCTGACGCAGCGGACGAACGTGGCTATCGACGACGGCGGGCGTCTCCGCCACGATGACCTATGGCGCCTGGTGCCGGGCGACCTCGTGGCGGCTTGGCGCGTCAGCCACTTCGACAACCGGACGACGGCCTCCAGCGACCGACAGAACAAGGAGCGGGAGTTCTACCTGCCGTGCTCGCGGTGCGGCCGCCTCCTCACGCAAATCAAGGCCGAGCCACCAGTTGAAGCCTGCCGCGGCCGGTCATGCGGCAAGGGTCTTCCTCCGGCATCAACTATCGGAGTTGCCGTTCACTCCTACCCTTCGAGCTGATTGACTGGAAGCCGGCGACGGAAAGCGGGAAGCGGACAGCGCTTCCCGCTTTCCGCTTCCCGAGTGCGCTTTGTTTACGAGCTTCTGTGATCCTCGCCTCTGCAGGAGACGGGAGATGCCGATCAGGGACCAGGTTTGGATGGCAGCCGACAGGGTTGCGGAGCGGGGAGACCCGGTATCGCAGACTTCGGTGTGTCAATCGGCGTCCAATAGGGGGTCTGGCGCACTCCTGATGCAGCCGGCGTCACCCAACGCCGATCAGCCGCGCTTCGAGCAGATCGAGCTTGGCCCGACCGAACATCTGTCGCTTCACGAGCTTGAGGCGAGTGATCTGCCCCTCGGTCTGGCCATTCGACCAGGGCTCGGCCAGCGCCGCGGCGACAGCCTTTCTGTCTCGCGACAGGCCGTTCGCGAAGGACGCGAGGAGGCTGCGAGCCGCCGTGTCGATCCAGGTGTCGAGGTCGTGTGTTCTCCGCTCGCGGATCATGGCCTGGAAGCCGGCCAGGAGAGAGCGCGCCTCGTCGAGCGCCGGTACCGCTGCCTCGATCGTCGTCACCGTCACGGCCTCGGCCTTGCTCAGGCCATCCCGCCCGGTCGTCATCAGTCGCGCGAGGAGGCGTGCAGAGGGTACCTTGCCGGGAGCACCCGCGGGGGACTGCTCATGGCGCCGACGGCGGGTCGCCCACTCTCCAACGACGCGGAGGCTGCCGGTGAACCCGCCGGCGCGCAGGCGTCGCCAGAGTTCGGCACCGTTGCGGCAGCCGGCCGCCCACTCGTCGTCGAGCCGGGGCAGGTAGGACTCCAGGCTGCTCTGGCGCGCCCGGAACACGTCACCGGTCAGGCCGCGCAACACGTGGCGCACGAGCCTGCGGCTGTGGCCGGTCGTGCAGACGATCTGCCGGATCGGCATGCCCTGTCGCGACAGCGTCAGTATCGCCTCGGCAGTCGCCGTGCGCCGACGGTAGCCCTCGTATTGCAGGCGCTCGGCGCAGGTCAGCCGATTGGGGTCGATCGTGGCGGCGCCCACCGCGACTCGGATGGCGTTCATCGACTTGCGCACGGCATCGAGGAAGGCGGCGCTGGCGTTCTCCATCAGATGCCAGCGGTCGGCGACCTGGATCGTCGTGGGCAACGCCCGCGCCGCGGCCTCGCCGTAGCCGCCGCCGCGGTCACGGGCGAGGACGGCGATCTCGGGATGGGCGGTGAGCCATGCCTCGACGGTGCCGCTCTCGCGATCCGGCAGGAGGGCGACGACGCGCCGCCGCTCCAGGTCGCAGATCAGCGTGCCGTAGCGTTGCCCACGGCGGAAGGCCCAATCGTCGATGCCGATCACGGTCAGGGTCTCGGCCGGCCTCTGGGCGCGGCGGCGCACGGTTCGCAGCATCGTGTCCCGGCTCGCCGGCACCATCAGTCGGCGGGCGAAGCTCTCCGCCGGCCTGCCACCGAGTGCGAGGCCGAGATGATGGACGATGGTCTCCAGCCGTCCTGTTCGTCGGGCGTAGGCGGCGGCGAGGTCCGGTTCGAGCCGCTCGGCGAAGACCTTCGTCCGGCATTCCGTTCCGACGCACCGGAAGCGGCGGACGCTGATCGTGATGACGACGCGTCGGCCAGCGACCGGCAGATCCGATAGGGTGCGGATGTACCGGCTGTGCACACGGGACGAGATCCCGTCACACCTCGGACATCGGGCCGACGCGGCGGTCGGCCGAGCGGTGATGGTCAGACCCGCCCCCACCTCGATGTGATCGACGACAAGGCCGGGCGGAACGACAGAACCGAGATGAAGGCTGCGGGGCATGGCCGGATCTCCGACGGCTGAAGCCGAGATCCATCAACCCGCCTGCACCGAAAGTGAGTCAGAGCCCCTTTTGGACGCCGATCCTGGGTCCCTATTGGGTTCATCCGCACTTTCGGTGCTGGCGGGTGGCTCATACCAACCCTCGTTGAACGCGACTCATGGGGTAGCGTCGTCGGCTGAGGGATGATTCTGTTCTCGGGTTTTGAGCCCCAGGAGGATGGGATGGCTGCTTCGGTGCCGCTGCGGCCGGACTTCGACGCCGCGGATCTGCGCGCCTTGGCGAAGAGTTCGCCCGATCCCGCACAGACGCGGCGCCTGCTGGCCCTGTCGGCGATCTACGCGGGCGGCTCGCGCCCGGCCGCTGCCGCGCTCGGCGGGGTCGGGCTCCAGACGGTGCGGGACTGGGTGATAGCGTTCAACGCGCGCGGTCCCGACGGGCTGATCGATGGCAAGGCCCCCGGCGCTCGCCCGCGCCTGGACGCCGAGCGGCGGGAGGCCCTGCGTGTCCTGGTCGAGCAGGGCCCGATGCCGGCCGCGCACGGGGTGGTCCGCTGGCGGCTGGTCGATCTGGTCCAGATCCTGTTCGAAGACCACGGCGTATCGGTGTCCGAGCAGACCTTGGGCCGGGTCCTGCGGGGCATGGGCTACCGTAAGCTCTCCGCCCGCCCGCGCCACCACGCCCAGGAGCCAGACGCCATCCCGGCTTATAAAAGCCTTCCCCGCCCGCTTGGCAGAGATCGCGCAGGCTGTCGGCGGCAAGCCGATAGAGGTCTGGTTCGCCGACGAGGCCCGCGTCGGCCAGAAGAACACGATCACCCGGCGCTGGGCCCGCCGCGGCACGCGCCCCTCGGCCCCGAAGGACCAGCGCACCGCCTCCACCTACATCTTCGGCGCCATCTGCCCGGCACGGGGAACGGGCGCCGGTCTCGTCATGCCCCGCTGCACC
Source organism: Methylorubrum sp. B1-46 (assembly GCF_021117295.1). Taxonomy (NCBI): domain Bacteria; kingdom Pseudomonadati; phylum Pseudomonadota; class Alphaproteobacteria; order Hyphomicrobiales; family Methylobacteriaceae; genus Methylorubrum; species Methylorubrum sp. B1-46. Next base: position 3,794,625 of record NZ_CP088247.1, on the reverse strand, counting down.
ACCGAGGCGATGGGCCTGCACCTGGCCGAGATCGCCCAAGCCGTCGCCCCCGGCGCGCACGCCGTGCTGCTGCTCGATCAGGCCGGCTGGCACACGACCCGGAAGCTCGTCGTGCCGGCCAACATCACGCTGCTGCCGCTGCCGGCCCGCTCCCCCGAACTCAACCCGGTCGAGAACCTGTGGCAGTTCCTGCGCGACAACTGGCTCGGCAACCGCATCTTCAAATCCTACGCCGACATCCTCGACCACTGCTGCCACGCTTGGAACACCCTCATCGACCGACCCTGGCGCATCATGTCCATCGGACTCCGACAATGGGCACATGGGTTCTAATCAATGAGGATTGGTATCAGGCGTTGATCAGCGTTGTGGCCCGAGGGCAGCACGATGCCGATCTCGAACTCGTCGATGCCGTCGGTCCCGGACGGTGTTCAGGTCGATGATCTGACGCTGGACCCGTGCGGGCTGCTGATCACCGCTCATACCACCACGGTTGATGCTACCTGTCCGGGTTGCGGACGGTCCTCGACGCGGATGCACAGCACCTATTGGCGAACCCTCAAGGACCTGCCGTGGCAGGACCGGGCTGTGATGTGGCGCCTGAAGGTGCGCCGTTTCCGCTGCAGCCACTGCCCAGGGCGGATCTTCGCCGAGCGCGTGCCGAGGCTGGTTGCGCGCAAGGCGCGCTGCAGCAAACGGTTGGCCGAGACACAGACCGATATCGGCATGGTGCTCGGAGGGCGGCGACACCGTCCTGCGCCTGATTCGCCGGCGCGGACTTGTTCCGCCTCCGCCACCGCGCGTGGTCGGCATCGATGACTGGGCTTGGCGGCGCGGCCGATCTTACGGCACCATCGTCTGCGATCTCGAACGGCGGTGTGTCATCGACCTGCTTCCCGGCCGCTCGTCGGCACCGGTGCGGGATTGGCTCGCTGCCCATCCGAGCGTAACCGTCATCAGCCGCGACCGTTCAGGGCCCTACGCCGAGGCAGCGCGGACGGGGGCACCGACGGCGACGCAGATCGCCGACCGCTGGCACCTGCTGGTCAATGCTTCCGAGGCGCTGCGCGGCATCGTCGAGCGGCACCAGTCCGAGATCCGGGACGTGGCGCATCGCCTCGTGCACGTCTCCTCCGAGGGCCGCGATGCGCCGGAGAGCGCGCCAACGTCGGTGGTGCACAACCCGCGGCGCGATCGCTGCGAGACAGCCTTGCGCTTCCACGGCGAGGGCATGCCGACCAAGGAGATCGCCCGCCGTATCGGTGCATCCCGCAACGCCGTGCGACGCTGGGTTCGGGCCGGCCGGTTCATGCCCTACCGCCGAGCCCCAGGTCCGAGCTGGCTCGACCGTCATCTTCCCTTCGTCGAGACGCGTTGGCAGGAGGGCGAACGCAGCGCGACCGTTCTCCATCGCGAACTGCGCGTCCAGGGCTTCACGGGCGGCTACGACATCGTCCGACGCTGGGCTGCGCGGCAGCGGTCAGGGGCGCCGGTCCGACCAGTGTCCGCCCGGATTCCCTCGACACGACGCATCACCCGATGGCTGACCGGCGATCCAGCGACGCTGTTGCCGGAGGATCGCGCCTTCACGGAAGCACTCTGCGTCGCGGCCCCGAAAATCAGGCAAGCCGTTGCGGATGTGCGGGCCTTCGCCGAACTCCTGCGCCGAGGAGATCCGGCAGGACTGACGCCTTGGCTTGAGGCCGCAGCCAGGACCGATCTCGGCGGCTTCGTCACCGGGCTCCGGCAGGACGAAGCTGCCGTACGCGCGGCCATCGTCGAGCCCTGGAGCAACGGACCCGTCGAGGGACAGGTCAACCGACTCAAGCTGATCAAGCGGAGCATGTACGGCCGCGCCGGATTCGATCTCCTGCGCCAGCGCGTCCTGCATGCCGCCTGAGGCTGACCTGTAGAGCTTGGCCGCACAGAAGCCCGCCAGCACCGAAAGTGCGGATGAACCAACATTCCACGCTGTTTGACACACGGTTAGCGTGTCGCCGACGGGAATGTCGTCGTCGATGACTTGCGCGAGTGCGTGCGCGTCCGTCATGCCGGCTTTCCTTGCCCAGGTCCCGGCCGGAGTCCCTCCATCGCGAGGCGGTGGATCAGGTCGTCGAGCCACGGCTTGCCGAAGTTACGGCGGAGCGGAAGCGCGGGCCGGAAGCCGATGTCGTTCAGCAAGCCGCCGAGGCTGACAAGCCTAGCTCGGTGCCCCTGGTCGAAGCCGAAGCGCATACTGGCGGCGTCGGCCCCGCAGATCAGCCAGTCGTCCTCCCGCGTCAGGGCATGCGTCCACAGCGAGAGCTCGCCGGCGTCGAGGTGCGCGCCGGGACCGTCGAGCTGCAACCTCATGATCGCGAGGGCGTCATCCGGCTCGACTGAATGGAAGCTCGGGCGCAGGACCGTCGGGTCGATGTTCTCCTCGGGCCGCCGGCGCTGGAAGCCCGTCTGCGTCTCCTCCAGGCATTTGGCCACCGTCACCAGGCGGTAGCGGCTGGACAACGCCCGCCATGCGCCGACGCGATGCGCCTCGATGACCGTGTTGGTGTCGGTGAGGACCGAGCCGCGATGGACAGCCATCGTGCGGGCTCACATGTCGAACGGGCGTTCGACCCCATGCGCGTCCAAAAGGTCCCCGAGCTCGTCGATGGTGACGTCGAGCAGCGCCGCGGCCCGCCGCACCGAGACGTGTCCCTGCCCGATGGCGTCGGCCACCACGGTCAGGAAGTGCTTGCCGAATTTCAGGGGCACGTCCTGCTCCCTGTGGACCAGCCCGCCGTTGTTCACGAGCCGGTGGTCCTCGTAGCCCTGGGCGGCGGAACGGGAGAGGCGTTCGAGGTCGACCAGGCGCCACTTGAGCGCCTTCGCCGAGACGCCGAGCTCGGTCGCCCTGACGTTGATCCAGTCCGGGTTGCGCCCTTCGTCCGTCACGCCCTCGAAGAGCCGCCTCGGCATGAGGACCGCGGAGGCGAACTTCTCGGCCATCGTCTCGACGCGCTTCTGCAGGTTGCCGGTGCCCTGCCCGTCGTCGAGGCGCTCCGGGGGCATCGCGTCCCAGGTGAGGATGTGGAAGAGCTCGTGCGCCAGGTCGAAGTTCCGCCTGCCGGGCGCCTCCAGCCGGTTCACCAGCACGGCGCCCAGGTTCCGCACGAGGCAGGCGGCCCCCGAGATGCCCCTCTCTGCGTCGACCATCAGGACGAGCGTCGATAGCTTGTCCTGCATGGCTTCCGCGAGCCGCTCGGACGGCACCGGGCCCAGGTCGAGGAAACCCGCCACCGCCTCGCCGGCCTCAAGCGCGTCCTCGTAGCTGTTCGTGCGCGTCAAGTTGAGCCGGTGGGCGATAGGCGGGAGCGTCCTGCCCGTCGCCGCCGCCAGCTCGCGGTACGCGCCGATCCACTCGCCCGCCTTGCGCTCGAACGCGTCGAGCTCCGCGACCGAGGTCTGCGAATGGCGGCGCCAGGAGAACCTCGCCTCGCCGACGATGAGGAACGGGTTGGTGAAATAGTCGAGCGGGACGTCGAACGCCTGCACGGCGGCGACGAGTTCCTCGGCCGACAGCTTCCGCCCGCCGGTCTCGATCTGCTGCAGCGACTGCCGATGGTCGAGGCCGAGGACGCGCGAGAGCTCCTCCTGCGACATGCCGCGCTGCTCGCGGAGCGCTTTCAGTCGGATGCCGGTCGGTGCGGATGCCATCGTGTCCCTCCATCGCGGATGTATCTTGCACATCGGCAATTTGCAAGATAATTAAGCAATCCACGAGGTTGCCTGCGTACTCCGACTGGAGCACGCTGTAGCGACCTCGGACCGGGGGCTTGAGCATCAGAGCTTCCCGGCCGTCCCGGCGCCATCGGCCCCGGATCACGGGCAGGCTCTGAGGCATCCCGGGCCGCGCATCCGTCGCGCGGGCCCCCGACACGGACACCGACATGGCAACGAATCCCCCGGCCGGCGACGGCCACCGCAACGGCATGGTTCGCGACCGCTCCCAGGTCTTCAACCCCAAGACGGACACGTGGACGAAGCGTGACGCCGACACCGGCCGCTTCATGGACGGCAAGAAGGACGGCACTCCCTTCAAGGGCGTGCGCAGGGAGCGCTGACGCGCGGCAAACCCTGGCGAAACCGTACTCGGTGGCGCGCTATCCTGGTAGCGGCGCCGGAGACCTGACATGACGGCGAACACAGTTCATTTCCGCGTCGGCAACGGCGACATGCACCTCGTTGAGATGGAGGGCGAACGCAAGCTTCTGATCGACATCAACGTCCGGCAGCCCGGACCCGACGTTCCGGACGTGATCGCCCAACTGCGCAAACGGCTGCAGCGGGACATCTACGGCCGGCTCTGCATCGACGCGTTCCTCCTGACCCATCCCGACCAGGACCATTGCCGCGGCCTGCGGGAGCACTTCCACCTCGGGCCGCCCGAGACGTGGTCGAAGGCGCTGGACAAGATCGTCATCCGCGAGATGTGGTCGAGCCCCATCGTCTTCAGGCGCGCGGGGCGTGATCACGCGCTCTGCGACGACGCCAATGCGTGGGCCTGCGAGGCGCGCCGCCGGGTGCGCCGGTACCGCGAGCGTGGGATCGGCACGGACGGCGAGCGCATCGTCATCCTGGGGGAGGACGTCGACGGCAAGACCGACGACCTCCGGCAGATCCTGGTGAAGGCCGACGAGGAGTTCTCGACGATCTGCGGCGCGCACGGCCGGTTCAAGGGGCGGCTCATCGCCCCCATGCCGGCCTCCGACGACGACGAGGACGAGTTCCTCAGCAAGAACAACTCCAGTGTCATACTCGGTCTGGCCCTCCAAGCGGACGGCTACGCGGAGGCGTCCCGATTCCTGTTCGGCGGGGACGCGGAGGTCGGCATCTGGGAGAAGGTCTGGGACCGGAACAAGTCCCGGAAGCACGTCCTGGGATACGACGTCCTCGTGGCCCCCCACCATTGCAGTTGGCACTCGCTCTCCTGGGACAGCTGGTCCGATTACGGCGAGGACGCCCAGGTCAGCGCGGATGCCCGCGACGCCCTCGGGCAAGCGCGGTCCGGGGCGGAGGTCCTGGCGAGCAGCAAGCCGATCAAGGACGACGACATCGACCCGCCCTGCATCCGCGCCAAGCGGGAATACAAGGCCATCGTCGCCCCGCACGGCGGCACCTTCACCTGCATCGCCGACCGTTCCGGCACCGACCCTTACGAGATCGAGGTGACCTATGCGGGGCACAAGCCGAAACGCCCGACGGTCCCTGCGGCGGTCGCGGTGGCGACCGGAATCGGGGCCGCCCCCCTCCCGCACGGCTGAGACAGGCCCGGCGGAGCCGTCGCCTCCGGCGATGCCGAGGGCCGTCGCCCGGGCTCTCCGCCTGATCGGGTTGCACCCATCCGTGCGCGGCGTCGAGAGCCATGTCGACGCCGGCACCGGCGCGACCATGGCGACCGTACGGATCGACGCCAACCTGCCTTCGCGGTGGCGCGTGAGGGGCCATTCCGACAACGGCGTCCGGGCCGTCGAGCCGGTCACGATGGCGTTCTGGCCGGAGTATCCGCTGCGCGAGCCGTACATCGTCCTTCGCGAGGATTTCGACCGAAGCCACCCCCACCTGCAGCCCCGGGGGCCAAGCTTCCGGCCCGAACCCTGCCTCGTGTTCGGCTCGGTACGCGAACTCCTGCAATCGCGCGGCGTCATCGGGCTCGTCGACCAACTCGCGGAATGGGTCGAGCGGGCCGCCCTCGTGCGCCTCAATGACCCCGCCGGGGGCTGGGAGATCACGAGGCGCGATGGCGTGCACGACGTGGTCGTGCTCGGCGCCGACTGGCTTCGCTCGCTCCCGAACCGGGATGGGGGATGCGACGGCTACGGCATCGGCTACGCGGCTGTCCGCGAGGACGGTGGCCCCGAAACCTATCGCGCGCTCCTGTCCGAGAGCCGGCACGGCTTGTCGGAGGACGACTGCCGCTGGCAGGTTGAGGTGGTTTCGAACGAGGAGCGGTACGGGTTCGGCCTCGCGCTCGTGGCGTGGTCCGGCCGGACGCCGTCCGGCGAGCCGTTCATTGCCGGACGCTACCTGCCGGAAACCGTCGTCGACATGGCATCCCTGCATGCCCGGACCGAGGAACTGGGCTGCGGCGAGCACCTCCGGGCCAAGCTCGGCCTGCTGGAAAGACGCCTGCGACGCAGGCGCCTCAAGCACCCGCAGCCCTGCGTCGTCATCCTGCTCGCGCGCCGGCCCTACGACCTCGTCGGGGGCAACTCGCCCATCGAGATCTGCCCTTACCTCATCGAACTGCAGGGCAACGACGAACTCGGGCCGGGAAGCGCGAAACCCGTCCGGCTCGCGGGGCCGCACGAGCAAGTCACGCCGGGCCTGATGCGGACCGCCTCGGGCGGTGACGCGACCGGATCAGCACGGTGGACCCTGCTCGGCTGCGGCAGCGTGGGGTCGAAGATCGCGACGCACATGATGCGTTGTGGCCGAGGTCCGACCCGGTTGGTAGACGCCGCGCCGATGCGGCCGCACAACTTCGCCCGGCACGCCCTCTTCCCGGCGACCAAGTGGGAGCAGCACCAGGGCGGCGGCAAGGCCTCGCTCCTTGCCGAGGGTCTGGTGGGCTTCTCCGACGGGTTGTCCGCGCTTACCGCCGACGTCGCCCTCGCGGCGACCGACCCCGTCAGAGCCGCAACCGTGTTCGGTGCCGACGCGGACTTCGTCGTGAACGCCACCGGTTCCCTCGTGGTGCGGGAGGCCCTCTCGCTCCCGGTCGTCACCCCGCTGAGGCCGAGATGCGTCGAGGCGTGCCTGCTGGGTGCGGGACGGGTGGCGTACATGGCCGTCGAGGGCCGCTCGGCCAACCCGTCGTCGGCGGACCTGGCCGCCGAGGCGTACAGGCTGCTTGGCACCGACGACGCGGTTGCCGCGGCGGTGTTCGGGCCCGAGGCCGCCGCTGCCAGCATCGCCATCGGGCAGGGTTGCTCGTCGTTCACCTTCCCGATGACCGACGCGCACCTGTCAGCGATGACGGCGCCGATGGCTGTGGCACTCGGCAGGATGCATGCCGGCGGCTGGCCCGAGGACCGCGGCGAGATCCTGATCGGTATCGGGGCTGACGACGGCCTCAGCCAGAGCTGGACCCGGCACGAGATCCTACCTTGGCACGTGGTGCCGGCCGCCTCCGGGGATGGACCCCGCATCCGCGTCAGTCCGCGGGTCGATGCGCTGATCGCCTGGGAGGTGGCCTCCCGCCCAGGCAGCGAGACCGGGGGAATCGTCGTCGGCCGCTACTCGGGCGTGACCGACACCTTCCATGTCGTGGACGTGCTGCCCGCGCCGCCGGACAGCCGGTTCTCCGCCGAGGAGTTCGTGCTCGGGGTCGAGGGGTTGGCAGACCTCATCGACGGGCTGATCGGACGCAACGGCGGCTCCCTCTATCCGCTCGGCACCTGGCACAACCACCTCGTCACGAGCGGCCCGTCCCCCAAGGATGTCGCCACGGCCCTCAAGCTCGCGACCGAGCAGGCGTTCCCGCTGCTGATGCTGATCCACACGCCCGGCGGGTACCGCTCCCTGACCACGGAAGTCATCGCTCGCCCAAGGACGGGCGACCCACTCGGAGAGGCCGCATGATGGTCCACCTCGACCGTTACATCCTGAACGCGCGCGTCCTTCCGATGCTCGTGGTCACCTTCCCCCTCGTCCTCGCCGCTTATCCGTGGCTTTCGGCCGATGCGTTCGCCAAGGACGGATTGTGGGCCACGGCCATCAAGTGGGCGACGACCGGGGCGAGCTCCGCCTTTCTCGCGACCGTCCTATCGTTCGTGCCGCGCGCGTTCGGCACCCGGTTGGAGGAGCGGCTCTGGCGGGAGTGGGGCGGCGCGCCAGCCACAGCCTACCTGCGCTACGCGCACCCGGAGCTCGACGAGCGGCAGACGGCGGCGCTGCACGCCAAGATCGCGAAGCTCGATCCCGGTCTCCACGTCCCCACGACGGCGGAGGAGGAGGCTGACCCGGCCGCGGCGGACCAATGCTACGAGGGCATGGTGCGGATGTTGCGCGCCCGGACTTGGGGGCCGAAAAACTATCCCATGCTGTTCGACGAGAACCTGAGCTACGGTTTCCGACGCAACTTGTTGGGCATCAGGCCCATCGGCATCCTCGCCTGCCTGATGGGCCTCGGCTCGGGCGCCGCCGCCATCTGGATGGGGCACGATGCGTGGCCCGTGGCCGCCCTTTCAGTCGCCGTCGGTGCCTTCATCCTCGTGAACACGCCCGGCGACGTGAAGCGGCAAGCCGAACGTTATGCCCGGCGCTTGTTCATGACTGTCGATCTGCTGAAGCCCACTCCAAAGACTAAGCCCGCTGGTACGGCAACCCGCAAGAAGGGCGTGGCACCTGTCCCGCCTTCAGCGGCCTAACGGGGCCTATGGGACAGGCGGCCACAAGGGCGCATCCTAGAATAGAGTTCGGCGTCTGAGGGCGCTTTCGCGACCCAGCTGCGCTGTTCAAACATCACCCAAACTCGAACTCGTGGATGCCGCCGAACTCGCCGCTATAGGTCAGTTGCACAGCCATGACCGGCGGCGCCACGACGAGCTCCAACTGGCTTAGGTCCATGTCCTTGATGAAGGGAGCGAACGCGACGGTCCTCGACTGCACCGCAGGAAGGGGCGCGGAGAAGATCATCGGCACCCCGCTGCCCCGGTTCGCCGAGTTCCAGGTCTGTGCAAACTGTTCGACGGGCCCGAGCGCCAGCGAGTATGAGCACAGGTAGTGCAGCTCGCGGCGGAGCCCATCCGGGGGCAGCGCCATGAACACGCCCCGCCGGACTGATTGGTGATTGAGTCCCGAGGAATTCGGATCGCCGAACAAGTCCAGGTAATCCGCCATGCGCTGCTGGATGAGGTCGCTGTTCGCATCGAACAGCGCCTGGGTCTGTTCGGGCGTCAACAGAGCCTCTACCGTGTCCGGTATTTGCTTCAGGACGTATTTTCCCGCGCCGCTGGGGTACTGATGACGGTCGAGGTCTCTGATAGAGGCCTTGATCCCCATCATGGTTTGCGTGTTCTGGCGCCGCGCGAAGCCGTCGACCCAGTCTTCACGAAACGCTGCCTCGATCAGGTCGAACTTGTCGGATGGGACGCCGTTCGACAGGACGAGGTCCCGGAATTCGGCGGACCACTTCGGCTGCATCTCCGCAAAGTATCCGACGCGTCGGGTAGCTTCCTCATCAACCTCCATCGTCTTGGGGCCAGAAACCCAAGCAGCTCGCGTGACGGCGTTCGGGTCATAGTTGTGGAGAAGGCGGTGCTGCATGAGCGCATCGCCTACGTAGGTATCGAGTGTCGCGTGCTCAAGCTGCGGCGATGGCGCCCAGGTGTCGAGGTAGACGTCATACTCGTCGCGCTCATCGTGTTCGTTCGGCATCGTCACAGTTCCGGTTGACTGCGAAGTCGCGCAGCTGGTTTTCAACCGGCGGCGCATCAAGCCCGTTGCTCAATGCGCCGCCGCAAGCATGCGAGAAGCTGATATCGTCAGCTCCGCATCAACCGGCGGAAGCGGTCACGCCGCCAGCGCTCGGCGTCGATCCGCTCGGCCATGAAGGCGTCCATCGCCCGCGCCCGCTTGGTTACGGCCTCGGTCAGCCCCCGCACCACGGCCTGTCCGTCCCCGTGCAGCGCCTCCTCCATCCGGTCACGCATCTCCTCCGAGGTCGCGCCGCCCGTGAGCTTGACCGAGCGGGGCAGGACGAAGGCCTCGGCGAACGGCGGCGGCTCCTTGAGGAAGCGCAGCATCGTGCGCCACTTCTCGTCCCCGGCGCGCCGCAGGAGCGTCTCCAGCACCTCGGCGTCCAGGTCGATCCGCCGGGCGACATTGACCATCTCGTAGCAGTAGCCGGCCTCGAAGGTGTGGGGCCCCGCCTCCTCGGCGGACACGAGCAGGTCGCGGACGTGCTGCTCGTACTCGGGGCAGCCGAAGGACAGCGCGTCGTCCGCGAATGACACCCCGAACGGCGCGTCGCCGGCCGAAATGTGCAAGCCGCCCGAGAACGGCGTGCCCTGCTCGAAGTGGGAGAGCCCGGAATCGCCCCAAGACCTCGCACGGCCGTCGTTGGGCTTGCCGAACAGCGCCGTCCACGGCTCGGCGAAGACGACCGTCCGCAGGCCGCGCCCGTCGGGCACCAGCCCGAGGTGGTAGACCTCGACCACGTTGGCCTTCATCTCGCCGAGCGGCACGACGAACCTTTCGCCATCGACGGTCTCGTCCCAGGTCCGGCACTCGACCGCCCCCACCGCCACCGTGCGGGCGAACAGCGGCACCGTCGGCGCCTGCCAGAACCCGGCGTCCGGGACCGGCTCCTCGGGCTCCGGCATCATCCGGTCCTTGGCGACGCTGTAGCCCACGCCCATGCGGATCGCGTCCGAGAAGAACCGCTTGAGGTCGACGGGCTCCCCGTCCGAGCCGTCGCGGGTCTTGCCGAAGTAGATGGCCAGCATGGTGAGGTCCTCCGCCAGGAGCTCCCACGGGCTGCGGTCGGCCGACGCGAACGGCGCAAGGTAGCCGCCCACCTCGATGGCGAGTTCCTGCAGCAGGTCGGCCTCCGGCGCCGAGGCCATCCCGGCCACCGTCCGGGCCAGCCGCACGTAGGGGACGAGCCCCTTATGGATGCGGCGTCCGGGCTTCAGGGGCGCCTTCGCCTTGCCGGAGGCGTCCATCTCGCCCTGGGTCAGATGGAAGGCGAAATACTCCTTGGGGTTGTTGGCGACCCCCGCGCCCCTGCACACGTCGGAGGGGTTGAGGCCATGGCGCCGCATCATGCGTGTCACGACGGTGGCGGCGGCGAAGGCCTCGGCCTCCTTCATCTTGCGGGCGGCGCCGGCAGGAAGCGGATCGTCGATCCGGGGATCGAGCAGCGCCTCAGCCAGGACCAGCAGATGCGCCTCGGGGTGGGTGGCCTTCATCAGCGCATCCTTGATGAGCTTGGCGACGGCTTCGTTGGTGTCGGACATCGTCGGTCTCCTTTCGACCTCCTGACGATGCCAGCTCGACGCCCTTCGGTCGCCCTGAATTCTGCAAAACGTGAGTATCATGATTTTGCAGAATTGTGCAATTTTTTTGCAGAAATCGATGTAGTCATGTGCTTGGAAATTTTCGTAACGCGTAACGGGGGGCGCCCTGCGTTATTCCTGCCGGTTTAGAAGCGTGACGATGACGATGCCCGCGTTGATGAGCAGCATGAAGTCCGGCAGGACCTCGCCCACCGCCTTGCGGCTCAGTCGGTCCAGGCTCTCGACGATCAGGTAGGAGCCCGCCGGGACCTGGCCCTTCTCGACGAGGTCGTGGAAGCGCCCGAGCGCGCCCTTGATGCGGTTGGCGCCGCGGAGGGCGCTGACGCCGAGATCCCGAAGGCTCTCGTCGATCACGACGCCGCGCTTGGCGGCCCACTTGTTGGCGGCCTCGGTCTGGCGGCGCAGGCTGTCGCCGCGCAACTGCTCGGGGCGTGAGAACCGAATGTAGCTGTACGCCTTGACCATGGCGGGCGTCCTCGTCGGAGCCCGGCGGACGACGCGGCACTCCTAGGCTAACGGGAAGGATGCGGCGTCGCGGCTATCATCTGGTGAATGCCTCTTGGAGAGCGTCTGGCTGAGATGGGGGAATGCCGGCCCGAGGCCAAGACGGTCCGCGTCGTTATCCACGCCGCAAGCTCCGCGCCTACGCGAAGGCCGCCTCGGGGATGGGCGTGGAACGGCGCCTGAACAGCATGGCGGACCTGTCCGGCTTGCGGCATCCCCAGGCGGCAAATGGCAGGGATACTAAGGCCTTGGCCGCCGCTGGGTCGCGGTCGCTAATGTGCCCGTACCTGCTGATATCGTGACCGCCTCCAAGTCGGCTTATTCCACCGGAGCGGACCTCTTGGCTGGCAGGCTCAAAGGTCTGCAAGGGGTCAAAGGTCCGCCCGCCGATTGTTCGGCTTTGCGCCATGAGCGGACATCAACTCGATACCCGGAACCGGACATTCAGCTTCGCGCCCACCCCGGTCTTAAAACCGCATCCTCACAATGCCTGAAAGCAGACATACGAGCTTGCAATCGATTGTTCAGCAACAGCAACGCTCCGAGTAGCGCTGCAGAGGTGTAAGGCCTCCCGACATCCACAACCATCGACGACCGTTGCGACTCTGTGTGGACATGCATCGATGTGCTATGGAGTGCGGGGAGGATGACACATCAGGATGCGGTCCATCGGTGAGCACCTCGTCGAAGCGTGGCCGCGCCTGTTCCGCTACGCGCTGACGCTGACGCGGGAGCCCGACGCCGCGCGCGACCTGATGCAGCAGAGCGCCCTCAAGGCGCTCTCGACGGGGACGACGCCGAGCGAACCGCGGGCGGCCCGCGCCTACCTGTTCCGGATCGTGCGCCACGCCTGGATCGATCGGCTCCGCCGGAACCGGACCCGCCGCGAGGACGATCTCGTGGATTGGCCCGACGAAGGGTTCGACGACCGCCTGATTGAGGCCATCGCCGTGCGCCAGGCTTTCGCCACCCTCGATGCACCCTGCCGAAAGGTCGTGACCTGCGTGGACGTCGAAGGCCTGAGCTACCGGGAGACCGCCAAACGGCTCGGCATTCCCGTCGGCACGGTCATGAGCCGTCTGCACAGGGCGAGGCGGATCATGCTGCACCGGATCGCCGAGCCGTCCGATGGGAGCGAGGGGCCGTGATGCGCTGGGAGACCCTCAATGCCTACGTCGATGGGGAACTTGATGCGAAGGACCGGCGCGCGGTCGCGGAGACGCTGGCCCGCGATCCGGTCCTGGCCGCGCGGGTCGCGACCCTGACCCGGCTGAAGCAGGGGGTGAAACGGGAGGTGAAGGCTGCGGTCGTGCCGCCCCCGCGCGCGCCGATGGCCCGCGCCTCCCTCGGATGGGCGTGCGCCGCGGCCCTGGTCGTCCTCGTCGGCACCGGCTGGCTGGCCCCGTCGTCTCGCCCGCCGGCCGACGCCGCGCGCGCGGCCTTCATGGCCTGGAGTGCGGCGGGCGCACCCGCGAACGCCATGCAGCCCGCGGGCGGCCTGAACGGCTTCCCCCTCGATCTCGGGGCGGCGGGCTTCCGCTTGGTCTACCTGTCCGAGGGTGACGGTTCGGCTGGCCGGCTTGCCGGTTACGAGGGGCGTCACGGCTGCCGGCTCGCCGTCTGGAGCAGGCCGTCGCGCGGGCAGGCCGGACTCGAGATCGCGCAAGGGGACCGCGACCTGCGTGTGGCGCGCTGGGACAGCAAGGGGCGCCGCTACGTCCTCCTGTCCGAGACGGTGCCGGCCGAGCGCTTCGCCCTGCTGGCCGAGGCGGCCGTGCTCCTCACCGAACCGACCAAGACGGACCGCCTGCGGCTCGCCCTGGACCGGGCCACCGGCCTCTCTGAACGCCCCTGCACCGGCTGACCGGCGCGGGCCGCGGAATTTATTTCGACCCGCCGCGAATAGACCGGGGGCGACGTGCGTCTCCTCCTCCGCACGTCGCGGGCCCGGTCGCCGGAGTCACGCGCGAAACCGGGGAGGAATCGGATGCTCGACAGACGCGATCTCATCAGGCGGGCGGGTCTCACCGCCCTGGCGGGCCTCGGCGGCGGCAGCTTCGCGTCGTTGCGGGCACTCGCGGGCGACACCACCACGCTGCCCTTCGGCAACGGCGAGCGGCCCCTGGTGGCCTATCCGGGCAAGCGCCCGCTGCTCCAGATGACCGCGCGCCCGCCGCAACTGGAGACCCCGTTCTCGGTGTTCGACGAGGGCGCCATCACGCCCAACGACGCGTTCTTCGTGCGCTACCACCTCGCCGACATCCCGACCGAGATCGACCCCGAGACCTACCGGGTTGCGATCAAGGGCCATGTCGAGAAGGAGGTCTCGCTCTCGCTCGCCGACCTGAAGGCGATGCCGACGACCGAGATCGTCGCGGTCAATCAGTGCTCGGGCAACTCTCGCGGCTTCTTCGAACCGCGCATGGCCGGCGGGCAGCTCGCCAACGGGGCGATGGGCTGCGCCCGATGGACCGGCGTGCCGCTGAAGGCGGTGCTCGACAAGGCCGGGGTGAAGGCGGGCGCCGTCGAGGTCGCCTTCACCGGCCTTGACGGCCCGGTGATCCCGGAGACGCCGGACTTCGCCAAGTCGCTCAAGCTCGACCACGCCCGCGACGGGCAGGTGATGCTCGCCTGGGGCATGAACGGGCAGGATCTGCCCTGGCTCAACGGCTATCCCCTGCGCCTCGTCGTGCCAGGATTCTACGGCACCTACTGGGTCAAGCACCTGGAGAGCATCAGCGTGCTCGACAAATCCTTCGACGGCTTCTGGATGCAGAAGGCCTATCGCATCCCCGACAACGACTGCGCCTGCACGCAACCCGGCAAGGCGGCGGACAAGACCGTGCCGATCAACCGCTTCACCGTGCGCTCCTTTCTCACCAACCTGACCGACGGGGCGGACGTGAAGGCCGGGCGCACGCCCTTGCGCGGCATCGCCTTCGATGGTGGCTCGGGAATCAAGTCGGTGGCGGTCTCGACCGACGACGGCAAGACCTGGGCGGAAGCGCGGCTCGGGCAGGATCTCGGCCCCTACGCCTTCCGGCCCTGGACCCTCGACGCGGAGCTATCGCAGGGGGCGCACGCGATCCGGGTGCGGGCAACCGCCAACGACGGGGCGAGCCAGCCGATGGAGCCGCGCTGGAACCCGGCCGGGTACCTGCGCAACGTGGTCGAGACCACCCGCGTGCGCGCGGCCTGAGGGAGTGACGACGATGACCCGCACCACCCTCGCCCTGACGGCGGCGCTTGCCCTCGCCACCGGCGCGGCCCTCGCCGCCCCGAAATCCTACGCGGTGCCGGAGCCGACCGCGGAGCTGCGGGCGCCGAAGGCCGGCACGCACGCGGAGGGCTTCGAGGCGGCCCAGGCGAACTGCCTCGTCTGCCATTCGGTGGACTACATCGCGATGCAGCCGCCCGGCAAAGGCGCGGCCTTCTGGGAGTCCGAGGTGACCAAGATGGTCAAGGTCTACCACGCGCCGATCGACGCGGCGCAGGCCAAGGCCATCGCCGCCTACCTCGCCGACACCTACTGAGGCGCGGCTGGAAACAGGGGGCGGTCCGGCGACCGCCCCCCTCGTCCGGTCAGCGCGGTGCCTGCGTCTGGACCGTCGCGCCGGTCTCGCCGGGCTTGCCCTCGACGATGACGAGGCTTCGCCGCGCGGCCTCGTTCGCGTTCTGCGTCACCTGCCGGATCGGGCCCACGGCGTTGACGATGGCCGCGCCCGCCGGGTTCGTCATGAAGGCGGCCAGCGGCTCCAGCGGCCCGGCGCCCTTCGGATCGGCCGAGAGGGCCAGCACGTAGGGCTTCTTCGGCGTGAGGCCCGTCACCGCCGCCTGCAGGGTCTGCAACACGCCCTGGTCGAACAGCGTGACCTGCGTGGCCGCCTTGCCATCCGGCCCGGCCAGCGTCAGCGTGCTCGACTGGCCCGCCGCGCCCAGCGGCTGGAGGTTCGGCGCACCCGCTCCCTCCGACACCGCGTCCGGGACGTAGGCCACCCCCTGCGGCCCCTGGCCGATCGGGATGGTGGCGATCACCGCGTTGCTGCCGGTGTCGATCACCGCGACCGCGTCGGCATTCTCCAGGCCGACATAGATCCGCGAACCATCGCCCGAGGGCCAGAGGCCGTGCGGGAGCGCGCCGGTGGGAATCGTCGCGACCTGCGAGAAGTCGTCGGTGCGGAACACCTTCACTTGGTTCAGGCCGCCGATCGTCACGTAGGCGAACTGCCCGGCCTTCGTGCGCGCGATGTTGACGTGGTTGGTGATCGGTCCGGTCTCGATGGTCTTGAGCGCCTTGAACGGCGGCGTGGCCTCGAACACCTGGACGCGGCCGACGTCCTTGAGGGTGAACCACACCTGCTTGCCGTCGGGCGTCGCCGCGATGTCGGGGCAGAACGGGCTCTCCTGCTTGATCCGCCCGACGATCTCGCGGCTCTTCACGTCGATGGCGACCGTCTCGGGGCTGAAGCTGGAGCAGACGTAGCCGTAACGCCCGTCGGGCGAGAAGATCGTCATGCCGGGCCCGTTTGGCACCGTGATCCGGCCCGTCTCCTTGCCGGTCCCCGCGTCGAGGATCGCGACGTAGTCCTCGCCGCGCACGCTGACCCAGACCTCGCGCCCATCCGGCGTGAAGAACGCCTCGTGCGGCGAGCGGCCGACATAGGTTGTGCGGCGCACAGTGTTGGTGGCGGTGTCGATGAAGCTGACCGAGTTCGAGCCGATCGAGACGGCGAGCAGGGTCTTGCGGTCGGGCGAGAAGCCCATGCCGTGGACCAGGAGCTGGCCGCGATAGAGCGGGCTCAGGTTCGCGGGCGTCGTGTCGCCGAGACGGATCACGCCTAGGAGCGTATTGGCGGCTGGGTCGATCACCGAGACCGTGTTGGAGAACTGGTCCGAGGTGTAGAACCGGTCGCGGGGGCCGACCGGCACGTCCGGCGCCGAGGCGGGCCCCGGCGCCTGGCCCGCAAGCGCGGTCCCGCCGAGGAGGGCGAGCAGCAGGGTCGCCGGAATGAGGTGTCGCATCATGAAGGTCTCTTCGCGCTGATGGTCGGGACGGGGGACGGCGATCCGCTCAGTGGTGGTGGCGGGCCGGCGGCTGCGTCGGTGGGGTCTGCGCGACCGGTCGCTCGGCGAGGGCGCGGCGCATGACCTCGATCTCCTGCGCCTGCTCGACGACGATGCCCTGCGCGAGCCGACGCAGGACCGGGTCGCGGCCGTATGCGAGTTCGGCCTTCGCCATCTCGATCGCGCCCTGATGGTGCGGGATCATCATGGCGGCGAAATCCCGGTCGGGGTCGCCGGACGGCGACACCGCCATGTCCGCGTGCATCCGCGCCATCGATTGGGCCATCATCGCATCGAAGCCGCCGGGGGCGGTCTCCGCATGCCCGGCGCGCATCATCATGCCGCCGCCCAGGACACCCCCGGCCATGAACAAGGTGATGAGGATCGCCGTCGGTGCTCCGCGCATGGTCTCTCCCGCAGTGTCGAGGTCACGCGGGGAGAGATGCCGGCCGGGCCGGGATATTCCCCGGCGCTCCCGGTCAAGCGGTCACGGATGCGTGATCGGCTCGCCGGGGCCAAGCTTGGAATAGTTCGGGCAATTCCGGCATCTCTGTTCCGAACGGCGGCACGGGCATCGCCGTAGCCGCGATCCGGAGACCACCCTTGGACGACCTCGCCGTCCTGATCGAACCGCAGATTCCGGCCCTGCGGCGCTACGCGACCGCGCTGCTGCGGCAGCGCGAAGCAGCCGACGACCTCGTCCAGGACACGCTGGAACGGGCGATCCGCGCCTGGCCGCAGCGCCGCGAGGGCGATCTGCGGGCGTGGCTGTTCGCGATCCTGCGCAACCGCTACCTCGAAGGCGTGCGCCGCCGCCGGGGCATCGAGGTCGGCCCGGAGGCGCTGATGGAGATCGCGGAGGTCGGGGTCGATCCCGAGGCGGCCGTGGGCGCGCGGGACGTGCTCGACGGGATCGCCGCGCTTCCCGAGGAGCAGCGGTCCGTCCTGCTCCTCGTCGCGGTCGAGGACATGTCCTATGCCGAGGTCGCCGCCGTGCTCGCGATCCCCGTCGGCACGGTGATGTCGCGCCTCAGCCGGGCGCGCGGCCGGTTGCGCGCCTTCCTCGACCGGGCTCCCACGATCGTCACCGGGCATCTGCGGAGGGTGAAATGACCGCGTCCGACCCGCGTCCCGTCGGCGAGGACGACCTGCACGCCTTTGTGGACGGACGGCTCGATCCGGGCCGCCGCGCCCGCGTCGAGGCGTGGCTCGCCGCGCATCCGGAGGCAGCCGCCCGGGTCGCCGCCGACCGGGAGGTGCGGGAACGCCTGCGGGCGCGCCTCGCGCCCGTGGCGGACGAGCCGATCCCCGCCCGCCTGCGCATCGCGAACCTCGCAGGCTCGCGCCGGATGCGCCTCCCGCGTCGGTGGCCGAGCGCGGCGGCGGCGGCGCTCCTGCTCGCCCTCGGCGGCGCGGCCGGGTGGGCCGGGCGCGGCGCCGTGCCGGGCCCGGGCGCCCACGCCGAACCGATGACGCAGGCGGCCGTCTCCGCCTTCCGCACCTACGTGGTCGAGGCCGCCCATCCGGTCGAGGTCCGCGCCGACGGCTCGACCGACCTCGTGCGATGGCTCAGCGCGCGCCTGGGCCGGCCCGTCACCGTGCCGGACCTGCGGGCGCAGGGATTCCGGCTCATGGGCGGGCGCCTGCTCCCCGCCGGAGACGAGCCGGCGGCGATGCTGATGTACGACGACGACCGGGGCACCCGCCTGACCCTGTACAGCCGGGCCGGGCCGACCGGCGGGCGCGGCGTGTTCCGCTACGCCCGCGCCGACGACGTGGCCGCCTTCTCGTGGATCGATGCCGGGATGTCCTACGTGGTGACGGCCCGCACGGACGAGGCGCGGCTGCTCCGGGTCGCCGAGGCGGTCGATGCGCAGGTCTCGGGCAAGCGCGAAGTCGCGCGGTGATGCTCGTATCCGAACCCTGCCGGACCACGCCGGCCAAGGCCCCCGCCGAGCACGAGACGCCATGACCCTCGACCAGTTGCGCATCTTCGTGGCGGTTGCCGAGCGCCAGCACGTCACGCGGGCGGCCGAGGCGCTGAACCTCGTCCAGTCGGCGGTCAGCGCCGCCATCAGCGCACTGGAGACTCGGCACGCCGTCAAGTTGTTCCACCGGGTCGGCCGGGGCATCGAACTGACCGAAGCGGGCGGCGTCTTTCTCAGCGAGGCTCGCGCGGTGCTCGCCCGCGCCCAGGCGGCCGAACAGGTGCTCGCGGACCTCAGCGGCTTGCGGCGCGGCACGCTGTCCATCCAGGCGAGCCAGACCATCGCCAGCCACTGGCTCCCCCGGCACCTCGTCGCCTTTCGGGCGGCCTATCCCGACATCGTCCTGCGGCTCGGCATCGGCAACACCGCCGAAGCCGCCGAGGCGGTCCGAGCCGGAACGGCGGAACTCGCCTTCGTGGAGGGCCCGATCGAGGACGGCAGCCTCGCGAGCACTCCGGTCGCCGAGGACCGGCTGATCCTCGTCATCGCGCCTGATCACCCGTTGGCCGCACGCGCGCGGTCGGGACGATCCGACCTCGCTTCAGTCTCCTGGGTGCTGCGCGAACCCGGATCGGGCACGCGCTCCGCCTTCGAGGCGGCGATCGTCGCGCTGGGCATCGCACCGGACGCACTCACGGTTGCCCTCGAACTGCCGTCGAACGAGGCTGTCCTCGCCGCCGTCGTGGCGGGGGCCGGGGCGAGCGTTCTATCCGAAGCGGTGGTCGGACCCTCTCTGCGAACCGGAGCGCTCGTCGCCGTGCCCTTCGCTCTGCCGACGCGAACCTTCCGGGTCCTGCGCCACAAGGAGCGCTACCGCAGTCGCGCCGCCGACGCCTTGCTCGACCTGATCCGTGCCGCCCCCTGACGGGGGGCGGCCCTTCAGGCGACCTCGACCCACACACGGTGCCAGGAGGCGCTGAGGTAGCCCTTGAAGTTCCACGTCTCGTCCGGCCGCGCCGGCTGGGTCTGCCCGGCGCTGTCCCAGGCGCGCACCACGAGGTCGCGCTCGCCGGACGGAAGGTCCAGCACGATCTCCCAGAACGTCCAGGCGAAGGGAGCGCCGGCCTCGTGTTCCAGCGTAGCTTGATGCCAGGACCGACCGCCATCGCCCGAGACATCGACGCGCACGATCGCCCGATCTCCCGCGATGGCGTACCCGCGAATGGTGGTCTCGCCCGCCTTGAGCCGGGCTCCGCGCGCGGGCTCGCAGATCGCGGCGTTGAGCGGCATCGTTTCGATGGTGTGGCCTTTCGCGGGATTGGCGGTCTCGGCCGTCACGTCCGGCGGGAACAGCTTGTAGTCGTCGGCTTGCATCGGGTTGGTCGAGGGATGGTCCTGCACCGTGATGCGCTTCAGCCATTTCGGGCTGCGCACGCCCGCGAAGCCCGGCACGACGGCCCGCACGGGGAAGCCGTGCTCGGGCAACAGCGATGCCCCGTTCATCGCGAAGGCCAGCAGTGTCTCGCCGGCGACCGCCTTGGCGAGCGGGATCGAGACGCCGTAGGGCCGTCCCTCCACCACATCTTGGCTCTCGAAGGCCACATGGAGGTCCGAGTGGAGGTTCGCTCCTGGCGCTACGCCCGCCGCACGCAGGACGTCGCCGAGGCGGACGCCGGTCCAGTCCGCCGTCCCGATGGCGCCGCCGTCCCAAGGATCGCCCGAGACTGGGGCGACCGCCCGCATATCGGCGCGGCGGTTGCCGGCGCACTGCATCGTGGCCGTGACGGTCGCCTCGGGAAAACGCGCGCGCAGATCCGCCAGCGACAGATCGAGGGGACCGACATGCGCGCCATCGACGGACAGGCGCCATGCGGCGGCGTCGATCTCCGGCAGGTCGCCGTGGGAGCGGACATAGAAGTCTTCCGCAGGGGTCCGGTAACGGGCCCGCAGGCGGGTCAGCGGTGGCTCGGCATTGTAGGGGCGCTCCCCATGAACGATCAGGCGCACCATACGCTCGGTCAAGCTCGACATGGGTGTCTCTATCGCAGAAGGTCGGACTCCAACGCGCTCATACGCGCCGGGTGGCAGGCCTATTTCAGGCGATGCCGAGCAGGCGGATCAGCCCGAGGCTCACGGCCGTCAGGGCGGCGAGCGAAGCGACTACCGCCAGGGTGACGCGTGGTCCCGCCTTGGCGACGCTGCGCACGTCGACGCCGAGGCCGAGGGCCGCCATCGACACGATGGTCAGCGCGTTCGCCGCCGCGGCCATGGGGTGCAAAGCCGCTTCGGGAACGAGCTCCGCGGAGCGAAGACCCGTCAAGGCCAGGAAGGCGAGGATGAACCACGGCACCAGCCGGTGCAGCGGCATCCGGCCCGAGGCGGGGCGCTCGCCGGCCGTGCGGTGCGGTACGGTCACGCCCGTCCCCGCGCGCAGCCAGCTAATCCCGAGCGAGAGAGCCAGGACCACTGGCCCAAGCATCAGCACGCGGACCAGCTTGACCAGGGTGCCGACTTGGACGCTGAGGGCGGCCACCGGGGCGGTTGCGGCGAGAACCTGCGGCACGGCGTAGACCGTGAGCCCCGCGAGCACACCGTACTGCATCGGTGAGAGTCCGAGCAGCGGCACGAGCAGCGGCAACCCGAGAACGACGAGAACGCCGAGCACGGCGGTGAAGGCGATGGAAGAGGCGACGTCCTCGCCGTCCGCGTCGATCACCGGGGCCGCCGCCGCGATCGCCGAGTTTCCACAGATCGAGTTGCCGCAGGCGACGAGGATGGCCAGGCGCGGGGTCAACCCGAGAACTCGGCCGATGCCGTAGCTCGCCGCAATGGCGAGGGCCACCACCACCGCGATGCCGACGAGGAGCCCCGGCCCGGCCGCGAGCAGCGTCCCGAGGCTGAGCGAGGCGCCGAGCAGGACGACGGCGATTTCCAGGACGGTCTTGGCGCCGAACGCGATACCGCGAGCGAAGCGCCGACCAGGGTTCCAGGCCGTGCGGACGGCCGTGCCCAGCACGATGGAGAGGACCAGAGCCTCCAGCCACGCACGGCCGAAGATATGCTTCTCGACCATCTCCAGCCCGAGGGCGGCGCCCGTCACCGCGAGGCAAAGGCTCAGGCCGGGCAGGATGGAAGACAGAGCAAGCGCGCGTGATCGGAGAAAGGCTGCTGCGGGCATGGTGCGTGCACCTCGCGGACTGGATCTGCCACGACCATGACCGCGTCCATTCGTTCGATCCAACGGAACGTATCGATCGTTTTGATCACGCGATGCGATGATTTGGCTGGGGACGACGAACGTCGTGCTTTGGCTTGAAGCCAGTCTTGTCGATTGGGCAACCCGAGTTTGCGGCTTCGCTGATATCAGGGAACGTTGTAGATTACCGCTGACTAGGTTTCTTGAGACAGAAACCGTTGAGGTCAGAGGCGGGCCGTCAGGTTGGTGAACGGGCGGATCAATCGGATGCCTGAGTGACGGCACGGTCGATGTTCACCCTCTCCGCCCAGTCCTTGGCCTCGGACTGACCTTGGAGGTCGATGAGACGAGCGCCGCTGACATCGACGTTCTTGAAGTCCGCGCCCGTGACCGTAGCACCGGTCAAATTGGCCCCGGACAAGTCTGAGCCCATCAGCACCACGCCAGTGAGATCGGCATCCTTAAGATTCGCATACTCCAGGCGTGACCGGCCGAGGTTGGCTCCCTTGAGGTTCGCGCCCGACAGGTTCACCGAGGTGAACACCGCCCGCATCAGACCCATGGACTGATTCTTGATGTTGGCTCCGCCCTTGAGATCGACCAGCGTGGCGCTGCTCATGTTGGCGCCCTTGAAATCGCCGATGGGCATGGACCGGCTGAGGTCGGCCCCGCTGAGGTTGGCCTCCCGCGCAGTGATGCCGAACATTTTCGCGTCCGCGAGCTTGGCCCCGGAAAGGTCTGCCTTCAGGAGCCATGCCTGTTCGAGGTTTGCGCCGCTGAGGTCGGCGCCGCGTAGATTGGCCTTGTTCAGGCGCGCAGTTCGTAAGTTGACGCCCCGGAGATTCAACCCGGAGAGATCGAGGCCCGACAGCGCCTTGTCGTGCAGGTCGATGGGCTTACCGTCCGCGGCCTGGATCATCGCCTCTACGTCGGCGCGGCTCATCTCGGCCTTCGTCATGGCAGGCGAGGACATGTCGGCTCCGAGCAGCAGATCTTGTTCGGCCGCGGCGGGGCCGGCAGCGAAGACGGCGAGCATGAAGCTGAGGGCTAAGCGGCGCATCGGTTTACTCCCGGCGGGCGCCACGCATGGCGGGCACCCTTATCGTGTTCGTTGTGTCGCGATGCTATGCCGGGCCGCTGCACCCGGTCGGTGACCCAGGTCACACAAATCCGGCGCGGCGGGAGGAAAACGCAACGCGCGCCGGACGATCAACCCGTCGTCATGGCCGGGGGACCACGCCAGCCATGACGGATGCCCAAAAGGTCGAGCGGTGGATCGACCGGTTTCCGCTTCTTCAAGCTCTCAGCCCGGCGCATCTTCAGATCGCTCGGGGAACCGTGCATTTCCCGGTGCTGGATGCAGGCGCCATCGCCTACGAACTAAATGGCGAGTGTGCCAACTACCTGATGTGCCTGGAGGGACGCACGCGGATCTTCCGGATGTCGGAGGGCGGACGCGAGGTGCTGATCTACAAGGTTGGCCCGGGCGGCACCTGCCCCCTCACCACTCAGTGTCTCCTGTCCGGCGGCACCTTTCCGGCGCAGAGCGTGGCCGAGGAGCGGACCGAACTCGCGGCCCTGCCGGTCGGCACGTTCCAGCACCTGATCGGCGACAGCGCGGCGTTCCGCAGATTCGTCATGGATGACTACACGCGATTGATGTCCGGCCTGTTCACGCTGATCGACGAGGTCGCGTTCGCACCGCTAAAGCAGCGCCTCGCGCAACGCCTCCTCGCTGAAGCCGATCCGCGGGGCGTCGCCGCGGTGACCCATCAAAAGCTCGCGGACGATGTCGGAAGCGTGCGCGAGGTGGTGAGCCGCATTCTGGCACAATGGGCCGAGGCGGGCCTGATCGAACTTCGTCGAGGCGCGGTCGAGATTGTTGACCGGACCCGCTTGGAGGCCGCCGGGCGGCGGTGACTGGCGGCGTGCTGGTGTCCATTTTTGAGGCCGACGCCAATCTAGCTTTACGACTGGGTTGGTTCGGTAGGGCCTTGTCTGCTCTTTTTGGCAAGCCCTCCCCAGAGCAGACAGGCCACTACTGGCCAGAAGTTGCCGAACCGGGTCCATTGAACTGCCTGGAAGCGGACATTCCGACCGTCTGCAATGGGTCAAAAGCAAGGATTCCGGGCACGCTGTGGGGCGCTTTCGGGCTGGGACTGCCCGGAGTGTCCGCGCCGGCCGCTCACCCGACAACAATGCGGGTGGCGGGTCAGGCCCCGTACGGATTGGGCCGGTTCGGCGCCAGGCGCGCCTGCAGTTGACGGACGACCTCGGCCCGGGGGAGGACCGGCTCCCCCCGCTTGATGACGCGCTGCATCACTTCCCGGATGCCGACGCGGGCGGTGACCGCCTTGCCGGCGCGCTCGTTCGCCTGGTCGACGTCCCACAGTTCGAGCAGGAACGCGTCGACGATCGCGGCATCGATCTCGGCCCTCTTCCGGAACGTGGCGTCCTCTTCCGCCTTCTTGGCGCGCCAGTCGGCAGCGCGTTGGGCCGCCTTCGCCAGACGGTCCGCCGTCGCGCGGGCGGCCGCTTGGCGAGGGGTCTCTTCAGGGGCGGGTTCGGCGGTCGGGATCGCGAAATTCATGGCACGGCCTGCGTACGTATGCGGTTTGAACCCCATTTCAGCGCGTACGTACGCATAGAACCAGGCGCCGGGCGCCCGATGGCCCGAAAGGGGGCGGCTGTACGTATCTCCCGGATCCGCGTTTCAGTGTGAGCAAGTAACGGGGGGAGAGGTCCTCGGCCAAATTTTGGGTACGCCCGCACGCGATGGGTGGGTAACGCTATTTGGGGGATTTCCGGTAAGCAGTCGGAAAGGATGACGGCGGGCTGATGGCGGGCCAATTCGGGCGCACAGGGAAAGGCACAAGAGGAAATCGACATCCGGCACAGAAAATCTTCGCGGAGCCCAGGGATAACCTGACGGGGTGCGTTGACCGGGGAGTCCGCCCAGGGGTTCTATAGGGGGGAGAGATCCGCCCCGCCGAGGAGAAGCCCCGATGAGCGTCACGTCCCACCTCGCCCTCGATGTGGCTTCCAAGGGCGCCATGTTCGGCGTGGCCTTCAGTCGGGGCATCGACAGGGCCTTCGCCAACGCCGCCGACCGCCGCGCCGTCGCCGCTCACGCGAATGCCGGCCTCGCTGACCGGCTCGCCTCCGCCCGCGAGGGAGAGCACGACGCCCTCGTCGCCGCCCACGAGCTCGCGCTGGAGCTCGCCCGTGTCCGGCAGGAGCTCGCCGAGGCTCAGGCCGCCCTTGCCGCCGAGCGCGCCCAAAGCATCCGGCTCGCCCTCGCGCTGCGCCAAGTCGCCTGAGTCAAATTTCAGGATTCTTGAAATGCGAAGGCCCGCCGGAGGGAATCCGGCGGGCCTTCTTCGTTCGGCGGGCGGTGGGGTTCAGTAGGCGACGGCGCGGGGGGAGGCCGAGAAAATGGCCTCGGCTTCCGCGCCATAGGCGGGCTCAGTCGGCAGGCGGGGGCGCGGGGCCGATCCGGGGCGCTTCGCCATCTCGGCGATCTCGTGGGCGGACTGCTTCATGTCGCGCATCGAGCGCCGCACGATCTCATCGAGCTCCTCTTGCGTCGGGATTGCGCCCGACGAGACGCTGGCGATCGGCCGGAGCCCGGCGACGGGCTGCACGCCGGCGACGTGACGCCAGACGGCGCCGGACGGGAGCGATGTCAGCCGGGCGAGATCGGCGTCCTCCAGAAGGAGGAGCCAATTTCCGGCCTGATGGGGCAGCCGATCGATGACGGCCGCCGCGCCCGGGTCCTTCTTCTGCATCAGCGCCGCGGCTTCACGGACGAGTGCCACGGTCTCGACCGGCGAGAGTGGGGGCGGCGAGAGGCGAGCGCGAGCCGACGGCGCCGGGGCGGCCGAGATCGCTGCGGCGACGGTGTCGCGCAGGTTGTCGTTCGCCTGCGTCTCGCGTCTGTCCTGAGCGGCGGCCGCCGCGGCGACGTCCGCAGGCCCGACCGGGGGGCGGGGGACCAGCGCGCCGAGGAGGCCGCCCACGCCCGAGGCGATCCCGTGCGTCATGCGGTAGCCGAGGCCGAGGGTCCTGCCGACGCCGTCGACGGTGTGGGCGGCCCCGAGCGCGGCGCGCCCGGCGACGCCGCCGGCGATCCCGCGGACCGTGTCGACGTCGCGGCCGATGTCGGCGAAGGTGCCGCCGAACACGAGGGCGAGCACCTTGCGGATCGCTCGCATGATCGCGCGGGCGGCTTTCCGCATCGCCCGCGCCAGGATGTCTTTCCGCGTCCTGCTCATTTCTATTCCCCGTCCGCTCATGTGATGTCGGCGGGTCCGATGCCCGCCGCTCATGGAAGCAAAGCACTCGGCTTTGAAAGTCTCAAAGCAGGGCTGGCTGCAGGCCAGCGGCCGCGGGGTGGAATAGCCGGGACAGCAGCGGCCCCGGCAGCTGGCGCCGATGATGATGGAGGAGCGCCAGCGCGTGCGCAGCTTCCGTCGGCGTGAGGGTCTCCCTGCCGGCGAGCGTGTGGCCGATGGCGCTGTCGTCCGCGCCCCAGCCGATGCCGTTGCGCTTCGACGCCCTGTCGCCGTCGAGCGTGCTCAGCAGGCGGCATCCGATCAACGCTGCGTCGCGGACCCCCGCGTCCTCAGCGAGGGCCTGCCAGTCGCGCGGGGCGCCGCGGCGGAGGCGGGCCTCGGCGTTCTCGGCCGTCCGGTCGGCCGTCTGGAGCAACTCGACGACCCTACAGGCTGACGAATCGGTCAGCTCGCTTTTTAGGATTTCGGACGCCTCGCCGATCAGCCGTCCGAGCTGCCACGGGGCGTCCGCCACGATGCCGGCGAGCCGGGGCAGGCCGTCCCGCCCGCGCTGCGAGTATGCGGCGTCGGAAGCGGCGACCTCGGCCGCGCGGCGGGCGCGGGCTTCCTCGATCACGCGAGGGAGGTCGGCCACGCGCTGCGTCAGGTCGGCGAGCTCCTCGGCGGAAAGTCGGCACCTCTCTGGCCACCGCACTGCGCGAAGGGCGAGCCCGTCCACTCCGGGCACGCGCACGTACCCGGGAAGGTGGAACCCTGCCGCGCTTAGCTCGCGGCCGTAATGGCGCTGCGCGAGCTCCGCGGCGGGCGTCATGTCGGCGAAGAAGACGGCGTGATCGCCCTTCCGCTCGTTGCGGTGGACCGTCTCGGCGAAGGGAGCGCCGAAGGAGAAGGGGGGCGTCGAGACCGGCAACCTGGGGGTCGCCGTTGGGTTAACGGGCGAAGCAAGCATCTCGTAGATGTCCTAGATCTGGGACAGGGACTTTTTTTAAATTTTAGAAGAAGTCCGGAGGCATCCGTGAACATCGTTCAAAGGGACAAGGTTTTTGTCTCTTTGGAAATCTGCTATCGGCGTGACGAATTATTGCATTTGAGACTTGCAAAGCGCAACACGCTCTCCCATCCTCTGGGGGTGGCCGAATTCGGCCGCCCAATCCCTTCCGGAGACCAGTCGTGGCTTCTTCGAGCGCACCCTCTTGCGCGAGCGTTCCCGCTCGCCTTGACGACACCCCGTTGCCTGTCGTCGTCCGCGTCGTGGACGACGCCGATGTCGTTGAGCGCCTCCGCGCCGCGGTCGCCGCCGCCGGCTCTCAGCGCGCCTACGCCCTCGCAGCGGGCCTCAACGAGGGCGATCTCTCGTCCGCATTGAGCGGCCGCCGTCCGCCCTCGACGCCCCTCCGCCGAGCGGTCGGCGTCGAGCAGGCCCTCGTGCTGCGGGAGGGCGTGCTGTGAGACAGACCGTGCGTTGGCCTGCTGAAGCGAAAGCTCGGGTGTCCGAGCTGTGGCTCGGCCGTCAGATGCCCGCCGTCGAGATCGCCGGCGCCATCGCCGCCGAGTTCGGGATACCCGCCTCGAAGAGTGCCGTGATCGGGATCGCGTTCAGGGCTGGCCTGTCTTTCCAGGGCCGCCTCGCCGCGTCGCCGATCCGCCCCCGCCGCGTCGGACCGCCCGCGCCCCGGGTCCGCAAGCCACGACCGGCTCGCCCGCGCGCCGAGGCTGCCCCCAAGCCGCCGAAGCCCGCCCCGATCCCGAAAAGGGTGCCCCCCGGACCGGTCGGAATTCCCGAGTCCCTGCAGGTCTCGATCGTCGAGATCCGGGAAGGCCAGTGCAAGTATATGGCCGGCGATCCGCGCGATCCGTTGTCTTCGTGCTGTGGGCATCCGACCGCGTCAGGCTCGCCGTGGTGCCCCGGGCATCGCGCTGTCTGCACCACGCCGTCGACCGGGCGGATCGGTGGCTTCATGCCCTCGTTCAGGAGGGCGGCATGAGCAGCGTCGGGCAGGAGGAGGTCGAGCCGGACTACGCGAAGGAGCGAGAGGAATACGCCGCGATGGACGCCCACTTCGCGGCGGAGCGGAAATTCTTGAGCGAGCGCGGGCTGCCCGTGCCTGCTGCGGGCGTCCCCGAGATTGCCGAGGAGCAACTCGATCTAGTGGCGGTCTGGCGCGGTCTGTCCGAGGCCGATCGCGAGACGGTCGGGCTGATCGGCCTGGGGCTCGTCGTCGGTGGCACGATCGCGGCCGAGGCCGAAGCATTCGCGCCGAGGGCCGCGCGGGCTGGGCTCGCGTTCTACCGCGCCGTCGAGGACGAGCTCGCGATGACGCCGCCGCCCGAGGGCGTGCTGGCCGCGTTGCGTGGCCCCTCATGGCGGATCCCCGCGGGCCTCGGGCCAGTCTGCAAATCCTGCGGCTGCAGTGAAGGCGACGCTTGCCCAGGCGGCTGCGGGTGGACGGACGCGAGCCAGTGCCGATGCACCGCCTGTGCGAGCCGGCCGTCCTACGACTCCGTTTCCGATATTCCGTACTGAGGAGCGCCCGGTGAGCACTCTCCCCCTCGACAACCCGAACCCGCAGTGCTTCCCAGCCACGTTCGACGCGACCGTCCTCGACGGCGGCGGCTACACGTCCGCCGACGGGTGCTGGAACGCTTACGTGAACGCCGACGTCATCGAGGCCTGGGGTCTCGATGACTGGCTTGACCGCCTGACGATCGTGGATCGCCACTCCTCAAGCCTGCGCGCGCGTTTCAACCGCTACAAGGGCATGCCTGCGGAACCGCGCACTTGGGCCGACGCCGGAAATCTGGTCCATCACGCCCTGCGCCTGAGCCTCGTCGCCGAGGAGACCGGCCCCGACGGCGAGCGCGGATGGCGGATCCTGGACCGCGAGCCGCACTGGATCGTCGTCGGCACTGGCTACCACCGTGAAGCCAGGCAGGTCCGTGGTCTCCCACCCGCCGAGCAGGCCGTCGTCGACAAGGCTGAGGCTCGGAAGCGGAAGCTGAGCGCGACGCTCGATCGGAAGGCCCGGCATGCGGCGGACGAGCGGATCGCAAACCGTGTTCGGCAGATCCTCCAGTACGACCCTGCCAGCCTCGTACCTAAGCACTGGGCGAGGCTCGGCTACGTGCCTGCATGGCTTCCCGGTACGCGCCTCGACGCCGCGGCCGCGATCGTCCGAGAGGCGCATCACACCGTCGAGATGGATCGGGAGCGGCTCAGGGGCTGGCTCTCCTACCTCGGGACGGAAAGCCTGTGCGCGCTCAGCCGTCCGTCGCGCCGGCAGGCCGAACGCGATGCGCTGCCCGAGCACGCCCAGCTCCCCGATGATGATGCCGCCGCACTAGGAGCCCTCGCGTAATGACTCCCACTCTCAAGCCGTCCGCCGTCTTGTGCCGCGACGGCGGCCGCTTCGCCGTCGAGACCGCCGACGGCATCCTCGTCGTCACCGCCCCGGCCAGCGATCCCGCCCTCGATGCGGCCGGCCTGTCCCCGTACAGGGACGCCGCCCAACCGCGCCCGGGCGTCCTTCGACATTCGGGCGTCCCGGTCGGTGTCGTCCGCGAGCTCATTCGGCACCACGGCGGCTTCGAAGCGGCGGGCCCCGACGCGCTGGCGGTCCTCCAGGCCGCGGGCCGTCCCGTCGAGCCGGAGCCGGCCCCCATCCCCGAGGCAGCGCCGGCGGTCGAGGAGGCCGCCTCCCGCCCTTTTGCCCGAGCCCCCCGGCCCGAGCCGAGGTGGCCGAAGCCGGGGTGGTCGATCACGGTGTGCCGGATGCCGGCGCCGTACCAGCACTGACGATCGACCGCCTCACGCCCGCCGTCGTCGAGATACGCCGTGGGCTCGCCCAGGTCGAGGGGGGCACGCCGATCGGCGATGCGGCCGACCGCGACTTGCGGATGCGGCAGGCACGATGCCTAGGCATGTCCTCCCGCCTGATCCTCGTGACCGATCCGAAATACGGGCGGCATCCCTTGCTCGACGAGGCGGTCCGGATGCGCGGGCGGCTCGATGAGATCGAGCGGGCGATCAGCGTTGAGCTCGCCGTGAGGCGCGAGACCGAGTTCAGGCTGGCTCGCGCCCGGTGGGCGAGCCCCAAACACGGTTAACGAATCCTTGCCGACCGCCCTTGACGCACGCGCCGTCTGTCCTCATATTGGGGACCAAGAGACGGCGTTGCCGCTCTGATCCGCCGAATAGGCGGTCCTCATGGGATAACCAGGGAAGCCGATCATGAACACGAAAACCTACGACCGTTCCGCCATCCTCCGCGCCGCTTGGAACGCCGCCCGCTCCGCCGCGGCCGCCGCCGGCGAGGGCGTCCGCAAGCACATCGGGTCGGCCATGCGCGCCGCCTGGACCGCCGCGAAGGCGACCGCCATGGTCCCGCAGATCGCCCAGCTGCAGCAGGCCTGCGCCGCCTCGGTCGAGGCCGAGGTGGCCGAGCCCGTCGCCGAGATCGAGGCGCCGGCGAAGCCCGCGAGGATCGAGCTTGAGCTCGGCCGAGGCCGGCTCTGGCGCGTCGGCGACCGTATCCGGTTCTACGGCGAGGTCACCGGCGGCGGTGCGAACGGGCCCGGCAACATCGAGGCGGCGACCGGCTTCGAGGCCTCGAACCGCATCCGCTTCTCGGAGGACAATCGCTCGGGATCGAAGCGCTCCGGATCGTGCCTGTGGGAGCTGGACCCGGATCGCCTCTACGCGCTGACCGGCGTCGCCTACAACTCGCGCACGTCGGAGAGCTACTGGATCTCGACGTTCGGCGGTACGCTGACCGAGCTCTCGCGCTCCGAATACCGCGCGGAGCTGCGCCGGCTCTATCCGCTGCAGGCTGACGAGCACGACCAGGCCCAGGCGCGCCGGAAGCGCGAGGAGGAGGCCCGCATCGAGCGCGAGCGGGCTGAGGTCGAGCGGCGTCGGATCGAGCGCGAGGCTCTGGCCGAGCAGAACGCGGCCGAGGCGGATCGCATCGAGGCGGAGGGGCAGCGCGAGATCAACGGGATGCCGGCCCTGTCCGGGACCCCGAAGCAGGTCGCCTACGCCCTCAAGATCCGCGACGCCGTCCGCCGGCAGCAGCCCACGCTCCGGTCGATCAAGACGGCGACGACCGCGAAATACTGGATCGAGACGCACCGGTCGGCCCTCTACCGCTGACCAGCCCGCCCCCGGCCGGGTCCGACCCCCGGCCCAAATCGATCCCCCATCCCTTAGGAGACCATCCCATGTCCGCCGTCCGCAGATCGGGCGTCATCGCCGACCACGGATCCCTCGAAGCGTACCGCGCCTACGTGATCAAGGGCCGCGAAGCCAGTTCCCTAGCGATCTCCATGACGCGGGAGAACGAGACGCCCGATCAGGATCTCATCACGCTCCTGGAGCAAAACGTCCTCGACTGGGAATGCGACCTCGCCTGGGTCGACGCCGAGCTCTCGAAGGAAGCCGCGTGATGGCGATCGACCGCGCCACGCTCGCCGAAGTCGGCGCCTTCCTGCACGGCAGCGAATGGCGCCGTCCGCTCGCCCGCGACCTGGGACCCCATCACCCGCAGGGCGCCCGCGTGCAGATCGACCCCCGCCTCGTCGCCAGGTGGGATGCCGGGGATCGGGAAATCCCGGACTGGGTCGGGCCGGCTTTGATCGCCGTTTTGACCGACCGCGCTGGAGAGGCCCTCCAGCTCGCCGCCCGCCTCCGGAGGACCTGACCGTGGCCCGTACCGCCATCGCCATCTCCCACGACGATCTGGCCGCCCAGCGCGCGATCGTCGAGGAAATCCGCGCGCTGCCGTTCACCGGAGCGCGTGCCGTCCTCCCGCGGATCCGGCGCCCCCGGCCCGCCCGGACGGCGCCCCTCCCGCAGCTGTTCGCGTTCCTGCCCGAGATGCGTCGGCCGCCGCGCCCGTGGGAGCAGGCCGCCGCCATCGAGGCCGCACTGCCGCCGGCGCCGTGGTCCCTGACGCCCGAGGAGACCGCCGTCGTCGAGGAATTCGTCTCGACGTCCTGGCGGGACGGGGCGGCCGCCGTCGCCGTCCGCCAACACTGGGATACTTGGATCACGGGAGGCCGCATCGAGATCGAGGATCGCGTCGAGGCCGTCGGAGAGACCGGGCGGATCAGGGTCAGGGAAACCCGCCTCGGCTGGAACGCCGTAGTTTCGTTCGACGTCGACCGTACGTCGGTCGGTCCCGGCAACACTTTGCGGCCCGACATCGACGATGACGGCCGCTTCCTCTGGTCTACGCGTGAGGCGGCGATCACTTATTCGGCCCACAAGATCTGGCGGATGTTCTCCGAGGACAACGCATCGACCGGACGCGAGCGTCGGAAGCGGGACAAGATCGCCTCACGGATCGAGGCTTTCTTTTGCGCCCAGGGGATCGACGCCACGAGGCCGCCCGAGCGGGAGCTCAAGCGCGTGCTGATCACGCGGGCGAGGGAACGGGAGCTGAGGCTTGCCGCCGAGGCCGCCGCGAAGGCTGCCAAGGCGCCGGCGGTGGAGCCCGACGACGGAACTCCGGGGGAGACCCGGTTGGGGAGGCATCTGATCAGGATCGGGGCGATCGAGCCGCCGACGCCGCTGGCGCTCAAGAGGCGCCGGCTCAAGGATGAGCGAGCCGCGGCGGCGCGGGCAGCGGCGGAGGCCGAGGCCGCTGCCGAGCCATCGGCACCCGAGCCGGAGCCCGCCCCCGACGCCATGGCTCGCCTCGTCGCATCGGGCATCTCGAACGAGTACCTGGCCGGCCTCGGCGCGCTGCGGGATCCGGACGCCCCGTGGTCCCCGCGCTCGATCGGGTTTCCGGTGAGGCTCCACCGAGTTGGCGGCCCGTTTCAGCCGCCGACGGCTCCTAGGATCTGGGAGCTTCATCTCAGCACCCCGGCATGCGGCGACCTTCCCTTCGTCCGTAGGGTCGAGGAGGTCACCGGACTGAAGGCCAAATGGGTCAGCACAGCCTCAATGGGCGGGTGGCATCACGCGGTCGATCTCTCAAACGACGAGGGGTGGGAGCGGCTCGCCGCCTCGATGGAGCACACTGAGGCGGGGTGGGTGACAAGCGCTGTCGGGATGCACGTCCTCGACGGCAGTCTTGGAACCGCCAACGCCCGACGCCTCCTTCTGGCCATCGGCGTCTCTGAGCCCGCGGCGCGTACATGCCCTAACATCCGCCCTAACCCGGACGCTGGCCTGCAGATGTCCCTCGGCGGATGGGAGGCGATCCACGCCGTCGAGGACGGCCTGATCGTCCCCGGCAATCCGAAGCGCAACACGTTCGCCCGGGTCACGGACGCCGGGTGGCGCAGCGTCGGAAAGGAGCCCCCGACGAAGGAGGCGCTCGCGGCGGCGCGCAAGGCTGCTCGATGCTGACATGGGGTCTCCTCAGGTTTGAGGAGACCCCATTCTCCCGGTCACGCCGCCTCCGCCAGCGCGGCCGCCGCGACGGGGCCGTCCTCGTGTCGGACGACGTCCGCGAGGAGTTCTAGGATCTCCGGGATCGTCACCGGCCGGAAGCGCCAGCAGTCGACGCCGACGTCGCAGGATCGGGCGGTCGCCGGGATGGCGCCATGGGAATGCCCGAAGAGGTGGAGGCGGCCCTTGTAGCTGTCCGGCCACGAGAGGTGCGCGTAATGGGACAGCCACAGGTCGACGGGCGTCGGCATGCCGCGATCCTGCACGGTCAGCC
Source organism: Methylorubrum sp. B1-46 (assembly GCF_021117295.1). Classification (NCBI taxonomy): domain Bacteria; kingdom Pseudomonadati; phylum Pseudomonadota; class Alphaproteobacteria; order Hyphomicrobiales; family Methylobacteriaceae; genus Methylorubrum; species Methylorubrum sp. B1-46. The sequence goes on along the minus strand of NZ_CP088247.1, from coordinate 3,760,908 downwards.
GGAGAACATCGTGGATGCCGCCCTCCCACGGGAGGCGGTCGCCGCGCTGTTCATGATTGCCTCGGATCAGCGTTCGGTGACCGTTCAGGCGCGCGAATACAGACTTGGCATGCTTCATCGAGCATCCGTAGGCAAAATCCCCGAGGTGGAAGACCCGGTCGTCGGGGCGAATTCTGTTGTTCCAGAGAGCTACCATGCGCTCGTCCATCTCCTCGACGGAGGCGAACGGGCGCGGCCGGGGCATGCGGTCGCTGAGCATGCCGGCATGGCCGAAGTGGGAGTCGGATACGAAATATGTGGCCACGGGAAGCCCCCTCGAATTCGGAACGCGAGCCGCGCGGGGTGTCCCGGCGGCGGGTGGCAGGTCAGGCCTGCGGGCGTTTCGAGAGGGCGACGCTCATGAGGGCATCCTGCACGACGCAGATTTCCAGCTCAAGGTCATCCTCAAGCCAGCATTGAGATTTCCCTGGACTTGGGGGTTGCGCCCAGGGGTTTTTGGCGAGCTTCCGTTAACCGAGGGGTCGTCTTGGCGCTTGCAGTATTCCGGTCCCGGAGCGAGACTCCCTGCATGGCCGAATTCCAATTGATTGTGGGGACCGTCTTCGAGGAGCGCCCCCTCGCGGCAAGCGCGACCGACGACACGCCTCTCAGCCTCGCAGCCGCGATCTGGCTGCCGGAGCTGTGCGGCGTGGACCCGTTCTTCGGCGCATACCCCCTCCTCACCGAGCGTCAGCTTCGCGAGGCGATCGACCGTGGGGATCTCAAACCTGAGCGGCACGGACGGTCGATCATCGTGACGAGGCGCATCATCAGGGAGTGGCGGGAAGGATGCCGCGCAGGAACAGTGGACCGAGGCTCTGGCTCAGGCCCGGCGAGATCGGCAAGGACGGCGGGACAGAGCGGCTCGCCCAATGGCACGTCAAGGACGACGGAGGGATCCGGCGACCCGTTGGCTGCTTTGCGCGCGATGTCCGCGGCCTCAAGGGCGCCGAGAAGGCCGAGGCGCTAGCCTTCAACAATGCCGAGGAGGCGAAGGCCCACCAGGCCCTGGCCGACTACATCACCGCCAAGCACCGCCCCTCCGTCCAGAAGGGCCGCGGCGCCGGCGAGATCCTCGTCGTCGACGTGCTCCTGATGTGGGGTGAGCGCGTCGTCCAGAAGCGCGTCGAGGACCTGCGCGCCGAGGACGCCAAGGCCGGCATCGTCCACGAGAAGCCCGCGATCTACGAGGGGCGCGCCGGCCGGTGCATGGCGCGGCTGCTGCAGCTCGGCGAGTGGTGGCAGGGTAGGACGCTCGCCGACGTCGACGGAGACTCCTGCGACGCCTACGTGGCCTGGCGCTGCGGCCATGCCTGGAAGTCCGCCCGCCCGGAGGAGACCGGCAACGAAGCCCGGATGGTCTCTCCGCAGGGGGCCCGGCGCGAGCTCGAAGACATGCGCGCGGCCATCAACTGGCACCGTGGCCGGGGCTACTGCCGCGAGATCGTCGAGGTCTCGCTGCCAGCCAAGGGCAAAAGGAAGGAGCACCACCTGGAGCGCCCCGAGGCGGCCCGGCTCCTGCTCGGCATGTGGCGCAAGCGCGAGCTCATGACCGTCCGGAAGGACAGCCGGACCCGGGCTGGGGAGAAGGTCCCCTCGAAGAAGCGGCCGCACCGGCACCTTTGCCGGTTCACCCTGCTCGGCATCTACACCGGCACACGGGCCGGTGCCATCGCGACGGCCGCGTTCGATCCCATCCCGGGGCGGTCGTGGCTCGACCTCGACACCGGCATGTTCCACCGCCTCGCCGTCGGGCAGGCCGCCACGAACAAGCGCCAGCCGCCGGTGCGGATCCCGGACAGGCTCCTCGCCCACATCCGCCGGTGGAAGCGCCTCGGCGTGTCGCGGGACTACGTCGTCGAGTTCAACGGGCAGCCGGTCGAACAGGTGAACAAGGGCTTCGGCGTGGCCCTCCGCGACGCCGGGCTCAAGGGCACGCCGCACATGCTGCGCCACACCTGCGCGACCTGGCTCCTCCAGCGCGGGGTGAAGTCGTGGGATGCGGGCAACTATCTCGGCATCAGCGAGAAGATCCTGCTGGAGGTCTACGGCCACTGGGCCGCCGACTACCAGGCCGGCATCGCCGGCGGCCGGAAGAAGCGGTCGCTCCCGCCGCCCGAGCTCCACGACGCCTTCTCGATCCACTACCACCGCGACAAGGACTTGCGCATCGCGGCGGCGAACCGGGACGCCCGGCTCGCGCGGCTCGGGCTGCCGCTCCGGTCCCTGGCGACCGTGGGGGAGGCGAAGGCCGCCTGAGGGTTTCGGTACCGGAACCGGACCGGAACCGGAACGGGGGGAAACTGGGGGTAATAGCGGTTCCGGTACGTGTTTCGTTCTCACCCTCTCACAGGGCGCAGAACGGTCCCTACACACCGCTCATAACGGTCTGGTTGTCGGTTCAAGTCCGGCCAGGCCTACCAACCCCGACAATGATTTAGCTCGAAATGACGGTTTGCGCTGCGGCTTCGTGAGCCCGACGCGCTCTCCGCTTGGGTTCACCGAACCCGGCGGCTCCCGCGCTGTTGGACGCGCTTGAGGCGTGACGGCGCCTGCCGTCCCTCCCCGCTCGCGCTCCAGCGTCGGCAATCAGGTCGGCGTGGCATTTGCAGCGGTCTGCGACGCTGATCTTCAGGAAGCGCGGCACATCGCCCAGACGGGACGGGCGCCCGCCAAGAAGCCCACCGGCTCTGTGCTCGGCCGCGACCGACCCGTCGATCGGGCCCGAGGGGGCATCGTTCGCCGCTGTCGCGATGCCGGAGGCGCGAACCGCGACGAGTGAAGTGCCGATGGCATTGAGCATCGGCATTCCGGCCGCGAGCACAACCGGGCGCAGGGCGCAGGCCGAGGCCATCGGTCGACAGCTCACGCCGCACTTGCCAGGTGCATCGCGTCGCCGCAATCTCAGCTTAGCAGGAGGATGATCGGGCGAATGCCGGAGCCTCGCCCATCGGACTGCAGGATTTGGAAAGTCCAAGACGATGACGATCGATGTTCGGCGGGCCCATGCCGATGGCTCGAACGAGACCACCCTTCCCCGGGCTCGGCTTCTCGACCGGCGCTCATTCCTGGCTGGCTCGGCCGCCGGCCTCGGCGCATTCGGGCTTGGCGGCTGCGTGACCTCCGATGGCACGATGCTGGCCGAGGCGGCGAAGGTCTACGGGCCGATGCCGGCCGAGAAATTCCCAATCCCGGCGGTCGATGTCCGCAAGGTTGATCCGAAGTACTTCCGCCGGACGGTTCGATACGAGACCAAGGAAGCGCCCGGAACGATCGTCGTCGATCCGCGCAACTACTACGTCTACCGCATCGAGGGCGACGGCTCGGCGACCCGCTACGGCGCCAATGTCGGGCGCGACGGGTTCTTGTGGAGCGGTGACGCCTATGTCGGCCGCAAGTCCGAGTGGGCAACCTGGACACCACCTAAGGAGATGATCCGGCGACAGCCCGAGGCGGCCAAATACGCGCGCGGGATGCCGGGCGGCCTCGACAACCCGCTCGGGGCCCGCACCCTGCATCTCTACCAGAACGGCGCCTATACGCTCTACACCATCTATGCCAGCAGCGATCCCGAATCGATCGGCAGCGGCATTACGAGCGGCTGTGTCGGCCTGCTCAGTCAGGATATGATCCACCTCTACGCGCGAACCCCGGTCAAGACGAAAGTGGTGGTCCTGCCAGCATAGCGAGAGGCAACAGCCCCGATCGTTCCAACGCCACGGTCCGTCGGCTGCCGGCTCGCAATCTCAGATTTTTGCCGCGGACTTCGCCGGTGCCCTGAACGAGCACTGCGCGTGGGACCCCGCGAGGGCCTGGGCCGCCTGACGATCGGCAGGATGGAGCGATGACAAGGAAAGGGCGGCGGCAGGGATCCTGCCGCCGCCCTTTCCCTTTCGATACGTCGCCGACGGACTTTCGCCGCCGCAAAGGACTCAGTCCTTGAGATCGGCGGGCACCTTGCCGCCGTTCTCCTCGAGCTTCTTGATGACCTGCTTGTGCAGCCACACGTTCATCGAGGCCGAATCGTTCTTGTCGCCGGTGTAGTGCAGCTCGTCGGCGAGCTGCTGGCGGGCGTGCAGGCTCGAATCGAGATCAAGCAGCTTCATCAGGTCGACGATCGAGGTGCGCCAGTTCAGCTTCTGCGGGTTCTTCGCGGCGAGGTCGTTGAGCACGGCCTCGACATCGACCGATCCGCCCGAGGAGGTGCCGCCGCTGGTGGGCGTAGAGGCCGCGGCGCTGCCGCCGCCGGAGGACGGCTGGGCCTGGGTCTCGGAGGGCTTGGAGGACGACGTGCCGGCCTCGGCGGCCTGCGCCTCCGACGAGCCGAACGGGTGGAGGATCTTGCTGACGATGCTGCCGATGAGGCTCATGGCGTGAGGTATCCTGTCGTCTGTCCCGCGGCGTGGGTGCCGCTTTCGGCTGGGTAAACGGCAGGAGGAACAGGCCGTTCCGTCGCAGGCCGGCAAAGCGTCGCCGCTCGGGTGGCCGTGTCACCGGTCCGGTGAGGCTGGCGGCCTGCGGCGGCAGAGGGCGACGGAGGGCGGGTGCGTTTGGAAGATCGCGCTTGCTGTGCCATGGGGGACGCCGTTCGGCTCCCTGGAACCCGTATCGATGCGCAATCTGTTCAAGGCCTTTGCCCTGATCGCGGGGCTTGTCGCCCTTCCTGTCTCCGTCGCCGCCCAGACGGTGCCCGTGCGCATCGGCGTGATTCCGGTGATCGGTGCCGCCCCCGTCTTCGTCGCTAACGGCGAGGGCTGGCTGAAGGAGGCCGGGCTGGCACCGGTCTTCACCACCTTCGAGTCCGGCCCCAACATGATCCAGGCGCTGGCGTCGGGCACCATCGACGTCTACGTCGCCGGCATCGCGCCGCTCGCGGTCGCCCGCACCAAGGGCATCGACGTGCGGGTCGTGGCCGCCACCGCCATCGAGGAGATGGTGTTCGTGGCCGCCCCCAAGCTCGCGCCCTACTTCGCCGCCGCCCCGAGCAAGGCCGAGGCCTTCAAGCAGTTCAAGGCCAAGGAGGGGCGCCCCGCCCGGCTCGCCACGCAGCCGCCGGGCTCGGTGCCGAACACCACCCTGCAGCACTGGCTCTGGCAGGTGGCCAAGGCCGACAAGGCCGATGTCGAGATCGTCGCCATGGGTATCGACGCGACCCAGCAGGCGCTGCTCGCCGGCGCCGTCGACGGCGCCTCGATCCGCGAGCCGGCGCTGACCATCGTCCAGGGGCGCAACCCGAAGATCACGCTGATCGCCACCGGCGGGGAGATGTTCCCCGACCAGCCGGGGACGGTGGTGGCCGTCTACGGCAAGTTCGCCGACGCCAACCCGAAGGCGGTGGAAGGTCTCGTCTCGGCGCTCGTGAAGGCGACCGACCTCCTGAAGACCGACCCGGCCCGCGCCGCGCCCCCGGTCGAGGCGGCCCTCGGCAAGGGCATCACCGACGTCGCCACGATCCAGAAGGCGCTCTCCTCGCCGGCCGCGAAGTTCGTCGCCGACCCGCGCACCATCATCGAGGCGACGAAGAAGATGCAGGCCTATCAGGTCTCGATCGGCACCCTCGACAAGGAGGCGCCGACCGACGGCCTGTTCGACGCCAAGCCGTTCGACGCGGCCAAGAAGCCCTGATTTCCCTCACGACCCTGACGCCATGAACCCGTTCCGCTCGGCTGCGCTGGCAGCCGTCGGGCTCGCCGCCTTCCTCGCCCTGTGGGAGGCGGCGCCCCGGCTCGACCTCGTCAACCCGGCCTTCCTGCCGCCGCCCTCCTCTCTTCCTGCGGCCTTCGCGCGCGAGATCGCGAGCGGTGCGTGGCTGCGCGCGGTGGCCGAGAGCCTGAGCCACTACGTGGTCGGGCTCGGCGTCGGCGCGGGCGCCGGCATCGCGCTCGGTCTCCTCTCCGGCATGTTCCGCTGGTTCGAGAGCCTGACGGCCTGGATCGTGCGGCTGCTGCGCCCCATTCCCGGCCTCGCCTGGGTGCCGTTCGCGATCATCTGGTTCGGCGTCCAGCCCTCGGCGGCCGTGTTCATCATCGCCATCGGCGTGTTCTGGATCGTGTTCTTTGCGACCCAAGGCGCGGTGCGCGGCGTCGACCGCGATTTGGTCGAGGTGGCCCAGGCCTTCGGCTTTCGCGGGCCGTTCGCGCGGCTCACCAAGATCATGCTGCCGGCGGCTACCCCCGGCATCCTCGTCGGCCTGCGCACGGCGCTCGGCCAGGCCTGGATGGCGGTGGTCGCCGCCGAGATCTTCGGGGTGCCCGGCATCGGCGCCCGGATGATGCAGGCCTCCTCGCTCCTCTCCACCGACATCGTCGTGGTCTACATGCTGACCATGGCCGGGCTATACGGCCTGTTCGACACCGGCTTCGTCGCCCTGCAGGGCTGGCTGCTGCGGTGGCGCGCATGAGTGCGACGACGCGTGCGGCGATGGGCACGGCGCAGCCTCCCATCATCGACATCCGTGGCCTGAGCCTCGCCTACGAGCGCGACGGGCGGCGCACCGAGATCCTGTCGGCCCTCGATCTCGCCGTGCCGCGCGGGCAGTTCCTCGTCATCGTCGGCGAGTCCGGCGTCGGCAAATCGACGCTCCTGCGGGTTCTAATCGATCTGGCCAAGCCCAGCACCGGCACGGTTCATCTCGACACCGATCCCCAGAAGACCCGGACGCCGATGGCGCTCGTGTTCCAGGACGCCCGGCTGCTGCCCTGGCGGCGGGTGATCGACAACGTCGCCTTCGGCCTGGAGCGGCACGGCCTGTCCAAGTCCGAGCGCCGGGAGCGGGCGGCGGCGATGCTCAAGCTCGTCGGGCTGTCCGACCTCGCCGGCCGATGGCCGCACCAGCTCTCCGGCGGGCAGCGCCAGCGCATCGCCATCGCCCGCGCGCTTGCGGTGGAACCCGAAGTGCTCTTGATGGACGAGCCGTTCTCGGCGCTCGACAGCTTCACCCGCGAAGGCCTGCAGGACGAGATCCAGCGCATCAAGGCGCAAACGGGCAAGACGGTGCTGTTCGTGACCCACGACATCGACGAGGCGGTCTATCTCGCCGATCGGGTCGTGGTGCTGGCCGGCAGCCCCGGGCGGATCGCGGCGGACGTCACCCTCGCGCCGCCTCGTCCGCGTCAGCGCCGGGACGCCGCCCTGGTCGAGGCGGCCCGCCACCTGCGGGCGGAACTGTCGCGGCGCTCGGCGGAACTGTGAGAGATCCGTCAAGCTTGCCATCTTGACGGTTCGCCGCCCGCATTGGAACCATCGGTGCGGCGCCGTGCGGTCGGGGATCTGCGCCTGGGAGAGTGCAAGATGGGGTTTTTTCAGGACGCCCTCGTCCGTCTCAACCGGGTGGTGATGTCCTACGCGGGCGATACCGAATTCATGCACGCGGCGGTCTCCGCCGCGGCCAACGTGATCGTCGCCGACGGCGACACCGACGAGGAAGAGATCGAGGCGGCCCTCGTCAGCATGCGGGCCAACCCCATCCTCCAGAAATCCTACGACACGCTCAGCCTGGAGAAGGCGCTGTTCGAGGCGCTCGCCCGCGCCGAGCTGCGCGCCGGACGCCTGGAGAACAGCCAGCACGTCGCCGCCATCGCCGAGCGCCCCCTGGAGCAGCGCCAGCATGTCTTCCTGATCGCGGCGGACGTGGCCGACAAGGGCGGCATCACCGAGAGCGAGCACCGGGTGCTCGACGAACTGGCCCAGGCGCTCGACGTGGACAAGGCGGCGCTGCTCGGCTGAAGCCGGCGCACGAGGCGCCCTGCTCGGCCGGCCTCTTCTCCCGGAGGGGGCCGGGCCTTATCTTCACGGCTCGGACAGGAGGACGGCCATGTACAAGGTGACGGGAACGGACCCTTCGGGCCGCATCCTGGCCTTCGCCTGCGGCACGGACGAGCAGGCCCTTGAGAAGACCTGGGAACTGGCTGGGCGCGGCTTTCGCGATATCGTCGTTGCCGATCCGAAGGGGCGCGAGATGAGCGCGATCGCCTTCGAGCGCGCGCTCGATCTCGCCTACGATTGAGCGGTCTCGCTCGATTCCATCGTCTCCGTCATCGCGAGGCGAACCCGACGCGATCCAGGGCGCGCCCTGTCCGGAGATGCAAGCGCGGCTGGATCGTTTCGCTGGCGCTTGCAACGAAAGGTCGACAAGCCCGACGCGTTCAGCCGGACAGCGGGATGAACGCCGCCAGAGCCGGACGAGCGTTGCGGATGACGGGCCGAGTCTCCGACCGCTCCGCTCACGCCGCCCGCTTCTGGTAGTCCTTCACGTCGGTGAACCGGATCTTCTCCCAGCGCTCCTCCTCGTAGCGCAGCGAGAAGGCGGTGGTGGCCATGAAGACCGGGGCACCATCGAGGTCGCTCGCCATGGCCGAGCCGTGGGCGTTGACGAATTTGTCGATCTCGGCCTCCGACTCCGCCTCGATCCAGCGGCAGACGGAGAACCGGCTCGTCTCGAAGTCGATCGGCAGGCCGTATTCCGCCTGCAGCCGCTCCTTCAGCACGTCGAGCTGCAGGGCGCCGACGACGCCGACGATGGCGGGGGAGCCGTCCTGCGGGATGAAGACCTGCACGACGCCCTCCTCGCCCATCTGCTGGAGCGCTTCCCGGAGCTTCTTGGCCTTCATCGCGTCGGTGAGCTTGATCCGCCGCATGATCTCCGGGGCGAAGCTCGGCACGCCCCGGAACACGATCTCCTCACCCTCAGTCAGCGTGTCGCCGATGCGCAGCGTTCCGTGGTTGGGAATGCCGACCACGTCGCCGGCATAGGCCTCGTCGGCGATCGCCCGGTCCTGGGCGAAGAAGAATTGCGGCGCCGATAGCGACATCGGCTTGCCCGTGCGCACGAGCTTGGCCTTCATGCCGCGCCGGAGCTGGCCCGAGCAGACCCGCATGAAGGCGATGCGGTCGCGGTGGTTCGGATCCATGTTCGCCTGGATCTTGAACACGAAGCCCGTCATCTTCGGCTCGGAGGGCTGGACGGCGCGCTTGTCCGCCTCCTGGCCCCGCGGCGGGGGCGCGAAGCGGGCCAGCCCGTCGATGAGGTCGCGCACGCCGAAATTCCGCAGCGCCGAGCCGAAGAAGACCGGCGTCAGGTGCCCCTCGCGGAAGGCGGCGAGATCGAAGCTCTTGAGGCCGCCCTCGGCCAGCTCCACCTCCTCGCGCCACGCGTCCGCCGCGCCGTTCTCGGTCAGCAGTTCATCGAACAGCGGATCGTTGAACCCGGAGACGGGAATCGTGCCGGCATCGTCCGCCGCGTCGAGCCGGCGCACCCGGTTGCCGCCGAGTTCGTAGGTGCCGGCGAAGTTGCGGCCGAGCCCGATCGGCCAAGTCACGGGGGCCACGTCGAGGGCGAGCGTCTTCTCGATCTCGTCGAGGGTCTCGAACGGGTCGCGCGCCTCGCGGTCGAGTTTGTTCACGAAGGTGACGATCGGGATGTCCCGCAGCCGGCACACCTCGAACAGTTTTCGCGTGCGGGCCTCGATGCCCTTGGCCGCATCGATCACCATCACGGCCGAATCCACTGCCGTCAGCGTGCGGTAGGTGTCCTCCGAGAAGTCCTCGTGGCCCGGCGTGTCGAGCAGGTTGAAGACGCAGTCGCCGTACTCGAAGGTCATCACCGAGGTGACCACCGAGATGCCGCGCTCCTTCTCGATCCCCATCCAGTCGGAGCGGGTCGAGACCCGGTTGCGCTTGGCCTTGACCTCGCCCGCGAGCTGGATCGCGCCGCCGAACAGCAGCAGCTTCTCGGTCAGCGTGGTCTTGCCCGCGTCCGGGTGCGAGATGATCGCGAAGGTGCGCCGCCGCGCCACCGGATCGGCTTTGGGGTCGGCGGCTTTGGGGTCGGTCTGCATCAGCATGGCGGATACCGGCCGCCGCATTGCGGACGGCCGCTCGTCTTGAAGGGGGCTGGCAAGAGGGGGGATAGAGCATCGTGCTGGATATCAGATCCAGCACGATGCTCTATCCTCTTGTTGATGCATCGTCTTTTTCCAGAAGCCGGTGGCCACCTTTCGGGACGATGCTCTCGGCGCTGTCCCGCTCTCTACGCGTTCCGTGCGGCCGACGCAAAGCGGCCTCCCCTACCCCCGCCCGACGAAGGGCATGGCTGTCGCCATGACCGTCATGAACAGGACGTTGGCCGAGAGCGGCAGCCCGGCCATGTAGACGACCGCTTGCGCCACGTGCTGCGCCTCCATGTACGGTTCGGGCCGGATCGAGCCGTCGGCCTGCCGCGCACCCTGCCCGAAGCTCTGCGTCATCTCGGTCTCGGCATTGCCGACATCGATCTGCCCGCAGGCGATGTCGAAGGGGCGTCCGTCCAGTGCGGTGGCGCGGGTCAGCCCGGTGATCGCGTGCTTGGTGGCGCTGTAGGGCGCCGACATCGGCCGCGGCGCGTAGGCCGCGATCGAGCCGTTGTTGATGATGCGCCCGCCCCTGGGTTCCTGCTTGCGCATCATCCCGAAGGCGGCGCGGGTGCAGAGGAAGGTGCCGGTGAGGTTGACGTTGACGCTGGCCAGCCAATCCTCGACCGCGATCTCGTCCACCGTCGCGGCGGGTGTGAAGATCCCGGCATTGTTGAACAGCAGGTCGAGCCGCCCGAAGCGCGCTTCGACGGTAGCAAACAGCGCCTCGACGGCGCGCGAATCGGACACGTCGGTCGGCACGCACAGCGCCTCACCCGGCAGCTCCGCGGCGACCCGCCCCAGCGCCTCCCCCCGCCGTCCCGCCAGCACCAGCCGCCACCCGGCCTGCGCCAGTCCGAGCGCCACCGCCCGCCCGATACCGGACCCCGCCCCGGTCACCACCGCGACCCGATCATCCCAAGCCATGATCTTCCTCCCTTCGGCCGGATCATAAGGCGTCGCGCCGATCCGGTGCAGGGGCGCTGTGCCGTGATACGGTCTCGACCTGCCCAACGCGTCGTACAAAATCGCTGCCGGCTCACGGCGGACGCGTTCAAGCCGGTTGCCAGCCCTGCCCGGCCCGTCTAGAGAACCGGCGGCTTGGAGCCGATGGGGCGTCGCCAAGTGGTAAGGCAGCGGTTTTTGGTACCGCCATTCCCAGGTTCGAATCCTGGCGCCCCAGCCAACTTTCCCTAGGGAGAGCGGCACTTAGCGGCTCGGACTTCTCGGACATAAAAGAACAAACGTCGGACGGTGCCGGCACAAGAGTCGGCACAGTCGTAGGCAGGCGTTTTGCCGCCTTCTCTCGCTTGAACGGGAGGGCCGGCGCATGAGCCGAACCTACGCCATCGGCGACATTCACGGTCGCTTCGACCTCCTCACCCTGGCCGTGGCCGAGATCACGGCCCGCGGCGGCGGCAAGGTCGTCTTCCTCGGCGACTACGTGGATCGAGGCCCGCAGAGCCGGGAGGTGCTTGAGGCGCTGATCGCAGGCCCGCCGACCGGTCAGGAATGGGTCTGCCTCAAGGGCAACCACGAAGACATGATGGTCGAGACGATCACCGTGCCGCTTGAGCCGGACTGGTGGATCGGGAACGGCGGCGCGGCCACGGTCGCATCGTATGGCGGTGAGATCCCGCTTGCGCATGTCCGCTGGGCTCGCGGGCTGCCGCTCTCGCACGAGACCCGGTACCGCATATTCTGCCATGCTGGCGGCGATCCAAGCCTGAGCGTCGCCGACCAGACCGAAAAGTCCCTGATCTGGTTCCGCTGCAAGCGCGACTTCGACTACGGCTTGGATGGCAAGCACGTTGTCCACGGGCACACGCCGTTCAAGGACGGCCCTGTCTGTCTGCCGAACCGCACGAACCTCGACACGGGCGCCTATGCGACCGGGCGGCTGTCCGTCGCTGTCTTCGATGATGGCGAGCCCGGCGGGCCGATCGACGTGTTCAGCGTTACCGTCCCCTCCCCCATCCGATCCGAGGGAGCCTGAGCGATGGGGCGTCCGAGACGTATTCGCATGAGCGGCCGGATGAAGGCTGTCCTTGCCGCAGCGAAGGGCAAGGACTGGCGGCGGAAGAAGGCCAAGGCGCAAGGCGGGCGGTGCTTCTACTGCCAGTGTGAGATGGTTGAGGAACCCGTGAAGGGGCAGGGGCGCCGTGAACTGACGCTGGATCACCTGCTGCCCACGTCTCGGGGCGGCGCGCACCATTGGGAGAACGTCGTAGCCGCCTGCATCACCTGCAACGGCGCGAAGGGCGACATGACGGCCGACGAGTTCATGGCGGCTCGGATGGCCCCCGCCCCCGCCCTTTCCCGCAATCCGATGATCGAAAAGGGCCAGCCGTGACTGACACGAAAGACCTAGCCGCGACCATCGCGGAGTTTGAGCGCCGCTTGCCCGGTTGGTGGTGGTCGGTTGGATCGTGCAGCGTGAGCCGTGATGCGAGCTGCGGCCCGGATCGCAATGGGCCTGATGCCGATCTTCTGAAGCATCGGGACTTTGACGAAGGCTTTCACCACGATGGCAACGGTGAGACGGCCGACAGCCTGCGGATTGTCATGGAGCACGCGCTGAGGCGGAAAGCGGATGTCATGGCGGCCACGGAGGCATTCCATGACCACTGACCCTCCCTGCCCTCGCCGGGACAAGTGGTTCCGGGGCTGCCGGTTCGAGCCGCGGTATGATGTGCCGACGCTGAAAATGCCTTCAATGGAGGCGTTCGACGCCTTCCTCTACGGCGACAGGGTGGCCGCCCTCGGTGCTCTTCGCGGCGAGGTCTATGTCCACGATCTCTGCACCCGCTGCGGGAAGGTGGTGGATCGGGGAGGTGCGAGATGAGCCCTCGCCGCCAGCGCAAATGGGACCGGGCTCAGTTCATCCACGACAACTGCCCGGCCTACTATCGTGGGCCGTTCCGAAGGCCGAGTGAGTTCACGGACCCGCTTGAAGCCCTGGCATGGGACGAAACGGAAAGGTGGATGACTCCTCGTGAATGGCTGGATCGTCTGCGCAGGAGCGGGCGACCGTACAAGGTGTGGGGAAACAAGATGCCGGGGCGGTGGGAGCCGATGTCCCGGCCGTGCATCCGAGCCCACTTCTACCCGGCCTCAACCAAGCGGCTCGGCTTCATCCCCTAATTCCTTCCCCCCTACCCCTCTGCGGGGGAGGGTTTGGAAGGACGAGCCGCAGAGGCTTCCCGGCGCTCAACCTCGGCTTCAAGGCTCTTCCTGAGGAAGTCCGACATCTCGCCGTCGGGGAACACGATCCGAACCCGGCGCAACAGGCTCTCCGTCAGACGGATCGTCGTCTTCACGGTCGGGTCTTTCGGCTTGAGCGGAGGGCGTCCCATTGTCCGCTCGCTATCGTATGGCGGAATTTGTCGCAAGGGAGCCTCTTTTCGTATGGCGCTTATTGACACATAGCGTATGGCGGTTATTGTGTCCATATCGAACGACGGAGACACCCCATGGCCCTCACCGACCGCGACATCGTTCTCTTCGCCCGCGACACGGTTTTCGAGGGCGCCACCTCCGACGCCGCCAAGAACGTCTGCGCTCGCAATGCTCTGGCCTGCTACGAGGCCGCTCAGCAGGCGGTGCGCGAGAGCGGCTACCGCGTCACCCAGCGCGTCAAGGACGGCATCTGGGCCGAGCTTCAGCGGCTCTCTTCCTTTCGGATGGCCGCCTAAGTTGGCGGCTTCCCCCTGGGCTCACGCATGTCCGTTGTCAGATGATTTGAGACGCTTTGAGGTGCTCAGGAACGGAGGCTCTGGTCCACCTGGGTTGAGAGGTTAGGCAGCCTGCGCGTAATGGCGCAAGCGGCGATCCATGAGGGTCTGACGCTTGATCCGCGCCCGTTCACGCAAGATCGTCTCGCCGCGGCCGAAGTAGACGTCGGCAGGGGTGAGGTTGCCCAGGCTCTCGTGAGCCCGGAGATGGTTATAGTGCTCGACGAAGGCGGCCACACGCGCCTCGAGTTCGCCGGGCAGGTAAGCGTGTTCGAGTAGAATGCGGTTCTTGAGCGTCTGGTGCCAGCGCTCGATCTTGCCCTGCGTCTGCGGATGGCGCGGGGCACCGCGGATGTGGGTCATACCCTGACTGCCGAGCCAGTCGGCCAGATCACCCGCGACGTAGCTCGATCCGTTGTCGGTGAGCAGCCGTGGCCGATGCGCCACTGGCCTGCTGCCGGTTTGTTGGACACCGTCCTAAGCTAATTGGGTTCGGTTTTCGAACTCGACGGGGCTGAGGTAGCCCAAGGTCGAGTGCCGCCGCGCCAGGTTGTAGAAGCGCTCGATGGAATCGAACACGTCTGCACGGGCTTCATCCCGCGTCCGGTAGGTCCGTCGGGCGGTGCGCTCGGTCTTCAGCGAGGAGAAGAAGCTCTCCATTGCCGCGTTGTCCCAGACGTTGCCCGAACGGCTCATCGAGCAGGTCACGCCGTGCTCGGTCATTTGACGCTGGAAGGCTTCGCTCGTGTATTGCGAGCCCTGGTCCGAGTGATGCAGCAAGGCATCCGGCTTGCCTCTGCGCCAGATCGCCATGACGAGCGCATCTGTCACGAGTTGAGCCGTCATACTGGCCTGCATCGACCAGCCCACGACACGGCGCGAGAACAGATCGATGACGGCGGCGACGTAGAGCCAGCCCTCGGCGGTCCAGATATACGTGAAGTCGGCGATCCACTTCCGGTTCGGAGCGTCGGCCGCGAACCGCCGCTCCAGGAGATTGGGCGAGGCAGCGGCCCGCTCACCTTCGTCCTTTGGCAGGCCCCGTCGGCGCGGTCGCGCTCGCAAGGCATTCTCGCGCATGATCCGCTCGATGCGGTGCAGCCCGCATGACACGCCCTGGGCGAGCACATCGCGCCAGACGCGCCTCGCGCCGTAGGTGCGGTCGCTGGCCACGAAGCTCGCGTGGGCCTTGCTCAGGATAGCTTCGTCGTCCCGTGTGCGTCGGCTAGGCTGCCGGGTGAGCCAAGCGTGGAAGCCGGAGCGCGAGACACCCAGCGCCGCGCACATCCAGGCAACTGGCCAGACAGCACGATGCTTTGCGATGAACGCGAACTTCATATCGCGTCCCTCGCAAAGTATGCGGCGGCCTTTTTTAGGATGTCACGCTCCGCTTTTAGACGAGCGACCTCCTTGCGCAGCCGGTCGATCTCGATCTGCTCGGGCTTCATCTGCCCCTGACCGGGAAAAGCGTGTTGGGGATCGGCCGCCGCCTGCCTCACCCACCGGTGCAGCATCGTCTCGTGAACATCGAGATCGCGCGCGGCCTGCGCGACACTGACACCACGTTCCCGAATCAGTCGAACCGCCTCGATCTTGAACTCACGTCCGAACTTGCGACGCTGCATGGAGCACCTCCGGCTTCACCTTCACACCTAAACAGGGTGTCCGTGAAACCGGCAGCAGGCCAGTCGGCCTGGTGGACGTCGAGCTGGCCGGGCTCGGGATTGGAGACGATCTCGTCGAACATCGAGATCTGGCAGGGGCCGAGCGGGCTGGCGTAGCCCGGCGGCAATGGCAGCTTGAGTCCCATGTAGCGAGCGCCATCAAAGGGTAGCGTCGCAGGAATAAGGAAATCGTCCCATGTCTCTAGGTACTCGCCCGTGGTGACCGAGACTGGCTCTCCGGCAGTTAGTGGCGTGCGGGCCGCGCGCAGGAAGCGAATGCCCGATCCGATGATCCACCCGAGGCCCTCGCCGGCAAGCACCTGTGCAGCTTGTATCGCGCCCTCCTTCGCGATTTCCTTCGTCGCGGCCGCGGGCACCTCGTCCATCGTTAAGGGCGTGAAACGAGGATTCGCGCCCTGTATGGCATTATACTGCCCTAATAATCCCGAGAGATTGCCGTTCGGATTTATTTTGTAAAATCCTCGATAATTCTCAACAACCTGCCTGAGCGCCTTTTGGTCGTGAGCGATGCTGCGACCATTCTCAATGGCGGCTTGCTTCGCCGCGTCGCTCAGTTCGGTCGAGAGTTGCTCCGGCGGACGATTTCTAATTTGTCCAGCTGTCGCACCTGTATTCGCCTCACCTCGGCAATTCGCTTTACAGGTCGATTGGTTATCGCCCTCGTTGGTCCGCTCTGAGGTGCTGCGCCTGCGCGCGTCAACCTCGGCGGGCGGAATGGTGGTCCTGGCCCCACCTGCCTCGGGCGGCGATGCGCTCGCACCAGCCCCCATCAGACCGTCTCCTCGGTCTTGCCCTTCTGCGGCTCGGTCGGCCCGGGATCGGGATGGTTGATCCAGGCCGGATCGCGGTGGCTCACCGTCGCGAACCCCTCCGAGTAGACGAAGTCCGAGGCCACCCGCACGTGCGAGTAGGTCTCATAGCCCGGTACCACCACGCCCTTGCCGGTGCCGGGCTTGTGCCCCTTGATCCGCGTCGTGCGCGCGTTCAGCTGGAAGTCGTAGCACCCGTTGTTGCGCACGCTCTTCGAGACGCGGATCGCCCCGTCCAGATGTGCGACCACCGAGTAGGGCACCGGCACCATCGCGCCCCCGCGCGGGGTCAGGCACACGTCCGGCCCCTTCGACACCAGCAGGTTCGAGCGGCAGCGCCGCGCCGAGATCCGTCCCTCGCTCATGCCGTCTCCTCTCCCTTGCCGGCCCCGCGCAGTGCCTCCAGCACCGCGTCGTGGTCCGCCCGCGTGATCAGCCGCACGGCCGCGAAGGCGTCCGGCTCGAAGTTGACCCGCCACGTCAGGAACACTCGCGCCCGCTCCCGCCGCGCGTCGGCGAGGTCGAGGAACACCGTGTCGAGCGTCATCGCCCGCGCTTCCGTGCCGCCCTCCGGCCGCACAAACTCGGTGACCATGCCGTGATCGGGCAGGATCAGCCGGCTCTCCGCCTCGCCCGGCATCAGGTGGGTGAGGGTAATCGTCTCGCCGCCCGCGAGGTGGCCGGGGCAGATCAGGTCGGGATGGGCGCTGTTGTGGAAGGCGAAGCTGTAATCCTCCGCCCAGTTCGGCCAGACATGGTCGATCCAGTGCTGGTCGTAGGTGCCCCCTAGCGGCAGCCGCGGCTCCCAGGCCGGCGGGATCGGCCCGAGGCTCTGCGGCGCGTAGGCCACGCCCGGGTCGCTCACGGGCTCGCCATCCGCCTCGATCTGCGGCGCGGGCTGGGGCAGGGTGTGATCGGTCCAGTCCGGGTCGATCAGGCCGCGCCCGATCGGGTTGCGCACCTCGCAGACGAAACGCGGCCGGCCCTCGTCGTCCGTCCCGGCCGCCACCGTGCCGCCGAAGGCCAGCTCGTAGCGCAGCGGCACCTCGCTCACCGGCTCGGGCTCGGTCAGCGCCCAGCCGGCGAACAGGCGGCGATGCGCCCGCCAATCCTGCGCCTCCTCCGCGTCGAGTCGCCGGCGCCAACGCGGGTGCCATTCCCGCGGCCCGGTCACCCGCAGCCGCTTGGACAGGAGCGGGCCGGAGGCGCCGCCGAGCGCGATCCCGCAGGTCCAGCGGCGGGCGGGCTCGCCCCCCGGCGCCCGCGCCACCGCGTTGACGATCAGGTCGGTGCGCGGCTTGTTCGGCACGAGGTCGGAGGGGTGCCAGAGCGAACTCTCGTTCACCGCGCCGTGGCAGGCATCCTCGAACATCAGCGGCGCCTGTTCCTCGGCCACCGCGAGCCGGCCCGCGGCGTCGATGGTGTAGGTCGCCTTGACGATGACGACGCCGAAGTCGCGCCCCCGGTTGTCGCTGGAATAGTAGCGGAAGTTCGGGAACGGAGTGAAGTTCAGCAGTTCCGGCATCGACTCGGCCGGCTCAGTTGTGGTCGAGCATCGGCGTCAGCATCTGGATGTGACTGTCGCCCTCGACGAAGATCTTGATCCCCTTGAGCAGGATGGTGCCGTCGCCCTTCATGACCAGCAGAGACTTGGCCGAACCGTTCGGGCCGACGCTGATGATCACCTCGTCGCCGACGTCGATCTTGAGCTGGTTGCCGATCTTCTGGGTGTAGACGTGGCCGACGCTGAGCGCCTTGACCGCGCCGACCTGCTCGGTCTGGGCGAGGCCGACCGAGTTGTTCTGCAGCCGCCCCACCACCTGGTTGAGGATGCCGGATCCGATCATCCCGGCCACCTGCCGGCCGGTCTCGGCCCCGGCCGCCGCCACCGCCCCGCCCGCATCCCGGGCGATGCCCTCGGGCGAGGCGACGCCGGCGAGCGCGTTCGCCGCGGCGCCCGCGTTCATCCGGGCCGGTCCGCTTCCGGCCAGGGCCGCGGCGTAGGAGGCCACCGTCGAGGCGATGCCGCCGAGCGCCGAGCCCGCCTCGGAACCACTGCCGGCCAGCGCGTCCGGGCCGAGGGCGGCTGCGGCGGCCCCGGCCGCGCCGCCGCCCGGCGCCTCGGCCAGGCCGCTGGCCGCCGCCTGCTGCAGCGCGCCGGAGACAACGCCCATCGCCTCGCCGAGCAGGCTCGAGGACTGGCCCATCAGCCCGGCCAGCGTCGCGGTGACGAGGCCCGGCACCGCCCCGCCCACGGCCCCGACCGCGATCGACATCCCGCCGCCGACATTGTGCTGCATATTGGCGCCGACCTGCAGCGAGTGGTTGGCCCCGACATTGCGGATCGCGTCCCGCTGGACGTGCTGGGTGAGGGTGTCGCCGACCCGGTGGGTCTGGTCCTTCTGGGCGAGCAGGTGGAGGCGCTCGCGCCCGCCCTGATCCTCAAAAGCCAGTTCGTTGTAGCCGCTGGCCTTGTAGCTGTCGGAGCGCAGCACCATGCGGGTCTTGTTGGCCGGCAGGTCGTAGGGGACGGGGTTGTTGGGGTTGGGGGCGATGCCGGTCACGATCGGCCGGTCCGGGTCGCCCTCCTGGTAGGCCACCAGCGCTTCCATCCCCACCCGCGGGATGATCTGCTGGCCCCAGCTCGTCCCGCCCCAGCTCTGCGTCACCCGCACCCAACCCGTGTCCGTGCCGTCGCCCTTCGCCCGCCGGTCCCACGGGAAGGCCAGCTTCACCCGCCCGTAGGCGTCGGTATGGATCTCCTCGCCCGAAGGGCCCGCGATCCGCGCGATCTGCAGCCCGTCGATGCGCGGGCGCGGGATCGTGCGGTGCGGCGTGGCCGGGCGGTCGGCTGGGAGCGTCGCGAAGCTGTTCTCGTAGTGCGGCGTGCCCGCGCCCGACTCGTAGGTCGGGCCCTCGGCCCGGTGCAGGATCGTGGTGATCACCTGGGCCGGATAGCCATGCTCGGGATGGGCCACCTCGTAGGGCGTGAAGCGCCCGCCCGCCGCCAGCGTCCGGACCGAGGAGCGGCCCTCGACCCGGTCGAAATCACCCTCGGTCGCCTGAACCCGCAGCCGGCTCGCCCGCTCACTCGCCTCCGGCGTCAGCGCTCGTGCGGGGTATTCGTAGAGTTCGTATGAGATATTCTCGGGAACGCGGTCGATCGACGGCGTCTTTGCGAAGAGGTCGAGGTTCGGCGTCAGGAACTCGTAATCCTTGCCGGCGCGACGTCCGGGCGTGAACGAGACCTGCCGGCGCCAGTCATGGATGTGCTCGGCGTCCGAGGAGCCGAAGGCGAGCCGCACCCGGGTCTCGTCGCTGCCGTCATAGGCATAGGGATGGTCGCCGATCTTGAGCGTATGCCGTCCACGCTCGTGGGCGAACCAGAAGAACTCGCCCTCCTCCTGCAACCGCCGCAGGAGATAGGCGAGGTCGGTCTCGTTCCACTGCACGACGTAGTCGCGCTTGGGCGGCGGCCGGGTGACGCCGGCGAGATCGACGTCGCGGATGCCGTGCTCGGCGCAGAGGGTCTCGAGCACCTCGAGCGTGCTGCGCTCCAGGAAGATGCGGCAGTCCTTTCGCTGGCTCATCAGCCAGAGGCGCGGGCGCAGCGTCAGGGCATACTGGCGGGCACCGCGGGTGACGATCGGCCCCTCGTGCAGCTCGGTCACCAGCCCGTTCCAGGCACGCTGACTGCCGTCGGCGAGCGTCAGCAGCACGTCGGCGGCGGTACCGACGATCTCCTCGGGGCGGACCTCGGCGCGCTGCGCCCGCACCCGGGCCTGGATGGTGAAGAGGCGGTTGATTCCCTCCTCGATCTCGAACCGCTCCAGCAGCAGCGCGTCCTCGCCCAGCACCGTCTCGATCGCCATCAGGCGACCGGCCTGGGTGTAGCGCACGGGTTCGTTCATCGCCTGTCCTGCCGGAGCACCCCGATCCACAGGTTGCAAGCTAGGGGGTTGTTCCAGTCGATCAACCCGACTTGTGATCGTCAATGCAGATCAATTCTCGAAAAAACAATATAATTGTATCGTTATCGGATTTTCGATGCCGCAATGTTGGATATATAGTGCATTTATCCTCTATGGCGGGCGCGCGGGAGATGGACAGGGGCGCGGATCGCGTGACGGACTTGACGTGGTCACGGCAGGCGGTCCGGCCTCGTCCTGACCCGGAGCACGTCTGCGGCATGAGCGAACGCCGTCCCGACGCGGCGACACGGACGGCATCCGGGCCACGCCCCATGCGCATCGAGGCCGGGCGCGGAGCCCCACATTCCGATCCGCTTCCGGATTCTGGTGCGCCCCTCCCCGCGTAGAGATCGGCTGCAGCGGTAAGACGAGTTGGCGGCGGCTGGGCGCGTGGCAGGCGGCCGGGGTCTGGGCTGCACTGCATCGCGCGATGCGGGAGCGGCATCAGGATGCGGACGCGCTCGACTGGTCACGCGCTGCGCTCGACAGCGCCAGCTTGCCGGCGAAAAAGGGGGCGCCGCGACGGGCACGAACCCAACGGATCGGGGCAAGCCGGGCACGAAGCGTCACCTCGTCGTGGACGCCAACGGCACACCGCTCGGCCTGACGCTTGCCGGGGCTAACGGCCACGACAGCCGCATGCAGGCGGCGCAGACCGAGCGGGTGCGGCTCTGGGCCAACATCGTGGTGAACCTCGGCGACCGCGTCGCCGACGGCTACCGCGTGGCGAGGGATGTGGAGACGCACGGCGCGATCCTGTTCTCCCGCTGCCCCGCCGCCTGTGCATCGTTCGAGTTCGTGATCCTCGCCGCGGCGGCGGACGGCGCGGCGATCCCCGATCTGCCGTTCGGCTCCGTTCCGCTCCTCGAAGCCGTCCCGGTGACCGCGGCCGAGATGGCCGGAGGCGGTCTGGATGAGGCCTGGGAGGTGAGGACAGCCCGCGCGGCCCTCGCCCGGCGGGACCGGTCGGCGCCGCTCTGAAATCGGTGGGTCGCCGCGCTCGAATTCATCCGGGGAGCCGCGCAGCGGAACCCGGGCTCCACCCGTCGTGCGAGTCCCGAGGCCGATGTCCGTGGATTGCCTGATTCCGGTGCGCGCCTTCGAGGCCGGGTTCGCTTGCGCAGCGGGGGCCGCGCTTGGCCGTCGCGCTTGGCCGCAGGATAAGCGTGCAGAAAACGCGGATTAAAATCGAGGAACAAAGATCCTCGACCGGAGATATCCCGAAAACTGAGCAGGCTTGGGGGTATCGGATGCAATTTACCGTTATCACATCATAGGTTGCTGCCGAAGTTTGGTGCCTTATTCGAATAAATATTTGTTGTTCCTGTAGCAATCGATGGAGTTGCGCGGCTGCTCATGAAAGATCTAGCCCTCATTACCGGAGGTGCCGGCTTCATCGGCCGGCATCTCGCGAGCGCGCTTTTGGCCCGCGGATACCGGGTTCGGGTTCTCGACAGCCTGATCGAGCAGGTGCACGGCGCAGGAGCCGCTCCCCAGGGGCTCGATCCCGCGGTGGAATTCGTGGAGGGCGACGTCCGGGACGCCGGCGCCGTGGCCCGCGCGCTCGCCGGGGCGACCCATGTGGTCCACCTCGCGGCGGAGGTCGGTGTCGGCCAGAGCATGTACGCCGTTGAGCGCTACGTCTCGGTCAACGATTGCGGCACCGCGACCCTGTTCCAGGCGCTGATCGAGGCACCGGTGAAGCGCGTCGTCGTCGCCTCCTCCATGAGCATCTACGGCGAGGGGCTCTATCGCACGCAGGGCGGCGCCACGATCGAGGATGCGGTGCGCAAACCCCGCAAGCCCGGCGAGCCCTGGGACCCGCTCGATGCGGAGGGCCATCCGATGCGCCCGGTGCCGACGCCGGAGACCAAACGCCCGGCGCTCGCCTCGGTCTACGCACTGACGAAGTACATGCAGGAGCGCCTGACCCTGACGCTGGCACCGGCCTACGGCATGGAGGGCGTCGCGCTGCGGCTGTGGAACGCCTACGGCCCCGGCCAGGCGCTCTCGAACCCCTATACCGGCGTGCTGGCGATCTTCGCCGCCCGGCTCCTCAACGGCCAGCCGCCGATGATCTTCGAGGATGGCGAGCAGCGGCGCGACTTCGTCCATGTCGAGGACGTGGCCCAAGCCTTCGTGCTCGCGCTCGAACACCCGGCCGCCGTGGGCCAAGTCTACAATGTCGGCTCGGGCCGGGACCGCACGGTCAACGAGGTGGCGCGCCTGCTGGCCCGCGCCATGGCCCGCGAGGACATCGCGCCCCAGGCCACCGGTCAGGCCCGGCTCGGCGACATCCGCCACTGCATCGCCGACATCGGAAAGATCACCCGCGAACTCGGCTACGCCCCCAAGCGAGACTTCGAAGAGGGTTTGGCCGAACTCGCGGCCTGGGTCGCCGAACAGCAGGCGGTGGACCGCGTCGCCGAGGCGCGGCGCGAACTCGAAGCGCGCGGGCTCGTCGCGTGAGCGCCGCCGGCATGGCCCCGGTTCCCGGCAGCCGCCCGATCCTCGTCACCGGCGGCGCTGGCTTCGTCGGCGCCAACCTTGCCGATCGTTTCGCCGCCGAGGGCCGCACCGTCATCGTCTACGACGCACTCGCGCGCGTGGGCGTCGAGCGCAACCTCGCGTGGCTGACCGAGCGCCACGGAAGCCGGATCGTTCCGGTGATCGCCGACATCCGCGACCGCGACGCGCTCGCCCGCGCCGTGCGCGAGGCCGGCGCCGTGTTCCACTTCGCCGCCCAGGTCGCCGTGACGACGAGCCTCACCGCGCCGCGGGAGGACATGGAGGTCAATCTCGGCGGCACACTGAACCTTCTGGAGGTTCTGCGTGCACGCGCGGAGGCCGTGCCGCTGCTCTTCGCCTCGACCAACAAGGTCTATGGCGGCCTGCCGGACGTGGCGCTCACGCTGGCGGGCGACGCCTACCTGCCGGAGGACCCATCCTTGCGCGAGCGTGGCATCGGAGAGGACCGCCCGCTCGACTTCCACACGCCCTACGGCTGCTCCAAGGGGGCGGCGGACGCCTACGTGCTCGATTACGCCCGGACCTACGGCCTGCCGACCGCGGTGATGCGGATGAGCTGCATCTACGGCCCGCGCCAGATGGGCAACGAGGATCAGGGTTGGGTCGCCCATTTCCTGATCCGGGCACTGAAGGGCGAGCCTATCACCCTCTACGGCGATGGCAGCCAAGTGCGCGACATCCTCCACGTCGACGATTGCGTCGCGGCCTACCGGGCAGCGCTGGCGCGGATCGACCGGGTGGCGGGCCGGGCGTTCAACCTCGGCGGCGGACCGGCCAACGCCGTGTCCCTGCGCGGGCTGATCGCCCATGCCGGACAATTGCTCGGCCGCGAGATCGCCATCGAGACCGGCCCGTGGCGGCCGGGCGATCAGCGCTACTACGTTTCCGATCCGAGCCGTGCCATCGAAGCCCTCGGGCTCGACCGGCCGCTGTCCTGGCGCGAGGGCGTGGCACAGCTCGCCGGCTGGCTCGGCGAATGGCTGGGAGAGACCGAGGCCGCCGAACCGCTCCCGCGGCGCCAGCCGGAGGCGGTGCTGTGAGGGTCGCACTGGTCAATCCTGCCTGGGACTACCGCAACAGCATCTATTTCGGCTGCCGCGCGCCGCATCTGCCGCTCGAACTCGGCTACGCCGCCGCCCTGCTGCGGGCCGCCGGCCACGCGGCGCTGATCGTCGATGCCCACCTCGAAGGTCTCTCGACCCAGGACGCTGCGGAGCGCGTCGCCGCCTTCGCGCCGGGCATGACCGTGGTTACCACCGCGCCGACCTACCTGTTCTGGCGCTGCGCCCCGCCGGAGCTGCGGGTGCCGCGTCTGTTCCTCGATGCGCTGGGAAACCGTGGCGGCCGCACGGTCGCGGTGGGTCCGCACGGCTCGGCGACGCCCCGTCCCACGCTGGAAAAGCTCGGCTGCGACCTCGTGGTGCGCGGCGAATGCGAGGAGATCGTCGCCCGGCTTGCCGATGCCGAGGACGTTCGCGGGCTGCCCGCGCTCGCCTACCGCGACGGCGGTGAGACGGTCGTCACCGGCCCTCCTCATGCCGGCCGCTTCAACGATCTGCCGGCGCTCCGCTGGCCGGACGCCTGGATCGCCCGCCACCATCACCACCATCACCGCTTCGACACCGCACCGGACGGGCCGGGCGCCGAGATCGAGGCGTCGCGCGGCTGCCCCTATACCTGCAGCTTCTGCGCCAAGATCGATTTCCGCGACAAGTATCGCCGTCGCGAACTCTCGCTCGTGCTGGACGAGATCGACGGCCTGATCGCGCAGGGGGTGACCTACCTCTACTTCGTCGATGAGATCTTCCTGCCGCAGAAGCCGCTGCTGGAGGCGCTGGTGAGCCGGCCGATCAAGTTCGGCGTCCAGACCCGGATCGACCTATGGAAGCCCGACATGCTCGACCTCCTGGGCGCGGCGGGATGCGTCTCGATCGAGGCCGGCATCGAGAGCCTGACCGAGGAGGGCCGCGCCGCTCTCGACAAACGCTGCCGCGACTCGACCGACGACCTCGCCGAGCGCCTGATCTATGCCCGCCGTTCGGTCCCCTTCGTCCAGGCCAACCTGATCGCGGTTGCGGGCGACGATCCCGACCTCGTCGCAAACTGGCGCGACCACCTGCGCGGACAGGGCGTCTGGGCCAACGATCCCGTGCCGCTCTACCCCTATCCGAGTTCACCCGATTACCGCCGGCTCTGGGGCGAGCCCGACGACGGCGCCTGGGAGCGGGCGCACGCGCATTACCTCGCGCAGTTCGAGCGCTTCAGCGACATCCAGGAGGAGCGTCCCCTGCCGCTGGCGGAGCTGGAGGCGGGCTGCGGATGCCGGTGAGACGGCCCCCGACCCACATCCTGATGACGGCCGACGCGCTCGGCGGGGTCTGGCAATACAGCCTCGAACTCGCCGAAGGGTTGGGCCGGCGCGGGCTCGCCGTGACGCTGGCCCTGATGGGACCGGCGCCCTCCGAGGCGGCGCTCGCCCGGGCCGAGGCCGTCTCCGGCGCCCGCATCCGGCCGACCGGATGGCCCCTCGATTGGACCGCCGGGCGCCCCGCGGATGTCACGGAGGCCGCCGCCGCCATCGCCCGCCTCGCCTGCGACATCGGTGCGGATCTCGTCCATCTCCATAGCCCGGCCCTGGCGCTCGCCGCCTTCGATGTCCCCATCGTGGCCGTGTGCCATTCCTGCGTCGCGACGTGGTGGGACGCGCTCGGCGACGGCCCGCTCCCCGCTGACTTGGCGTGGCGCGCCGACCTCGCGGCCCGCGGCTGCCGCGCCGCCGACCGCCTGCTCGCCCCGACCCGTGCCTTCGCCGAGGCGACGCGGGCCGCCTACGGCCTCGATCGTCCGCCCGAGGTGGTGCGCAACGGGCGCCGTCTCGCCGACGCGCCCGTCTCGGGCGTGCCCGCCGCGCACGCCTTCACCGCCGGCCGGCTCTGGGATCGCGCCAAGAACGCGGCCGCCCTCGACCGTCTGGCCGCGCGCCTCGACGTGCCCTTCTACGCCGCCGGCCCGGCCGAGGGGCCGAACGGCGAGCGCTTTACCGCGGATCATCTGCGCCTGCTCGGCCGGCTCGACGCGGCTCGGATGGAACAGGAGCTGACGCGACGCCCGGTCTTCGTCTCGCTTGCGCGCTACGAGCCGTTCGGTCTCGCCGTGCTGGAAGCGGCCGGCGCCGGCTGCGCCCTGGTCCTGTCCGACATCCCGAGCTTTTCGGAATTGTGGGAGGGCGCCGCGATCCTCGTCGCGCCCGACGACGATGCCGCGGCGGCCGACGCCGTCCAGGGTCTCATCGCCGATCCCGAGCGGAGGGCTTCGCTTGCCGAGGCGGCCCGCACCCGTGCCGCCCGCTACGGCACTGACGCCATGGCCGACGGGGTGCTCGCCGTGTACCGCGATCTGCTGGGCGAGCCCCGTATCCGCGCACTCGATGGAGCGGCGGCATGAGGATCGTCGCCTTCACCCACTCGCTCGCCTCGTGCTGGAACCACGGCAACGCCCATTTTCTGCGCGGTGTCCTGCGCGCGCTGATCGCCGACGGCCACGCGGTCGAAGCCTACGAGCCCGAGGGCGCCTGGAGCCTCGACAATCTCCTGCGCGACCGCGGCCCTGCCGGGCTCGATGCCTATCGCGCGGCCTATCCCGAACTGTCCTCGCAGACCTATGCGAGGGTGGAGGAGGCGGTCGAGTGGGCCGAGGGCGCCGACCTCGTCATCGCCCACGAGTGGAACGCCCCCGACCTCATCGCGGCCCTCGGGCGGGCGCGCAAGAACGGCCGGCTCGGCATGCTTCTGTTCCACGACACCCATCACCGCGCCGTCAGCGCGCCCGACGAGATGGCTGCCTTCGATCTCTCCGGCTACGACGGCGTCCTCGCCTTCGGCGAGGCGCTCGCCCAGGTCTATCGGGCGCAGGGCTGGGACGGCCGCGCCTATGTCTGGCACGAAGCCGCCGACACCCGCTTGTTCCGCCCGCCGGCGGAAGAGGGCGAGCGCGCCGGCCTCGTGTGGATCGGCAATTGGGGCGACGGCGAGCGCACGCGCGAACTCGAAACCTTCCTCTTCCGCCCGGCCCAAGCGGCGGACTTGTCCCTCGACATCTACGGCGTGCGCTATCCCGACGAGGCTCTGGCGACCCTGACACGCCACGGCGCGCGCTATCACGGCTGGGCGCCGAATGCCGTCGCGCCGTCGCTGTTCGCGCGCGCGCTCGCCACGGTTCACGTGCCGCGCCGCTTCTACGTCGAGGCTCTGCCCGGCATCCCGACGATCCGCGTGTTCGAGGCGCTGGCCTGCGGCATCCCGTTGGTGACCGCGCCGTGGGAGGATGCGGAGGGCCTGTTCACGCCGGGCCAGGACTACCTCGTCGCCCGCGACGGCGCCGAGATGGAGCGCCACCTGCGGGCGCTGGCCCATGATCCGGCCTTGCGGCGGGCGCTCACGGCCCGCGGTCTCGCCACGATCCGCGCCCGCCACACCTGCCGCCACCGCGCGGCCGAGCTTCTGGCCATCGCCGCGTCGCTCGCCGCACCCGACGCGGCCCCCCGCTTTCGGAGGCAGGCATGAAACGGATCGCGTTCTACGGCTCCTCGCTGCTCTCCTCCTACTGGAACGGCGCGGCCACCTATTACCGCGGCCTGCTGCGCGACCTCGCCGGGCGCGGCTACCAGATCACCTTCTACGAGCCCGACGCCTTCGACCGGCAGAGTCACCGTGACATCGAACCGCCGGATTGGGCCGAGGTGCAGGTCTATCCGGCCACGGAAGAGGCGATGCGCGCCGTCGTGGCGCAGGCGGCCGGGGCGGACATCGTCGTCAAGGCGAGCGGCGTCGGCGTATTCGACGACGAATTGCTGGAGGGCGTGACCGCCGCCGCGCACCCCGAGGCGATCCGCATCTTCTGGGACGTGGATGCGCCTGCGACGTTGGCCGAGATGCGCGGCGACCCGAATCATGCCCTGCACCGGGTGATGCCCAGCCTCGACTTCGTCCTCACCTATGGCGGCGGCCCGCCGGTGATCGAGGCCTATGAGGGGTTCGGCGCGCGCGCCTGCATCCCTGTCTACAATGCGCTCGATCCGGATACCCACCACCCCGTCCCGCCGGATCCACGCTTCGCGGCCGACCTCGCCTTCCTCGGCAACCGCCTGCCGGACCGCGAGGAGCGGGTCCAGAAATTCTTCCTCGCCGCGGCGGCGCGGCTGCCGGAGCGACGATTCCTGCTCGGCGGCAGCGGCTGGGAGAGCCGGGGCCTGCCGGTCAACGTGCGCCATCTCGGCCACGTCTCGACCCGCGACCACAACGCCTTCAACGTCTCGCCGCTCGCCGTCCTCAACATCGCCCGCGAGAGCATGGCGGCGGTGGGCTATTCGCCGGCCACCCGCGTGTTCGAGGCGGCGGGCGCAGGCGGCTGCCTCATCACCGATGCCTGGGTCGGACTCGACCTGTTTCTCAAGGAGGGCGAGGAGGTGCTCGTTGCCCGCGACGGCCGCGACGTCGCCGAGCACGTCGCTGCGCTGACGCCGGAGCGCGCCCGCGCCATCGGCGAGGCCGCCCGCCGCCGGATTCTGTCCGAGCACACCTATGCCCGGCGCGGCGCGCAGGTCGATGCGATCTTCCGCGACGAGGCGGCGCGCAAGCGCGAGCGCCGCGTGATCGAGCGGAGCGTCGCATGACGGACGCGCCGCTCCGCCTCGTGGTGCTGGGCCTCAGCATGTCCTCGTCCTGGGGCAACGGCCACGCCACCACCTATCGCGCCCTGCTCAAGGCATTCGCCGCCCGCGGCCACGCCGTGACCTTCCTGGAACGCGACGTGCCCTGGTACGCCGCACACCGCGACCTGCCCGACCCGGATTTCTGCCGGCTCGTTCTCTATTCCGATCTTGCGGAGCTGCAGGCCCACCGCACGGAGATCGAGGCGGCGGATGCCGTCATCGTCGGCTCCTACGTGCCCGATGGCATCGCGGTCGGAAACCGCGCGCTCGCCTGGGCGCGGGGCGTGCGCGCCTTCTACGATATCGACACGCCGGTGACGCTGGCCGCGCTCGAGGCCGGCGCCTGCGCCTATCTCGGCCGGGCGCAGATCCGCGATTACGACCTCTATCTCTCCTTCACCGGGGGGCCGACGCTGGAGCGCCTGGAGCGGGCCTACGGTTCGCCGGCCGCGCGCGCTCTGTACTGCTCGGTCGATCCGCAGGCCTACCCGGCGATGGCGCGCGCCCCGGCCTACGATCTCAGCTATCTCGGGACCTACAGCCCCGACCGGCAGCCGACGCTGGAGCGGCTGCTGATCGAGCCGGCCCGCCGCGCGCCGGACCTACGCTTCGCGGTCGCCGGCCCGCAATACCCGGCCGACATCGACTGGCCGGCAAACGTCACCCGCATCGACCACCTGCCGCCGGACGCCCATCCCGCGTTCTACGCGTCGAGCCGCTACACCCTGAACGTCACCCGCGCCGACATGATCGCCGCCGGCTGGAGCCCCAGCGTGCGCCTGTTCGAGGCGGCGAGCATCGGAACGCCGCTGATCAGCGACCGCTGGGACGGACTCGACGCGATCCTGGCGCCCGGCCGCGAGATCCTCTGCCCGGACGGCCCCGAGGCGGTGCTCGCCATCCTGCGCGAAACGCCGGAGGCGGAGCGGCGTGCGATCGGCGCGGCCGCGCGCGAAACCGTGCTCGCCCGCCACTCGGCCGCCCATCGCGCCGAGGAACTCGAGTCCTATCTGCGTGAGGCCGCCTCCCGGCAGTCTCCCGCTGCGGCGTCCGAACGCGATCTCGAAGTGCTCTAGGCCTGAGGAGTTGAAGTCCATGAAGAGTCGCTCAGCGGACGGCCCGGACGGCAGGCACGTGCTCGTGGCCGGGGGCGCGGGCTTCATCGGCTCGCACCTCGTCGATGCGCTGCTGGCGCGGGGGGACCGCGTCGTCGTCCTCGACAGCCTTCTGACCGGGCGCCGCGACAACCTCGCCCATCTCGTCCGCGAACCGCGGTTCGAACTGGTCGAGGCGGACGTGACGCAGCCGCTGCCGGTGCTGCCGCGCTTCGACCGGATCTTCAATCTCGCCTGCGCCGCCTCGCCGCCACACTATCAGGCGGACCCGATGCACACGATGATGACGAGTGTCGTCGGCACCCACCACCTGCTGGAGCGGGCGCGGGCCGACGGTGCGCGCTTCCTGCAGGCCTCCACCAGCGAGATCTACGGCGATCCCGAGGTGCATCCGCAGACCGAATCCTACTGGGGCAACGTCAACCCGACCGGCCCGCGCGCCTGCTACGACGAGGGCAAGCGCTCGGCCGAGACCCTGGTCTTCGATTTCGAGCGGGTGCACCGGCTCGACGTGCGGGTGGCGCGCATCTTCAACACCTACGGCCCTCGCATGCGGGCCGATGACGGGCGCGTCGTCTCGAACGTCGTGTGTCAGGCGCTCGCGGGCGAGCCGATCACCGTCTACGGCAATGGCGAGCAGACCCGCTCGTTCTGCTACGCCGCCGATCTCGTCGAGGGTCTGATGCGGCTGATGGACCGCGAGACGTCGCCCGGCGGTCCGGTCAATCTCGGCAACCCGCGCGAGATGACGGTGGCGGAACTCGTCGAACTCGTCACCCGGATGACCGGCACCCGCTCAGCGGTGGTGCGCCGCCCGCTGCCGGTGGACGATCCGCAGCGCCGCCGGCCCGACATCACCCGCGCGCAGACGCTTCTCGGCTGGTCGCCGCAAGTGCCGCTCGAACAGGGGCTGGAGGCGACCATTGCGTGGTTCGCCAAGGAGATCCGCCCGCCCGAACTGGCGGCGCGGGCGGGTCTCGGGCGCTTTGTCGGCAGCCGTCCGTTCCAGTCGGCCGAGCCGGCGCTCGGCGACCTCGCCCGAGGGCCAACGTGATGGCCGCTGCAATCTGCGAGCCTCCGCTTCATGGGCCGATCGTGGAAACCTCCACGATCCTCATGCTGAGGTGCTGCGCCAGCAGCCTCGAAGCACGCCGCGACGCGTCTCCCGGCAGAGCATTGGCGTGGGATCGACCGTTCCGGGGTGCCTCACAGCCGAGCTTGCGCTCGGCACCTCAGCATGAGGAGCGATGAGCGTGCCACAGCAACCCGGTCAGACAGGCGCCGAACCGATCCGCGTCGGCATCGTCGGCGTCGGCAACTGCGCCTCCGCCTTTGTGCAGGGTCTGCACCATTACCGCGACGCCTCCGCGGACGAGACGGTGCCGGGTCTGATCTCGCCCGAACTCGGCGGCTACCGGATCGGTGACATCGAACTCGCCTGCGCCTTCGACGTGTCGGCGGAGAAAGTCGGGCAGGACCTGGCGCGGGCAATCCTCGCGCGCCCGAACAACACCCACATCTTCGCCGCCGTGCCGCCGAGCGGCGTCACCGTTCAGCGCGGCCCGACCTTCGACGGCATCGGCCGCTACCTGCAGGGGATCATCGAGGAATCGCCCGAGCCCGTCGCCGATGTGGTCGAGGCGCTGAAGCGCAGCCGCACGCAGGTGCTCGTGAACTACCTGCCGGTCGGCGCGCAGCGCGCCACCGAGTTCTACGCCCGCTGCGCCCTCGATGCCGGCTGCGCCTTCGTCAACTGCATTCCGGTCTTCATCGCCTCCGACGCCGCGTGGCGGGCCCGGTTCGAGGAGCGCGGCCTGCCCATCGTTGGCGACGACATCAAGAGCCAGGTCGGCGCCACCATCGTCCACCGGGTGCTGGCCAATCTGCTGCGCGAGCGCGGGGTCAGGCTGGACCGGACCTACCAGCTCAATTTCGGCGGCAATGCCGACTTCCTCAACATGCTGGAGCGGGAGCGGCTCGAATCGAAGAAGCTGTCGAAGACCCGCGCCGTGACGAGCCAGCTCGATGCGCCGCTCGCGCCCGGCAACGTCCATGTCGGCCCGAGCGACCACGTGCCCTGGCTCGAAGACCGCAAATGGGCGCATATCCGCCTCGAAGGGACCGGCTTTGGCGGCGTGCCGCTCAACATGGAGCTGAAGCTCGAAGTCTGGGATTCGCCGAACTCGGCCGGCATCGTCGTCGATGCCGTGCGCTGCGCCCGCATCGCCCTCGACCGGGGGCTCGGTGGCGCCCTCGACGGCCCCTCGGCTTGGTTCATGAAGTCGCCGCCGGTGCAGTACACCGACGCCGAGGCGCATGCGCGCACCCTGCTTTTCGCCGCCGGCGAGCCTGCATGAGGCGCGTCCTGTTCCTGCGCCACGGCCACCACGACCGGCTCGGCCGCATCCTGTGCGGGCGCATGCCCGGCGTCTCCCTGAGCGAGGCCGGCCACGCTGAGGCGCGGGCCGTGGCCGCGGCCCTCGTCCGGCGCTTTGCGGGCGAGACCGTGATTCTCCTGTCGAGCCCGCAGCCGCGCACGCGCGAGACCGCCGCGCCCCTGGCCGAGGCCCTCGGCGTCGGCGCCGAAGTGGCGGACGAACTCGACGAGATCGCCTTCGGCGACTGGACCGGCAACGCCTTCGCAGACCTCGACGGCGATCCGGCCTGGACCGCTTGGAACGCAAAGCGCGGCTCGGCCCGCCCGCCGGGCGGCGAGAGCATGGCCGAGGTGCAGGCGCGGGTCGGCGGCCTGCTCGACCGCCTCGCGTCCGAGGAAGGATCTCCGGTCGTCGTCGTGAGCCACGGCGACCCGATCCGCGCGGCGCTTCTCGGCGTGCTCGGGCTGCCGCTCGACGCCTACGACCGCATCGTCGTCGCCCCGGCCTCCTGCAGCGAGGTCGAGCTCTGGCCCGGCGGCGGACGGGTCGTGTCCATCAACGAGCGGTTGGCGGGATGAATCAGGCCGATCTGCGCCGGCAGGCGGAGGCCCTCGGGCCATGGTTCCACAACATCGATCTCGGGGAGGGGGTCTGGACCGCGCCGAACCATTTCCTCGGCGATTATCCGGGCTTCAAATTCCGCCGCTTCGCCCACGCCCTGCCCGCCGACCTCACCGGACGATCGGTGCTCGATATCGGCTGCAATGCCGGCTTCTACAGCGTCGAGATGAAGCGGCGCGGCGCTGCCCGCGTGCTGGGCCTCGATTCCGACGAGCGCTACCTCGCCCAAGGCCGCTTCGTCGCCGAGCGGCTGGGCTACGACATCGAGTTCCGCAATCTCTCGGTCTACGAAGTCGGCGCCTTGGCTGAGCGCTTCGACGTGGTGATCTTCATGGGGGTGTTCTACCACCTGCGCCACCCGCTGCTCGCCCTCGACCTGATCCACGAGCACGTGGCCGACGACCTGCTCGTGTTCCAGTCGATGCTGCGGGGCTCGGCCCAGGTCGAGCCGGTCGCCGAGGATTACGACTTCTTCGACATGGATGCCTTCGAGCGGCCGGGCTACCCGCGGATGCACTTCGTCGAGCACGCCTACGCCCACGATTGCACCAACTGGTGGATCCCCAACCGCGCCGGGATCGAGGCGATGCTGCGATCGAGCGGCTTTGCCATTCAAGATCGGCCGGAGACGGAGGTCTATCTCTGCCGCCGGGTCGAGGCCCCCTACGGGGCGGAAGCGGCCTATCCGGCGCGTTCGAGCGGGCAACGGGAGACGTGATGCTTGAAGCGGTGATGCTCTGGAACGAGCCCAACAACAAGTCGCACTGGGATCCCGAGATTGATCCGGACTGGTTCCTGTTCGGCGAGATGGTGAAGGATGCCTCCCGCGCGATCCGGGCCGAGGCACCGGGCCTGCCGCAGGTGCTCGGCGGCATCTCGCCGATCGACCCCGGTTTCATGCTGCGGATGCAGGCGCAAGGGGTGCTCGACGGGCTCGACGCGGTGGCGGTGCACGGCTTCCCGCTCGATTGGAATCTCTGGCAGATCCACGAATGGCCGCAAAAAATCGCCGAGATCCGCGCGGTGACGCACCTGCCGGTCTGGGTCTCGGAGGTCGGCGTGTCGAGCTTCGGCGCCGAGGAGGTCCAGGCCTGGGGCTGCCGCCGCACCGCGGAGCTGCTGAAGGGCCAAGCGCCCCGCATCCACTGGTACAGCCTCTACGACCTGCCGCTCGAATGGGGCGCCACCACCCGCCACAAGGAGGCGGAGGGCTCCTCCTACTATCGCCACTTCCACATGGGCCTCCTGCGCCAGGACGGCACGCCGAAGCGGGCGCTCGAAGAATTCGCCCGCTGCACCCCGGATTTCGGCCTGTGCCAGTGGTTCCACTTCGAGGATCCCCGCCTCGACGAGGCGGT
Organism: Methylorubrum sp. B1-46; assembly: GCF_021117295.1. Taxonomy (NCBI): domain Bacteria; kingdom Pseudomonadati; phylum Pseudomonadota; class Alphaproteobacteria; order Hyphomicrobiales; family Methylobacteriaceae; genus Methylorubrum; species Methylorubrum sp. B1-46. The sequence goes on along the minus strand of NZ_CP088247.1, from coordinate 3,727,072 downwards.
GGCCTGGATGAAGCGCCTCGGCGTCACCCATCTGCGCACCGGCCTTTCCTGGGCCGACAGCTTCCGCCCCAACGCTCTCGACTGGTTCGACCGGCAGATGGCGGCGTTGCAGGACTTCCAGGTGACGGCGACCTTCTGCTTCACCCCCGAGCATCGCGGCATCGCTCCCCACCACACCTCAGCGCCGCTGGTGCGCGAGGAGTTCTCGGAGTTTTGCGCCACGATGGCGCGCCGCTACGCCGACCCCGCAGCTTTCCGAGCCGAGGCCGTGCCGGCGTTGGAGATGCCGCTGCTGTAGCCCGGACGACGCGGGCCGGCGTCACACATCCTCGCGCCAGACCCGCTCGATCGCGGCCAGAACGGCGTCGAGGCCGCCTGCCACGCCCTGGCCGGAGAGCCGGTAACCCGCGCCGTACATCGGCTCATGCCGCCCAGCCGCACAGGCGGCACGCACACCCCTGTGCCCTTCCGAACCATACACCTTGTGGTTCGGGAAGTCGGCTCCAGCCTTGCGGCGGTTTCCCGCAAGGGGTAGCCCCCGCACGCCTGAATCTCCAGTCGGCGCGGCACCGTTCGGTGCCCTGTGAGAGAAGGTGTGTCGAGAGGAAGGCCCATGGATCAGCCGAAGCCCAGAGAAGGGGTCAGGATCGCTCGGGCAGGCGCAGGACGGCCGGGCTACGTGACGGTGAAGGGAGCCAGGGAGCACAATCTACGCGACGTCGACGTGGAACTGCCGCGCGACGCCCTCGTGGTGTTCACCGGCGTCTCCGGCTCCGGCAAGTCCTCGCTCGCCTTCGGCACGCTCTACGCGGAGGCTCAGCGGCGCTACTTCGAATCGGTCGCACCCTACGCGCGGCGGATGATTGATCAGGTCGGCGTGCCCGATGTCGATGCCATCGAGGGTCTTCCCCCTGCCGTCGCCCTCCAGCAGCAGCGCGGCACACCCAGCGCCCGCTCCTCGGTCGGCAGTGTCACCACCCTGTCCAGCCTCGTGCGGATGATGTACTCGCGCGCCGGCACCTATCCGCCGGGCCAGCCGATGCTCTACGCGGAAGACTTCTCGCCCAACACGCCGCAAGGCGCCTGCCCGTCCTGCGGCGGGCTCGGGCGGGTCTACCAAGCGACGGAAGCATCGATGGTGCCCGACCCCTCGCTGACGATCCGGGAGCGGGCCGTCGCGGCGTGGCCGCAAGCCTGGGGCGGACAAAACCTGCGGGATATCCTGGTCAGCCGGGGCGTCGACGTCGACACGCCCTGGAAGGATCTGCCGAGAGCGCTGCGGGATTGGATCCTGTTCACGGACGACCAGCCGCAGGAGCCGGTCTATGCCGGGCTCTCCCCGGAGCAGACGCGGCTCGCCCGCCAGCGTCGCCTGGAGCCGAGCTACATGGGCACATTCACGAGCGCCCGCCGTCATGTGCTCGGCACCTTCACCAACTCGCAGAGCGCCCTCATGCGCCGCCGCGCCGCGCGCTACCTCGTGAGCGAGGATTGCCGGACCTGCCAAGGCAAGCGCCTGAAGCCTGAGGCGCTCTCCGTCACCTTCGCGGGATGGGATATCGGTGAGCTGTCGCGCATGCCGCTCTCCGAACTCGCCGAGGCGATGCGGCCGGCAGCCGAGGACAGGCTGCCCGACGACCACGCTGCCGCCGGCGTCGTCCAGGAAATCCTCGACCGCGAAGCGGGTCAACGGGATCGCGCCCGGCGCGCGGCCTCCGGAGCGTCGGCCCATGCGGGCGCGCCGGACGTGCGCGTGACACCGAACCTCTCCATCGAGAAGCGCCTCGCCGCCCAGCGCCTCGCCGCCGACCTCGTCGACCGGATCGGGACCCTCACGGAGCTGGGCCTCGGCTACCTCTCGCTGGATCGGGTCACCACGACCCTGTCGTCGGGCGAGTTGCAGCGCCTGCGCCTCGCCACCCAGCTCCGCTCACAGCTCTTCGGCGTGGCCTACGTGCTCGACGAGCCCACCGCCGGGCTGCACCCGGCCGACGGTGAGGCCATGCACGAGGCGCTCGCCGGGCTGCTTGCCTCGGGCAATTCGCTGTTCGTCGTCGAGCACGATATCGGCACGATGCGCCGCGCCGATTGGCTGGTCGATGTCGGTCCGGCCGCGGGCGAGCACGGGGGCACCGTGCTCTACAGTGGCCCGCCGGAGGGCTTGCGCGCGGTGGAGGCGTCGCGCACGCGCCTCCACCTGTTCGGGCTGGTCGAACCGCCGCGGCGTCCGCTGCGCGAGCCTTCGGGATGGCTGCGGCTGGAGGGCATCGTCCGCAACAACCTATGCGGCGTCTCGGCCGCGTTCCCGCTCGGATGTCTCACCGCCGTGACGGGCATCTCCGGCTCCGGCAAGTCGAGTCTCGTCAGCCAAGCCCTGCTGGAACTCGTCGGCGACCGCCTCGGACGGCCGATCGACATCGACGACGAGCCGGAGGATCCCCTCGACGACGCACCGGGCCCGACCGAAGGGCGCATCGTCGGCGGCATGGAAGGAGTCCGGCGCTTGGTCAAGGTCGATCAGAAGCCGATCGGGCGCACGCCCCGCTCCAATCTCGCGACCTATACCGGCCTGTTCGACGCCGTCCGCAAGCTGTTCGCCGCCACGCCCGAGGCGCGCCGGCGCCGCTACGACGCCGGCCGCTTCTCCTTCAACGTCGCCAAGGGCCGCTGCCCGGCCTGCGAGGGCGAGGGGTTCGTCAGCGTCGAACTCTTGTTCATGCCGAGCGTTTACGCCCCCTGCCCGACCTGCCACGGGTCCCGCTACGCGCCGGAGACGCTGGAGGTCACGTGGAACGGGCTGACCATCGCGGACGTGCTCGGGCTCACCGTCGAGCGTGCCTGTGACGCCTTCGCGGACGAGCCCACGGTGCTGCGCCCGCTTTCCGTGCTGCGGGATCTCGGTCTGGGCTACCTGCGCCTGGGTCAGCCGGCGACCGAACTCTCCGGCGGCGAGGCCCAGCGCATCAAGCTCGCGACCGAGCTGCAGCGGGGCCAGCGCGGGGGGACGCTCTACGTCCTCGACGAGCCGACGACCGGGCTGCATCCGACCGACGTGGATCGCCTCATGCTCCAACTCAACGGCTTGGTCGATGCGGGCAACACGGTTGTCATGGTCGAGCACGACATGCGCGTCGCCGCAGCGGCCGATCACGTCATCGATGTGGGGCCCGGCGCCGGAAACCTGGGTGGCACGGTGGTGGCGGCCGGCCGTCCCGAGGTGGTGGCCGAGGCGTGGGCGAGCCGCACGGCACCATATCTGCGGGAAGAGCTGGATGCCCATGAAAGCGAGGGCTCGCGACCGCAGCATCCCCAATGATCTTAAGCAGGCACGGACGATGTCTGCTTATGGATAATGGAAAATCTGTAATATCTGTTGCTGACTTTGCGACCCATGCAATGGCCGCGGTATTATACGGTCTCCGCTGGATCGCTTCGGCTTCGCCTCGCGATGACGGCGTCGGGCAAAACCCGAAGCGATCAATCGGAATCGGTCTTATGCCAAATTGCTCGATCCATTCGAGATAGCCGTCCTCGATCATTCCGGGGCCGCGCAGCGGAACCCGGAATCCACCCATGATGCGGCAGGTCCCTGCCCCGTCGAGGCCAGTCGTGGATTCCGGGTTTGCCTGCGGCACCCTGGAATGACGGAGACCAGTGTCAGACCGAACTCTTCAATCGGCTGGTTTTGTGTAATCCTTTGATCTGGCCGATCACACCAAGCTGGGTATGACGAGGGTGAGCCTGTATCCGCTCTCGTCCAGCTTGCGCTCGACGGCCGCCTGAAGCTGCAGGAGCGACATCTCGATCAGCGACGTGCCGAAGCCGCGGCCGGCACTGACCGCAGTGCGGCGCGTCATCCGCTCGGTCCATTGCAGGCTGAGCCCCTCGGAGCGGTGCTCCCAGGTCACTTCGAGGCGACCGTCCTCCGTGCCGAGGGCTCCGTACTTCACGGAATTCGTTGCGCATTCGTGCAGGATCATCGCGAGCGAGGACACGTAGCGCCAGTCGACGGCCGTCGGCGGCCCCTCGATCTCGATCGGGATGTGGTCGCGGTAGGGCTGCAGGGTCGCGCTCACGAGGCTGCAGAGGTCGCTCATTCCCTGGTCGGTGGTATGGTCGGCCAGCGAATGGGCCCGGCCGAGCGCGGCGATGCGGTCGCGCGTGTCGTGCGCGAAGGTCGCGACGTCCTGCTGCAGGCGGGCGCCCGCCGTGATCATCCCCCCGATGATCGCGAACAGATTCTTGACTCGATGATTCATCTCGCGAAGCATCAGGTCACGGGTCTCGGTCAGGGCGTGCTCGGGCGAGACGTCGATGGAGACACCGATGATCCGGCGCGGTGCGCTGCCGACGATCAGTCGCCCGTAGCTCCGGACGTACCGGGTGGCGTGCCCGTCGCCACGGACATGCAGGCGCGCCTCGAAATCGCAGAGGCCTCGGGCCGCCTGCGCGAACGCGTCCCGCACCTCCCTGCGATCCTCGCGTCGCAGGCGCGCCTCCAGATCCGCGAGCGGGTGGCGCCCCTCGGAGGCGAGGTCGAGCATGGCGGCGGCCGTGGCATCGACCATGATGGTGTCTTCGTCGGGCAGATACTCCCAGATGCCGATCCCGCCGGCCTTGATCGCGAGGTCGAGCCGCTCCCGCTCGGCGGCGAGTTCGCGCTCGAGCGAGAGCGCCTCGGTGATGTCGGTCAGCACCAGGGTCGCGCCGTCGACGCTCGCGCTCTGAAGGCGGTAGGGCAGCACCCGCAGGGACAGGGTGCGCTCGCCGTCGCGGGTCACGACCCGCCGCTGGATCGCCGAGCCACCCGCGCACACCGCCCGCGCGTCGGCCAGGTACTCCGGACCGGCGAGCCGCGTGGCGACGTCGGCGAGCGGCCGCCCACGGTCGCTCGGCTGCAGCGGGAAGACCGCGGTGGCCGAGCCGGTGAAGCTGCGCACCCGCAGGTCGCGGTCGAGCACCACCACCGCGAGATCGGTCGATTCGAAGAAGTTACGCAGGTCGGCGTTGGCGACGGTGAGCTGGTCGATCTTCGTCTTCAGCTCGTCGTTGACCGTGGTCAGCTCCTCGTTGGTCGATTGGAGCTCCTCGTTCATCGACATCATTTCTTCGTTGGAACTTTTCAGCTCCTCGTTGGCGGTCTCCAATTCCTCGACCGTCGAGCGCAGCTTGTAGCGGGTGCGCAGCAACTCCTCTTCCAGGGCTTCGACGTGATCGCCGCCGGCATCCATCTCGACGAGGTCAGGGTCGCTCGACGGGCGGAAGGCGCCCGCGTCACGCAAGACGAGAAGCATGGTGGCGTCCGGCAGCGGATCGCAGACAAGCTCGATCTGCTGGACCCCGTATTCGGACACCACCTCCACGTCCCGAACCACGACGCGCTTGCGGGCGTCTCGGGTCTGCCGCAGCAGGGGGCCGATCACGTCGCGCAGCCCTGGGCGTGCCAGCGTGATGGCGCTGGTGCCGCCGGTACGCGTCACGGGAAAGTCGAAGTAGCGGCTCAGGCGCCCATAGGCCGCGATGATGGCGCCGTCCTCGTTCAGGACCATGCTCGGCGGGGCGTAGCGCTCCAGCATGCGCCGGGCGGCCGCCGTCTCGTCGGCGATCGGTGCAGCCTTCTGCCCATCGTTCGGGTTGCGGCGCGCCTCGCTGCGCCGGGCATGTCCGGGTAGGTCGATCGGGTATTTCGGCGAGCCCGGCGGCCGCTCGAACAGGCGGGCGTGCTGGTCGATCGGGGGGAACAGTTGCTCGAACCGGCTGACGCTCTCGGAGGGGCCGAGGAAGAGGTAGCCGCCCGGCCGCACCGCGTAGTGGAACAGCGGCAGCACCGATTGCTGCAGGCGGTCATCGAAGTAGATCAGCAGGTTGCGGCAGGACAGAAGATCGATCCGCGAGAAGGGCGGATCCTTGACCAGGCTGTGGCTGGAGAAGCGGATGAGGTCGCGGATGTCTGAGGCGATCGTGAAGCGCTCGGCGTGGGGCACCACGTAGCGCTCGCGCAGGGGCGCCGGGATATCGGCGAGTGCGGCGGCCGGGTAGGTCGCCTCGCGGGCGATCTGCAGCATGCGCTCGTCGATGTCGGTGGCGAAGATCTGGACTGCGAGCGGCAGGTCGAGGCGCCGCGCGGCGTCCGCGAACAGCATGGCGATCGAATAGGCCTCCTCGCCGCTCGAACAGCCCGGAATCCAGACCCGGATGTCCTCGTCCGGATCGCGGTCGCGCAGCAGCGGCTCGATCGCCCGCTCGCGCAGCACCTCGAACATCTCCGCGTCGCGGAAGAAGCGGGTGACGTTGATCAGCAAGTCGCGAAACAGCGCGTCGCACTCGGACTTGTCCGCCCGGATGCGGGCGAGATAGGCGCGGCCCGCGTCGATGCCGAGTACGTGCATGCGCCGCTCGACCCGGCGGATCAGGGTGGTGCGCTTGTAGCCGGAGAAATCGTGCCCGACCGCGGCGCGAAGCACCCGGCACAGGTCGTCGACGTGGTCGGCCAGCAGTTCTTCCCGATCGTCGATCGGGTCCGAGCCGCGGCGGCGGAAGAAGGCCGCGAGGCAGTTCACGATCTCGCCGGGCGGCTGCACGAAGTCCACGAGGCCGGTACCGACGGCCGAGACCGGCATGCCGTCGTAGCGGGCGGTGTCCGGCTGTTGCACCACGCAGACGCCGCCATGCTCCTTCACAGCCCGCAGGCCGGTGGTGCCGTCCGCCCCCGTGCCCGAGAGGATCACGCAGGCCGCGTTGGCCTGCTGATCGACCGCGAGCGAGAGGAAGAAGTCATCAATGGGGCGGCGCAGCCCGCGCGGCTGCACGAACTCGGTGAGCTCGAGCACGCCCTGCTGGATGGCGAGCCCGCGACCGGGTGGGATGATGTAGACCTTGTCGCCCTCGATACGCTCGCTGCCCTCGCATTGCAGGACCTCGAGATCGGTATGCCGGTCGAGGAGCTGCGCCAGCATGCTCTCGTGATTGGGATCCAGGTGCTGGACGATGACGAAGGCCATGCCGGTCGGCGCCTGGGCGCGCGAAAGCATCTCGCGCAGGGCCTCCAGGCCGCCCGCTGAGGCCCCGATCCCGACGACGGGACCGGCAAAGCGCGACACGGCTCCGGCTGCGCTCCCACCGCTTCGCGCCTCGGGCGCCTCGGGCCGGGCGGTTTCAGGGAAATCCGGTTCCATCGAGATCCGCGAGGGTGAGCTTGGCTTGGGCGACGGTGGCGACGGTGTTGGCAATCGCCTTGAGCGACCCTTCGAGGACGATCCCGCTCTCTGCGAGGGAGGGGCGCAGCCGGGACAGCGTTCGGCTCAGCTCGGCATCGTACGCCGCGAGCAGTTCGGGCTGCGAGCGGCTGACGTCGAATTGGGATGCGAAAAGAAAGCGCACCTCTCCGGACAAGGCCCGCAGCTTGGACATGTAGAGCAGGTTGACGAAGGGCCGCCCGTCCTTGCGGACGTTGAGGATGGTGGTGCGCACCGCGTTCACGCCATCCCTTTCGAGGAAGGCGTGGATCTTCTCCCTCGCCTCGGGATTCTCGGCATCGCCCTGCAGCAGACGGCAGTTGCGCCCGACGACCTCCGGCGCGGTGTAGCCCGTCAGCTTGTGGAACGGCTCGTTGACGAGGAGCAGCGGATTGTCCTCGCCCACCCCCGCGAGCGCCAGGGCGATGTGCGCCTGTTCGAAGTAGCGCTTGAGCGCGTCCGGAACGTTCGGGGAGGAAGACTGCGACTGCACGATGAATCCTTCGCCGCCTGCCGCCTCATCCCCGAGCGCGCGTGACCATCGTCAGCGACGCGCGGAACTAACATAGGATCTGCATCGCCGGAACTGCGCCATCCCTGGGTTCGGGGCGTCTTAGCGTCGCCGGCTTTAATTCTTGAACAGCGCACCCGTTCCTCGCCGGAACGTGATCAGATATCGGGGAAGCATCCAGACCGCGCCGGCTGCTGCGCAGGCCGTGTTCTACGCCTTCCGGCTGATCCGTTCGGGTCTGCCCAATCTCCTCCGTCATCACTTCGGCTTCGCCTCGCGATGACGGAAGAGAAATCGAAGCGGTCAGCCGGAAATCGTATGAGGTTTGGACGCGCCGACGAAGATCCCGTTCGGGGCGCGGGCCTCGCGCCGGGGATCGTCGAAACCGAGCAGGTCTGGAGCGACCTCCCGAAGGAAGCGCGCACAGGCCGCCCCGTCGGAGCCGGCCGTCATCCGGCGCGTGGGCTCGGATCAGGATCGCTTATGCCGGGACGATCTGTGCGTCCTGTGCGCACCTTTTGGGCGTTTCTCGTTCGGCAGGATAGGGCGTTCGCCTGCCCATGCCTGGGAAGGGACAGGCCCCTGCCCGGCTCGCTCAGCGCAGCAGAGGCTCCATCGCCTCACGGCTGCTTGTGGATCGGATCGACCCAGTAGACCGTCTCGGGCCGCTCGGCGGCCTCGACGTCGGGCAGGTTGACCACCACCGCCTCGTTGTCCGAGCGCACCAGCACGCAGTGCAGCGGCTCGTCGGTCGAGGCGTTGATCTCCTGGTGCGGCACGTAAGGCGGCACGAAGATGAAGTCGCCGGGCCCGGCCTCGGCCACGTATTCGAGCCGCTCGCCCCAGCGCATCCGGGCGCGGCCGGAAACGATGTAGATCACGCTCTCCAGGGCGCCGTGGTGGTGCACGCCGGTCTTGGCGTCGGGCTCGATCGCCACCGTGCCGGCCCAGATCTTCTGGGCGCCGACGCGGGCGGCATTGACCGCCGCCTGCCGGAACATGCCCGGCGTCTGCGCCGTGTTGGGATCGAGCCGGTCGCCGGGGATCACCCGCACGCCGTCGTGTTTCCAGCGCCCGGCGGCGCCTTCGTCGTGATCATGATCGTGCCTGTGGCCTTCGCCGCTCTCGTGCATGGTGATCTCTCCTGCCCGATCATCGCACGGCGGCGAGCGCATCGGAAAACCCGGTGTCGAGGATCGCTTCGGCGCGCGGGGCGCGGGCCGCCGGGATCAGGCCGGCGCGGACGTAGAGGTCGATGATGCGCTGTTGGTCGGCGATCACGCTCTCGTCGATCGGCACGGTGCGGTACCGGGCGCGCCCGAACCAGCGGAGCGGCACCGCCTCGGGCAGGCTGATCAGCCGCGACCACGCGGCGGCGTAGGGCGCCGGGTCGGTCAGCGCCCAGGCCCGCGCCTTGGCCAGACGGGCAGCGTAGTCGGCCAACAACGCGCGCTTTGATTTGAGGACAGCCTCGCTTGCCACCGCGTAGCTGAGACCCGGCGTGATGCCGTTGCCGTCGCGGACCACCCGCACGAGGCCGGCGAGTTCGGCCGCGGAGGTGTAGGGCTCCCAGGTCGACCACGCATCGACCGCGCCGGAAGTCAGCGCCAGCTTGGCATCGGCCGGCGGCAGGAAGCGGAACTGCACGCTGTCCGCGGGCAGCCCCGCCTCTTCGAGGGCGGCGAGGACGACCTGATGGCCGATCGAGCCGCGGTTGGTGGCGATGCGCTTGCCTTGTAGATCCGCGACGCTGCGGAGAGCGGAATCGGGCCGCACCAGGATGGCGAGCCCGTCCTGCCGGTTGCGGAAGGCGAGGAAGGCCTTGACCGGAACGCCCGCGGCGGCCGCGAAGGTGAAGGGCGCGTCGCCCACGCCGCCCGCATCGATCACACCCGCGTTCAGCGCCTCCAGCAGCGGGGCGGCGGCCGGGAATTCGCTCCATTCGAGGCGGTAGGGCAGGCCGTCGAGCACGCCTGCAGCCTCCATCAGGGCGCGGGCGTTGCCGCGCTGGTCGCCGACGCGCAAGACCTCCTCGGCGCGGGCCGGCGCGAGGGCGGCGAGGGCCAGCAGGATCAGGACGAGGAGGCGGGCCATCACGCGGCCTCCGCCGTGCCGCCGCGGCGGGCGAGCCGATCCTTGAAGGCGGGCAGCAGGTCGCGCCCGTACTGGATCGCGTCCTCCAGCGGGTCGAAGCCGCGGATCAGGAAGGTGCGCACGCCGAGATCGTGATAGTCGAGCAGCGCCTCGGCGACCTGCTCGGGCGTGCCCACGAGCGCCGTCGAGTTGCCGGAGGCTCCCGTCTCGGCGGCGATCGCCGTGTAGAGCCGCTCGTCGAGGCGCGAGCCCTGCGCCGCCGCGGCGAGCAGGCGGCGCGAGCCCTCGTTCTGCGGGGCCGGCGCCGGTCCGAGGCCGCGGGCGGCACGCAGCCGCCGGGTCTCGGCGAGGATGGCCTCCGCTCGCGCCCAGGCCCGCTCCTCGGTCTCGGCCAGGATCGGGCGCAGCGACAGGCTGAAGCGCGGCGAACGCCCGTGTGGGGCGGCTGCCGCCCGCACCCGGCCGATCAGCTCGCGCACCTGCGCCTGGGATTCTCCCCACAGCGCGTAGGTATCGGCGTGCCGGCCCGCTACCGCGAGCGCGGCGGGCGAGGCGCCGCCGAAATAGATCGGAATCGCTTTCACCGGCTTCACCTCGGAGAAGCCGGCCTCGATCCGGTAATGCGCGCCCGCGTAGTCGAAGGGCGTCTCCGAGGTCCAGGCAAGGCGCAGGATGTCGAGGAACTCGCGGGTGCGGGCGTAGCGCTCGTCCTTGGTGAGGTGGTCGCCGTCGCGGGCCAGATCACGGTCGTCGCCGCCGCTGATCGCGTGGATCGCCACCCGCCCGCCGGTGAGCCGGTCGAGTGTCGCGAACTGGCGGGCCGCGACGGTCGGCGCGGTGAAGCCGGTGCGGTGGGCAATCATCAGTCCGATCCGCTCCGTGACGGCGGCGATCTCGGCGGCGATCAGCAACGGATCGGGCGCCGTCGCGTAGAAGGCCACCAGCACCCGGTCGAATCCGGCCCGCTCGTGCGCCTGGGCCAGCAGACGCAGGTAATCGGGCTCGATCGCGGGGCCGCGCGGGGCGCGCGACTCGGAGACCTCGTGGGGGGCGACGAAGCCGATGAACTCGGTCGCTTCGGGCGGCAGCAGGCTCATGCGGAATTCCCTTCAATCAGACGCCAAGCGCGGCGCGGCCAGCGGCGACCCGCACCGCGTCGCCCTGCGGCCAGTGGATGCGCGCACACAGCACGTCGCGCAGGTGCCGCTCCAGCGGGTTGTTTCGCGAGAGCGCGGCGTTTCCGCAGAGCTCGGCGACCCGCTGCACGGCCTGGATCGCGTTCTCGGTGACGGTGAGCTTGACGAAGCCGGCCTCCTGCGGGGCCGGCGGCGCGCCCGCATCGGTCTCGGCGGTGAGGCTCGCCACGAGCCGGGCGTTGACAGAGAGCAGTCGCACGTTCTCGCCGAAAGCCTCGTGGAACCGTGGCAGGCTCGCGAGCGGCGCGCCGAGACTGCCTGGCACGCGCTCGTGCAGGAAGTGCGCGAACCACGCTTGCGCCGCCCGCGCGACGCCGTCGTAGAGCGCGGCGAGCAGGGCGCAGCTCCAGGCCTGCTGCAGCGGATCGGGCCGGCGCCAGTCTTCCGGGCGGCGCAGATCGACGGCGTGGTCGCCCGGCACGAAGGTCTCCTCGAACACCACGTCGTGGCTGCCCGAGGCGCGCAGGCCCAGATGGTCCCAGCTCTCCTCGATGCGGATGCCCGGGGATGACATCGGCACCAGCCAGTTGCCGATCCGCGGCTCGGCCTCGTCGGTGCGGGCGAAGACGAGGCCGTAGGAAAGCCCCGGTGCGCCCGTCGAATAGATTTTTCGGCCCGTGACACGCCAATCGCCGCCGTCGCGCCGGGCGATCGTCGCGGGCAGGCCGCCGCGGGCGGGGGTGCCCAGATCGGGCTCAACCCTCAGCGCGTTGATCAGGGCGCCGTTCGTCACGGCCTCGCGCCCGACACGGTCGGCGAGCGCGCGCGGCCAGGATGTGCCGTCGCGGTGGATCAGCCCGTGCTGGAGCAGCGTCATCGCCAGCACCAGGGCGACCGCCGGATCGCCCGCGCCGATGGCGCCGACGACCTGCGCCGCCCGCACCAGCCCGCCCCCGCCGCCGCCGAGTCGCTCCGGTGCGGCGAGCCCGATCAGGCCGGCCTCGCGCAGCGACGCGATGGGCGCATGCGGGAAGGCGCCGCTGCGGTCGCGCTCGCCGGCGGTCGCGGCAAATTCTTCGGCGAGCGTCCGGGCGGTTTCGAGGAACGCGGTCATCGAAGGGGCATGGGGTGAAGAGGCATGGGGCGAAGGAACATGGGGCGCGAATGAGAGGTCCGGATCGGCCGGTGGGCCGCGTACAGAGGTGAGCGGCGGGCGGTTTTTATGCTCGGCGCAGAGCATCGTTCCGTCAACGAAACGTATTTCCAAAGTCGAGAACGCCGAAAGGATGTTCTGCCCGCGTACCCGAAGATACGGGAAGATCACCCTTTGACCTGCCGTGGAGGCGCAGGACATCTGCTGTGAGCGCCAACTCGGCCCGTCCTTGCTCGATGATCCTTCCGTGATGTCGTCGCCGTCCGATGCTCAGGCATGGATCGGCGCCGAAACAGAACGCCGGATGGAAAATCTTCTCGCTCGAAGCATCTTCGGGAAATCCCATCGCAAGACATGCTGAATTTTGGAAAGATGCTTCGATTGACTTTGCCGCTGCGCGAATAAAAACTGAATAAATCGGCCCGACCAACGAGGCTGTTCCCGATATCGACACGCCACGCCGTCCCGGCCCACCGGGCGGATATCCGCGCGTGTGCCCCCTTCTCGGAGACGACCATGACCGACGAGCCCTTGCGCCCCGGCCTTCTGCCGTCGCGCCGGTTCCTGCTCCGCACGGGCGCCGCCGCGGCGGCTCTGCCCCTCGGGTTCGGAATCGGCGGCGTGCGCGCCTGGGGGCCCGGCCCGGCGGTGCCTTTTGATCCCGGCTCGATCTGCCGCCCCGCCGTCGCGGAGGCCGCCGCCGGGCCGCTGAAGCCGATCAAGCTCGCCTGGAACGCCACCGCGGTCTGCACCGCCGCGGCGCCGCTGGCCAAGGAGCGCGGCATCTTCGCCGCCCACGGCCTCGACGTGGAGTTCGTCAATTTCGGCGGCTCGACCGAGGCGTTGCTGGAGGCCATCGCCACCGGCAAGGCCGATGCCGGCATCGGCATGGCGTTGCGCTGGCTGAAGCCCCTGGAGCAGGGCTTCGACGTGAAGATCACCGCCGGCCTGCACGGTGGCTGCCTACGGTTGCTGGGGGCGAAATCGGCCGGCATCACCGACATCGCGGCGCTCAAGGGCAAGACGATCGCGATCAGCGATCACGCCAGCCCGGCCAAGAACTTCTTCGCACTCCTGCTCGCTAAGGCCGGCATCGATCCGGAAACCGGCGTCGAGTGGCGGCAATACCCGGCCGATCTCCTCAACCTCGCGGTCGAGAAGGGCGAGGCGCAGGCGCTGGCCGATTCCGATCCGCGCACGTGGATCTGGCTGAAGGACCCGAAATTCACCGAGGTCGCCACCAACCTCTCGGGTGAGTACGCCGACCGGACCTGCTGCGTGGTGGCGATGCGCGGCAGCCTGATCCGGGGCGACCGCGCGGCGGCCACGGCCCTCACCCGCGCCGTGCTGGAGGCCGGCCACCGCGTTCACGCGGACCCGGAGGACGCCGCCCGCATCTTCTCCGGCTACGGCGGCCGGGGTTCGGTCGAGGATCTGGCCGCGATGCTGCGGAGCCAGCACCACGGCGACCGTCCGGTCGGCGCCGACCTCAAGCGCCAGCTCGTGCTCTACGGCGACGAACTCAAACAGGTGAACGTCCTCAAGCGCTCGACCGACACGGCCAAGTTCGCCGAGCGCGTCTATGCCGACGTGCTGAGCTGAGGGCGCATCCATGGCCAGCCTGACCGGATTCGCCGGCACCCTGCCCGCCGCCGGGCGTCTTCCCCGCCCGCCGCTGAGGGCGCTTGCCCTCGGTGCGGCGTGGCTCGCGCTCGCGGGCGCGACCTACGCCCTGCCCGAGGAGGGCGACTTTCCCCACACCGTGGGTTTCGCGGGCGGGGCGCTGGCCCTTGGGCTCGTCCTGCCTCCGCTCACCGCCTTTTCGGCGCGCCTCGGCCGGGCCGGGGCCTCGCTCGCATATTGGACGCCCTGGCTGACACTCGTCGCACTCGGTTTCCTCGCCTGGGAGCTGATCACCGCGAAGTTCGCGCTCCTGCCGATGCCGTTCTTTCCGCCGCCGCAGGCGATCCTGGAGGTCTTTCTCGACGACTGGCCCCAGCTCGGCGGCAGCATCCTGGCCTCGCTGAAGCTGCTCGCGGGCGGCTACGTCATCGGCGCCGGCCTCGGCTTCGCGCTCGGCGTGGCCATCGGCTGGTCGAAGGCGGTGGGCTACTGGGCTCATCCGGTCCTCCGCTTCGTCGGGCCGCTGCCGGCGACCGCGTGGCTGCCGCTCGCCTTCTTCGTGTTTCCCTCCTCGTGGTCGGCCAGCACCTTCCTGATCGCACTCGCCACCGGCTTCCCGGTGACGGTGCTGACCTGGTCGGGGGTCGCCGGGGTCAACAAGGCCTATTTCGACGTGGCGCGCACGCTGGGCGCCTCGCCCGCCTTCCTCGTCCTGCGGGTCGCGGTGCCGGCGGCCCTGCCGCACGTCTTCGTCGGGCTGTTCATGGGGCTCGGCGGCTCGTTCGCCGTGCTGGTGGTGGCCGAGATGCTGGGCGTGAAGGCCGGCCTCGGCTGGTATCTGCAATGGGCGCAAGGCTGGGCGGCCTACGCCAACCTCTACGCCGCACTGATCGTGATGGCGCTGATGTGCTCCGGGCTGATCACCCTGCTGTTCGCCCTGCGCGACCGGGTGCTCTCCTGGCAGAAGGGACTGGTCCAATGGTAGCCGTGACGCTCGAACGCCCTGCCGCCACCGCCGCCGGATCGCGCCTCGCGGTCGAGGCCGTCTCCCACGCCTTCGACCTCCGCGGCACGGCGTTGCCCGTCCTCGACCGTATCAGCCTCGACGTGGCGCCGGGCGGCTTCGTGGCGCTGCTCGGTCCCTCCGGCTGCGGCAAGTCCACCCTGCTGCGCCTCGTCGCCGGGCTGGAGCCGCCGGGCGCCGGCCGCATCGCCGTCGATGGCCGGCGGGTCGAAGGTCCCGATCCGTCGCGCCTCCTCGTGTTTCAGGACCCGACGCTCTATCCCTGGCGCAGCGTGCGGGGGAACGTGATGCTCGGGCTGGAGGCCCGCGGCGTCACGAGGCCCGAGCGGGCGGCGAAGGTCCAGACGGCGCTCCGCCTCGTCGGGCTCGATGGCTTCGCCGAGGTGTTTCCGCACCAGCTCTCCGGCGGCATGGCCCAGCGCGCGGCGCTCGCCCGCGCGCTCGTGAACGCACCGCGCCTGCTCCTCCTCGACGAGCCGCTCGGCAAGCTCGACGCCCTGACCCGGCTCGCGCTCCAGGCCGAGATTCTGCGGCTGTGGCAGGAGACGCGCTTCACCGCGCTCCTCGTCACCCACGATGTCGAGGAGGCTCTGGTGCTGGCCGAGCGCGTGATCGTGCTCTCCGACCGTCCGGCCGCGATCCGCGCGGACCTCCCCGTCGATCTCCCCTATCCGCGCCACCGCGACGATCCCGAACTGGTGCGCCTGCGCCGAACGATCCTCGGCATCCTCGGCCAACCGATCTGATCGGCTGCCCTGACGCGTGGGCCGCACCGGCACTCTTCCGACGAGCGGGAAACCGCTTGTCGGGACTGTCCGTTGTCAGATGATTTGAGACGCTTTGAGGTGCTCAGGAACGGAGGCTCTGGTCCACCTGGGTTGAGAGGTTAGGCAGCCTGCGCGTAATGGCGCAAGCGGCGATCCATGAGGGTCTGACGCTTGATCCGCGCCCGTTCACGCAAGATCGTCTCGCCGCGGCCGAAGTAGACGTCGGCAGGGGTGAGGTTGCCCAGGCTCTCGTGAGCCCGGAGATGGTTATAGTGCTCGACGAAGGCGGCCACACGCGCCTCGAGTTCGCCGGGCAGGTAAGCGTGTTCGAGTAGAATGCGGTTCTTGAGCGTCTGGTGCCAGCGCTCGATCTTGCCCTGCGTCTGCGGATGGCGCGGGGCACCGCGGATGTGGGTCATACCCTGACTGCCGAGCCAGTCGGCCAGATCACCCGCGACGTAGCTCGATCCGTTGTCGGTGAGCAGCCGTGGCCGATGCGCCACCTGCACATGGTCGAGCCCGGCCGCCGCCAGCGCAAGGTCGAGCGTGGCGGTGACGTCGCCAACCTGCATCGTCGTGCACAGCTTCCACGCCACGATGTAGCGCGAGAAGTCGTCGAGCACGGTCGAGAGGTAGTACCACCCCCATCCCACGACCTTCAGGTAGGTGAAGTCCGTCTGCCAGAGCTGGTTGGGTGCGGTCGTCTTGTCGTGGAACGCATCGGCGGCTTTGACGACGATGTAGGCCGGGCTGGTGATCAGGTCCTGGGCTTTGAGCAGGCGGTAGACGGTTGCCTCCGAGACGAAGTAGCGCCGCTCGTCGGTGAAGCGCACCGCCAGCTCGCGCGGGCTGAGCTCTGGCTCCTCCAGTGCGAGGGCGACGATCTGCTCGCGGATCTCTGTCGGCAGACGGTTCCAGACCCGGCTGGGCCGCGAGGGACGATCCGCCAATGCCTCGGGGCCGCCGCACTGGAAGGCGTCATACCAGCGGTAGAAGGTGGCGCGCGGGATGGCGAGCTTCTCCAGGGTAGCGCGCACCGGCAGGTGAGACTGCTCGACCAACTGGATGATCTCCAGCTTCTCAGAGGCCGGGTACCTCATGCCTCGTCGCCCCCAGCCGCGGTCATGCTTTTTTTCAGCAGGCGGTTCTCCAGGACGAGGTCGGCCACGACTTCCTTCAGCGCACCCGCCTCGCGGCGCAGATCTTGGACCTCATCAGCGGTCGCGGCGCGGGCCGTGTCGCCGGCCAGCCGCTTCTTGCCGGCCTCCAAGAACTCCTTGGACCAGCCGTAGTACATCGAGCTGGCGATGCCCTCACGCCGGCACAGCTCGGCGATGCTGTCTTCACCGCGCAGGCCTTCCAGCACGATGCGGATCTTCTCCTCGGCCGAGAACTGCCGGCGTGTCGCGCGGCGGATGTCCTTGATCACGGCTTCTGCCGGCTTCCGTACCGGCCCGGACGTCTGTTTCATCTTCGCTCCTGGAGGCGACGATGAACCAGCCATCCTCCGTTCGTGAAGACCCTCAGTATGTCTCAGGAGTGCTGACGGCGGACAGTGCTTGAACACGGCGGCCTTGCCGAGGCTCATGAAGAAGCCGAGCACGAACATGATGACGAGGAACGGGGTGAGCCCCAGGCTCGTCGAGAAGCGGATCGGCTCGCGGATTCCCTCGATGATGTAGGTGGTGGGCGGATAGGACAGCATGAAGGTGGACAGGATGCCCACGCCGAAGGTCCAGTAGAGCACCGCCCGGGCGCCGTAGCGGTCGGACAGCACGCCGCCATAGATGCGGAACAGGCTGGCCGGCACCGAGTAGAAGGCCGCCAGCATGCCGGCCGAGGACAGGGACAACCCGTAGGTCGCAACGAGATAGTGCGGCAGCCACAGCGCCAGCGCGACGAAGCCGCCGAAGACGAAGAAGTAATACAGCGAGAAGCGCCAGACCTGGGCGTGGACGAGCACCTTGAACTGGGCCAGGAACGGCTCGCGCGCCGCTTGGGCGTCGGCGGCGCTGCGCGGCTCGTCCCGGGTGAGGAGCAGGAACAGCACCGCGGTGATGGCGAGGCCGGCCGCCCAGACCTCGGCGACGCCGCGCCAGCCCATGGCGACCATGACGAAGGGCGCGAGGAACTTGGTGACGGCGGCGCCGACATTGCCGGCTCCGAAAATGCCGAGCGCGGTGCCCTGCCGTTCCGGCGAGAAGAAGCGCGAAACGTAAGGGACGCCGACGGAGAAGGTGCCCCCGGCCAGCCCGACGACGAGGCCGGCGAGCAGCATCGTCACGTAACTGTCGGCCCAGATCAGAGCGTAGGTGGCAGCCGCCGAGATGAACATGAGCGCGGCGAAGATCTTGCGGCCGCCGTAGCGGTCGGACCACATGCCGAGAAACAGCCGCGATACGGAGCCGGATAGGATCGGGGTGCCGACCAGAAGTCCGAACTGGCTCTCGGACAGCCTCAGCTCTTCCTTGATCCCGATGCCGATGATGGCAAAGATCGTCCAGACCGCGAAGCTGGCCGTGAAGGCCGCGGTGCTTGTCCAGAGAACCTGATTGGCTTTTTCGTCTGTGCCGCTTGGTGACGTGACCAATGTTGCCACCGGCGTTTCTCCGGTTCGGGCTCGCCGAATGGGCGCGTAAGGCAGACGTGTGGAATGGATCTCCGCGAGTATGTTTCGCAGGCACGATGGTTTGGGCGCGCCTTGTTGGCATGAGGCGCCGCTTGCATTGACTTATGCGTATACCACCGTGCGTAGGATCAGTACACCCAGCGATCAAATAGGGTGAATTGTGGGAATGCTAGCCTGTATCGCGCTGATTGTATATAGATCGGATGTTAAAAACGCTATTTGAATGCTGTCGGATGGGCTGGATATGTGGATCGGCCGCGAAGGTGCCGGCCGAAATCGCAGAGCCGTTTCCCGCGGCTCGACCATGACAGGCCTTGCGGGGCGCGCTTTGATCGATCGTAAGATCTGGAGGCGCGAAGGGATGATCGGCGTTCGCGCCGCGCCGATGGCCGCGCGCCTCGCGCCGATCGCGTCCGCGATCGAAGCCCGGTCGCGCGCCGCTTGACGGTCCACCGCCTGGTCGGACTGGCATCCCGGCGGCTTCCCTCCTCGATCGCGGGACGATGGGCTCACCCTTCGGGAAAAGGAATAGATTGCCAGTAACCAAGTCATGAGGACCGCGGCGCATGGCCGGAGATCGGCGAAATCGGTCATTTGCGGGCGGTCACGACCAATTGATGAGCCGCATGCTCGCGCAGAGGCCGCGACAGGCATGGCAGATCGCCGGATGGTGCAGTCTTCGCGGTCGGATTCACGGAGCATAAAGGCGCGTCGCCGTAGCGTGTTTGAGCGAGCCCGTCTCAAATCGGGGAAAAGCCCGGTGGTGCTGAGACCGCGGGGGAAGCGGCATCGACGAAGACCAAGCCTTGAAAGCCTCTCAGCTCATCCCGCATCGTCGGCGCTGTTCAGCAGCAGAAGGTCTGAGGTCTCGGTTCGTCCGTAATGTCGACGGCATTGCCGCGGTTGAACTTTCGCTCGTCATCCTGCCGCTCTTCGTCTTGGTGATGGTGATCATGGAGGCGTCGATCCTCGCCTTCGCCCAGCACCAACTCGACGTCTCGGTCCAGCGGGCGGCGCGCCTCGTCCGGACGGGGGCTTTCCAGGAGGATGCCGGCGCCGATGTCGCGCAGCAGATGCGCGGCCTCCTCTGCGGTTCGGGCCTTCGCTTCTATCAGTGCGACGAGATGCGGTTCGATCTCGTGCGCTCCGCCACCTTCGCCATCAAGCAGATCGCGCCGGCCTACGATGCCAGCCGCGGCGACTGGGCCGCCGGCTTCGGCAGCCAGCTCGATTGCCCGCTGGGCGGGGCCGTCCACGTTCTGCGCGCCGCCGTGCCGATGCTGCGGCCGTTCCGGTTCCTCGATTACACCGGCCAGCGCATGCCCGGCGGCAAGCAGCTCCTCACCTCGACCGCAGTCTTCCGCGCCGAAAACTACGCGGCAGGCGCGTGTCCATGAGGCTGCGCCGTCTGGTCCCGGGGGGGTATCGGCTCCGCCAAGTCCTCGTCCGGGTCGGCCGGGCGCAGGGCGGGGCGAGTGCCGTCGAGTTCGCCTTCATCGCGCCCGTCCTCCTGCTCCTGTTCGTGGCCACGATCGAAATCCCGCGGGCCATCGCCACCAACAATCGTCTTGCCCAGGCCACGATCACGATGGCCGACCTCGCCTCGAAGAGCGATTACGCTGACATCAACGACGTGTTCTCGGCTGCCCAGGTCGTGGCGTCCCCCTACAGTCTGACCGGCATCGGTATCGTGCTGACGGCCGGGGGAGTCTATCAAGCCGGAAACGACTTCGTGGCCAGGGTCTGCTCCAGCGTCCAGCAGGGAGACACGGCCCGCGCCGTCGGCTCCGATATCGGTCCCCCGCCGGCGGGAACGGCGTCGAAGGGGGATCGCTTCGTCATGGCCGAGACGCGGCTGCCCTATCGGCCGCTGTTCTCCTTCTTCCCGTTCCTCAACGATTTGACGTTCACCGCAAAGACCGTGTGGCCGGTGCGTGAGGGCATCGCGAAGAACGGGCAGGTCGAAGTCGTCCTGCCGGGCGGAAATCCCTGTCCGGCGTGATCCCGTCCCGAGGCTTGAAGCCCGCTTTCCGGGAGCCGGCGGCAGGCTTGCCCGTGTTCGAGCTCGGCCCATCGCCGCATTCGGCAAGACGTCGATCAGGCGCGGTCATTGTCAATTGTGCGTAAACCGTACCGTCACTGCCTCGCCGATGCCAAGTATGACCTATTAACTCGGGAAAATTACTCAGGGGATGGGGTGCGACGGGAGACGGGGCAAAAGTCACGATGGTGACGCGTGAGGCGAAGACGAAACCAATCGGGTGGAAAAAGCCTCTGTCGCGCCTGTCTCGCGAGAATGACGGCTCGGTTGCGGTGATCTTCGGGCTGGCGGCCTCCGTCCTGATCGGCCTGGTCGGCGGCGCGATCGACTATGCCAAGGTCGTCTCCGCCCGCACGCATCTCCAGAGCGCGGTCGATGCCGGCGTCCTGGCCGGCGGCAATGCCCTCAAGCTGGTCGTCTCGAGCACCGAATCCATCGTCGGCTTGACGACCCAGACGATCCAGGCCGAGGCGAAAGCCGGTCCCGACGCTCCGGTCGCGATCGAGGTCAGCGTCGCCGCCGACAAGACGAGCGTCGAGGCGCGCGCCGAACAGGTCATCAAGCTCACCTTCGGGACGTTCGTCGGCGTGGCGTCGATGCCGGTCTCCGCGCGGGCGCGGGCGAGCGTCGTCGGCCGGATGCGTCTGTGCATGCTGGCGCTCGACCCCGCGGCCTCCGGCGCGTTCAACCTGGAGCGCAACGCACAGGTCACGGCCTACGATTGCGCCCTCTACTCGAACTCCACCAGCAACTCGGGGATGGTCGGCCGCGACGGCGCGCTGGCGCGGGCCCAGACGATCTGCTCCGCAGGCGGGTTCAAGGACGACCGGGCGAATTTCACGCCCAACCCGCAGACGAGCTGCCCCGTCATCCAGGATCCGCTCCGAAACCGCCCTGCCCCGCCGGTCGGCGACTGCGTGAACCTTCCCGAAATCCTCCGCCTCGCCGATGCGCTGACGGGCAAGAGCAAGGGGAGCAACGTCGTCGCGGAGTCGGTCACGCTCGATCCCGGCACCTATTGCGGGGGCCTGCACATCACCAAGAACGCGGTCGTCACCCTGCGGCCGGGCATCTACGTCATGAAGGACGGCCCGCTCATCGTCGACAAGAAGGCGACGATGACGGGCAAGGATGTCGGCTTCTACTTCAACGGGAACAACGGCGGCCTGCTCTTCGACAAGAAGACCACGGTCGAATTGTCGGCGCCGACGACGGGCGTGATGGCCGGCCTTCTGATGGCCGAGGACCCCACCGTCACCCTGCCGATCGATCCGGCCCTGTCCGTCGATCTGCTCGTCGGCGAGGTGATCACGCCGACGCCCCCGCCGCTCAGTGCGACCAAGCCGATGCGGACCTACCGCATCATCAGCGACAACGCCCGCACTATGCTTGGGACCATCTATCTGCCCGCCGGCCGGCTCGTGATCGATTCGAAGCGGCCGGTGGCGGATCTCTCCGCCTACACCGTCGTCGTGGCTCAGCAGATCAACCTCTACGAGGGCCCGAACCTCTACCTCAACGCGGATTACAACCGTTCGAGCGTTCCGATCCCGCAGGGGGTCGGCCCGATCTCGGGGCGGCTCGTCATCAGCCAGTGACACGCGCGGCTCATCCCGCGCGCCCCTTCCCGCGAGACCCCCTCCGTGCGTAGCCCGTTCACGAACCCGATCCGCTCGCTGTCCGGTCGGCTCGCGCTCGCCGTGGCCAGCGCGGTGGCGATCGCCCTCCTTCTCCTCACCGGCCTGTCGACCTGGCGCGAGGTCGATCGCTACGCCGCGGCCAAGCGCGAAGCCCTGCGGATGACCGCGCAGATCCTGGCCGCGAGCGCCGCGCAGGCGACGGCCCAGGGTGACGAGGGGGCGGCGCAGAGCACCCTGCGGGCGATCGCCCACGGGCAGGCCCTGGTCTACGCCGCGGTCGAGCGGATCGAGGGCGGCATCCTCGCCGAACAGGGCATCGGCCTGCGGCTCTCGGACGACATCGACCTCGATCGGGACTCCGTCTCGCCTCTCGATCTCATGTCGACGCGGACGCTGCGCGTCTCGGTACCGATCCTGGAGAACGCCCGCCCGATCGGGCGCGTCGTCCTGGTCTCGGACAACCGCGACCTGGCTGAGCGCATCACCGAGGTCGGCCTCACGGCCGCGCTCGCCGGGCTGCTCGCCCTGGCGCTCGGGCTCGCCGTCTCGCTGGGGCTGCAGCGCAGCGTCACCCGTCCGCTGGCGGCGCTCGCCCGGACGATGGACGGGGTGCGTCTCGGCCACGACTATTCCCGGCGCGCCGAGACCGGCAGCGGCGAGGTCGGCGCGCTGGCCGAGAGCTTCAACGACCTCCTGCGGGCCGTGAACGAGCGCGACCGGGCGATCGCGCGCCACAATGCGGGCCTGGAGGAGGAGATCCGGCTGCGCACCCACGACTTGATCGAGGCCAAGCAATCCGCCGACGAGGCCAACGCGGCCAAATCCGTCTTCCTCGCCACGATGAGCCACGAGATCCGCACGCCGATGAACGGCATGCTGGTGATGGCCGAACTTCTCGCCTCGGCCGATCTGCCGCCGCGCCAGAAGCGCTACGCCAATGTCATCGCCCGCTCCGGCCAGTCCCTCCTCGCCATCATCAACGACATCCTCGATTTCGCGAAGGTGGAGGCCGGCCGCCTGGAGGTGGAACGCATCCCGCTGAGCCCGCGCGATGTCGCCGACACCGTCGTGACCCTGTTTGCCGAACGCGCGGCGTCGGCGGGGCTCGACCTCGCGGCGCAGATCGACGGCGACGTGCCGCGCACCCTCCTCGGCGATCCGGTGCGGCTCGGGCAGGTGCTCGGCAATTTCGTCTCGAACGCTCTCAAGTTCACCGCGGCCGGCCATGTCCTGGTGCGGATGGAGATGGAGCGGGAGGCCTCCGGTCCGGTCCTGCGCATCGCCGTATCCGACACCGGCATCGGCATCCCGCAGGACCGGCTGGCCGGGATCTTCACCGCCTTCACCCAGGCCGACCAGTCGATCGCCCGCCGCTTCGGCGGCACCGGGCTGGGGCTGTCGATCGCCGAGCGCCTGATCGGCGCCATGGGCGGCCGCGTCGGCGTCGAGAGCCGTGTCGGCGAGGGCTCGACATTCTGGGCGCGCATCCCGGTGGAGGGCGCGGAAGGGGCCGAGGCACCGGTCCGCCGCGCGCCCGCCGTGCCCGCCGCCATCCGCTTCGGTGCGGTCGCCGCCGCGACGCAGGCCGCGCTCGCGGCCGATCTTCGGGCCGCCGGCTTCCATCCCGCACGATCCGGAGACGCTCACTGGATCGTCGAGGCGTCCGAGCTGCTGGCAAACGGCTGTCGCCCCGAGGGCGCGGGCCGCGTCGTCGCGCTGGTGCCGATCGGCGACACGTCCGGTTCCGGGCTCGTGCGAGCCGGCCTCGCCGATGCCGTGCTGCGCCGTCCCCTCGCCCAGGCCGAATGGCGCCCGCTGCTGGCCGCCCTGTCCCAGGGCGCGCCGCTGGCCGTCGAGGCTCCGGGGGCGGATGCGGGCGCGGCGGCCGCCCTGCCCTCCTTCGCCGGAGCGCGGGTGCTGATCGCCGACGACAGCGCCGTCAACCGCGAGGTCGCGGCCGAGGCGCTCGGCCGCTTCGGCATCCACGACATCGTCTGTGTCGAGGATGGTGGGGCTGCGGTGGAGGCCGCCGCCGCGGGCCGCTTCGATCTCGTCCTGATGGATGGCAGCATGCCCGTGCTGGACGGCTTCAGCGCCGCCGCCGCCATCCGCGCTCGCGAGGCGCGGGACGGGACAGGGCGCGTGCCGATCGTGGCGCTGACCGCCCACGTCGTCGGCGACGGCTCCGAATCCTGGCAGGCGGCCGGGATGGACGGCATGCTCGCCAAGCCGTTCACCCTGGCGCAGCTCGGCGCGCTGCTGGCGCATCACCTTTCGGCGGCCGGGGGCGATCCGGGAACGGTCGTGCCGGAGGCGCCCACGCTGGCGGCGTCAGACGATGCGCTGCTCGACGAGCCGACGATTGCCAATCTGGAGGAACTGGGCGACCGGGACTTCCTCGAGCGCATCCTCCGGCTCTACCTCGCCCAGGCACCCCAAACGCTCCTGGACCTCGAAGACGCGCTGGCCCGCGCCGACGCGCCGGCCGCGGCCCGCGCCGCCCACGGTCTCAAGTCGATGAGCGCCAATATCGGTGCGGTGCAGGTGAAGGACCGCGCGGGCGCGATCGAGCGGGAGGCGCGCGACGGCCGCTTGGACGGCCTCGCCGACGCGGCGTCCGACCTGGACGACCTGCTTGCCCGCACCGTAAGCGCGCTCCGTCTCCGCTTCGGCGTGCCGGCTGAGGAGAGTGGCGAGGAGACCCCTCGCAGGCTCGGGATCGGCTGAGGGTCGCACGGCTGGGACGGGCTGCGGTCCGGTTACCTTCCCGGCGCCGGCCTCTGTCCCGGCTCGCCGATAAGGCCGCACGCGCCGAAGCCGAAACGCGATCTCACACGATTCTCAGTTGATCGCTTCGCTCTCACCAGCCGCCGTCATCGCGAGGCGGAGCCGAAGCGATCCAGGGCGCGACATTTCCGGCATGGTCGCGCCCTGGATCGCCATGGCTTCGCCTCGCAAAGACGGGTGAAGGTCCGGACGCAATCGAGCCGACGCCCTTTGGCCTGCCACCGGCTGCGCGGACCCAGGCGAATGAGACCGGCGCGCAGAGCGCTCGGCGACGCACCCGCCCTGAGAGCGCGTTTCTCTTCAGGCAGCCTGCGTCGCCGCGGCGGACTCGCGGCCGAGATCGAGAAACGTCTGGACGGCGCTCCAGCGACTCAGGAACACCTCGACGATGCGCGGGTCGAAGTGGGAGCCGGCATTCTCCTGAAGATGGGCGCGGGCGCGCTCCGGCGACCACGCCTGCTTGTAGGGACGCGCGGTCGTCAGCGCGTCGAAGACGTCGGCCACCGCGACGATGCGGCCGGCGAGCGGGATGGCCTCGCCCTTCAGGCCGTAGGGGTAGCCGGTCCCGTCCCAGCGTTCGTGGTGGCTTCCCGCGATCTCGGCGGCGAGCCGCATGACCGGCGATTCGCTGCCGCTCAGGATGCGCCGGCCCCGGTCGGCGTGCTGCTCCATCTCCCGGCGCTCCTCGGGCGTGAGGGCGCCCGGCTTGAGCAGGATGGCGTCCGGCACGGCGATCTTGCCGACATCGTGCATGGTCGCGGCCAGGCAGATCTGCCGGGTGTCGGCGGCGGACAGGCCCATCGCCTCGGCGATCAGCCCGACATAGGCGGAGACCCGCGCGATATGGTCACCGGTGTCGGAATCCCGGTGCTCGGCGGCGCGCATGAGGGTCGAAACGATCTCGCGCTCGCGCTCCTCGACCATCGCCACTGCCGCCGCGATCTCGCGGGCGAGCTGCGCGGCGTGATCGCGTTGCGCCCGGTGGGCCTCGGAGAGGGCGAGCAGGTTCGTGACGCGGGCACGGATCTCGACCGCGTCGGCGGGCTTGGTGAGGAAGTCGGTGGCGCCCGCCTCCAGCGCCTCGCGGCGCAGGCTGCGCTGGTCGTGACTCGTGACCATGACCGTGGGCACGATGGCGAGGCCGGGGACGCGCCGCACCGCCCGGATGAACTCGATGCCGTTCATGCCCGGCATCTCGTAATCGGTGATGACGACGCCGATCTCGCAGGCACGGCTCTCGGCAAAGGCGAGCGCCTCCGCCGGCACGGTGAAGGCGTGCGGCACGCATCCGGCGAGCGGCCGCAGGGAGGCCACCATCACCAGGTTGTTCATCTCGGCGTCGTCGAGGACGAGAGCGAGCATCGAGCGGTGTCCCAGGCCTGTTCGGTCCCCCGTGCCCAGCCGAGTGCTTTGACGGCAACCCTACGGTGGACAGAGCCACTAACGCCGCTCTCCCTTGCCGAAACGTGAAGGCGGCTCCGCTTCTGCAGGGGAAGGCTGCCAAATCACGCATCAAAGTTAGCAAAAGATGGTTCCGGTTCGGGCCCTCAGCGCGACAGGAACAGCGGGACCGGACAGCTCCGCAGCAGCGAGCGCGTCACGCCGCCGAAGAAGAACTGGCGCGTGCGCGAATGGCGGTAGGCGCCCATCACGATCATGTCGGCCCGGAACAGGCCGGCCTGCGACCGCAGGGTGTCCCCGATCGAGCCGGAGACGGGCAGGTCGTTGACGATGACGTTCACCCCGTGCCGGGCGAGATGAGGCGCGAACTCGGCACCGGGCACGGCGTCGCGGATCTCCGCCGCGTTGCCGACGGTGACGATCTCCACCGCCTCGGCGGCGCGCAGGAGCGGCATCGCGTCGTTGGCGGCCCGCGCCGCCGGGGCGCTGCCGTCCCAGGCGACGATGATCCGGCGGCCGGCGAAGACGGCGTGTCCCGGCGGGACCGCGATGACCGGGCGGCCGCTCTCGAACAGGGTGGCTTCGAGCGCCTCGCGGTCGAGGTCGCAGGTCCAGATCCCGGCATCCAGGATCGCCAGATCGTGCAGGCGCGCCTGTTCCGCCAACCGGCGGATGACGGCCGGATAGGGCAGGCTCGGCGTCTCCGTGGTGCAGACGACGCCCGCCAGCCGCGCATCGCCCGCGGCGCGCTCCGCGATGGCGCGGGCCAGGGCGCCGAGGCGGCGGTCGATTTCCGCGACGCTGCCGTCGTCGAAGCCGCTGATCCAGCGGTCGTCACCGGAGAGGCGCCAGGAGGCCGATTGAAGGGTCAGGTGGGCGCCCGCGGCCTTCGCCAGCGTCAGGCCGTAACCGATGGCCGACGAGGCCGTCTCGCCCTCGTTCTCGACCGCGATGCCGATGAGGACGTCGCGGATGCCCGCGAGCGCGGACGAGGCCTTCTGGGACATGGCTGGGACTCCGATCTGAAGCGCTCCATCGTTGAATGGGCCGGAACCGGTCGGCCTTGATCCAGCGCAAGGGCGAACCGCGATCCGGGACCGGCTCGCTCCGCTGGCGCGTGCCGTCATCGCCAGTGCCTATTCACATAGCAAAAGTTGTGCTGAGACAATCTTTATCTGACATGGATGGCCGATTCTCCGCATATGGCGCCTTTCCATGCAAGCAAGAATTGCGTAAATTTTATCGATGAGCCTTCTGTTTTCATGGGTGATGAACGGAAGTGCTGACAGTACTTTATCAAATGACACGATTGGCTTTGGCTTCGTGTGGCAATGAGCTTTATGTTCCGTGCAGCGACTTCCGGGATGGAATCGATGACGCTCCCTCTTGCAGCGTCCGGTACGGCTCAGGTTGGCGACGAGGGGCTGACCGTCGAGGATTTCCGTCAGACCCTTCATGAGGTCGGCGTCTGCCTCTGGTCTCTGGATATCCCGACCGGCCGCGTCAGCGCCTCGCAGGGCTGTGCCTGCCTCTTCGGTGTCCCATCCGACCGACTGACGAGCTTCGCTGCCACCCAGGACCTGGTGCATCCGGACGATCGCCGCGCCCGCGCCGAGGCCATCGAGAGCGTGCTGCGGGCCGGCGGCAGCTACGAGGTCGATTACCGCGTCAGGCCGCCGAACGGGCGGGGCGGCTGGCTGCGCTCGCGGGGGCAGGTGCATCTCGATGCCGAGGGGCGGCCCCGTCGGCATCGGGGCGTCGTCTTCAGCATCGATGAGCAGAAGCAGGTGGAGGCGGAACTGCGCGCCCGCGAGGCGCATCTGCGCTCAATACTCGACACCGTGCCGGAGGCGATGGTGGTCATCGACGAGGCGGGCGTGATCCACTCCTTCAATCCGGCGGCCGAGCGACTGTTCGGCTACGCGGCCGACGAGGCGATCGGGCAGGATGTCGGCCTCCTGATGCCGGAATCGATGCGGGACCAGCACGATGCCGATCTCGCGCGCTATCGGCAGACGCGTCAGCGCCGCGTCGTCGGCACCACGCGGCAGGTGACGGGCCGGAGGCGCGACGGATCGACGTTTCCGATGGAGATGGCCATCGGCGAGATGAGTTCGGGAGAGCAGGTCTTCTTCACCGGCTTCATCAGCGATCTCACCGAGCAGCGGCGGACCGAGGCGCGGCTCCAGGAACTCCAGTCCGAACTGGGACACGTCTCCCGCCTGAGCGCCATGGGCGAGATGGCGACGACGCTCGCCCACGAACTGAACCAGCCGCTCGGCGCCATCAGCAACTATACCAACGGCTGCCGTCGCCTGCTGGCTCAGCCCGACCCCGAGACGATCGCCAGGGCGCAGGAGGTTCTCGACAAGGCGTCCCAGCAGGCGCTGCGGGCCAGGCAGATCATCTCCCGCCTGCGCGAGTTCGTCGCCCGCGGCGAGACCGAGAAGCGGGTCGAGCCGGTGGCGATGATGATCGAGGAGGCCGGCGCCCTGACCCTGCCGGGTGCCGGCGAGCAGGGGATCACGGCGCGCGTCGTGCTCGATCCGCGGGTCGGATCGGTGCTGGCCGACCGGGTGCAGGTGCAGCAGGTTTTGGTCAACCTGCTGCGCAACGCCCGCGAGGCGATGCAGAGCAGCAGCCGGCGCGAGCTGGCGGTCGAGACGCGGCGGGTCTCGCCGGAATGGGCCGAGATCGCGGTGTCGGATACCGGCACCGGCATTGCGGAGGAGGTGGCGGACCGTTTGTTCCAGCCCTTCGTCACCACCAAGGCCGCCGGGATGGGCGTCGGGCTCTCGATCTGCCGCACCATCGTCGAGGCGCATGGCGGCCGCCTCTGGGCCGAGGGCAATGCCGCCGGTGGCGCGACCTTCCGCCTGACGCTGCCCATCGCGCCCGAGGGAGAACCGTGATCGATGGCGCCTGCTCTCGCTCCCGCCCCCGTTCCCGCTCCAGCCCTTGTGCACGTGGTGGACGACGACCCTGCCATGCGGGACTCGGTCGCCTTCCTCCTCGACACGGCCGGCTTCGACGTGCGGCTCTACGAGGCAGGCGCGGTGCTGCTGAAGCGGCTCGCGCCGGCGGTCAGCGGCTGCATCCTGACCGATATCCGCATGCCCGGCCTCGACGGGCTGGAGCTGTTCCGCCGCCTGCGGTCGGCCGGCCACACGCATCCCGTCGTGATGATGACGGGGCACGGCGATGTGCCGCTCGCGGTGCAGGCGATGAAGCTCGGCGCCTGCGACTTCATCGAGAAGCCGTTCGACGGCGAGGCGCTGCACGCCGCCCTGGAGCGCGGCGGCCATAGCGGGACGGCCGACCCGACCCTTCAGGAATTCGTCCGGCGGCGGTCGACGCTGAGCGAACGAGAGCGTCAGGTTCTCGATCATCTGGTGGCCGGCGGCACCAGCAAGGAGATCGGACGCATGCTCGACATCTCTCCGCGAACCGTCGAGATTTACCGGGCCAAGGTCATGGCCAAGACGCGGGCGGGGAACCTGCAGGAACTGGTGCGCTGGGCAGTGCTGGCCGGTTGCGCGTAAGAGTCCCTCGCAAAGCTCCCGGCCACCGTCGTTCTTCTCCCGGCAACAACGGCGCGACGGGAGTTTTTCCCGAGAGACAGTCAGGCCGACTTGAGGTCGATCAAGGTGGACGGTGGGGCGGCGCCCATGATGGGGGCTCGACCCGCGTGATTCTCGCAGCCCCTCGGGCCGACCGATGCCGCTGTCTCTCCCAAGCCTCATCTACGTCGTGGACGACGACCCGGCCGTCCTGCACTCGACCTGCTTTCTCCTGGAGTGCGCGGGGCACCGGGCTGCGGCCTTCCCCAGCGGGGAGGCGTTGCTGACCGCCTTTCCCGGACCGAGCCCGGCTTTCGTGCTGCTCGATCAGGTCATGCCGGGCATGGACGGCATCGAGGTGTTCGGCCGCCTGCGGGACCTCGATGCCCGCGTGCCCGTCATCCTGATCACCGGGCATCCCAACCCGTCCATTCGCACGAGGGCCCGCGCGGTCGGGATTGCCCTGGTCGAGAAGCCGCTTGCCCTCGAGGATCTTCCGGGGCTGATCGCCGCCGGGAAGCGCTCGGGAGCAGCCATGGTCGACTGAGGCACAGCCCGCTGCGGGACTTCGCGGGCGCAGCGGCTTGCGCGGATCGGCCCAGGGCGCAACGTGGGGGGACACGGCGTGCGCCTTCCCTGATCCGGCTGATCGCGGAAGCTGACAGGCGGCGCGGCGCAGGGCGTTGATCTTGCGCAACCCATCCCGAGCGAGGTGCGGTCGCGCTCGGATTCTCCGGCGGAAGCGGGATGTCTCGTATCACCGCACCGGATAGGGCGCGCCCGGGATTGCGGCGGCGCAGGCTTACGGAGCAACGTCCGAGCCGAGCTCCTTCTGCACCTCTACGTAGTTGTGCGTAAGGGAAGCCACTTAAGAGAGTGCCCTGAATATCGTCGGCACGAGCGCGGGGCCACTCTTGCTCCATCGAGACGGACGAGGAGCGAACCGATGGGCATCAAAGCGACGCCGAGATCGACCCCTGCCGCCGCGCGCTCGCGCACGCCGCGGAGCATCCACGCGAGCGACCATCGAACCGGCCTCTTCGCCGATTGTCCCGACCTCATCGGCACGCCCTTCTCCTATGCCCGCGAGGAAGAGATCTACGGCGAGGGCGAGGAGGCCGAGTTCGTCTACCGTGTCGTCGAGGGGGCGGTGCGCTCCCACAAGGTGCTGAGCGACGGCCGGCGCCAGATCACCGGTTTCCACTTGGCCGGCAGCCTGTTCGGCTTCGAGCAGGGCGATGTCCACTGGCACACGGCGGAGGCCCTCTCGGACACAAGGGTGCTGATCTTCCAGCGCCGCCCGATCGAGCGGGCCGCCACCCGCAGCGCCGAGGTCGCCTGTCAGCTCTGGAGCATGGCCACGGCCAACCTGCGCGATGCCCAGGATCTGACGCTCCTGCTCGGTCGCCGTTCCGCCCAGGAACGCCTCGCCGCCTTCCTGATCGAGGTCGACGGACGCTTCGGCCGCACCGGGACTTTCGCCCTGCCGATGACCCGGCGCGACATCGCCGATTATCTCGGCCTCACCATCGAGACCGTGTCCCGGACCTTCTCGCAACTCGAAGAGGAGGGCGCGCTGCGGCGCGCGGGCGGCCGGCAGATCACCCTCCACCGGGCTCGCCTGCGCCACGTGGTCGAGGCCTGAGCGGCCCGGCGGCGTTTTCGGACGCCGCCGCGGCGGTCAATGAGCAAGGAACAGCGGCACCGGCGGGCGTGTCAGGAGGGCGTGCGTCACGCCGCCGAGGAACCACTCCTTCAGGCGCGAATGCCGGTAGGCGCCCATCACCAGCATCTCTGCCCTGAACAGGCCGACCTGCCGTCTCAGGGTCTCCGCGGCATCGCCCTCGACCGGCACATTGGTCACCGACACGGTCACGCCGTGGCGGGCGAGGTGCGGCGCGAACTCGGCGCCCGCGACCGTGGTCGAGAGATCCTTCTCGCCGACCACCGACACGATCTCGACCGCCTCGGCCGCGCGCAGGAACGGCAGCGCGTCATTGGCAGCCCGCGCGGCCTGGGCGCTGCCGTCCCAGGCTACGACGATCCGGCGGGCCGAGAACACGTCGCAGCCGGCGGGCACCACGAGGAGCGGCCGCCCGCTCCCGAACAGGACCCCGTCGATCAGGTCGCGGTCGAGATCGACCTCCCGCGCCTCGGCGTCCAGAATGGTCAGATCGCTGAGACGGGCGCGGGCGGTGAGCCGTCCGACGAGCTCCGGATAGACCAGCGCGGGCACCTCGATCGAGCAGGTCACACCCTCCAGCGTGGCCTCTGTCGCGGCGCGCTCGGCGATCGCCCGCGCACGGGCGCTGAGGCGCCGGTTCTCCTGTGCGACCAGATCGTTGACGAAGCCCCATCCCGAGCCGCCGACGAGGGTCAGGCGGCGGGCGGCCGATTGGACGGTGAGGTGGGCGCCGCTCATCCCGGCGAGCGATAGGGCGAGCCCGAGCGCACTCGCCGTCTCGTCGCCGCGGCCCTCTTCGGTCAGCCCGACGAGGATGTCGCGCAGGCCCGCGAGGGGGGCGGGCGGTGGGTTCGGCATTGTCTTCCTCCGAGGCGAGAACGGCCGGGAGAGTGCCGCACCGACGGCGGGTCGCCTTGATCCAGCGCAAGTCCGGCCTTCTGCGGCGAAGGTGGGGGAAGACCGGCGGAGGAGGCCGTCTTTCGCTGCGTCCGGCCCGGTCCTGCGGAGCCTCGATCCCTCGCTCGATCCTTCGGGCCGGCGATGCTGCCGCGGGTCGGCGCTTGCAGCCTTGAGGTGGATCAAGGCACCGCGTGCCGGGCGCGCCAGGATGCTCCTGTCATCCAAGGACGGGAGCGAACGATGAGTGTGGTGCTTCAATCCATCGACATCGAGACGGTGCGCATCGTGCGGGTTCCGGCCGGATCGGAGCCCCGCGACGAGGCGGCTTCCAGGCCCGGCGCCGGGCTTGCCGGTCCGTCCGCGGCGCGCGTCGTCACGAACATCGCACGCTACCACACCATCCCCAGCCTGCAGGCGCTCGCCCTGGCCGCTCTGGCCTCGGCGGTGACACCGGCGCTGATCTGGCTGGTGCTCTGACTCGTCGAGATCGTGTAGCGAGGAGGCGGGAGATGGACGACGTCACCGTGCGCCAGCACGTCCTCGACGAGCTGGAACTCGCGCCGATGATCGATGCGGCACAGATCGGGGTCGCGGTCGAGAACGGCATCGTGACCCTTAGCGGGCATGTGCGGAACTACGCCGAGAAGGGGATCGTCGAGCGGGTCGCCCTCCGGGTTCGCGGCGTCCGTGCCGTGGTCGAGCAGATCGAGGTCCGCTATCCGGACAATCCGCGGATCGGCGACGAGGCGCTGGCCGACCGCTGCGCGCGGGTGCTGGAATGGGACGTGCAGATCCCGGAGCGATCCGTCTCGCTCAAGGTCGAGCGCGGGTGCGTCACGCTCCAGGGCAGCGTGCCGCACTACTATCAGAAGGCGGCCGTGGACAAAGCCCTGCGCCGCCTCGCCGGCGTCACCGACATCGTCAACCTCATCGCCGTGACGCCGCCGGCCGAGGCCACCGAGGTCGAGGCCCGGATCCGCGCGGCGCTGAAGCGGAGCGCGAAGGCGCCCGACACGATTCGGGTCCGAGTCGAGGGCGGCAAGGTGATCCTCGACGGCTGCGTCGATGTCTGGCGCGAGCGTGAACTGGCCGAGCGGGCGGCGTGGTCGGTCCCCGGCGTGTCCGCGGTCGAGGACCGTCTGACGCTCGCCTGAGAGGACGCGCCGAGGCCGGCCCTCGCGATGCCTTGAGGTTCGATCCCCGGCGGCGAAGCAGGAGGCCGGCCGGACCGTGGCCCGCCGGCGGGGGCAATCGGGAGAGTGGTCATGACGATCCGCACCATCATGGTCTCGGTCGATCTCGGCGCCGCGGCGGCGGACCGGGTCCAACTCGCGGCGGGACTCGCCGAGCGCCTTCCGGCGCGGCTCATCGGGGTCGGTGCCTGCCGCGTCCCCGGCTTCCTGCCGGTGGGCGACATGCTGGCGGTCGAGCGGATCTACGAGGACGAGGAGCAGCGAGCGCGCGAGCAGCTCGAAGGGGCCAAGGCGCTGTTCGAGCGCGAGGCGGGCGCCCTGCCCCGAACCGAGTGGCGCTCGGCGCTGGCCGAGCCCCTCGCCTACCATGCCGAGCAGGCCCGCGAAGCCGACCTCGTGGTCGTCGGCCGGCAGGGACCGGCGGACGGCGATCCGGGGCCGATGGCGGTCCCGACCGGCGCCATGCTGATGGCGGTCGGCCGTCCCGTGCTGGTGGTGCCGCCCGGTCTCGAACGGCTCGGGCTCGGATGCGCCGTCGTGGCCTGGAAGGATACCCGCGAGGCGCGGCGGGCCGTGCGCGACGCCCTGCCGCTGCTGAGCCGGGCGGAACGGATCTGCGTCGCGGCTGTCGGCCCCGACGCGCATCACGAGGGCGCCGAGGGCGTGGCGGCCTACCTTGTGGGGCACGGCCTCACGGCCACGACGCACCTGCTGCCGGATCCGGTGATCGGCGCGGGCGACGCGCTGCTGCGCTTTGCCGGGCGCGAGGGCGCGGACCTCCTCGTGATGGGCGCCTACGGCCACAGCCGCCTGCGCGAGTGGATCTTCGGCGGGGCCACCCGCGACATCCTCCAGACGACGCCGATCTGCTGCCTGATGAGCCATTGAGGGGCTGCCCTGACCGGCGTCGTCATGCTCCGGTGAGGCGCTGGCCGATCTCCTCGATCGTCAGCTTGGTCAGATCCTTGTCGATCTCGGCGATGACGGCGCGCTTCAGACGGTCGGACAGTGCCTGCCGCAACGCGGCCAGCGTCCGCGGCGGCGCAACGACGACGAGGGCGGAGATCGCGGCGGCGACGCGGTCCAGCGCCGCCGCAACCTCCCCGGCGAAGCGCTGCTCGGCGATCTCGTGCCAGTCGGTCTGGGCGATGGCGCTGCGGTGCTCCCCCTGCCGGACGCGGGGCGGCCGGTCCGTTCCCTGTTCCCGCGTCGGCGGGTTGGGCGGGGCCTCGAACAGGTGCTGCACCTTCAAACTGAGATGCAGCGCGTGGCCCTCGTTGCGCAGCACCAGGGCCCGGCGGCCGTCGCCGACCAGGACGTATCCGCCGTGCGGGATCTTGAGGTTGAACGCCTCGGTCATCGGCGGACTCCGAGCTTAATGTGACTTCAGGCCAAGCGGATGGAATCCGATCTGCGACCGGATCCAGGCGTCCCTTCCGTGTGTCCGGCGGCCGCCCGCCGCCGGGGTCATCGACGATGCGTCAGCATCGTCGATCGGTCTCATCCCAAATCCGGTTGATCCCTTCGGGATGGCGGATTTGGCTTCGGCGGGATCCCGTCACGCCCGCGCGATGGGTGCGCGCCTCAAGCGCCGCGCGGGCTTGCCGATACGCGCTCCGCTCTGAGCAAGCGGCGACCGTCTCAGTGGCTCATCAGGCAGCAGATCGGCGCGCCGGCCAGCAGGTCGCGGGTGACGCCGCCGAAGACCCACTCGCGCAGGCGGCCGTGGCCGTAGGCGCCGAGGACGATCAGGTCGGCGGCCTGCTCGGACGCCGCCTCGATCAGCGCCTGGGAGGTCTCGGCACCGCCGGCCTCCCAACGC
Source organism: Methylorubrum sp. B1-46 (assembly GCF_021117295.1). Classification (NCBI taxonomy): domain Bacteria; kingdom Pseudomonadati; phylum Pseudomonadota; class Alphaproteobacteria; order Hyphomicrobiales; family Methylobacteriaceae; genus Methylorubrum; species Methylorubrum sp. B1-46. Next base: position 3,691,872 of record NZ_CP088247.1, on the reverse strand, counting down.
GTCGCCGTGGCGTCGATGTCGTGGGCCTGGAGGAACCCGACGACGTCCGCCGGGTCGTCCGTGCCCTGCCCTTCATCGATCGCCAGCACGACGACCCGCGAGGCCCGTGACAGGAAGGGCAGCGCGTCCCTGACCGCGCGGCGAGCCTCGCGGGTGTTCTTCCAACCGATCGCGACCCGCCGGGCGTCGAGGTGATCGACGCCGGGCGGCACCACCAGGATGGGCCGTCCGAGATGCATGACGAGATCGCCGGGATCGACCGAGAACAGCAGGGGACCGGGCGGGCCCTTGCGGCCGACGACCACGAGGTCGGCGGCTGCCGCCTGCCCGATCAGGAACGGCAGCGGAAAATCGAGGTTTGAACGCCATTCGATGCGGCTGCGCCCGCCCGCCGCCGCTTCGAAGACGGCGTGCGCCCGCTTGAGGTCGTTCAGGATGACCTCGTTGTTGGCGGCCAGCGCGTAGGCGCTCGCCGGGATCGGGCCGGCCGGCGCGATGGCGTAGGACGCCTCCTCCGCCGCGACGCCGATCAGCCGGGCGCGGAAGTCGTCGGCGAGGTGCCCGGCGAGGTGCACGCGCTCGCGCGCCTCGGCCGCGAGATCGACGGCGACCATGATGCTGGCATAGGACATGGGAGAACTCCTGCCGCACGCGGTTGCGGGTTGGCGGCCGCCGCAAGGCCGGTGTCTCGGCCTCGTGCCGTCCGATCCGAGGCGCGGCATCGTCCCGGAGGGCGGTCGCCCGCTGTCAGGGAAAAGACGATGCAGAGACAAGGGGATAGAGCATCGCCGCCGGCCGGACCTTGATCCAGCGCAAAAGGTCCGATCCGCGAAGGCCCGCCTCCCCGCGGCCGATGCGGTGTCCCGGCCGCTGTCAGGGGGCCTTGATGTCGATGCGCTTCGGCTCGCGCGGCGTCAGCGCAGCCTTGGGCAGCGTCACCGTCAGGACGCCCTTGTCCATGCTGGCCTGGATCTCCTCGGCCTTGATGCCCGCGGGCAGTTCCAGGCTGCGCACGAAGGCGCCGTAGCTGCGCTCCGTGACCTTGCGGGCGCCCTCGGTCTGCTCCTTCTCCTGCCGCTTCTCGCCGCTGATGACGAGGGTGTCGTCGGCGAATTCGACCCTGACGTCGTCACGCGCGAGCCCCGGCAGTTCGGCGGTGATCTCGACCTTGCCGTCCTTCTCGACGACATCCATGCGCGGCACCGCGCCGCCCTGGAAGAGCGGGAGGCCGAGGCGGAGGTCGCCGAGCATCGATTCCACGAGCGGATGCGAGGGGAGCGTGATGGCGCCCGGATCGGCCGAGGGGGTGTGGGAGCGGTGGCCGAGCGTGAGGAGCGATTTGAGATTCATGGATCATCTCCCGTCAGGCGGCTGCGTTCGGCCGCCCGGGAGAGTCTGCTGTCCTCGCGCCGTCTCGGCGTTGAGGTGGATCAAGCGCGAACGATCATGCCGTCGTGCCGGGACGTTTCGCGAGCCCGCCCTCGCGGGCCGGGCCAGGCCACCCCGAGAGCATCGTCCCGAAAGGTGACCGCCGGCTTTCGGAAAAAAGACGATGCTCTATTCCGCGCGGCGATGAGGCCGATCCAGCCCCCGCCGCGCCGTGCGGTCAGGCCGCCAGCTCCTTGAGCCAGGACTGGAGAACCGGCTGCGCGTCGGCGGTGCGGCCCCAGACGGTGGCGCCGACCTCGGTCTCCCGCGGCAGGAAGCCGAACCGGCGCTTGAAGGCGCGGCTGAAGGTCTTCTCGTCGGAGAAGCCGGTGGCGTAGGCCACCGTCGAGACGCGGGGCCGTCCCGTCGGGCCGGGTTGCGTCAGCATTTTCATCGCCCGGAGCAGGCGCCGCTCGCGGATGAAGCGCTGCACGCCGCCCTCCAAGGCGAATTGCCGGTAGAGGGTCGCGCGGGAAAGGCCGAACTGCTCCGCGAGCGTCTCGGCATCGAGACGCGGCGAGCCGAGTTCCTTCTCGATGTATTGCCGGATCGTGATGCTGAGCTGCAGCTCGCTCGCCGGCCGATCCGCGACCTGCCCGCGCAGGCAGGCGCTGCCGAGCATCGCGACGGCCTGGCTGACATGCGGAAGCTGATGAACGTCGAGGGCGTCGGCGCAGTCCACGAGTTCGCGCACGCAGGTGAAGAACAGACGGCTGATCCGGTCGGTCGCGTAATCGAAGGCGTGGCCGTGCAGCGACTCGAGATGGGGGACCTTCTCGGCGATGAGGGGGCGCGGCAGGAGGACGTTGGTCGCGTGGGCCGGCTCGGCGATGATGGTCGCCGGCTGGGCGAGGTCGAACAGAACGCAGGTGTTGGGGCCGACCTCCGTCTCGCCCCAGGCCACTTCGACCCGAGCGGTGCCGGAATGATAGAACTGGATCAACAGGTGGTCGAGACCCTGCTGCGCGACCATGCGCGGCGTCCGTTCCAGGATCTGCGCCGGCGCGCGAACTTCGCCGACAAGCAGATCACCGAGATGATAGTTGTCCATCATGACCGGCTCGGACAACAGGCGCCCGCTCGGCAGGGTCGCTTGAAAGACCGGTGACATCGCCGCGATCCACTCCGCACGGAGCGCGGCAGGATCCGCAGGTGCATCGAAGCGGTCTCGAAGAATCCTCGACATGGCTGGCAAGTCTCTGAGAAGGAACGTCGCGGATCGTTTCAAGTCTGCGGCCAGATGCCGACCGTGGCTCCGCGCCGAACTTCGGCACGGTGCGCAAACCGAAAAATACTGCTCCGATAGAGACAATAATACGCACTGGTATTTCTGTCTATATCAGCTGTGGTGCCAGGCTGGTATGGATATACCAGTCGTTCCCGGCGCTTCATTGGGCCTTTTAGGCACTACCGCCTGTCTCGGAATCGGACAATCGGGCGAGGGCGTCAAATTTTGCGACGATCTTCGCGGTCTCAGTCTCCGGTCGGGCGCGCCGGGCTCGACCCCGAACGGCATGCGCCGGTCAACGTCGCTGCGACGCTCATGGATGTGCCGGAGCGGGGTGCGGCCGGCAAATGCCGCGCGGTGGGACCGATTGGAATTCTGAGACGAAATGAGAGTTCTTTGATATGCTTTGCCTCATAAGCAAACTTTGAGACAAAATGCGACAATCTTGATATTATATGCGATGTAATCGATGGGTCATCGGGCAAATACTTAGATCGTCATCAATTGCGCCGGGCGCTTGATCCCCTCACCGCCGCCACGCCGGCTCCAGAGGATCGAGTCGCCCCATGTCTTCCAGCATCACGCTCTCGGCCGCGACGCGGCAGAACCTGCTCTCGCTCCAAGACACCGCGAGCCTGCTCGCGACGACGCAGAGCCGGCTCTCGACGGGCAAGAAGGTCAACTCGGCCCTCGACAACCCGATCAACTTCTTCACCGCCAACAATCTGAGCGGCCGCTCGACCGAGCTGTCGTCGCTGCTCGACGGTATCTCGAACGGCGTCCAGACGATCCAGGCGGCCAATACCGGCCTGTCCAAGCTCCAGAACCTGACGAGCCAGCTCAAGTCGACGGCGCAGCAGGCGCTCGCCGCCACCAGCGCCTTCACCTCGAAGGCTTCCACGGTCTCGACCGCGCTCAATGGGGCGACGGCCGCCAACCTGCTCTCCACCGGCCCGACCGTGGCGCGGGGCGACAAGGCGATCGGCACCCTCATCGGCGATCTCCCGCCCGCGGCGGCCGTGCCGGCGACGGTGGCGGGCAGCGTCGATTACAAGCCGACCGCCGCCCCGGCGACGATGCGCGGCACCACCTTCGCCGCGACGACGCCGACGGCGGCCAAGGCGACCGCGGCCTCCGCGTTCAGCGCGCCGGCCAGCGCCGTGGCCGGCACGGTCACGGGGGGCAATTTCACGACGTTGACCGGCGCAGCGACGATCTCGGTCACCGCCGGAACCGGCGCCGCGACGAACGTCACGCTTGCGGTCAACGACACCATCGACGACGCCGTCGTGAAGCTCAACGCCGCCCTCGGCAGCAAGGGCATCTCGGTCAAGAACGACGGCGGCAAGCTTGCTTTCACTGGCGCCTCAGACGGTTCGCTCCTGAAGGTCGAGACGACGTCTCAGACAAATGGCCAGACCGGCTTCACCACGGCGTCCGCCGTCGGCTCGACCAACAACGTCGCGGCGCAGACCCAGACCCTGAAGATCGGCAGCAGCACCATCACGATCTCGGGCGGCCGAGCGGGGGCCGATCCGGCCGACGTGCGGAAGGATGCGCTCAAGGCCATCAACGACGCCAATACGGGCCTCACGCCCACCGGCGTCTCCGCCACCTTCGAGCCGGACGGCAGTGGCGGCCAGCGGCTGGTGCTCGCCGGCGCTGCGAACGGCACAAACTTCACGGTCGAGGGCAGCGCCGGCAACACCCTCGGCTTCGCCTCGACCCCGCTCACCACGGCCAACGGCGCCGCGGCGGCGAGCCAGACGCTGACGATCAACGGCACCCAGATCACCGTCGCGGGCGGCGGCGACATCGACGCGGCGGTCACGGCGATCAACAATCAGAAGGGCACCACCGGCGTCGCCGCGAGCAAGGATCCGGCCGACCCGACCCGTCTGCTGCTGACCGGCAAGAGCGACGGCTCGGCCTTCACCGTCGCCTCCTCGAACCCCGCCTCCAGCGGCTTCTCGGCGACGCCGACCAGCACCAGCCTCGCCGCCACGGTGAGCGGCGTCTACACGCCCGACGGCACCCCCGCGACGACGACAGCCGGCAGCGCCTTCCGGGCGCCTGCCGGCGCGGCGGCCGGGACGCTGACGGCGACCTATTCCGCGCCGGCGGCGGCCGGCACGCGCCTCGCCGTCACCTCCGGCGCGGGTGGGGCCGAGAACACGTTCTCCGTCGATCTCGCGGCCGGCGATTCGATCGCCACCGCGGCCCGGAAGTTCAACGACGCGTTCGGCACCAGCGGCATCAAGGCGGCGGTGAGCGGCAGCGACCTCGTCTTCACCGGCAAGGCCGACGGCTCCGCACTGAGCATTGCCAGCGGTGGCGCCCTCGCCGGCTTCACCGCGGCGGCCGTGGGATCGACGAACAACGTCGCAACGGCCACGGCCGGAACCGTCAACGCCCCCGACGACTTCGGAACAATCGGTGCCGGAGGCACGTCGATCACCATCACCTCGGGCCCAGGTGGGATCGGGAACGTCTTTACGGTGAACCTCACGGCTGCTGACACTGATATCGCGAAGGCCGTTAAGACGATCAACGACCAGTTGACCGGAGCCGGGGGCATCAAGGTCGAGGCGGACGGCCAAAAGCTCAAGTTCACCGGCAAGACTGACGGCTCTGCGCTGAGCATCAGCAGCAACAACACCAACGCTGGTTTGACGGTCGCCGCCCTGAACGCGACGAACAACAAAGCCGTCACGGCCGGAACCGTGACAGGGCCAACAGACTACGCGCCTCCCGGCGGAGTCGGTGCTGCCTTCACGATTACCTCGGGGGCGGGTGGGGCCGGGAACGTCTTTACGGTAAACCTCACGGCTGCTGACACTGATATCGCGAAGGCCGTTAAGACGATCAACGACCAGTTGACCGGAGCCGGGGGCATCAAGGTCGAGGCGGACGGCCAAAAGCTCAAGTTCACTGGCAAGGCCGACGGCTCCGATCTGAAGGTCGCCAGCACCGCCCCCGGCGGCGGCTTCACCGCCACGCCGACGCTCTCGACCGGGCAGAAGGTCGCCGAGAGCCAGACGCTCACCATCGCGTCGGGCAACACCTCCGCGACCGTCGCGATCTCCGGCGGCGCCGCCGGCGACAGCGACGCGAAGGTGCAGGCCGCGGCCCTGAAGGCCATCAACGATGCCAGTTCCGGCACGGGCGGCACGGGTGTCACCGCCTCGGCCTCGTCCGACGGCCGGATCGTGCTCAAGGGCCCCGCGACCGGTGGCGCCTTCACGGTGACGGGTGGGCCCAACAGCTCGCTCGGCTTCGGGACAAGCCCGGTGACGGCGAATAACGGTGAGGCCTCCGCCGCCCAGACGCTGACGATCAACGGCACCGACATCACCATCCGCGCCGGCGCGACGCAGCAGCAGGCCATCGACGACATTAACACGGCGTCCGGCACTGCCAGGCTCGGCGTGATCGCCAGCGTCGATCCCGACAACGCCGGCAAGATCAAACTCACCGGCAAGGCCGACGGCTCCGCCTTCACCGTGCAGTCGAGCAATTCCGCCTCCAGCGGGTTCTCGGCCATCGCCCAGCGGATCAACAACAACCAGGGCGCGGCGCAGACCGTGACGGTGAACGGCACCGACATCGAGATCGCGGCCTCGGCCACGCTCGATCAGGTGATGGCCGCCATCAACGCCAAGAGTTCGACGACCGGGGTCACCGCCGGCAAGGACGGCAACAAGCTCACCTTCACGGGGAGCGCCGACGGCCAATCCTTCACGATCAAGGGCTCCGAGCACAACACGCTGGGGCTCGCGAGCACGGAGGCCTCCATCGCCGGCACCTTCGATCCGGGCCAGACCACGCTGATCTCGACGCTCGGCTTCAAGGGCGGCGACAGCTTCTCGGTCAACGGCCAGACGGTGAACCTTTCGGCGACCGACACCATCGGCTCGCTCGTCCAGAAGGTCGGCGCGGCGACCAACGGCGCCGTGACCGCGAGCTACGATGCGGCGACGAACAAGTTCAGCTTCACCGCCACCGACTCGAACACCGCGGTGCAGCTCGGCGACGGCTCGACCGCCACGTCGAAGGTGTCGAATTTCGGCTTCACCGCGACGAACTTCACGGCGGGCGGCGGGCAGCCCGAGTCGCAGAGCGCGCTTGCCGGCAAGTCGCTCACCGTCCAGGTCGGCAGCGGGGCGGCCATGAACACCGCCACCGTCACCTTCGGAAACGCGCCGGGCCAGATCTCGACGCTGGCCCAGCTCAACCAGGCGCTCGCCCCCGCCAACGCCCAGGCGACGATCGACTCGCTGACCGGCAAGATCTCGATCACCACCTCGAACGACGTCGGCGCCCAGAATCTGTCGGTCATCGCCAACGGGGCCGGCAACCCGTTCACCACCGGCAACGCCACGGCCAATCTCGGCGGCGACGGGCTCAATGCCCGCAACAACCTCGTGCAGACCTACAACGACCTGCTCAAGCAGATGGACCAACTCGCCTCGGATGCCGGGTTCAACGGCGTGAACCTGCTGTCCGGCGACAACCTCACGATCAACTTCAACGAGAAGGGTTCCTCCTCGCTGAAGGTCCAGGGCAGCGCCACCAACGCGGCCAGCCTCGGTCTCTCGGCGGTGGGCCAGACCAACTTCCAGGAGAGCAGTGCGATCAAGAAGATCGTCGATCAGATCAACAGCGCCAGCAGCCAGCTCCAGTCGCGGGCGGCCGCGCTCGGCTCGAACCTCGCGGTGGTGCAGAACCGGCAGGACTTCACCAAGCAGATCATCAACGTGCTCGACACGGGCGCGGCCAACCTGACGAGTGCCGACCTCAACGAGGAAGCGGCCAACTCCCAGGCGCTCTCGACCCGCAACTCGCTGGCGATCTCGGCGCTGTCGCTGGCCAACCAGTCGCAGCAGGGCATCCTGCAGCTTCTGCGCTAGAGCCTTTGTCGCTGCATCGTCCCGAAAGCCGGTGACCACCTTTCGGGACGATGCTCTGATACGGTCTTCCGCTTGATCGCTTCGGTGTCTCTTCGTCATTGCGAGGCGAAGCCGTGGCAATCCAGGGCTCCGCACTTTCCGGAAATGTCGCGCCCTGGATCGCTTCGGCTTCGCCTCGCGATGACGGCGTCGGGCAAAAACAGAAGCGATCAACCGACAACGGTATCAGGCGATCCGCGCCGGCCCCGGCGCGGTAGGACGGGAACGGGCCGGCTTCCTCCAGGGGGAGCCGGCCCGCTTCGTTCTGACCGGTGCGGGCGGCGCGCGGGTGGCGCTGTCGGATCAGGATGCCGTCCCCGCCGACCGGGCCGGTTCCGCCGCCAGGCTCGCCAGCGCCATGCGATAGGTCATGTCGTGGGAGGAGAGGGTATCCGCGATGAAGCGGTCCACGGCGGCCAGGCCGCGGGCCGTCGGGGCGAGATCCTTCAAGCCGCGGCCCCCCGATGTGAGGAGCCCGCCGGCCTCGGCCGCCGCCAGGATGTTGCGGACATGCGACCGGGATACCCCGAACCGCGCGACGATGTCGGAAAAGTCGCTCTCGCGGATGGCGGCCCGCGCATCCGCCTCCCGCAGCAGGATCACCCGCACCAGGACCTGGAAGCCCTGATACATCTGGAGGAAGGGGAGGATGTCGCCGTTCTGCGCGATGAACCGGCCGATGACGTCGAACGTGCCGACCGAGACCCGGCGGTGAGCCCAATGGAGGGCCGGATCGCACGCCACGGCGGGACCGTATCCGGGGTCCGGATAGAGGTCCTGCAGCACGCCGTAATAGGAGGACAGCAAGACCCGATCCCACGCGAGAAGTTTGTCCGTCGGCACCAGCAGGCGCAACCGGCCGTCGGCGGCGGGGCGCTCCAGGACGACGTGACCGGTCTCGACGAGGCGGGCGATGAGATCGTCGATCTGCCGCGGACTCGAGAGCCCGAAGGAGGCGCCCGCCTCCTTGAGCCGCGCGAGCGTCGGCCAGGTCGCCCGGTCCGCCGGGTCCCAGGCCGCATGGAGGCAGATGATCGCGCTGATGACGGCGACCCGGTAGGCCGCGCTCTGCCATCCGCCGGGGAAGGTCGCGATTTCGTAGCACGCCACCGTGGCGGCGATGTAGCGTGGGCGCATCCGGGCGTAGTCGGGATGGGTCAGGATCTCGCCGCTCGTCCGGTGCGCGATCTCGGGGAGGAAGCGCTCGAACTGCGACGGGTCCGGCGGACTCGGAACGAAGCGCCCCTCGCGAGCGACCGGGTCGTCCGTTCCCGCGTCCCGCGAGGAACCGCTCGTCTTCGGCATGGAGCTGTGTGTCTCGGCTGCGCCGCGAGGGCTGGACGCCCGAGCGGCGACTGCCGGTGCAGCGTCGCCCGTCTCGGCGCAGAGTCCTCGACGGCCTGTCCTTGGTCATCGATCTCGGCCCGTGAGGGCGAGACGGGTTTAATGACGATGCGGCCGATTGTGCAATGCAAGGCGAATTGCGTAGCGGCTCGTTCCGGCTGCCGCCTCGCAGACACCGCGCGATGCGACGGACCCCGTATCGAGGGGCCGGGCCGAGGATAGGGTGCCGGCGAGGTCGGGGAGTGGCGTCCCCTTCCTGCCGGCGAGATCGTGCCGCCATCGACACCGCCTGTCGGAGATCGTCCGCGTGGAGCGCGTGCCGACGACGGGGAGACCGGTTCAGCCAAGGAGCGCGCGACCGGACGAGGCTCTATTCGGGAAGCAGGTCCGAGTCCGGCGGGCTCTCGACATCGACGGATGCGGGAGCAGCGAGCGGCTTGGCCGCCGGGGCGGACGGCATCATCGCCGCGCCTGAGGCGACGAGCCCAGCCAGCATCCGCAGGTCAACCGGCTGGCGTGGATCGTCGGCCACGCGCGCGGCATCCACCTGGAGCCGCAGGTTGCAGGCCTTCGGAGCCAGCGCGCCGTCCGGCGTGCAGGCATCGTGGCGAGCGCAGGCCGCATCCAGCGCATCGACGGGTGCCGCCGGCCCGTTGTTGCCGGGCCCGCAATAATTGCCGTGCAGCAGCATCGGCGGACCCTCGACCGCCGCTGCGGTCTGCGTGAGTGCTGGCATCGCCAAGCCGGCGACCAGAAGCAGGGGAAGAATCGAACGGTTCATCGGAAGGCGTTTCTCCTGTCGTCGATCGTCTCCGGGCGCGTCGGCCGTCCGACCGCGCTGTGCGCATGGCGCCCGGTTCGAGGAGGCGCGACGGTCGACCGCCGCGTTCGAGCCCTTGATGCTCTCACCTCTTGCTTTCGCATCGTCTTTTTCCCGAAAGCCGGCGGCCACTTTTCGGGACGATGCTCTAGCGGAGGCTCGCGGAGCGCCGCCCGGCCGAGGAGGCCATCCCCTCGTCGAAGGCGGCCCGGCAACCGGGGCTGAGGCTCGTCCGCTGTGCCTTCATGCAACTCACGATGCGGCCGCGGTCCGGTATCGATGTCAGGCACAGCCGCATGACGTCGTCGCGGCAGAGAGCAGCCTGCTCCTCCTCACCGGCCCGCACGCTGGCCGTGCCGGTGGCGGAGAAGGCGATCAGAGCCAGCATTGTGCGGGGTCCGATCCTCATCATCAAGGTCTCCTGTCTCCTGCCCGCCGAGCAACCGCTTCAGCCAAAGCGCTCCAGCCAAGGTGCTCCAGCCAAGGACCGACGGTGAACGTCAGAAGATGTCGGCGCGTTCCGTGGACCCCTGACCGCAACGGCGGGAGGCCGGCGCGCCCTCCGCCGCGCCGGAACGGATTGCCAGCGATTTCGATGCTGCGATGTCTGTGTATATATAAGACAATATTAAAGGTGCCGACGGATTTTGTGCTGAAACATCGTGCCGGAGGGGGGTTCTATGGTGACATCACCATCGGGAGATTATCGATGCAAACGATTCGCATGGCGTGTTTTACTTCGCTTTTTCTGATCGGGGGGCTCGGTGCCGTGTCGGCAGGGGAGACGTCCGGCCAAACCGGGGCCCAGCAGCCGGCCGCGCCCTCCGGCACGTCGCGCGCCGGTACGGCGGGCGAGATGCAGAAGGGCGACGCGATGAAAGGTGGGGAGATGGGCGGCGGCTCGGGCAATACCGGTGTGCCGGGAACGTCCCCCGCTGCGGAGGGGAACAGGAACCAGGATTCGCGCACCACGAAGACACGCGACCGCTGAAGCTGGCACCCCCTTGGCCGGGACCGGACGGTTCCGGCCTCAGGCCGCGACCGGCACCTCGCGATGCAGGTAGTTCGGCCGGAACTCGGCCATGTCCATGAGGCCTGGCAGATCGCACAGCGTCAGGCGCTTGCCCTTGCGCTCGATCAGCCCCGCGCGCTTGAGTTCGCCGAGTGAGCGGTTCACGTGCACGCTGGTCATTCCGGTGGTGTCGGCAAGGTCGAGCTGCGTGATCGGCAGGTCGTAGCTGTTGCCGAAGGCCAGTCCTACCGCCCGCATGCGGACCAGCAACTCGCAGAACAGGTGGGCGAGCCGCTCCACGGCGGAACGTCGGCCGAGATTCATGATCCACTCGCGCAGGATCGCCTCATCGATGAGCGCGGCCGTGCGCAGGCTCCGCGCCAGGGCTGGGCGCGCGCGCAGATCCCGGGCGGCCTCGGGGGCGATCCGGGCGACGCGACAGGTGGAGAGGGTGCCGACCCCGTGATCCATCCGGTTCAGGACGGAGCTTTCGAAGTCGCAGACATCCCCCGGGATGAGATAGGCCATGATCTGGCGCGCCCCGTTCTCCCGCAGCTTGTAGCGGCAGGCGAATCCCTCGGTGATCGCGAGCATGCCTTCCGGCCGGTCGCCCTCGGAGATCAGGTCGGCTCCGGACGGGGCCAGCCGCGTTCCCAACTCGAAGAGGGCCAGGGCGGTGGCGTCCGTCTCGTCCAGCCGGCCGAATCCCTGCAGCTTGCGCAGGACGGGCCCGCCCGTCGCGGCGATGCCCCCCGGGACGACCTTCATCGGACCTGTTCCGCCTGAACCGCCCTTCCACCCGCCGCGGCGCTATCGTCGCGCGGCAAGGCCGGCTCGGCGGCGGGGCACCCCGCACCTGCCGGGGCATGCACCGAGGAATCCGTCACGGCGTCTGCCAGGTCCGGGCCGAGGACCGGGACGGCCTGAACGAAATCTCTCCGGCTCGGCCGTGTCATGATCGCTCCCCAAACGTGAAATCCCTAAACCGCCGTGAGAACGGGCGGCGCAGCTTCCCACGGTCCTCTCGCCGGCTGTCCGCCGCCCCCGCCTGGTCAAGGGGCGTGCGGCGAGAGACCGGGAAGGTTGCGGGACACGTTAAACGTCGATCCAGCGGCATGTAAGCCGCTCCCTCCTGTATGTGCGATATCCGACATTGCATTATTTGCCATGGGATGCGTGTTGAGCAAGAGCTCCGGCCATCGATGTCGGATCTCTTGTGAGGTGCCGCGGCTGGATAGGCTCACCTTCGGGGCAAAGTCTCCATTTCACCGACTTCGGAGGCGTTGCCGAAGGCTGCCCTCCAGCTTCACCCGTTTCCCTCCCTGATCGGGACGACGCATGCCGCCGGATCTTGAAAGGTCTGGCGCCCAGATACTGAGCGCGCCGGACGCGATCTGTCTGCCTGGCCCTTGCCCGTGCCGTTCGGGGCGAGCCCCTACACCGTCTTCCGGCACTCGGCGGCGCAGGTCCGGCACGCCTCGCGGCAGGCGCGGCAGGCCGCGATGTCGGGGAACTTGGCGCATTCGGTCTCGCAGGCGGTGCAGATATCGGCGACCGCCCGGGCCATGGCGCGGGTGTGGGGCGAGTCGACCGCCGCGAGCGTCTCCAGCGCCGCGCAGGCATGGACGAGATCGTAGGTCGCCTTCATGCAGGCGGCCATGCTCGTATCCTTCATCGCCAGCATGCCGAAGCAATGGCCCAGGCAGTCGTTGCCGGTGGCGACGCAGCGGGCGCTCGCCTCCTTCAGCGCCGCGAACGGTGCCGGATGGTCGGCATGCCCGCCGTGGTCGTGCCCATGCGCTTCGCCGTGAGCATGCCCATGGTCGGGGTCGGCCGCCTGGGCGCGAGCCGCAGCCAGCGAGGCCAAACCTGCCGCCGCGCCCAAGGCCGTCATGAAGTTCCGACGTTCCATCCCGCTCATCCCCCGTTCGCAGATCCGGCCGCGCCCCTCATCGGCCGTGGGCCGAGACGGGTATCCTACCGCTCCGCCGATGGCCGGCGAAACCGTTCTACAAAAGATGTGATCGGCAGCCGGAAAAGACCCGGCCGAGCGCGTCGCGCCCGGCGCTCTCGCTCCTCGTCTCGGCCATGCCGGGGCCTGCGGGCTAGCGCATCTGCCCGAAAGGTGGTCACCGGCCTTCGGAAAAGACGATGCATAAACAAGAGGATAGAGCACCGTCCCGAAATGTGGTTGCCGGTTTTCGGAAAAAGATGATGCAGAAACAGGGGGCTAAACCATCGTGCTGGATCGGATATCCAGCACGATGCTCCAGCGTGACGGGCGGGGTCAGGGCTGCGCGATCCGACGGACGATCCGGGCGACGGTCGCGGGGTCGAGGTCGGGGTAGATCGGCAGGCACAGCACCCGGTCGGCGGCGAGCGCTGCGACGGGCAGATCCTCGCGTCGGGCGCTCGGCAGCGTCCGATACATCGGGTGATCGGAGATCAGGGGGTGGAAGTAGCGCCGCGGATGGATCCCGTCGCGCTTGAGCGCATCGTAGAGTGCGTCGCGGCCGACCGGATAATCGGGGCCGACGAGGATCGGGAAGTAGGCGTAGTTGGCCGTCCCCTCCCCCAGGCGGTCGAGGCAGCGGATGCCGGGAACATCGCGCAATCCCTGCCGGTAGGCCTCGTCGATGGCCTGCCGACGCGCCAGCACCGTGTCGATGTACCGAAGCTGGACGAGGCCGAGGGCGGCATTCAACTCGCTCATCTTGCCGTTCAGGCCCACGCCGATGACCGAGGTCTCGTCGTCGAAGCCGAAATTCTTGAGCTTGTCGATCCGGTCCTTCATCGCCGGATCGGCGCAGACGATGGCGCCGCCCTCGAAGGTGTTGAACACCTTGGTGGCGTGGAAGCTGAGGACCGAGAGGTCGCCGTGGTTCAGCACGCTCCCGCCGCGATCCTGCACGCCGAAGGCGTGGGCGGCGTCGTAGATCACCTTGAGCCCGTGCCGGGTGGCGATCTCGGCGATGGCGTCCACGTCGCAGGGCTGGCCGTAGCAGTGGACCGGCAGGATCGCGCTGGTGCGAGGCGTGATCGCGGCCTCGATCCGGGCGGGATCGAGGTTGAGGGTCGTCGGATCGATGTCCACGAAGACGGGAGTCAGGCCGCTCCAGAGAAGGGCGTGCGAGGTCGCCACGAAGGAATAGGGCGTCGTGATCACCTCGCCGGTGAGATCGAGCGCTTGCAGGGCCATGATCAGGGCGGTGGTCGCGTTGTTGAACAAGGCGACCTGCGGCACGCCGAGATGATCGCCGAGGCGCGCCTCCAGCTCCTGGTGGAACGGGCCGCCATTGGTCAGGACCCGGGTCTGCCAGATCTGCCGCAGCAGCGGTTCGAACTCTTCGAGCGGTGGGAGGAACGGCCGGGTGACATAGACCGGCCCCGTTGCCGCCTCCGCGTCCAGGGCCATCTCCGGCGAAGTGTCGGAAGCGGCGTCGAGGACGCGCGCGAATTCCCGCTCCAGCCGTCGCAGGGTTTCCTGCACCGGCAGCGTGGGCGGCTGGGCGGATCGCGGGGAGAGGTCCGCCTCGGGGTTGGGATCAAGCGGCGCTGTTTGCATCGGTCCGGCGCCTCTCGAGGGGGCGTGCGGCGTCCGCGGCATATCCGGCGCGCACCCATCCGGCCGCGCACAGTCTGCGATGTTCGAACATGCCCGGCATCCTGCCCCGACCGGACGTTAGGAATTGTTTGGCTAACGGATCGTTAACGTTGCCATGGCGGCGTAATCCGACAGCCCAAAACGACGAAAGCCGCCCAAAGGCGGCTTCTCGTAGGTCGGTCAGTTCTTTTGAAGAAACTGGAGCGGGCGAAGGGATTCGAACCCTCGACCCCAACCTTGGCAAGGTTGTGCTCTACCCCTGAGCTACACCCGCTCTATTGTCCGTCCGTCCGGCGCCGTGGGCGCCCCCGTCGGTGGAGGTGTGTAAACACCATCCCGCCGCAGGATGCAAGCGCCAAGTTCGAGGGGCGTTCGAGATTTTTCCGCGGCTCACCAAAGCTCGGCCGGAGGCTGCCCCCCGCGGATCTCGGCGAGGCGGGCACGGGTGGCGCGGGTGGTGTCCGCCGGCAGCGCGTCGAGGGGGAAGAAGCCGGCCTCGGCAATCTCGCGGTCGGGCTGCTTCGGCCCCGTCACCGTGAAGGCCGGGACGACGTAGACGGCGATATGGTCGCGGCGCATCGCACCCGGATTGAGGAAGAAGCCGTGCAGCCGCAGGCTTGTCTCGGGCGCCACGACGATCTCGGCCTCCTCGCGGAATTCGCGGGCCATCGCGGCGGGCGCGCTCTCGCCCGGATCGATCCCGCCGCCGGGCAGATGCCAGCCGCCGACATAGGTGTGGCGTACGAGACAGACCCGTCCCTGCCCGTCGATGGCGACGCCGCGCACCCCCAAGGTCATGCCGCGCGTGAGGAGCGCGACGCGCAGGGACAAGCGGTGCAGCCAGGGGCGGTCGAGATTCAGGATCATGCTGGGTCTTGTAGACGGCGGCATCGCGCCCGTCCCGCTCACACGACCCGCAGCGCGATCGCGCCCACGCTCTCGATCCGCGCGCGCATGGTCTGCCCGCGCCGCACCGCCCCGACGCCCGACGGCGTGCCGGTGAAGATCAGGTCGCCGGGATGCAGCTCGAAATAGGTCGAGAGCAGCGCGACCTGCTCCGGCACCGACCAGATCATCTCGGACAGGTCGCCCCGCTGGCGTTCCTGCCCGTCGACGGAGAGCGTGATCGCGCCGGCGCGGGGATGGCCGATGACGCCCGCCGGCCGAAGCGGACCGATCGGGGCCGAAAAATCCGCGGCCTTCCCGAGTTCCCAGGGCCGCGCCTGCCGCTTGGCCTCGTCCTGCAGGTCGCGCCGGGTCATGTCGAGGCCCACCGCATAGCCGTAGACATGGGTGCCGGCGCTCTCCACCGGGATGTCGCGCCCGCCCCGGCCCAGGGCGGCCACCAGTTCCACCTCGAAATGATAGTTCTCGGTGCGCGGCGGGTAGGGATGCTCGACCGTCGCGCCCTCGGGTACGACCTGGAGCGTATCGGCGGGCTTGAGGAAGAAGAAGGGCGGGTCGCGCTCGTCGGCACCCATCTCGCGGGCATGGGCGCGGTAGTTGCGACCCACGCAATAGACCCTGCGCACAGGGAACAGGTCGGAGCAGCCCTGGATCGGCAGCGTGGCGCGCGACGGGTTCGGGATCACGGACAGCATGGCGCCTCAAGCCTCGTCTTTCGGTAAGCGGACGGAACGCGATGGATCGAGCGGCGATCCGCTGCGGGAGAGAAACCCGCAACGGCGCGCAGCGTGCCATCTCCCAATTCCGCCTTTCCCCGCCATCCACGGTCGTCGGTGCAATCTGCGTCCACCCGGCCTATCTGGAGCGGAGGATGCCCTCGCCTGCCCGCCGATGACCGACGCCCGCCTCTCTCATGACGGCCTTCTCGCCGCGCTTTCCGGCCGGCTCGGGGCGCGGCACGTCCGCACCGAGCCGGCCGAGATCGCACCGCACCTGGTCGAATCGCGCGGGCTCTATCGCGGCCATGCCCTCGCCGTGGTCGCGCCGGGCACGACCGAGGAGGTCGCCTTCACGATGCGGGCCTGCGCCGAGGCGCGAGTGCCGGTGGTGGCGCAGGGCGGCAATACCGGACTCGTCGGCGGCGGCGTGCCCTTCGGCGGGATCGTGCTGTCCCTGAACCGCCTCGCACGGCTGCGGGCGATCGATCCGCTGGGTGCCAGCATGACGGTGGAGGCCGGTATGATCCTCGCCGACGTCCAGGCGGCGGCGGCGGAGGCCGGGATGCTGTTTCCGCTCTCCTGGGCGGCGGAGGGCACGGCGCGGATCGGCGGCGGGATCGCCACCAATGCGGGGGGCCTCGCGGTACTGGCCTACGGCAATGCCCGCGACCTCGTGCTCGGGCTCGAAATCGTGCTCGCCGACGGGCGGGTCTGGAACGGGCTCAAGGCTTTGCGCAAGAACAACGCCGGCTACGACCTCAAGCACCTGTTCATCGGCTCGGAGGGCACCCTCGGCATCGTCACCGCCGCGACCCTGAAGCTGTTCCCCAGGCCGCTCTCGACCTGCGTCGGCTTCGTCGGGCTGCCCTCGGCACGGGCAGCGCTCGCCCTGTTCGCCCGGCTGCGGGCCGGCGCCGACCGGGGGCTGACCGCCTTCGAGTATATGCCCCGCTTCGGCCTGGAGATCGTCCTGAAGCACGGCATCGACGTGCGCCCGCCGCTCGCCGGCACTCATGCGGCCTATGCTCTCGTCGAATTGTCCTCGCCCCGTCCCGGCGCCGACACGCGTGCCGAGATGGAGGCGCAACTGGCGCAGGCGATGGAGGCGGGGCTGGTGGAGGATGCCGTGATCGGCGGCAGCGCCGCGCAGGATGCCGCCCTGTGGCGCTTACGCGAATTGCTGCCCGAGGTGCAGAAGGCGGAGGGCGGCTCGATCAAGCACGACGTCTCGCTGCCGCTCTCGCGGCTGGCCGATTTCCTGGAAGAGGCGAGTGCGGCCTGCGAGGCGGCGATGCCGGGCCTGCGCCCCTGTCCGTTCGGCCATTTCGGCGACGGCAACATCCACTTCAACCTGACCCAGCCCGTCGGCATGGAGAAGGCTGCGTTTCTGAGCCAGTGGAGCCGCTTCAACGCCATCGTCCACGGCATCGTCGAGCGGATGGACGGCTCCATCGCCGCCGAGCACGGCATCGGCCTGATCAAGCGCGACGAACTCGCCCGCACCGCCGATCCTGTCGGCCTCGACCTGATGCAGCGGCTCAAGCGCACTCTCGATCCGCACGACCTGCTCAATCCCGGCAAGGTCGTGGCCCTGTCCGAGGATCCGCCCCCGGCCCTCCCGGTGTGAGGATCCGCCCGGCATTCCTGCGACGGCGCGTGTGACGGGCTCTTGTGACGGCGCGCACATGGGAACGCGAACCGTCCTCCGGTGGTTGTTGTGCAGCGCACAAGAACGCGGCATGATGCTGGCCCAAGGGATGGGAAGCGGCCTTGTGCACAACCGGATTCGAGCCCCGGATGATGAGATCATTAACCCTTTCGCCCGGACAATCACCCTCTGCGGCGACCGGGTGTGAGGGGAGCCGCCTCGGTTTCGTCGCATGACGATTTTAGGCCCTCATCCCACATGTTGCATTGCGGCGCCGCTTCTTCGCAGAGCGATGCACCGCAGCGGCGGGCAGGAGACGCGCATCCGGGGCGGTTTTCGCCGCGTGCCCTACGTGCGTCCCCGCCCGCACCGACTTTGAAGGAGACCATTGATGCCCATCTCTCAGGCCCGGGTGCCGACTGCGGAAGCGAGCCGCTACCTCAAGCAGCTCTGCCGCCACTGGAGCCACAAGTTCCCCGTCGAGGAGAGCGGCGACAAGGGCCGCGTTCCGTTCGGCGAGGACCGCATCTGCACCTTCGAGGCGAGTTCCGAGGCTCTGCTGATGCAGGTTGCCACGCCCGACCCCGCCGGCCTGACACGGCTGGAGAATGTCGTCTCCGACCACCTCCTGCGCTTTGCCTTCCGCGAGAATCTGGGCGAGATCACGTGGTCGCGCGCGGCCTGAGCCGCGTGAGGGTCTGATGCCCGCATCTGAGCCGGGGGATCGCGCGCGGCAAAATAGCGTGAGGATCGCCCCATGAGCCAGATGCCGGGAACGGCCGCCCTCCCCTTCACCGAGCGCCTCGACCGGCTGGCGGAGGTCGCCGTGCGGGTCGGCCTCGGGCTGCGGCCGGGACAGGAATTGGTGATGACGGCACCCCTCGAAGCGGTGCCGCTCGCCCGCGCCATCACCGAACACGCCTACAAGGCCGGCGCCGCGCTGGTCACCACCTTCTACGCGGACGACGCCGCCACCCTCGCCCGCTTCGCCCACGCATCCGACGAGGCCTTCGACAAGGCCGCCGGCTGGCTCTACGCCGGCATGGCCGACGCCTACCGCAGCGGCGCGGCCCGCCTCGCCATCTCCGGCGACGACCCGTCCCTGCTGGCGGGTCAGGATCCGGCCAAGGTCGCCCGCGCCAATCGCTCGCGCTCCCAGGCCTACGTGCCGGCCCTGGAACTGATCGCGGGCTTCTCCACCAACTGGACCATCGTCTCGGCGGCGACGAAGCCCTGGGCCCGCACGGTCTTTCCCGACCTGCCCGAGGACGAGGCGGTCGCCCGGCTGTGGGACGCCGTGTTCTCCGCCTCGCGCATTGACGGGCCTGATCCGATTGCCGCCTGGGGCGCGCACAACCGCGACCTCGCCCGCCGCACCGAGCGGCTCAACGGGTCCCGCTTCTCGGCCCTGCACTTCCGCGGCCCCGGCACGGACCTGACGGTCGGCCTCGCCGACGATCACGAATGGTGCGGCGGTGCCACGACCGCCAAGAACGGCGTCGTCTGCAACGCCAACATCCCGACGGAGGAGGTGTTCACCACGCCGCACCGCCTGCGGGTGGAGGGCACTGTCGCCAGCACCAAGCCGCTCTCCTACCAGGGGACCCTGATCGACGAGATCCGCGTGCGCTTCTCGGAGGGGCGGATCGTCGAGGCGCATGCGCGCACCGGCAGCGACGTGCTCGCCAAGGTGCTCGACACCGATGAGGGCGCGGCCCGTCTCGGCGAGGTGGCGCTGGTGCCCGCCTCTTCGGCGATCTCGGCCTCGGGCCTCCTGTTCTACAATACGCTCTACGACGAGAACGCCGCGAGCCACATCGCGCTCGGACAGGCCTACTCGAAATGCTTCCGCAACGGCGGCGAGGGCCTGAGCGAAGCGGACCTCGCCGACCGCGGCGCCAACCGCAGCCTGATCCATATCGACTGGATGATCGGCTCGGCCGAGATCGACGTGGACGGGATCACGGCGTCCGGCGAGGCCGTGCCGGTGATGCGCCGCGGCGAGTGGGCCGACTGATCCGATTCAAGTCCGTCCTTGCGAGGCGAAACCGAAGCAATCCAGAGCGTCACTCTTCCGGAGAAGTCGCGCCTTGGATCGCTTCGCTGACGCTCGCGATGGCGGAGAGAGCGGAAAGCTGGGGCGTCGCCGCCGCGCCGCCCCCTCTGAACGATGGAATGGCGCGCTGTCAGGCGGTGTGCGTCGGTGTCCCTTTCGGCAGCATGTTGGGCCGCCAGCGGCGGTGCATCCACAGCCACTGGCCGGGATGCTCGCGCACCCATCCCTCGACCACGCGCGTCATCGCCTGCATCGCGCCTTGAACGTCGATGAGCCCGTCGGGGCCGCGGGGCAGGTCGAGGGGCGGCGTCAGTTCGAGCAGGAAGCGCCCGCCCGGCTTGCGCACCACCCGCGCGCCGTGGACCGGGCAATCGTGGTGCCGGGCGAGCTTGCCGAGCAGCGGGTTGGCGAGAACCGGGCGGCCGAAGAACTGAACCACCACGCCGCGGGTGAAGTGCTGGTCGATGAGCTGGCCGAGATGGCCGCCGCGCTCCACCACGCCCTGCATGGCGAAGACGGCACCGGGCCCGGAGGCGGCCAAGCCCCCCATGGTCTTGCGGCGCACCTCCTGCACCAGTTGGGCGGCGGCCGGATTGTTCGGCGGCCGGAACACCGCGGTGGTCTCCAGCCCGAATTTTTCCGCGCAGATCGCCGGCAATTCCCAGTTGGCGAGGTGGGCGGAGAAGATCAGCCCCGGCTGCCCGTCGTCGCGGATCGCGAAGAACTGCTCCAGCCCGCGCACCTCCATGCGCTGGGTGGCGAGGTTCTCGGGATCGAAGTCGAAGATCGTGTCGAGATGGGCGTATTCCGCGCCGGTGCGCCCGAGATTCTCCCAGGCCTCCCCTGCGATCGCCCGCAGGCGCGCCTCGTCCTCCTTCGGATAGGCTGCGCGGAGGTTGGCCATCGCCGTGCGGTGCGAGGGCAGGAACGGGCCGACGAGACGCGCGAGTCGGCCGCCGGCCGCACTCGCCCGGTCGGTGCCGAGCATCCGCGCGAGGAGGAACACCGCCCGGATCAGCGGGATGGTCGCGAGGCCCGCCAGCCGGGGCAGGTTCCGCCGCAGGATCAGCGCGAGGCGCAGCACAGCCGGTTCATCGATCGGAGGATTCGGGGAGGTGGAAACGCGGAATAAGGTATTTTTCTCGGGCAAGCGAGCATTCTGCCCGAAAATGGCGAAGGCCGCCGGCCCGTCGAGCGGACCGGCGGCCTTCGGAAGGCGCGGGACGAGGACGTCGATCAGACGAAGTGTTGGCCGCCGTTGATCGTCAGCGTCGAGCCGGTCACGAAGCCGGCCTCGTCGCTGGCGAGATACTCGACCGCGTGGGCGATCTCGTCGGCTTCGCCGAGGCGGCCGGTCGGGATCGTCGAGATGATCTTGTTGCGGATGTCCTCGGCCACCGCCATCACCATCTCGGTGGCGATGTAGCCGGGGGCCACCACGTTCACGGTGATGCCCTTGGAGGCGCTCTCCTGCGCCAGCGCCTTGGCGAAGCCGATCACGCCGGCCTTGGCGGCCGAGTAGTTGGTCTGGCCGGCTTGGCCCTTCTGGCCGTTGATCGACGAGATGATGATGATGCGCCCGAAATTGCGCGAGCGCATACCGTCGATCAGCGGACGGGTGCAGGTGAACATCGAGTCGAGGTTGGTCTTGATGACCGCCTGCCACTTCTCGAAGGACATCTTGTGGAAGGCGCCGTCGCGGGTGATGCCGGCGTTGTTCACCAGGACGTCGATCGGTCCGAGTTCTGCCTCGATCGCCTTGATGCCGGCTTCGCAGCTCGCGAGATCGCCGACGTCGAACTTGAACACCGGGATGCCGGTCTCGGCCTTGAAGGCGTTGGCGGCCTCGTCGTTGCCGCCGTAATTGGCAGCGACCTTGTAGCCCTTGTCCTTCAGGCGCTTCGAGATCGCGGCGCCGATGCCGCGCGTTCCGCCCGTGACGAGGGCGACGCGTTCCTGAGCCATGATTTCCTCCGTGCTCCCGTATCGGGTTGTTGTTAAGCTGGTTCGCGAAACACCCGCTAGGCGTGTGGCCAACAGGACAAGGATCCTGTCACCACCTTCGCGGGAGCGGGTCGCTGCGCCTTGCCCAGGCTGTGTAACCGGGCGACCGGACACTGGCACCGCATTTAAATTTCACAAACTCTCAAGCTGTTTTCGTCAAATTCAGCTTGAGGTCAGGGCAAGGCATTTCAGGGGAAGAGAGGGCAGCAGATGCCCTCCCCTCCAAGGCCGGTCACTCAGACCCGCTCGACGCACATCGCGACGCCCATGCCGCCGCCGATGCAGAGGGTGGCGAGGCCTCGCTTGGCATCGCGGCGCTTCAACTCGTGCAGCAGGGTGATGAGGACGCGGGCGCCCGAGGCGCCGATCGGGTGGCCGATGGCGATGGCGCCGCCATTGACGTTCACCTTCTCGTCGTCCCAGCCCATGTCCTTGTTCACGGCCAGTGCCTGGGCGGCGAAGGCCTCGTTTGCCTCGATCAGGTCGAGGTCGGCGGGCTTCCAGCCGGCCTTGTCCAGGGCCTTGCGCGAGGCCGGGATCGGGCCGGTGCCCATCACCTTGGGATCGACGCCCGCGGTTGCCCAGGACACGATCTTGGCCAGCGGCTTGATGCCCCGGCGCTCGGCCTCGGAGGCCGACATCAGCACGAGGGCGGCGGCGCCGTCGTTGAGGCCCGAGGCGTTGGCCGCGGTCACGGTGCCGTCCTTGGTGAAGGCGGGCTTGAGCTTGGCCATCGCCTCGACGGTCGCGCCGTCGCGGATGTACTCGTCGGTGTCGACGATCGTGTCGCCCTTCCGGCCCTTCACCGTGACGGGGACGATCTCCTCCTTGAACCGGCCCTCCTTGCGGGCGGCCTCGGCCTTGTTCTGCGAGCGGACCGCGAACTGGTCCTGCTGCTCGCGGGTGAGCTGGAAGGCCTGAGCCACGTTCTCGGCGGTCTGGCCCATGTGGTAGCCGTTGAAGGCGTCCCACAGGCCGTCCTTGATCATCGTATCGACGAGCTTGAGGTCACCCATCTTCTGGCCGCCGCGCAGGTACTGCGCATGGGGGGAGAGCGACATCGATTCCTGGCCGCCGGCCACGATCACCTTGGCGTCGCCGTTGGCGATCTGCTGCATGCCGACGGCGACGGTGCGCAGGCCTGAGCCACAGACTTGGTTGAGGCCCCAGGCCGTGGCCTTCTCCGGGATGCCGGCGGCGATGGCAGCTTGGCGCGCCGGGTTCTGGCCGGCGGCCGCCGTGAGCACCTGGCCGAAGATCACCTCGTCCACGTCGTCCGGCGAAACGCCCGCCCGCTCCAAAGCCGCCTTGATCGCCACCGCGCCGAGTTCGTGCGCGGGCACGGAGCCGAAGGCGCCGGCGAACGAACCCACCGGTGTGCGCGCCGCCCCGACAATGACGATATCTTCGCTGGCTGCCATCGTGACGTTCTCCTCGTTCGGCTGCGCGATATTTGGTAGACCAGAATGTCCGGTGCGCGACTTGCCGTTCACCGGATGAAGAGCGCAGCACTCGCGAAGTCAAGCGTGCTTTCGGACAAGATGGCCGGAACGTCGCACCCGCACAGACGCGTGCCGTCGGATTCTGCGGGGACAGAGATAAATTGCTGTTTTCGCCGCGTCGCGTAAGCCTTAAGGTCGGAGCTGACGAATGCAGGACCCGGCCTGCGCAGGCGGGCAGCCGATCATGGCGGAGCGTTGAGCTTTGCGCAGACTCATGACCGAAGCGGGAGGTGTCGCAACGATGGCCGAGAACGGCAGGGCGCATCAGACCGTCATCAAGAAATACGCCAATCGCCGGCTCTATCACACCGGCACATCCACCTACGTCACGCTCGAAGACCTCGCGACGATGGTGCAGAACGGCGAGGACTTCATCGTTTACGATGCGCGCTCGGGCGATGACATCACCCGCTCGGTCCTGACCCAGATCATCTTCGAGCAAGAAAACAAGGCCGGCGAGGACAACTTGCTGCCGGTGGCCTTCCTGCGGCAACTGATCCGCTTCTACGGCGACAGCATGCGCACGATGGTGCCGAGCTTCCTCGAATTCTCCATGGCGAACTTCGCCAAGGACCAGGACGGCCTTCGCGAGAAGATGGCTCAGAGCTTCGGCCCCTCCGCTTTCCAGCAGGCTCTGCAGGAGCAGGTGCGGGCCAACATGACCTTCTTCGGCGATGCGATGAAGATGTTCACCGGCGGCTTCGGCCCCCCTGCCCCGCCCTCGGGTTCGGGCGCCGCGCCCGCCTCGCCGCCGGCCGCCGTCCCTGCCGCCGGCGGAGGAAACGACCTCGACGAATTGAAAAAGCAGATGGCGGAGATGCAGGCCCGCCTGGAATTGCTGGCGCGCAAGTAGCGCTGCGGCATCTTCGCGGCGTCTTTCAGGGGGTATCGCTCGAGGGCGATGCCCCTTTTCTTCGTTCCACCACAACCTCCTGCGGTGGCCTCAGCAGCCTCGAGGGTCGCTCCGATCGACGTTCCTGCGGCTGTTCTTCCGGCTCTTCGGACATGCTCCGCGGGGCGTGTCCGTGTGTGACAGGCGGGGCCATCCCTGGTCGAGGATTCCTCGGATTCCGCACCTGCCGGGCGCGAGACAGTTCGTTAAGATCCGGTTAACGTCGGCCCAGGCCTTGCACGAGATCGCGTGCGGGGCCGGAGATGCGACGCGACATGGACCGTTCCAAGACCGATTGTGCCGATCAGGGCCACGCCGACTCAGGTGAGACCAGCGGTCCCGACGCCTCCTCGCGTGCTCTGGTGGCCCAGTCATCCGCCGGAGCCGGTCCCCGCCTCCGGGGCGGTCGCCCGATGGCGGATTTTCTGACCCAGTTGATCGTCAGCGCCGACCCTGCCCTGCGTCCGGCCCGCTTGGAACGCACGAAGGCCGCGGCCGCGCTCTACGCACGGGCCGCGGCCTCCAGATAACGGATCTGTGGCCGCCGGACAGTTCCGGCGGCTCTCAGTCCTTACGCCTCGGCGGACTTCACCTTCAGAACCTGACGGCCGCGATACATGCCGGTCTTCAGGTCGATGTGGTGCGGGCGGCGCAGCTCGCCCGAGTCCTTGTCCTCGACATAGGTCGGGGCCTTGAGGGCGTCGGCGGAGCGGCGCATGCCGCGGCGGGAGGGGGACGTCTTTCGCTTCGGAACGGCCATGGGATGTACCTCAGGCAAATAGGGCGCCCAAGGCCCATCCCCTTAATCGGGGGATCGCCGATGGCACCGCGTTGAGTGACGGAGATTCGAGGCGGGCTGTATAACCGCAGGAAGGGCGACTGGCTAGAGCGCCCGTTCCTCTATGGACAGGCGGCTGACGTGCGATAGGCGCACGACATGGTCACGGTGTGGCGGGGGCTGCCGAGGCCTCCCGGATCGGGGCGGGTTCGGCGGGCTTGCGAGCCACCACGATGGGGGCGCGGACGATCGCCGCGAGCGCGGTCTCGGAGGGGCGGCGCGGCGGCAGCGGCACTTCGACGGAATCGGACACGGCCGCGTGCTGTCCGGCGGCAGCCTGCGGACTCGGCTGAGGCTGGTTCGGTACTTGAAGCGTGGCTTGGGCTGCGGCCTGCGGCTGTGCGGCGGCCTGGGCGAGGCTTGCGACCTGCAGCGCCGGTTCGGCGGCGAGGGCAGCGGGCCGGCGCGGCGGGAGCGGCACCTCCACGGCGTCGGTTGGGCCCGGCCCCGGCGCGGCGTAGGCCAGCGCCTGCGGGGTGCCAGCCGCCGGTGCGTTGCCGCGAAGGGCGAATAGACCGTCGAAGCCGTTGGCCGAGCGAGCGCTCGTGCCGGCGGCCGGCGCGGCAGAGGCGACGGTCGTCGCCCCCGCATCGTCGGGCGGCGTGGCGTCGATGCCGAGGCGCTTGGCGGCGTAGTAGTAGCCGCGATTGTAGTAGCGGTAGGCCTGCTCCAGATCGCCCTTCGCGGCGCGGTAGGCGCCGGCGAGATAGGCGATGCCGTATTTCAGGTTGGTCTCGGGGTCGAACAGCCCGGCGGCGTCGCCGGTATAGCCGAGGCCCCGCGCGGTGGCGTGCTTGATCTGCATCAGGCCCAGCGCCGAGCCGCCCTTGGCGCGGGCGTTGTAGTTGCTCTCCCGTTTGACCACGCGATGGACGAACGCCTCGGGCACCTTGTTGGCCCGGGCCTGCTCGGCGATCAGTGCATCGATGTTGTCCCGCGCCGCCGCTTGAGCGAAGGCCGACGCCGGGGCGGCGGCAAGCAGGGCGGCGAGGAGAAGACGCATGGGGGACCCGGTCGTTTTTGGGTGCCTCGCTTCAGCCTCCCGTGGACCGGCAGCCCATCCCTGACGGGAAGCGGCTGCCGCGGGAGCCTCGCGAGGGGCACTCGTTACGGCTCAGTTTGTCTCACCTGGGTCGGGGCCAAATGAGGCGGGAACGTGGAGCCCGGGCAAATCCCTGCGGATGCCGGGGCGCGCGGCCCCGACCCTGTCGCAGAAGAGGCACAGCCGCCCGCCGCGGCCGGAGGCAGGGGCCTCAGGTGTCCCCGAACACGAACCGGTTGATCGCGCGGGCGAAACCGTCCTCGTTGTTGCTCGGTGCCACCACTGAAGCCGCCCGCTGCACGGTTGCGGCGGCGTTGCCCATGGCGATCGACAATCCGCTCTCGCGGAACAGGGCGATGTCGTTGGCGGCGTCACCCAGCGTGGCGATTCGCTGCCGCGGAAGGCCGAGCTGGCGCCCGAGATCGGCGACGAAGCTGCCTTTGTCGATGCCGGGCGGCGTCACGTCGAGGTAGTAGGGCTGTGAGCAATGGACGGCCGCCCGCCCGTCCAGCGCCGCCACGAGCGTCGCCTCCAGCCGCGCAAGGCCGGAATGGTCGCGGCTCACGCCGACGATCTTGGCTGCCCGTCCGAGCAGGGGCGACAGGTCCGGCATCACCGTCGGATCCGTTTGCAAGGTACGGCGCTCGAGATCGGTATAGGGCGCTTGCGCGTCACGCAGGTTCCAGGCGCCGTCGGCGAACACCCACAGGTCGATCCCGGCCGCGTCGAGGCGCGCGGCCGCCTCGCGGGCGACCGCCTCGGGGATCACCGCCTCCGAGATCGGCCGGAGGTCGGGGGCGCAGACGGTGCTGCCGTTGAAGGCGCCCATCGGCAGGCGCAGGTCGAGCCTCTCGGCGAGTGAGCGCAGGCCGACCGGCGGGCGGCTGGAGGCCAGGGTGAAGCCGATCCCTGCCGCGCCGAGCCGCCGCACCGCGTCGATCGCGGCCGGCGTGAGCCGCTTGTCGTCGGTGACGAGCGTTCCGTCGACGTCGGAGACGACGAGGGCGATGTCCATGCTGTTCATGACGATCCGCAGATGTCGCTGGCCGGGACGCCGAGCCGCGTGGCAACCGCCGCAACGATGGCGTCGGGGCCCTCCTCGATGCCGACGGTGATCGGGGCTTCGTCCGGTCCCGGCGGTTCGAGGGCGGCGAGCTGGCTGTCCAGAAGCGTGGCCGGCATGAAGTGGCCATGGCGCGCCCGAATCCGGCTTTGGATGAGCTCCCGGCTCCCCTCCAGGAAGACGAGGCGGATGCGGGGGGAAGCGCCGATCAGGGTCCGGCGATAGGCACGTTTCAGGGCCGAGCAGGCGACGACCGCGCTCTCTCCGGCTGCGAGTCGGGCCTCGATCCAGGCGCGGATGCGGCCGAGCCAGGGTTGGCGCGCCGCGTCGTCGAGAGGATGCCCGTCCCGCATGCGGGCGATGCTGTCGGGTGCGTGGAAGTCGTCGCCGTCGGCGAAGGTCCAGCCGAGCCTCTCGGCCAGCAGCGCGGCCACCGTGCTCTTGCCGGAGCCGGAGACGCCCATCACGACGAGAACGGTCGGGGCGGTGGGTCGAGAATCGGTCATCCGGCTCCTTGGACGAGCGATGGGGAGACGGGCCGAGCGCCTCGACCCGCCTGCGAGACGGTCGGCACCGGCGCGGCCGGAAGCGGACAGGTAGTGGATCGGAATCGCGGGACCATCCTCTCGGCCGGGTCTCGGTGTCCGCCGCGTCCAGGGCGGTCCTTCGGGAGGCGTGGGAGAGGTGTGGGCTTCGGGGAAAGGCGGACGCAATTCGTGCTGCCCCGCCCGGTGTGGCGGCCTCGCCACGGACAGCTTGGCCGCTTTCGGCTACCCACCCGATGAGAGAAACCGTCAGGCGACCTGAATGCGCGCTCCAGCCCTTGCCCTCCTCGCCGCCACGGCGGTGTCGGGGTGCTCGATCCTGCCGGCGGCGGGGCCGACCACCTCGGCGATCGAGAGCGGCGCCGATGTCGCCACCGCCGAGGGCCTGTTCGCTCGCTACGAGATCATCGACGTCACCCCCGCCCTCGTCGAGTCCCTGCGCACACGCCCCCTCGACAGTCTCCTCGTCACCTTCGGCGACAACCGGCCTGCTCTGGAGCCGGTGATCGGCGTCGGCGACTATGTCGCGGTTCAGGTCTGGGAAGCCGGCTCCGGCGGCCTGTTCTCCGGGCCGCTGGTCGCCGACCGCTTCTCCGCCGGTTCCAAGTCCGCCATGATCCCCGAGCAGGTGGTCGGGCCGGACGGCGGCATCACCGTGCCCTATGCCGGCCGCATCAAGGTCGTCGGACGCCGCACCCAGGACGTCCAGGCGCTGATCGAGACCGAACTCGCCGGCAAGGCGATCCAGCCGCAGGTGCTCGTCTCCGTCACCAAGCCGATCTCGCAATCGGCGACCGTCACCGGCGAGGGGGCGATGGGCATGCGCGTGCCGCTCTCGGGTCGCGGCGACCGGCTGCTCGACGTCATCGCCCAGGCCGGCGGCGTGCGCACGCCCGTGGCCGAGACCTTCGTGCGCCTGTCGCGCGGCAACCGCACCGTCACCGTGCCGATGAGCACGGTCGTGGCCAACCCGCGCGAAAACATCTTCGTGCGGCCGAACGATACGCTGACGCTGGTGCGCGACCCGCAGACCTTCCTGGCGGTGGGCGCGCTCGGCGCCACCACCGAGGTGCCGTTCTCGGCCGACGGTCTGACGCTGTCGCAGGCGCTGGCCCGCGCCTCCGGCCTGCGCGACTTCCAGGCCGATCCGGAAGGCGTGTTCATCTTCCGCTACGAGCCGGCGGCGGTGGTGCGGCGCCTGCGGCCGAACTCGCCGCTTCTGGCCTCGCCGCAGGTACCGGTGGTGTACCGGGTGAACCTGCGCGATCCGCAAGGCCTGTTCCTGACCCAGAGCTTCCGCATGCGCAACCGCGACCTCGTCTATGTCTCGAGCGCGCCGTTCGCCGAACTGGGCAAGGTGCTGAGCGTGTTCTCGACCGTGACGGCGCCGGTCGCCGCCGGCGCCTCGCTCTACACCGTCACGCGCTGATCCGGGGTCGCGGTTCGCGAGGGCGCGGGGATGGCAGGCGGCACGGTTCTGGCGGTGATGGGTCTGGCCCGCGAGGCCCGTATCGCCGCGGGCCCCGGCATCGAGACGATCCAGGCCGGCGGCAATCCCGCCCGTCTGAGGCGGGCACTCGACGAGCGTCCCTCGCACGGTCTGCGCGCGGTCGTCAGCTTCGGGATCGCCGGCGGCCTCGATCCTGCCCTGAGACCGGGTGACGTCGTCGTCGCTACGCATCTCGATGCGCAGACGCGGTTTCCGGCCGATCCCGCGATCGGCCGCCGCCTGTTCGAAGCCTTGCACGGGCTGCCGGGCCGCGTTGCCGCCGGCGGCCTCGCAGGCTCCGACGTCGCGGTCATGACGATTGCCGACAAGGGGAGCCTGCATGCGCGCACCGGCGCTCTGGCGGTCGATATGGAATCGCACGTGGCCGCCGCCTATGCGGCCCGCCACGCCCTCCCCTTCGCGGCGCTTCGGGTCGTCTGCGACCCGGCCGAGCGCGCCCTGCCCGCCTTCGCGGCTACGGCCCTCACGCCGGAGGGCGAGCCTGACATTCGGGCCGTGCTCGGCGCGCTGCTGCGAGGGCGCGCCCGGATCGGCGAGCTGATCCGGCTCGGCCGCGATTCCTCGGCGGCCTTCGCGTCGCTCGCCCGCTGCCGCACCCGGCTCGGACCCGATCTCGGGGTGGCGTGAACGGCCGCCTCGTCGCCGAGCGAGAATCCGGAAACGAGAAGACCCGCGCGGCCGGTACCACGCGGGTCTTCTTGCAGGCGATGGAGAGCTGGGCTCAGACTGCCTCACAAAACTCTCGCTCACTGACCGTTCTCGCTCTGGCGAGGACAGCGCAGCGGGAGTTTTGTGAGCGACACTCAGGCAGCGGTGCGCTTGCGGGCTTCCTGCTTGGTGTCGACGCCCGAGGCTTTGATCTCGGAGAGCTTCTGGGCGACGTTGCGCGAGAACACGAACTCGGCCGGGCGCTGGTTCTCGAGAGAGATCTCCGGCGCCATGTCGCCTTCGGTCTTGATGCCGCGGATCGCGTGCACCAGCGGCTTCCACGGCTTCTTGACCGAATCGACCACCGAGGAGGCCTCGTAGCCCGAGTGGACCATGCAGTCGGCGCACTTCTCGTAGTTGCCGGTGCCGTAGGCGTCCCAGTCGGTCTCCTCCATCAGCTCCTTGAAGGTCGCCGCGTAGCCTTCACCGAGCAGGTAGCAGGGCTTCTGCCAGCCGAACACGGTGCGGGTCGGGTTGCCCCACGGGGTGCAGTGGTAGGACTGGTTGCCGGCCAGGAAGTCGAGGAACAGGCCCGACTGCTGGAAGGTCCACTTCTCGCGGCCCTTCTCCTTGCCGTGCCGGAACACGCCGCGGAACAGGTCCTTGGTCGCCTTGCGGTTGAGGAAGTGCTTCTGGTCCGGCGCGCGCTCGTAGGCGTAGCCCGGCGAGACGGTGATGCCGTCGATGCCCATGCGGGTCACCGAATCGAAGAAGTCGGCGATCTTGTCGGCGGACGAGTTGTTGAAGAAAGTGCAGTTGATGGTGACCCGGAAGCCCATCTCCTTGGCCTTGGCGATGGCCGCCACCGCCTTGTCGTAGACGCCGCGCTGGCACACCGACTGGTCGTGCATCTCCTTGTCGCCGTCGAGATGGATCGACCAGGTGAAGTACGGGCTCGGCTTGTACTCCTTGATCTTCTTCTCAAGCAGCAGCGCGTTGGTGCAGACGATCGCGAACTTCTTCTGCGCGATGATGCCCTGCACGATCTGCGGCAGATCCTTGTGGAGGAGAGGCTCGCCGCCGGCGATCACGACCACGGGTGCGCCGCACTCGCGCACCGATTCCAGCGCCTCGTCCACCGGCAGGCGCTTGTTCAGGATCTCGTCGGGGTAATCGATCTTCCCGCAACCGGCACAGGCGAGATTGCAGCGGAACAGCGGCTCCATCATCATGACGAGCGGGTAGCGCTTCCGCCCCGTGATGTGCTGCTTGAGGATGTAGCCGCCGATCTTCGCGACGTACCGTATGGGGATTCCCAAGACGCGGCTCCTTAGATGCTGTGGTCCCGGACTTAGCCGGGCTGCTTAGCGTGAGAAGGACAGGAATTCCAGCGCATTAGGCTGGAACTGTTCCCAAAGGGCGCTTGTCAGGCGCGATTTCGAGGGGGTGTGGCCTGCCGGTGTCGCGGCCGTCCGCCGGCTTCTGAGATGAAGCCTGCGGCCGTGCGATCCGGAGCGGAATAACCTTCTGATTTCCGCCTTCTGCGGCGGATTTTTGACCTTTTCTCGCACATGGCAAACTGCGTAGGACCAGACGAGTTCACGATTTCTCGTGCATGCCTCGTGCCGGTTTCCGCGGCTCATCCCCGGCCGGCCCGAGCGGATCGTCACGGCGCCGCATCGAGTCGACATCAGCCGGAACGCTTGTGCGAAGCGATAATCCTGCGCAATCCGGGTGCAGTGCGCAATCGCACCCACCCCACCGGAGCGGACCGGTTTGCCGGGGCGCGTTGCATTCCCCCGCCGGGGCAAGTAGGTAGCGCGCCAACGACACGGATGATCGGGGTGGAGTCCGTTCACGTCTCCTCGCGTATTTCGTGTCCGCTGGACAAGGGGCTGCCGACCGGTAGTCCCCATCCGGATTTCTCGCTCGCGAGGGTCACGTCCCGCGGGCCATGACGAGGATCGATTCGGCGCGTCGCCGCCTGCTTGAGGACGCCGCGTCCTGTGTCGCGGGGAGGACGGGACTTCGAGTGTCCTGGCCCGTCGTCACGCGGGGACAGGCCGGATCGTTAGGCAGGCAGGGTTTTACGTGATCGAACGTCTCGTCGCGTTTTCCGTCAGGCGCCGCTGGCTGGTACTGGTGGCCGCGGCGCTCCTCACGGTGGCGGGCGCGGGCACCGCTGCCCACATGTTCCGCATCAACACCGATGTCGAGCGGCTGATCGAGCCGAGCGTTCCCTGGCGCCAGGACGAGATCGCCTTTGAGAAGGCATTCCCGCAGCGCACGAACCTCGTGGCCGCCGTCATCGACGGCGAGACGCCGGAGATCGCCGAAGAGGGGGCGGCGCGCTTCGCCGAGGCCCTGAAATCGCACCGCTCCGAGATCGAGACCGTCTACCGGCCCGATGGCGGCCCGTTCTTCGATCGCAACGGCCTCCTGCTGATGTCGCAGGAGGAGCTGGAGCAGACGACCCAGCGGCTGATCGAGCAGCAGGGCCTTCTCGGGCCGCTGGCCGCCGATCCGTCGTTGCGCGGCGTGATGCGCGTGCTCAGCCTCGGCGTGAAGGGCGTGAAGAGCGGCGACGCCAAGCTCGAAGACCTCGCCCAGCCGATGACGCAGATCGACGAGACGCTGCGCAAAGCCCTCGACGGGCAGCGCGCCCGCATGTCGTGGCAGACCCTGCTCGCGGGCGGGCGCAGCGAGACCACGGACAAGCGCAAGTTCGTGATGATCCAGCCGGTGCTGGACTACAATGCGCTGGAGCCGGGCCGCGAGGCGACCAAGCTGATCCGACGCGTGGCCGCCGAGCAGAACATCGACGCGGCCCACGGCCTGCGCATCCGCCTGACCGGCCCGGTGGCGGTGGCCGACGACGAGTTCGCCACGCTCGCCGACGACGCCTTCCTGAACTACTCGCTGACGACGGCGGCCATCGTCCTGTTCCTGTGGCTCGCCCTGCGCTCCGGCCCGCTCGTCGTGGCGGTCCTGATCACCACCTTCTCGGGACTCGTCGTCACGGCGGCCCTGGGCCTCCTCATGGTGGGCGAGCTGAACCCGATCTCGGTGGCCTTCGCCGCCCTGTTCGTGGGCCTCGGCATCGATTTCGGCATCCAGTTCGCCGTGCGCTACCGCGCCGACCGCTATGAACTCGGCGACGTCGATTCCGCGCTTCGCGGCGCGGCGCGGGGCGTCGGCTGGTCGCTGACGCTTGCGGCGATCTCGCTGCTCGCCGGCTTTTTCGCCTTCCTGCCCACGAAGTTCCGCGGCGTGTCCGAACTCGGCCTCATCGCCGGCGTCGGCATGATCGTAGCCTATCTGTTCTCGCTGACCCTGCTCCCGGCCCTGATCGCGGTGTTCAACCCGCGCGGCGAGAAGCGGGCGGTCGAGACGACGTGGATGGCGGGCGTCGATCACTGGATCATCGAGCACCGCAAGTGGGTGCTGATCTTCGTCGGCCTCATCACCGTCGCCGGCATCCCCCTGCTCCTGAAGCTGCCGTTCGATTCCAACCCGATGCACCTTCGCAGCCCGAAGGTGGAGTCGATCGCGACCTATCTCGACCTGATCAAGGATCCGGCGACCAGTCCGAACTCGATCGACGTGCTGGCCCCGAACGTCGATGCCGTGCCCGAACTGACCAAGCGCCTGGAGGGGCTTGAGGCGGTCGCCAAGGTGATCTCGATCGATACCTTCGTGCCGCGCGACCAGGACCAGAAGCTCGCCACCATCCAGGAGACGGCGCAGCTCCTCGGCCCGGCGCTCAACCCGGCCCGCAAGCCGCCGCCGCCGACGGATGCCGAGAACGTCAAGGCGCTGAAGGACACCGCCGCGGCGCTGAAGACCATCGCCGGCGGCGATTCGGCCGGCGCCAAGGCGGCGGACCGCCTCTCTGGCACCCTCGACACGCTGGCCGCCGCGCCCGCGGAAAAGCGCGAGGCGGCGAGCGTCGCGCTCACCACCGACCTGAAGACGCTGATGAGCCGCCTGGCCGGGCTGCTCGACCCGAAAAAGATCACCCTCGACAACCTGCCCAAGCCCCTCAAGGCCGAGTGGGTCACGAGCGACGGCCGCGCCCGCATCGAGGTTCACCCGAAGGGCGATTCGAACAACGACGAGGTGCTGCGCCGCTTCGCCAACGAGGTGCAGACGGTCGATCCCCACGCCACCGGCGCGCCGGTGGCGACGACGGAATCGAGCTACACCATCCTCGGCGCCTTCGTGCAGGCGGGCCTGACGGCGCTCGCGCTGATCTTCATCCTGCTCTCGGTCGCCCTGCGCAAACCCTGGGACGTAGCGATGACGCTGGGCCCGCTGGTGCTGGCGACCCTGTGGACGCTGATGGCGCTCAAGGTCATCGGCATGCCGCTGAACTTCGCCAACATCATCGCCCTGCCCCTGATGCTGGCAGTCGGTGTGGCCTTCCACATCTACTACGTCATCGCGTGGCGCGCCGGCGTCGTCGACATGCTCGCCTCCAGCCTGACGCGGGCGATCTTCTTCTCGGCGATGACCACGGGCACAGCCTTCGGCTCGCTGATCCTGTCGAGCCATCCCGGCACCGCCAGCATGGGCGAGTTGCTCGCGCTGTCGTTGTTCTTCACCCTGATCGCCGCGTTCTTCGTGGTGCCGGCCTTCCTCGGGCCGCCGCCGAAGCATCCGGATGCCGACCGTCCCGAAGGCACGGAAGCCGGCCGGTCGGCCGGTGAGGTGGCGCGCGAGCCCGCGGCGGTGAAGTAGAAGCTCGGTTGGGCGGGTGGCCTTAGTCGCCCGCCAGCCGCGCCTGGATCGCCTCCAGAATCCAGGCGTCGCGTGTCTTCCCCGCCTTGGCGGCGGCGGCATCGATCTGCAGCGACAGCGCCGGCCTGACCGGCAGGCTCAGGATGAACGCGGTCTCACCTTGGTTCGGTTCGGGAGGATCGTAGACGAGGCTCGTCAGCGTGGAAGCGAAGCGGCGGACCGCCTCGCGCTGGCGATCGAGCGTCAGGCTTCCGTCGCGGGCGACCAGCGGACAATAGGCGGCGACGGCACGGTCGACGATGACTGCACGGGGCACGCCCGCGCTGGTGAGGCGGCGGACCGCTGACGCGAGTGCCGCGCCCGCCTTCTCGTCGAGTTGCGGCGAGAGGATCGCCTGGGTCAGGACGGCATCGGCCTCCGGATGCGGCGCCGAGGGCGGACCGCAATCGAGGCCCGCGGATCGGGCGGGGGCGCCCGCCAACGCAACGGCCAGGCCCGCCGCGAGGCCGAGCGATCCGAGGGCGGCGCGTCGTCTCATGGATCTGGGTTCTCCCGGCCCTGGAGTGGTTCGCCCGGTCGTCGCCCCGGCGGATCCTGATGCCGTCGGCCTTCGGGCGTGGTTCTCCTCGCAGGATGCCTCCCGGCGCGTCGAACGGCGTTGATTTCGATCAGCGTTCGGAGGTTGCGCGCACCGGAGACGGCCACCCGTGTCGAGGCTAAGCCCGAGGTCAGGGCGCCCGATCACCTGCGGGCTCTCGCGCGAAGCCGCTTCACACCGATGCCGGCCGTCCCATCGCAATGAGGCTCAGGCGAGAAAATCCGAAAAGCCGCCCCGCTCGGCGCCGCTGCGCTCGGCGGCGTCCCGCGCCTGCGGTGCGACCAGGGCGTCGCGTTCGGCCGCGTAGAGGTAGCCACGCGCCTCGCCGGGGAAGCCGCCGGCCGTCGCGGGATGGGTGTAGAGTTCGGTCAGCCCGTCCGGCAGATGGCGCAACAGGGCGGTGACGCGCTCCGGCGTCATCGCACCCGACCATGCGAGGCCGAGCGTTCGGGCTGGGATCAGCAGGCCGGCATGCCGGGCGCGCAGGGCAAGCAGCGCCGCCCAGGGCGCGGTGTCGAAGGCGGGTTTCGGTTGGAAGCTGGGCTCGGCCCGCCGCAGCAGGTCGCGCGGCTCGCGCGGCACCCGCAACGCCCGCATCCCAAAATCGCGGCCGATGCGCAGCACGAGGCCGGCGATCAGCGGGTGGATGTGGAAATGCTTGTGCGCGTTGACGTGATCGAGCGGCAAGCCGGTCGCGCGGAACGCCTCGAACTGCGCCCGGATCTCGGTAGCGAGCTGCCGCCGGGCGGGCGCCTTCAGGGCGAGATCGAGGCCGAGGCGCTCCATGTCGCGCCGCATCAGCCCCTGCCCGTCCGTCAGGTCGGGCAGCTCTGCGGGCGGTAGGGTCGGCCAAGCCTCGACCAGGACGAGGTGCAGCCCGACCCGGAGGGACGGCGTGCGTCGCGCGCGGGCGGCGGCATCGGCCGCACCGGGTGCCGACACCATCAGGCTGGCGGCGGTGAGGATACCCTCGCGATGGGCCTGCTCCACGGCCTCGTTGACCTCACGGCTGAGGCCGAAATCGTCGGCGGTGACGACCAGTCGCTTCAAGCTCTGCCCCCTCTCTCGGGTGTCGAGAGGGCAAGCCCTCTCGGGGGTCCAGGGCGGAGCCCCGGAAACGGAAATGGCCGGGCCCAAGGCCCGGCCATTCCGGTTTTGAACGTCCCTGACCGGCGTTACGCGGCGGCCTTGCGGTCCCGCAGGAAGTGCCAGAACTCGACGCCCTCGCGGAGCCGCCGCTTCATCATCTCGGGTGAGCGGACCATCTCATTGACGATCGAGGCGATCTTCGGGGCGCGGAAGTAGAACTTCCGGTAGAACTCCTCGACCGCCGAGAAGATCTCCGAGTGCGACAGGTGCGGGTAGTGGAGCGGCGCGATCTGCACGCCGTTCTCATCGACCAGCTCGGCGTTCTCGACGTCGAGCCAGCCGTTCTCCACCGCCTGCTTGTAGAGGAAGGTGCCCGGGTAGGGCGCGGCCAGCGAGACCTGGATCGTGTGCGGATTGATGCGCTTGGCGAAGGCGATCGTCTCCTGGATCGTCTCCTTGGTCTCGCCGGGCAGGCCGACGATGAAGGTGCCGTGGATGGCGATGCCGAGATCGTGGCAGTCCTTGGTGAACTTCTCGGCCACCTCGACGCGCATGCCCTTCTTGATGTTGTTCAGGATCTTCTGGTTGCCGGACTCGTAGCCGACCAGAAGCAGGCGCAGGCCGTTCTCCTTGAGCACCTTCAGGGTCTCGCGCGGCACGTTGGCCTTGGCGTTGCACGACCACGTCACGCCGAGCTTGCCCAGCTCGCGGGCGATCTCTTCCGCACGCGGGAGGTTGTCCGTGAAGGTGTCGTCGTCGAAGAAAAACTCCTTCGTCTGCGGGAACTCCTTCATGCAGTACTTGATCTCTTCGATCACGTGGGCGACCGAACGGGTCCGGTAGGTGTGTCCACCCACGGTCTGCGGCCACAGGCAGAAGGTGCAGCGGCTCTTGCAGCCGCGGCCGGAGTAGAACGAGATGTAGGGATGCTTGAGGTACCCGATGAAGTACTTCTCCATCTCGAGGTCGCGCTTGTACACGCTCGTGACGAAGGGCAGCTGGTCCATATCCGTCATGATCTCGCGGTCCTCGTTGTGGACCACGACGCCGTTGGCATCACGATAGGACAGACCCTTGATTTCCGACATCGGCACGCCGTCGGCGACTTCCTTGACGGTGAAGTCGAACTCGTTGCGGGCGCAGAAATCGATGCACGGGGCCTGGGCCATGGCGCCGGCGGCGTCCACCGCGACCTTGGCGCCGATCAGGCCGGCGATCAGTCGGGGGTTCGCGGCCTTCAGAGCCTCGACGGTCTTCACGTCCGACTTGAAGGACGGGACCGAGGTGTGGAGCACCACGAGGTCAAAATCGTTGGCCTGGGCCACGATCTCGTCGAGCTTGATGTTGTGGGGTGGCGCGTCGATCAGCTTCGAGTTCGGCACCAGGGCGGCCGGCTGGGCCAGCCAGGTCGGGTACCAGAAGGACTTGATCTCGCGCTTGGCCTGGTAGCGCGAGCCGGCGCCGCCATCGAAGCCGTCGAAGGTGGGGGCCTGCAGGAAAAGCGTGCGCATGGGGTTCAAGGCCTCAAGGCTCGAGCGTTGGAATGTATAAGGGCGAATGGTTTGAAGCTTAGACCGAAGTCGCGCGCGACTCGCGACCGAGGCCGTGCTCCGGAATCAGCGTACCGTCCGCAACCACACGGTAATCGTGACCTTTCCATGTCACCGCACCCGAGACGAAGCTCCAGGTGAAGTTGACGAAGGAGAGCATGTCGCGAATCGGCAACAGCCAGTAGGCGTGGGGCGCGAGCCCGAAGGCGCGCTCGATGCGCAGGCAGAGCCCGATGCGGCAGGCGAGCGCCAGGGCGGCTACGGCCAGCGCACCGGTCCCGGCACCGGGGATCAGCGCGGCGAGCAGCGCCAGCGGGAAAGCGTGCGTGACCACCGAGCCGGCATAGCCCTTGGGATCGACGTTGCGGATGGTGCGGTTCCAGCGCAGCTCGTGCCGCCACAAGCCCGACAGCTCGGTATCGACGCAGGCATGTCCGATGGTCAGCGCGGGGATCGCCACCGTGCCGCCCTCACTGCGCAGGGCTTCGCCGATGGCGTAGTCGTCGGCAAGATCATCCTTGAAGGCGCGGAAGCCACCGATACGGGCGAGCGAGGCCGCCGTCATGGCGATGGTCGAGCCGAAGCAGGGCCGGGCAAGATCGAAGGTGGTGCCGAGGATGACGTTGGGCACGAACTGCACATCGATGGCGAGCGCCGCGAGCTGGGCGCAGACGCCGCGATCGCCCGGCACACCGTGATAGAGGCAGGTCACTCCGGAGACGCCCGGCTGCGACAGCGCAGCGACGACGCGCTCGAGGTAGTCGGGCCGTACCGACATGTCGCTGTCGGCCAGCACCACGATTTCGTGGGCGATCCGCTCCGACATGTTGATGAGGTTGGAGACCTTGCGGTTCGAGCCGTGCTGGCTCGCATCCACCACGAGATCGATCCGCAGGCCGGGATGGGCCTCGCGCAGGGGTTGCACCACACTGAGCGCCGGGTCAGAGGCGTTCTGGACGCCGAACACGACCTGCAGCGGGCCGGCATAATCCTGGCGGCAGAAGGTTTCGAGGTTCTCGAACAGGTCCGGCTCGAGGCCGCAGAGCGGCTTGAGGATCGTCACGCTCGGCCGCGGCGCGTCTTTTGCAAGAACGGGAGAGGCTTGGGCGGCGAAGCGGCCGACGAGAACGGCGGCGAGCAGGGCATAGACGCAGCCGGCGAGCGCCGTCAGCAGAAGCACGGGGGCGATCCAGGCCAGCAGCTCGTTCAGGTCCATGGCGCGGCGTTGCTCGCTGCTGTCGTGGGTCGGGGGCCGCGGGCGGCGGCCTGAATGGTCAAGGCCCGGATGCCGCCCCAACCGGGTCGCGGTCGGCTCCGGGCCTTTGTCCTGAGGTTCGCGTTGCCGCCGAAACGCTCGACGCTTCGGCGGCAGGAATGGCTTCTAAGAATGCCTCACAAAACGCCCGCTCGCTGACCGTTCTCGCTCAGGCGAAGGCAGCGCAGCGGGCGTTCTGTGAGAGACACTAAGCCCCTACTCTCGGGGCGAGACTTTGGCGGCGAGCATTCCGTCGGTGCGTTCGAGCATGAATTTCAACAGGCCGTCGGCGCCGCCCTTAAGCGGATCGGAGAAGCTCGCCCGCATCGAGGCGACCTCACTGACGTTGCCGTTGAGCAGCACGTCCTGCACCCGGTTGCTCGCGTTGACGACGTAATCGACGTCCGACTCGTCGCCGTCCTTGTTCGAGACGTGGGTGAAGACCACGCGGTTGGGACCGCGCGCTTCGCTCTGCGGCTTGACCTCGAACTTGCCGCCGGCCGCCTGCGAGAGGCGGTTGGCGTAGAGCGTGACGAAATACTTGCCGAAGGTCTCGGTCAGCGCGTCCTGCTGCTCGGGCTTGAAGGTCTTCCACTTCGGGCCGACGGCGGTGCGCACCATGGCGGGCGTGTCGAAGGTCGCGGCGAGCGTATCGCCGACGATGGCCAGCCGGCTTTTGAGGTCGCCCGCGCCGTTCTTCAGCGCCTCTTCGAACTTGGCGTAGAGGCGCTTGATCGGCTCGACCGCCGGATCCTCGGCGGCACGGACGATCTGCGGCGTCCCCGCAGCGGCGAGGATCGCGGCGGCGGCGAGGAGGGTGCGGCGGTTCAGGCGCACTTCTGGAGCGCTCCAGCTTCGTTGTCGGGGGAGAGGGTGGCCGGGTTCCGGGCGGCGGGAAAGCCGTAGGTCGGAGCGAGGGGAGCGGGCGCGAGGCGGCGGCCGAGCCGCGCCCGGATCGCGCCGAGTCCTTCGCGAACGGCCTCGGCGCCGGCGGGCTCGGGGGAGGCTGCAGTCTTGCGCTCCATCAGGTTCCACAGGGCGAGGCTCGGCAGGCCGACGGCAAGGTCGGCGACGCGCTTGACCAGCGACAGAGCGAGTGCGGCCTCCGGCGGGATGCCGAACAGGGCGCCGAGCGCGATCAATCCGCCTTCCTGGGCGCCGATGGCGCCGGGCACGACGAAGGCGGCGCCGCGCACGGCCTGGGCGAGGCTCTCGATCACCAGGGCATCGACGAAGCTGATGGAATAGCCCATGGCGTTCAGCGCGATCCACACCTCGACCGTGCCGGCGACCCAGCCGGCGAGGTGGATCAGCAGCGCCGCGCCGACGCGGGCGCGGTTGCCGTAGAGCCGGCGCAGGTTCTGGTAGAGCACGTCGATCGCGCCGAGCGCGCGCCACTCGCGGCCGGCGGCGAAGCGGCTGAGCGCCGCCTCGATCAGGCGGTGACCGCTGCGGCGCTGGATGACGTAGAAGGCGGCGAGCGCCGGGATCGCGAGAAGCACGCCGCCCGCGACGGTGCGGACCAGCGGCCCGTCGCCGGTGATCTGCATCAGCAGGAGGAGGCCGGCGATGGTGAAGACGAGCTGCGTGACCGCCTGGGTCATCAGGTCGACGAACATGCTGGCGCCGGCCATGCCGCCGGGCGTGCCGCGGCGGGTGAGCAGGCGCGCGCCGATGAAATCGCCGCCGACCTGCGCCACCGGCAGCAGCGTGTTGATGCCCTCGCGCACGAAGCGCAGCGAGATGCAGTCACGCAGGGTCGGCCCGGCGCCGCGGGGGAACACCGTGTGCCAGCCGAAACCGGCCCAGGCGACGGCGGCGAAGCGGGCCAGCACGACGGCGAGCGTTCCCCAGCCCGCGCTGACGACTGCGGCCGTGACATCGGACACGCCGGAAGACAGGAACAGCGCGAGCGCCGTGCCTAGTCCCACGATCGATGCCAGTGTTGTGAGACGCTTCATCAGCCTCTTTCGAGTGATCGCCAAGGCTTGTGTTGTCGAAATCCCACCCGAAGCGACCATCGAAGCTTAGCCGGTGGCGGGAAGCGTTCCGGCAGGTTGCAGCTTTGCCCAGCCCTGTCTATCACCCGATTGACACACCGGGGAGCAAAGCGGCGCCCGCGGTGGACGCTGGCGACGATTGTCGCGCGATGCCGCTTCTAGGGAGCCTCAAATGGATCGCGAGCCGCAGATCACGGCGGATTCCGCCCTGATCGACGACGCCTCGGCGAACGGTTTTTCGCAGGGCTACGAGGGCCGCCACGCGTTGGAAGGCCGCTCGCCCGCCACCCGCAGCCCGGTGATGGCCTGGAACGAGTGGGATCCGCTGGAGGAGGTGATCGTCGGCTCGCTCGACGGCGCCACGATCCCGACCCATCACCTCACCGTGATCTTCAACCTGCCGCGGGCGGCCCAGCCGTTCTACCGCTTCGCCTCCGGCTGGAAGTATCCGAAGTTCATGAAGAAGCTGGCTCAGCAGGAGCTGGACAACTTCATCTCGATCCTGGCCGGCGAGGGCGTGAAGGTGCGCCGTCCCGATCCGGTCGATTTCTCGAAGAAGTTCAAGGCGCCACGCTGGACCTCGCGTGGCTTCTGCGTCGCCTGCCCGCGCGACCCGTACCTCGTGATCGGTGATGAGATCATCGAGAGCCCGATGTGCTGGCGCTCGCGCTACTTCGAGAGCGATGCCTACCGCTCGCTGTTCAAGGAATACTTCCGCGCCGGCGCGCGCTGGACCTCGGCGCCGCGTCCGCAGCTCACCGACGACCTCTACAACTACGACTACCGGGTGCCGAACCTGAAGGCCGGCGAGCCGATGCAGTTCACGGTCAACGAGTTCGAGCCGGTGTTCGACGCCGCCGACTTCGTGCGCTGCGGCCGCGACCTGTTCGTGACCCGCTCGAACGTGACGAACCTGATGGGCATCGAGTGGCTGCGCCGCCATCTCGGCCCGGGCTTCCGCATCCACGAGATCGAGAGCCGCTGCCCGCAGCCGATGCACATCGATTCGTCGTTCATGCCGCTGGCGCCGGGCAAGGTGCTGGTCAACCCGGATTACATCGACGTCGAGAAGCTCCCGGCGGTGCTCAAGAAGTGGGACGTGCTGATCGCGCCGCGCCCCGACCCGGTCTCGGGTTTCATGAGCAAGATCTCGATGTGCTCGCCCTGGACCTCGATCAACGTGCTCGCCATCGACGAGAAGAAGATCGTCGTCGATCAGAGCCAGCCGACCCTGATCAAGGCCCTGAAGGATTGGGGCTTCGATCCGATCCCGGCCCCCTTCCTGTCCTACGGCCCGTTCGGCGGCTCGTTCCACTGCGCCACGCTCGACGTGCGCCGCCGCGGCGTGCTGAAGTCGTACTTCTGAGCGATCGCCCCGCCCGCGGGGTGGGGCTTTCATCGACTGGAGCCCGCCGCGAACGCCTCGCGGCGGGCTTCTTCATGTTCGGCCGCCGTCGTGCTCCCGGCTTGCTTCGGCTCCGCCTCAGGATGACGGCCTGGATCAACCGCCCCGTCATCGCGAGCGTCGGCGAAGTGATCCAGAAGTGCAACGTTTCAGGATAAGCCGCTTGGTTAGAAGAGTTTTACCCGCAGGCGCGGATCACTCGCCCAGCAGCCGGTCCGGCACCCGCGTCGCCCGCCGATAGGTCGTCCGCGCCAGCACCAGAGCGCCCCCGTATTGCAGAAACCCGTTCTCGGCGAGCCCGTCCGGTGCCAGATGGGCCTGGAGCGCGAGGCGGGTCAGCGCATTGAGCGCGATGACGGCAAGGCAGAAGACGGCGGATGCGAGCGCCGCGGCGACGAAATCGGGCATGACGGGCCTCCCGGATGGGACAGCCCAAGCTTAGCAAGGGGCGAGCCAGCCGGAAGACCCCCGATGGGCTAACCCACCGGCGGGCGCGTGGCCACCATGGCGGGCCGTTCCTCGAAGCGGGCGAACCACGCGGCGAGCTTCGGCGCGTCGTCGCGCCAGGCGATGTCGGAGAAGCGCAGGTCGAGGTAGCCGAGCGCGCAGGCGAGCGCGATGGTGCCGATGTCGACACGCTCATCCAAGCTTTCGGCATGCTCCTCGAACCATGCCAGTGCGCTCTCGATCTTGGCGGTCTGGCCCTCGATCCAGGCGGCCGAGCGCTCGGCTTCCGGCCGTGCGGTCAACTCGTAGCGGATCAGCAGGGCGGCATCGAGCACGCCGTCGGCGGTGGATTGCTCGTTGAGGGCCCGCCAGCGCGCGGCCCCCTCGGCCGGAAACAGGCGCCCGCCGCCGAGCACGTCGAGATACTCGCAGATCACCCGGCTGTCGGCGAGGCTCTCGCCGTCGTCGAGGATCAGGGTCGGCACTTGGGCGAGCGGGTGCTGCGCCAGCACCGAGCGGTCGCGCTTGACCGGGTGGACGGCGCTCGGCAGCAGCTCCAGCCGCTCGGCCAGGCCGAGTTCGTGGGCGACCACCATCACCTTCCGCACGAAGGGCGAGCTGTGCGAGTGGAACAGCTTCATCGGCGTCAAACAATCCTTTGCAGTTTCGAACGGGATGCGGTGCTCAGCGCTGCACGGCGGCCGGCGTTGCCGGCACCTTCGGCGTCTCGACGCCGAGGCGCTTCACCGGCCAGCCGTCGCCCCAGCGGCGCATGTCGCTGAAGGCGGGGTCGTTCTTCAGGCTCTGGGCGTCCTTGCCGGCGAAGGCGGCGGTCGCCGCCATGTCGAAGGTGCGCCAGAAGGCGAGGAAATCGAGGCTGTCGGCGCGGGCGTTGTTGATCTGCGAGACGAGCGTCGTCTGCTCGCCCGAGAGCGCCATGTCGGCCGACCAGCGGAAGGGCGGCGGCTTCTCTCCCGGCGGGTCGGGCGGCAGCTT
Organism: Methylorubrum sp. B1-46; assembly: GCF_021117295.1. Lineage (NCBI taxonomy): Bacteria > Pseudomonadati > Pseudomonadota > Alphaproteobacteria > Hyphomicrobiales > Methylobacteriaceae > Methylorubrum > Methylorubrum sp. B1-46. The sequence continues at coordinate 3,648,034 of NZ_CP088247.1, read as the reverse complement.
GATCGCCCCGCTGTCATAGGCCGCGTCGAGCCCGGCGGGCGAGGCCAGCGTCGCGGTCAGCGCCGGGAAACCGTGATCGTCGGAGAGCGCCCGCACGAACAGTTTGCGCTCCGGCGGAACGGTATGGGCGTCGCGCAGGATGCGGCGGGCGGCAGCGTCGGCGGCGCGGGCATCCCGGTCGCCGATCACCGTCACGAGCAGGGTCTTGGGCGACATGCCGTCCAGGTCGCCGAGCGGGATGCCGCGGGATTTCGCGTCGCGGGCGATGCCGCCGGGCATCACGATGTAGACGAGCTTGGGCGCCGGCAGTCCCTCCTGTCCGGCCTCCGCCGCGAGGTGGGCGGCGAGCGGCGCGCCGGCCAGATGACCGATCAGGGCGAGGCGGCCGGTGTCGGGCTTGGCGTCGGCGTCGCTCGCCAGTTCGGCCAGCGCGGATTTGAGCAGGCGCGCGGCGATGGCCGGAGCGTCGGAGGGCCGGGTGCGGTTCACCTCCTGGAAGCGCGGGAACAGCACGAGCCAGCCGTGGCGGGCGAGGTGGTCGATCCAGGCGCCGTAGGCCTGCGGGTTCGGCGCGCCCCAGGCGTGCAGGAACACGGCCACCGGCCGTCCGCCCTCGGGCGCCGGACCCGCCTTGTAGAAGGCGTAGGTTGCCGCACTGGCCTTGCCGACCGCGCGCTTGGTGATCGTGGCAGCCTTGTCGCCGACGCCCCCCGGCCCTTCCGTCGGCTGGGCCGGCGGCGCGGCGGCGAGGGCCGGCCCGGTGACGGACAGGGCGGCCAGCAGGCCCAGGGCGGGCCAAGGCAGGGCAGCGAGTCCGGACTTCAGGCGCATCAGTCTCTCGACGATCGGCGAAAATCTGTGCCGGACCCGCCCGCTCATGCGGAATTCAGGACTCGGCCGCGCCTGAATAGCAGATTCCCGCGCGGAGGCGACGTCGGACGGGCAACGGTCCGCGCTATTCGCGTTGCTTCACCCGGCGGCACTCGGTCTTGAGGTAGCTCGTCTTGCCGACCTCGTCGCGCAGGTCGGTGCGGGCGATGATTTCCTGCCAGCCGCTGGTGCAGCCGAGTTCGTTCGCGACGCGCACCTTGCGCACCTCGCTCGCCCGCTCGTCGGTGCAATCCGGCTGCGGGATGCCGTTGGCGCAGACGAGCACGACGGCGATGAAGGCGTTCATGGCGAATCTCCCGGGTTTTCTTGTCGGTTTTGCCTGCTCGGCGGCGGCCCGGAGCTTACGCGCGATGTCGTCATCGGGTTGCGCCGATCGGGCGCGTCATCCCAGCTCGACGATGAGGTCGCTACGAAACGTCTTTCCTTCCACGGGGTTGGCGAGCCAGCGGGTGCGTCCGATCCGCATATCGTGACCGGCATGGAAGTGGCCGGAGATCCATAGATCGGGGCGGTCCGCATCGGGGAGATCGTCGAGGACGGTGGTGGCGTAGAAGGCCGGCACCCACCAAGGCACGCCGGGCGCGTTGCGGAACGCGTCCGCGGCGCGCGGGCTCGCAGGATGGTGCGTGACCGCGACCGTCGGACCCTCGTGCGGCCGGGCCAGGGCTTCGAGCAGCGCCGCCTTCTCGCGGGCATGCGCCTCCATCGCGTCCGCGGGCGACCAGGGCGCACCGTCGGCGCGGCGGATCGAGCCGCGATATTCCCGCGAGCCGGTGACCGGGTCGGTCATCCGCGCGGCGGCGAAGGCGACCGGATCGTCCGGCCGGTCGGGCGTGTCCTCGGTGAGCCAGCGCCCGGCGAGCGACCAGTCGCTCCACAACGTCGTGCCAACGAACCGCACACCGCCGATCACGACGGCCTGCCCGCCCTGGAGCAGGTGGATGCGGGCTCCCAGCCCGTTCAGCCGGGCGACCTCGCGCTCGAGCGCGGCGAGGAGTTCGGGCGCGCTGCGCCCGTCGCCGGTCGGGGCGTAGTGCTCGTGGTTGCCCGGCACCAGCACCACCGGCCGCCCGCCCGCGAGGGCCCGCACCGTGGCGAGCCCGGCCTCGGGCTGGCCCTCGTGCAGGTCGCCGGCGCAGACGAGCACGTCGAAGGGGGACGAAGGCGGCGGGATCATGTCCGGGCGCCGCCGTTCGAGATGCAGGTCGGAGAGGGGGAAGAGGCGCAGCACGGGGTCCGCAGGGTCGAAGGAAAGGGGAAGAAGGCTCAGGCACGGGCCTGCGACGCGGCGTCCTCGGCCGCGGCCCGCCATTCCCGGCGGGCGGCCTTGAGCACGTCGAAGGCGGAATCGGCGTTGAGGACGGCGATGCCGGCCGCCGCCACGAGATCCGGCCAGGGCGAGAGCGTCACTGCGGTGACGAGGCCGGCAGCGATGATCGCCACGTTGGCGGCGACGTCGTTGCGGGCGGAGAGGTAGGCCGCGCGTGTCAGGCTGCCGTGCCCGTCGCGGTGGCGGGCGAGCATCAGCGCGCAGGCGAGGTTGACCCCCAGCGCGCCGAGTCCGGTCAGCGTCAGCGGCACAGGGGCCGGCGCGGTGAAATCCGAAAATTTCTCGTAGGCCGCCCAGGCCGTGGCGAGGCCCGGCACCAGCAGGATGCCGGCGAGCAGGGTGCCGAGCCGCGCCCGGTTACGCACGCTCCAGCCGAGGCCTGCGAAGATCAGAAGGTTGATCGCCGCGTCCTCGAGAAAATCGAGGCTGTCGGCAATCAATGCCACCGAGCCGATGGCGAGTGCCACCGCGATCTCAATGCCGAAATAGCTCAGATTCAGCGCCGCCACGCGGGCGACGACCGGGCGCAGGCCCGGCGAGGGCGTCAGACGAGGCACCGAGGGGTTCCCGAAGGTGGAGCGCGCCGGTGATTGCCCGAAGCGCCGGGCGCTGTCGAGAACCCTTCCGAGAGCCCTTCCGAGAGCCCTTACCCCCGCAACCCCGCTCGGCCTTTTGTCCGTCTGGATTTGCGCGCGCGGCTGTGCAAGGCGAAGGGATTGCCAAAGGATAGCCAAGCCGCCCGTCGAGCGGCTTTCCGGACCGGGAGGCCTTGAGAATGTTGCCCGAACTGCGCGTGCTCTATTTCGAGGATCTCGAAGTCGGACTCACCGAGATCCTCCGCAAGGAGATCTCCTCCTCCGACGTGGTGGGCTTCGCCGAGATCACCGGCGACCGCAACCCGATCCACCTCTCCGAGCACTTCGCCGCGCGCACGCCCTTCGGCACCCGCATCGCCCACGGCCTCTACACCGCCGGCCTGATCTCGGCGGTGCTCGGCACCCGCTTGCCGGGGCCGGGCGCGGTCTACATCTCGCAGACCCTGAACTTCCGCGCGCCCGTGCGCATCGGCGACGTCGTCGAGGTGAAGGTCGAGGTGGCCGAACTGATTCCCGAGCGCCGCCGCGCCCGGCTCGCCTGCACCTGCTCCGTCGGCGACGAAGTGGTGCTCGATGGCGAGGCCCTGGTGAAGGTGCCGAAGAAGGAGGAGGCCGACCCCCTCGCCATGCGCATGGGCGGCGGCCGCGCCTGAAATATCGTCCCGAACGGTGGTTGCCGCCCTTCGGGACCGGACGATGCGAGAGCGAAAGTCGACCCGCGCGTGTTCGAGCCAGCCGCCATCGATGATCCGGACGATCCCCGGCTCGCCGCCTACCGGTTCGTGCGCGAGCGCGACCTCGTGGGGCGGCAGGGTCGCTTCATCGTCGAGGGCGAGGTGACCCTGCGGTTGCTGCTCTCCGGCAGTGCCCGCTTCGCGGCGGAATCGGTGCTGCTGGCGCCCGAGCGCTGGGCCGGCCTGTCCGACCTGTTCGCGCAGCGCGCAGGTCAGCTGCCGGTCTATCTCGCCGGCAAGGACGTGATGAGCGCGGTGGCGGGTTTCCCGATCCATCGCGGCGTGCTGGCGGTGGGGCTTCGCGGTGCGGAGCCCGCGCCCGAGGCGCTGATCCCGCCGGCCCCCGCCCCGGCCCTCGTCGTCGGGCTGGTGGGGCTGACCAACCACGACAATGTCGGCGGCCTGTTCCGCAACGCCGCCGCTTTCGGCGCCGATGCGGTCTGGCTCGACGCCGAGACCTGCGATCCGCTCTACCGCAAGGCGATCCGCGTCTCGGCGGGCGCGGCGCTGACCATGCCCTTCGCCCGCGCGGCGAGCGGAGCGGCGCTGCTGGCCCTCGCCGAGCGCCATGCCCTGACGCCGCTCGCACTGACCCCCGGCGGCGATGAGACCCTCGATGCGCTGGAGCCGCCGTCCCGCGCGCTGCTCCTGCTCGGCACCGAGGGGCCGGGCCTGCCGGAGGCGGTGATGGCGCGTGCCCGTCGCCTGCGCATCGCCATGGCGCCGGGCTTCGACTCGCTCAACGTCGCGACGGCGGGGGCGATCGCGCTGCATCATCTGGCAGGGCGGCAGCTCGCGGGCTGAAGGCAGGTTCTCGGGAGGCGCGTGCGGCCTCCCGCCTGTGGACGGCCCGCCCCGCCGCGGACCCCGCCCGTCCCGCGCATGTTAGAAGCTGCGGGCGCCAGCGAGGTACGGGATGGGTTACGAGATCGATCTGGGGCGGGCCGGCGACAGGCCCGGGACGATGGACCTCACCGAGCTGCTGGCGACGCGCCTCCTCGTTCAGGGCAATTCCGGTTCGGGCAAGTCGCACCTGCTGCGCCGCCTGCTGGAGCAGAGCGCGGGCCTCGTGCAGCAGGCGATCATCGATCCGGAGGGCGATTTCGTCACGCTGGCCGAGCGCTACGGCCACGTCGTGGTCGAGGCCGACGGCAACGAGGCCGAATTGTTGCGCATCGCCGCCCGGGTTCGCGAGCACCGGGTCTCCGTCGTGCTCTCGCTCGAAGGGCTCGACGCCGAGGACCAGATGCGTGCCGCCGCCGCCTTCCTCGGCGGCCTGTTCGATGCCGACCGTTCGCTCTGGTACCCAATGCTGGTGGTGGTGGACGAGGCGCAGCTCTTCGCCCCGGCCGCCGCGGGCGAGGTCTCCGACGAGGCCCGCCGCCTCTCGCTGGGCGCCATGACCAACCTGATGTGCCGCGGGCGAAAGCGCGGATTGGCCGGCATCATCGCCACGCAGCGGCTGGCCAAGCTCGCCAAGAACGTCGCGGCGGAAGCCTCGAACTTCCTGATGGGTCGCACCTTCCTCGACATCGACATGGCGCGAGCCGCCGACCTGCTCGGCCTCGACCGCCGCCAGGCCGAGACGTTCCGCGATCTCGCCCGCGGGCATTTCGTCGGCCTCGGACCCGCGATCTCGAAGCGCCCGCTTCCCATCGCCATCGGCCCGACGGTGACCGAGAGCCGCAATGCCGCCCCTGCCCTGCTGCCGCTGCCGACCATGGGCGAGGAGGCCCGCGCGCTGATCCTCACCGCCTCGCCGGAAGAGGAGGCGCGGCCCCTGCCCGCCCCGCGGCCGAAGCCGGTGCGGGCACCGGGCCCCGATGTGCTGGTCCAGCTCGCCAATTACCGCCCGCCGGTGCGCGAGGACCTGCCGGAGGAGGAGCCGATGGACCCGGCCGAGCGCGAGGCGGCGATGGCCGAAATCCTCGCCTCGGTTCTGGCGGATTCGGATGCCGCCGCCTGCACGCCGGCCACGCTCTACCAGGACTTCACCGTCCGTTGCCGCATCCGCCGGATCGGCGGCGAGGCGATGGGCCTGCCCGAGTTCAAGCGACGGCTCGCCGTGGCGCGGGCCGGGGTCCAGGGCGCGACCGCAGAGGGGCCGGGCTGGGAGAGGGCGCAGGAGATTGCGGCGTCTCTGCCCGAAGATCTCGCCGGGCTGTTCCTGCTCATCGCGCGCACGGCGCTCGAAGGCTCGCCCTGCCCGTCCGACGCAGCCCTGGCCGAGGCCTACGGAACGAGTTCGGCGGGCCGCGCCCGGCGGATGCTCGGCTATCTCGAAGAGCGCGGCGCCATCGTCATGCGCCGAGACCTGCGCGGCGCGCCGATCATCGCCGTGCCCGACCTCGACGCCGAGACCGGGCCGCAGATCGGCGCGGCGGCGGTGGTGCCCCTGCGCCGCCGAGGGCGGACCTGACGCCGCCGCTTCGGTTCTCATTTCGAATCGCGGCATTCCACGAGCCATCGGACCGCGTCGAAGCCCGGAACGGCGTAGGTTCCAGGCTCGGGTTTGAGCGTCGCGGACAGGGCACGCGCCGTCGGCTCGCTCAGGCGAAGGACCAGACCGTCGCTCTCCTCCGCGACGCTGGTCTCCTCGCCCGGTTCGAGCCGCACGAGGTTGCTGCCGAACAGAACGAGGTCGCGCCCGAAGGGCAGGCGCAGAGGAAGGATCGCGATCAGGTCGGCGATCGGGCTCGTGCCGATCGTGACGGTGTAGGTCGGGCGCCCCGTCGGCCCGTCGGCGCACGACCAGGACAGCTGCTCGACGAAGAGAAGCCCGCTCGACGAGCCGTCGCGGGCGATGCCCTCGTCGACGCTCCGCCGGATCTCCGGACGGCCGAGCAGGGACGGGCGCCGAAGATCCGTCACGAGCAGGGGGAGGACGGAACCGAAGATGTCGAGCAGCTTGCCGATGTGCCACCGCCGCGCCGCATCCGCCTCGTCTTCGGTCAGTCCGACGACCTGCAGGAAGGTCAGTCTCCCGAACGGCGTCGTGATCGGCGCCAGTTCGGGGTCGCGGGCGAAGGCGACATACGTCATCGCCGTTGGCTCGTCGCGAGCAATAGGGCCGTTGGCCGACATCTGCTCGCCCTCGCTGAACACGTTGCCACTCGAGAACACGTAGCGGGCCATGTTCTGGAAGAGGCCGAAGACCCAGGCAGGCGGTTCCACGTCCTCTGCATCGCAGCGCAGCCGAAGGGTGAGCTCGAACCCATAGCCGCTGGTCTGCGGCTCGTCGTTCTCCTTCGCGTAGAGTTCGGAGAAACCGTAGGTCAGGAAATGCCAGTGCGGGACCGGCGCGAGCCGCTTCCAAACGCTGAAGCCGTCGAGCGGATCGCGGCCGCCCATCATTGGCCGGCTGGTGAGCGGGGTGGCGTAGTGCTGCGGCTTCTCGTTCGGATAGAGCCGGGAGAGGGCCCCGTCGATCGCCTGCCATCCCGATGCCTCGTCGTCGTCGTCATCGTAGTCGTCGCTCAATCCCGGTCTCCTGGCTCGTCCCCGACCGAGGCCGTGGGGCGTCGAATCGCACGGTGCCTCGGAAAGCGAGCCTGCCCGCCTTGTCCCGGCAAGCGCCAGGATGGTGAGCCGGCGAGCGGCACCGGTGCGAGGCACCGAGGCCTGCCTGTCACCGCCAAGCCGCCGGGAATCTGTTGAGACCGGCGAAGCGCGACAATCCGCGCCCCTTGCCGCCTCGGCGCTTCCTGCCAAGATTGGCCGCACAATTTCAGGTCGGGAGTTTTGGGACGTTGCTGCAGTCGCGTGAAGGTTTGCGCACCCTCTCGGGCCGCCGCGTCGTCGTCGTCGGGGCGGGGCCGGGCGGGCTCGCCACGGCGCTGCTCCTGGCCAAGGCTGGACTGCACGTCACCGTCATCGAGCGCGACGAGGCTGTCGGCGGACGCACCAAGACCGTCGAGGCGCCGGGCGGCTATCGGTTCGACATCGGCCCGACCTTCTTCCTCTACCCGCAGATCCTCGCCGACATCTTCGAATCCTGCGGCGAGCGCCTGGAGGACCATGTCCGCCTGGAGCGGCTCGACCCGCAATACAATCTCGTCTTCGAGGGCGAGAACGGCATTTCAGGGCAGATCCGCGCCACGGGAGATGTGCCACGGCTCAAAGAGGAGATCGCCCGCCTCGCCCCCGAAGACGCGGAGAACGTCGAAAAGTTCTTCGAAGAGAACCGGACCAAGCTGAACTACTTCAAGCCGGTGCTGGAGCAGCCCTTCGACAACATCCTGTCGATGGCGAGCCCGGCCATGCTCGCCGCCCTCCCCCATCTCCATCCCGGCCGCAGCGTCGACCGGGACCTCCGGCGCTACTTCGCCGACCCGCGGGTGCGCCTCGCCTTCTCGTTCCAGACCAAATATCTCGGGATGAGCCCCTTCCGCTGCCCGAGCCTGTTCACGATCCTCTCGTTCCTCGAATACGAGCACGGTGTCTATCATCCGGTCGGCGGCTGCGGCGCAGTCTCGGAGGCGATGGCCGGGCTGGCCCGCCGCATGGGCGTCGATATCCGCCTCGGTCAGTCCGTCGATCGCGTACTGTTCGAGGGTAAGCGCGCCTGCGGCGTGGTGGTCGGCGGCGAGACGCTGAAGGCCGACGCGGTGGTCGTGAACGGCGACTTCGCCAAGGTGATCCGCGATCTGGTGCCCGAGGAGCGCCGCCCGCGCTGGCGCGATGCCAAGATCGGCAAGGCCCGCCTCTCCTGCTCGACCTACATGCTCTACCTCGGGATCGAGGGCAAAATGCCCGAGAGCCTCGGCCACCACACCATCCTGCTGTCCAAGGAGTACGAGCGCAACATCAACGAGATCACCGGCGGCACCCTGCCGATGCAGCCCTCGATCTACGTGCAGCATGCCGGCTTCACCGATGGCGGCATGGCGCCGCCCGGCCACACAGCGCTCTACGTGCTGGTGCCGGTGCCCAACCTCAAGTCGGGGATCGACTGGGAAGCGGTGGGGCCAAGCTACCGCAAGCTGGTGCTGGAGCGCCTGAAGCTCTTGGGCCTGCCCGATATCGAGAGCCGGATCCGCTACGAGCGCGTGATCGACCCCCGCGATTGGCAGGAGGAGTTCGCCGTCCATGAAGGCGCGACCTTCAACCTCGCCCACGACCTCATGCAGATGCTGTGGTTCAGACCCCACAACCGCTTCGGGCCGGGGCTCTACCTCGTCGGCGGCGGCACCCATCCGGGCTCGGGCCTGCCCGTCATCTACGAGGGCGCGCGCATCTCCGCCCGGCTCCTGATCGAGGACCTCGCCAAGGAGAAGGCGCCCGCGATCCTGGCGGACCTGCCGACGACCTCGCCGCTCGCCACACAGGGCGACCCGAGCTGATGCGGGCGGTCTTTGTTCCGGGTCTTGTCGTGCTGGCCGCGCTGGCGGGCCCGGCGCGGGCGGCGAGCCTGGAGGTCATCGTCGAGGGGGCCGAGCCGGGTCCGGGCGAACTCTACGTCACCCTGTGCCAGGGCGGGCTGAGCGAGGCCGCCTGCCCGATCGGCCGCAGCGTCCCGGCCCGCGGCGGTGCCGAGCGCTTCGTCTTCACCGACGTGCCTCCGGGCCTCTGGGCGGTCGCCGCCTTCCAGGACGAGAACGGCAATGGCCGCCTCGACCGGACGGGCCTCGGCTTGCCGCTCGAACCCTACGGCTTCTCCGGCACGGTCGGGCGGCGGACCCGGCCGGACTTCTCCAGCGCGAGCTTCGACCTGCGCGAGCCCGGCGCCGCGGTGCGGGTTCGCCTCGCCCGCCCCCTGCCGCGGCGCTGACGGACGGCTGATGCGCACCGAGGACACGCCCCTCGCCGCCGTCGAGGGGGCTGCCTTCGCCTATCGCGGCCGGGCAGCCCTGCGCGGACTCGATCTCACGCTTGTCCGCGGGACGACACTGGCGCTGCTTGGCCCGAACGGCGCCGGCAAGACCAGCCTGATCCGCCTGCTCGCCGGGCGGCTCCGGCCCGATGCCGGCTCCGTGCGCGTCCTGGGCGGCGATCCTCATGCGGATCGGGCGACGCGGCGAAGGATCGGCTTCGTGCCGCAGGAAATCGCGCTTTATCCGCGCCTCACCGTCGCGGAGAACCTCGACGTGTTTGCCCGGCTCGCCGGCCTGAAGCGGGGCGAGCGGCGCGGGGCGGTCGCCGCGGCGATCGGGCGATGCGCGCTGGCCGACGTGGCCGGGCGCGTCGTCGCCACGCTCTCGGGGGGCTATCAGCGCCGGGTCAACATCGCCGCGAGCCTGCTGGCCTCCCCCGACCTGATCCTGCTCGACGAGCCGACGCAGGGCGTCGATCTCGACGCGCGGGCGGCGATCCACGCGGTGCTGGCCGGTCTGCGCGCGGCTGGCGCTGGCCTCGTCGTCAGCACCCACGATTTTTCCGAGGCCGAGCGCCTCGCCGACCGCGTTGCCATCCTCGCCGACGGGCGGATCCGGCTCGTGGGCCCGCTCGCCGCGCTGATGTGCCCGCTCGAAGCCGCCCCGCCCGAGCACGAGGCGGTGCTGGAGGGGGCCCCCGATGCGGCGGCCGAGGCGGCCCTGCGCCGCTCCGGCTTTCTGCCGCTGCCCGGCGATGCGCAGATCTGGCGGGCCGATCACGGCGCGGCGGGCGGGCTCGACGGCGCTGCCCTCCTCGCGGCGCTCCGCGCGAACGGCGTGCCGGCCGCCGAGATCCGCGTCCGCCGCCCCGGCCTGGAAACCCTGTATCGGGATGCCCTCGCCGAGGGGCCGAGCCTGGAGACGGCAGCGTGATCGCGGCGGCCTTCCGGGTGATGTGGCTCTCGCTGCTGCGCGACCGCGCGGCGCTGACCATGGCCTTCGTGTTGCCGACCGTCATCTTCGCGATCTTCGCGGCGATCTTCTCCGGCGCGATCGGGGACCGAATCCGCATCCATCTCGGGCTCGCCGACCTCGCGGGCACCGCTACCACGCAGCGCCTCGTCGCCGCGCTGGAAGCCGAGCCTTCCTTACGCATCGAGCGCCTGAACGTGGCGGATGAGGCCGGCGCCCTCCGCGCCGTGCGCCGCGGCGAGGTCGATGTGGCCCTGGTGCTGCGCGGCGACCTCGCGGCACCAGTCGGCGCGGAGCAGGCAAAAGCGGCGGCGAGCCAGCCGGTTCTGCTGATCGAGAGCCCGTCCCGCGCACTCGCCACGCCGATCGCGCTGGGCCAGCTCCAGCGCGCCCTCAACGACGCCCTGCCCGACGTGGTGCTCTCGCGCATCGTCGCGGACGTGGAGCGCTCCGGCAAGATCGGCCCGGACGAGCGCGCCTTCCTCGACGAGGCGTTTGCCGAGCAGCGGGCGAAGAAGGAGCCGTTCTCCTTCACGCGTCTCGTCGAGACCCGCACCACCGCGAGCGGGCGCGGCAACGAGCGGGTGAGCTACTACGCGGGGGCCATCGCCGCCGTGTTCCTGCTGTTTGCGGCGATGCAGGGCGCGCTCTCCCTGGTGGACGAGCGCGAGGGCGGGCTGGCCGACCGCCTCGCTGCCGGCCCCGGCGGCCTGCCGGTGATCGTGCTGGGCAAATTCCTGTTCCTGCTCGGCCAGGGCGTGGTCCAGGCCGGCCTGATCTTCGCCGCCGCCGCCTTGCTGCACGGCGTCGATGTCTCCGGCCACTGGTTCGGCTGGATCGTCACCTCGATCCTCGTCTCCGCCATGGCCGCCGGCCTCGCGCTGGCCGCCTGCGCCCTCTCGGCGACCCGCCAGCAGGCGCATCTCGCCGCGACCTTCGGCGTGCTGTTGCTCTCGGCGGTGGGCGGCAGCATGGTGCCTCGCTTCCTCATGCCGCCCTGGCTGCAGCAGGCCGGCTGGCTCACCCCCAACGCCTGGGCGATCGAGGCCTATCAGGCGGCCCTCGGCGAGGGCGCGTCCGCCGCCTTGCCGGCCTGGGGTGTGCTGGCGGCGTTGGCGATGGCGGGGTTGGCGGTGGCGCTCACGGTTGTGGCGCGCAGGCGCATCTGAGGCGGATCGCCCCGCGGCGACCTGCGCTCGCGACCTGAGGGCTCGGATCAGGCAGAGGCAGCGCCCCCGTTCTGTCGCTGCCGGAACCGCCCGATTTCCATGACGAACCCGATGCTGCGCCTGCTGATCGCCGACGGCAACGACCGCGCCGGTCGCGCCAGGCGCGCGGAGGCGGTCGGCCAGACCACTTCGCAGGCCTTCGCCGCCGTGGTGGCCGATCTCGTGCCGGAGACGGCCTGTACGCTGGTGAATCCGGCCGACGCCGAGAGCATAAGCGGGGCCGATCTCGACGGGTTCGACGGCATGGTGCTCACCGGCTCCACCCTGCGGGTCGCCGAGGACGGGCCGGCGGTGCGGCGCCAGCTCGACCTGATGCGCGCGGCGCTGGAGGCCGGCCTGTCGGTCTTCGGCTCGTGCTGGGGCATGCAGGTCGCCGCGGCGGTGGCGGGTGGCGATGTGGGCGTCAATCCGCGTGGGCCGGAATACGGCTTCGCCCGACGCATCGCGCCGTCCGGCGAGGGGGCTGCACACCCCCTGCTTGCCGGCCGCGGCCTCGCCTGGGACGCGCCCGCGATCCATCTCGATGCCGTGCTCGGCCCCCCGCCCGGCGCGACGGTGCTGGCCGCCAACGCCGTCCTCGACGTGCAGGCGATGGAGATCCGTTACGGCCGAGGCCTGTTCTGGGGCACGCAGTACCACCCGGAGACCGATCTCGATGAACTCGCCGCGTTGCTGCGGCTGACCGCCGATGACGTCGTCTCCGCCGGCTTCGCCGAGGATCGTGCGGCCGTCGAGGCCTATTCGAGCGCCGTCGCGGACCTGGCCGACGACGACGGCCCCGCTCGCCGCCGACGGGCATGGTGTCTTGGGGTCGGCACCGATGTGCTCGAATCCGGGCAGCGGCGCCGGGAAATCGGCAACTTCCTGAGGGCTCTGTCCACAGCCCGCGGCCTCGAATGGCCGGAGCGCGACCGGGTGGCACGTTGACCCGCCCCCATCCACGTCTAGCTTTGCTGTGATGACCTTCCTTCGGGCATCGCGGGAGACGCGTTTTCAATGAGCCAGGGTTCTTCGGTCGCCGTCGTCGGCAGCGGGCTCGGCGGTCTGGCTTCCGCCTGCGTGGCGGCGGCCCGCGGGCATCGCGTCACGGTCTACGACAAGAACGACTGGATGGGCGGCAAGGCCGCGGTGCTGCACGAGGGCGGCTTCCGCTTCGATATGGGGCCGACCATCCTCACCGTACCCCGCGTGCTGGAGCGCATCTTCGCCGAGGCCGGCAAGAGCGTCCATGACTACATGGATCTGCGCCGTCTCGACCCGCAATGGCGCTGCTTCTTCGACGACAATTCCCGCATCGACCTGATCGAGGATGTCGACGCCATGGCTGCCTCCATGGACCGGTTCGCTCCGGGCCAAGGGGTGGGCGACGGCTACAGGAAGTTCATCGCCGTCTCCGAGCACCTGCACGGCGTCTCGGAGCGCTTCTTCTTCTGGAAGGCGGTGCAGGATCTGTTCGATACGATCGACATCCGCGCCAACATGAATCCCGGCACCCTGCGCGACGTGCTCAGCCTACGCATGCACGCCACCGTGGCGAGCACGATCCGCGGCAAGGTCAAGGATGCCCGCCTCGCGCAGATGCTCGATCACTTCGTGCAATATGTCGGCTCCTCGCCCTACGGCGCGCCCGCCGTGCTCTGCGCCATCGCCCATATGCAGACGGCGGAAGGCGTGTGGTACCCGATGGGCGGCACCCGCGCGGTGGCCGAGGGGCTGATGCGGCTCGCCACCGAACTCGGCGCCACGATGAAGCCTGCCGACGAGGTGCTCGGCCTCGATATCGCGGGGGGCCAACTCCGCGGCCTGCGCACCCGCGATGGGATCAGCGCCTACGACGCGGTGATCTCCAACATGGATTCGGTGCGCACCTACCGCGAACTCGTCGGCGGCGAGGTCGGCAAGGCCTACGAGAAGAAGAGCTTCGAGCCGGCCTGCTCCGGCGTGGTGCTCTATCTCGGCCTCAACAAGCGCTACGAGCACCTCGCCCACCACGACTTCGTCTTCTCCCGCGATCCGGAGGAGGAGTTCGACTTCATCTACCGCAAGGGCGAGCCGGCCCCCGATCCGACCGCCTACCTCGCCGCCCCCTCCTCCACCGATCCGAGCGTGGCGCCGGAAGGCGGCGAGGCGCTCTACGTCCTCGTGCACACGCCGTATCTGCGCCCGCACCACGACTGGTCGAAGATGTTCCCGGCCTATCGCCGGACGATCCTGGAGAAGCTGAAGCGCACCGGGGGCATGCCGGACATCGAGGAGCGCATCGTCGTCGAGCGCCACCTCACGCCGCAGGACATCCATGATCGCTACAAGGTTCTGAACGGCGCGATTTACGGGCTGGCCTCGCACGGGCGGATGATGGGGGCGTTCAAGCCCGGCAACCGCTCGCGGGAAGTGCGCGGCCTCTATCTCGCGGGCGGCGCCGCCCATCCGGGACCCGGCATGCCGATGGTGATGATGTCCGGCTGGATCGCCGCCGATGCCCTCGATCAGGATTTTCGCAGTCGCGCCGAGCCGGATCTGCGCAAAAGCGCCTGAGCGCCCCTGCCATGCCGCGGTCGATCAAGCCGCCCGAGCGCTCACCACGGTTCTGGCGGTTCATGGCGGCCTATTTCGACCGCTTCGTGCGGCGCCACCTGAACGCCCTGCGGCTCGCTCGCTGGGGCGTTCCGGCCAAGGTGACGGGCGCGGGGCCGCTGGTGATCTACGCCAACCACCCGGCGTGGTGGGACGCGGCGATCCTGATCGTCGCCGCCGACCGCCTGTTTCCCGAGCACGAGAGCTTCGCGCCGATCGACGCCGCGATGCTGGAGAAGTACGGCATCTTCCGGAAGATGGGCGCCTTCCCGGTCGATCTCGACAGCGCCCGGGGCGGTGCGCAGTTCCTCTCGGCCTCCCGTGCGATCCTGGGTCAGCCGAACCGTGCGATCTGGATCACCGCGCAGGGGCGCTTCGCCGACGTGCGCACGCGCCCCCTTGGGCTGAAGCCCGGCGTCGCCCGGCTTGCCGAGATCGCGCCGGAGGCGACATTCCTTCCGCTCGCCGTGGAATACGCCTTCTGGGACGAGCGCGGCGCGGAGGCCTTCCTCGCCTTCGGCCCTCCTCTTGACGCCGCCGAACTGCTGGCCCTGCCCCGCCCGGAGCGCCTCGCCCGGCTGGAAGCGGCGTTGACGGCGGCCCTCGACCGGCTCTCGGATGATGTGATGACCCGCGATCCCGCCCGGTTCGAGACGCTGCTGGCAGGTCGGCGCGGCGTCGGCGGCGTTTATGACGGCTGGCGGCGGCTCGCGGCCGCGCTGGCCGGCCGCCGCTTCGAGCCGGGACACCGGAACGGCGATCGTGCGGAGACGCGGACTCGATGACGCTGACGCTCCTCATCCTCGCCTTCGTCGCCCTGGCGCTGGCCCTGCTCCCGGCGGTGCTGGCGGCGGTCAACCTCGCGATCCTTCGCACGCCTGAGCCGACGCCGACCGATGCACTCGTCTCGATCCTGATTCCGGCCCGGAACGAGGCGGCGGTGATCGAGGGCACGGTGCGGGCCGCGCTGGCGAGCCGTGGTGTCCCGGTCGAGGTTCTGGTCGGCGACGACCACTCGACCGACGACACCGCGGGAATCGTCGCGCGCCTCGCGGCGAGCGATCCGCGCCTGCGGCTGATCTCGGTGCCCGCTCTGCCCGAGGGCTGGACCGGCAAGAACCACGCCTGCGCCAGCCTCGCCGCGGCGGCGCGGGGCGAGCGCCTGCTGTTTCTCGATGCCGACGTGACCCTGGCGCCGGAAGGCGCGGCGGCGCTCGCCGCGCACGCGAGCAAGAGCGGGGCCGATCTCGTCAGCGGCGTACCGCGGCAGGTGATGGAGACCCTGGGCGAGCGCCTCACCGTGCCGATGATCGACTTCCTGATGATCGGCTACCTGCCGATCGCCATGATGCGGGCATCGCCCCGGACCTCGCTCGGCGCCGCCTGCGGTCAGATGATCCTGATCACGCGCGAGGCCTACGCCGCCACCGGCGGGCACGGCGCGATCCGCACCTCGCTGCACGATGGCGTGCGCCTGCCGCGGCTCCTGCGCGTGCGCGGCTTTCGCACCGATCTCGTCGCCGGCCACGCGCTCGCCGCCTGCCGGATGTACCGCGATTTCGCGCAGTCCTGGGCCGGCTTCTCGAAGAACGCGCATGAGGGCATGGCGACGCCCACCGCCCTCCCCGTCTGGACGGCTCTGCTGTTCGGCGGCCACATCCTCCCCTGGCTGATCCTTGCTGCCGCCCTGGCGCTCGGCGCCGGCACGGCGGCGGCGGTCGCGGGCATCGCCGCCCTCGTCTCGCTCGCTACCCGTGCGGCGATCACCCTGCGGGTCGCCGAGCCGCCGGTGACGATCCTCCTCCACCCGCTCACGGTGGGCACGGCGCTGGCGATCCAGTGGAACGTGCTGCTGCGCCCGGCCCGCGCCGGGCGGGCGGTGTGGAAGGGCCGCAGCTACGCCGTCGGCGAGGCGGTTGGCGGGGCAGCCAAGCCGCAGCGGGAGCCGGGCTGATCCCTTTCAACGCGGGGTAATCCATGCGGCAAATCGTGTGAGGCCGCCCATCCAGCCTTTGCAGTTCCCGAACAACGCCTGTAGCCTTGGTGCCACGATGGCCCGGCGCCTTGCCGGGCCGCATCGCCAGGAAGTTCGGTCGCGTCGATGAGGGATGAGAGCGCCGCCGCCGTGTCGGCCCGCCCCACCGCCGACCCGCAGACATCGCGGGAGGGATCCCGCACGGTCACGGGCGGACGCCCGATCGAGAGCTACCCGTCCCGCTACGAGACCAGCCGCCACGGCCGCCGCGACGCCTACGCCGCGCTCGATCTCGGCACCAACAATTGCCGCCTGTTGATCGCCGAGCCGACCCCCAACGGTTTCCGCGTGATCGATGCCTTCTCCCGCATCGTCCGCCTCGGCGAGGGCCTCGGCAACTCGAACCGCCTCACCGAGGCGGCGATCGAGCGCACGGTGGAAGCCCTGCGCATCTGCCGGGGAAAGATGAAGTCCCGTGCGGTGGCCCGCTCCAAGGTGATCGCCACCGAGGCCTGCCGGCTCGCCGTCAACGGCGCCGAGTTCGTGGACCGCGTCCGCGCCGAGGTCGGGCTCGATCTTGAGATCGTGGACCGTCAGACGGAAGCTTATCTCGCGGTGACCGGCTGCGCCGCGCTCGCCGACCCGCGGGCGGAATCGGTGGTGATCTTCGATATCGGCGGCGGCTCGACCGAGATCGCGTGGCTCGACGGTGCTGCGGCCAACCCCTCGACCGACCCGACCTTGCGCATCCGCGCCTGGGATTCCCTGCCCGTCGGCGTGGTGACGCTGGCCGAGCGCCACGGCGGCACCGAGGTCACGCGCCGCACCTTCGAGGGCATGGTGGAGGAGGTCGGCGACCTGATCTCACCCTTCGCGATCCGCGCGGCGGCGGCGGCCACCGCGCCCTATTTCCACCTACTCGGCACCTCGGGCACCGTCACCACCCTCGCCGCCATGCACCTGCGCCTCGCCCGCTACGAGCGGCGCCGGGTCGACGGGCTCTGGATGAGCGACGGCGAGGTCGGCGACGCGATCGAGGATCTGCTCGACACCCGCCTCGAACAGCGCGCCGACAACCCCTGCATCGGCCGCGACCGGGCCGATCTCGTGCTGGCCGGCTGCGCCATCCTAGAGGCGATCCGCCGGGTCTTCCCCTCGGACCGCCTGCGCATCGCCGACCGCGGCCTGCGCGAAGGCCTCCTGATGAACATGATGCGCGAGGACGGCGTCTGGCGCCGCGGGCATTACCGCTAGATCATGTGCCGCCGAAGTGGTCGCCGGTTCGGCGTAAGACGATACGGCGGCATCAAAGCTCTCGCGCACTTCACGGACCGGGCGGGCCGGGATAGGGACGGGCCCGTGAAGGAATCGAGATCATGACCGACCGGCGAGGCGGAACGGGCGGCCTGCGCGGCGACCTGAAGCAGCGGGTGAAGACCGGCCGCGGGCGCACCCTCTCCCAGAAGCGCTGGCTGGAACGCCAACTCAACGACCCCTACGTCGCCCGCGCCAAGCGCGAGGGCTACCGTTCCCGCGCGGCGTTCAAGCTCATTGAAATCGACGAGCGCTTCAAGCTCGTGAAGCCCGGACAGCGGATCGTCGATCTCGGCGCCGCACCCGGCGGTTGGTCGCAGGTGGCGGCGAAGATCGTCGGCGAGAGCGGGCGCATCGTCGGCATCGACCTGCTCGACGTCGAGCCGATGGCGGGCGCCACTTTCATCACCCTCGACTTCCTCGACGACAGCGCCCCCGCGCGCCTGACCGAGCTGCTGGGAGGCAAGGCCGACCTCGTCCTGTCGGACATGGCCGCCAACACCACCGGCCACAAGAAGACCGACCACCTGCGCACCATCGGTCTTGCCGAATCCGCCGCCGCCTTCGCCGCCGAGATCCTGGCGCCGGGCGGCGCCTTCCTGGCCAAGGTGTTCCAGGGCGGCACCGAGGGGAGCCTGCTGGCCGACCTGAAGCGCGATTTCGCGACCGTGCGCCACGTCAAGCCGGCGGCGAGCCGGGCCGATTCGAGCGAACTCTACGTGCTCGCCACCGGATTCCGGGGGCCCTCCGGCGACGCTGCGGCGGACGACGCGGACTGACGCGTCGAGGGCGGCTGCACTCGGTCCGGCTTCCGTGGCACGATGCCGGCGGGGTCGCTTCCGACCAACGCGCGACGTGCAGGTTCCGATGACCGTCAAACCCCTCGACCGCTTCGCCGTCGCGCCGCTGGCGCAGATGACGCGGCGCCTCGCCGCGGTCGCCTCGGCCCGCGCCGAGCCCGATCTGGTCATCACCGGGGCGCGGGTGCTCTCGACCTATTCCGAGCGCATCCTGCCCGACCGCGAGATCTGGATCGCGGGCGGGCGCATCGCAGCGGTGAAGCCGGCGGGTCGGCATCGCGGCGCTGCTCCGCGCTACGATGCGCGCGGCGGGTTGATCGCGCCGGGTCTGGTCGATCCGCACCTGCATATCGAGAGCAGCATGGTCACGGCCTGCGCCTACGCCGAGGCCGCGCTCGTCAACGGCACCACCACCATCGTCTGCGACAGCCACGAGATCGGCAACGTCCTCGACGTGAACGGCGTCGAGTGGATGTTGGAGGACGCCCGCGCCGCGCCACTCAATATCTTCCTCACCGTGCCGAGCACCGTGCCCGCCACCACGCCGGACCTCGAGACCGCGGGCGGCGACCTGACGGCGGAGAAGATCGCCGGGCTGTTCGACGCGTGGCCCGAGGCGATCGGACTGGGCGAGAAGATGGATTTCGTCGCGGTGGCGAGCGGCGACGAGCGGGCGCACACCATCCTCCGCGCCGCCCTGGAGCGCGGACGCCCGGTCTCGGGCCACATCTACGGCCGCGACTTCGTGGCGCCGTATGCCGCGAGCGGCATCACCGACACCCACGAGGCCGTGGATGCCGACATCGCCGACGACCTCTTGGAGGCCGGGCTCTGGATCTTTCTGCGCGGCGGACCGCCGACGACGCCGTGGCACTCGCTGCCGAAGGCAATCGGCACCGTGACCGCGTACGGCGCGGCCTGGAAACGGGTCTGCGCCTGCACCGACGACCGCGACGCCGACGACCTTCTCGCCTTCGGCCTCGATTGGGTGGTGCGCGAGGCGGTGGCCCGCGGCATCCCGAAGCCCGCTGCCTGGGCGATGGGCTCGCTGCACGGCGCCACCCGCTACGGCCTCGACGGCGAGGTCGGCGGTATCGGCGGCGGGCGCCGGGCCGACCTCGTGCTCCTGAACGACGATCTCGTGCCGCGGGCGACGTGGTACGGCGGCGAACTCGTGGTGGAAGACCGCAAGCCGACCCCGCGGCTCGAAGAGGCGCTGGCCCGGCCCTACCGCTACCCGGCGCCGGCCTACGCCACGGTACGCCTGCCCGATCCCCTGCCCGCACTGATCCCGCCGCTGCCCGCCAGGCCCTGCACGGTCAACGCGATCCGCACCGCGCTGCCGGGGATCGAGCTGATCCACGAGCGCGTCGCGCTGGTCCCCGGCGCCGACTGGCCGGCGACGCTGTCCACGCACGATCTCTGCCACGTCGCGGTGATCGAGCGGCACAACCGCTCCGGCGGGATCGCCCACGGGCTGCTCTCCGCCTTCGGCCTGAAGCGCGGCGCGGTGGCGAGCAGCGTCGGTCACGACTCGCACAACCTCATCGTCGCCGGACGGAACGAGGCCGATATGCGGGTGGCGCTCGACGCCATCGCCGCCGGTCAGGGCGGGGTCTGCGTCGTCGAGGAGGGGCAGGTCGTCGCGATGGTGCCGCTGCCGGTGGCGGGGCTCCTCTCCGACCAGCGCGTCGGCGCGGTCGCGGAGGAGGTGAAGGCCCTGAAACGGGCCTGGGACCGGGCCGGCTGCAGCATCCCCTATATGGGCTTCAACCTGATCCCGCTCTCGGTGATCCCGCAGATCCGCATCACCGACAAGGGCCTGGTGCTGGTGCCGGAGATGCGGCAGGTGCCGCTGTTCGAGGCGGCTTGAATGGCTTCCGTCATTGCGAGGCGAAGCCGAAGCGATCCAGCGGCGCGACCTCTCCGGAGAGGTCGCGCCGCTGGATCGCTTCGCTGACGCTCGCGATGACGGGAAGTGGATGAGGCGATCGAGCCGAGATTCAGCGCGCTGCGGAGACGCCCGGCCCCTTGTCGGTCCATTCCGGCGGCAGGCCGATCATGTCGCCGAGCATGCCGTCGAAGCCGGGCGCCCGGCCGAAGGCCTCGCAATCCGGGTCGAGGGGCGCCTCACCCAGCGTGGTGATGCGGATGCGGTCGTAGGTGGGCAACTGCAACTCGCCCTTGAACGGGTCCTTGCCGGTGGCGAGGTAGGAGCCGAAATCCTGGCCGAACTCGCCCGCGAGGTCGTAGGCGTCGCCGGCCGCGGAGAAGCGGGCCTGGTTGGTGAAGGAATTGGCCGCGCCGGCCCAGATCATCGCCGCGCGCTGGCGGTTGCGGGCGTCGAGCGCCTCGGCCTCGATGGTCAGGCTGCCCAGCCCGATCGGCACCCGCGGCACCGGCACCTTGCCGATCGTGTTGGCGAATCCGACGCCGACCTGCGCGGCGACGGAAATCGCCGCCGAGGCGCCGATGGTCGCGCTCGCCCCCGGAACGTTGGTGACATCGACCCGCGTGATCGCCGAGCGCACCGTGAGGTCGGCGCGCCCCGAGGACACGATGTCGTAGCGCAGCGACAGGTCGTAGCAGAGCGCCCGGTCGGCGGCGTTGGCGATCACGCGCCGCTCGGCCGGCGTCAGGCCGGGGCCGGAGACGGCTTCGGTGAACACGGTCGGCACGATCCGCACGGTGCGCACGGTCTGCGGCAAGGTCGGGTCGATGAACAGCTTCGACTCGGAGGCGACCGCGTCGCTGGTCACGAACTGGTCGCGGCGCGAGAGGGAGCCGCCGTCGGTGAGCACGACGTCGCCGCAGCCGGCGAGCCCGGCGAGCAGGGACGCGGCGAGTGCGAGGCGGGAGAAGCCGGAACGATGATTCGACCGCAGGGGCATCAGGCTCTTTCGCGGGCTGTGGGGCCGGCGCCATCGGGCGCTCGGGGATGCGCGCCCTGCCGAGGCCGGACAGCATCGCTTTTCGGGCGGAAGCCTAGCCGTAAGGCGGCGGTCCCGGAAGGATCCGGCGGGCGTCGGCGCGCGTATCCTGCGAGCCTGTGACCGTTCCGCCACGGCGTTTCATCCGCCCCTGCGACGCGAGGTTTCAGCCCCGTATCCGCACAATTCCTCCGTCGCCCCTCCGATGCAGGGGCGCAACCCTTCGGCGCGTCGTGCGCTTCTTCCTGCCGATGCGTCCCGCCCAGATCGTCCCCCTCGTCGTCGCCACCGCGCTGTTCATGGAGAACACCGACTCGACGGTGATCGCCACGGCTCTGCCGGCGATCGCGGCGAGCCTCGGC
This sequence comes from Methylorubrum sp. B1-46, assembly GCF_021117295.1. Classification (NCBI taxonomy): domain Bacteria; kingdom Pseudomonadati; phylum Pseudomonadota; class Alphaproteobacteria; order Hyphomicrobiales; family Methylobacteriaceae; genus Methylorubrum; species Methylorubrum sp. B1-46. The sequence goes on along the minus strand of NZ_CP088247.1, from coordinate 3,626,514 downwards.
GTGGACCCGATCGCCCTCAAGCTCGCGCTGACCGCCTACCTCGTCAGCCTGGCGATCTTTATTCCGGTCTCGGGCTGGGCGGCCGACCGCTACGGCGCCCGCAACGTCTTCCGAGCCGCTTTGTGCGTGTTCATGGCCGGATCGCTCGCTTGCGCCGCCGCGAACTCGCTCACCGGCTTCGTCGCCGCCCGCTTCGTCCAGGGGATCGGCGGGGCGATGATGGTGCCGGTCGGTCGCCTCGTGATCCTGCGCTCCGTGCCGAAATCCGAACTCGTCGGGGCGCTGGCCTACCTCACCATCCCCGCGCTGATCGGCCCGATCCTGGGGCCGCCGCTGGGCGGCTTCATCACGACCTACGCCGATTGGCGCTGGATCTTCTTCATCAACATCCCGATCGGGCTGGCTGGCATCGTGCTGGCGACCCTGTATTTCGGCGATATCCGCGAGGAGACGCGCCCGCCGCTGGATGTGACGGGCTTCCTGCTCTCGGGCGGCGGCCTCGCGCTCCTGATGCTCGGCTTCGCCTCGACCGGGCGCCATCTCCTGCCGGATGGCGTGTCCTGGGCCTGCATGGCCGGCGGGGGCCTCCTGGTCGCGCTCTACCTGCGCCACGCGCGGCGCACCGAACACCCGCTGATCCGCCTCGATCTCCTGAAGCACCAGACCTTCCGCGCGGCGGTGACGGGGGGCAGCCTATTCCGGATCGGGACGGGGGCGATCCCCTTCCTGCTGCCCCTGATGCTGCAGCTCGGCTTCGGGCTCGACCCGCTGCAGTCGGGCCTCATCACCTTCGCCGCCGCCGCCGGCGCGCTGCTCATCAAGATCATCGGCCCGCGCATCCTGCGCGCCCACGGGTTCCGCCGGGTGATGGTGATCAACGCCCTGCTCGCCTCGGCGTTTCTGGCCGCCAACGGGCTGTTCACGGCGCAGACCCCGCACTGGATCATCGTCAGCGTGCTGCTGCTCGGCGGCTGCGTGCGCTCGCTGCAATTCACCTGCGTCAACGCCATCGCTTATGCCGATCTCGAATCGCGCGAGATGAGCGCGGCGACGAGTCTGGCCAGCGTGGCGCAGCAGCTCTCGCTCAGCCTCGGCGTCTCCATCGGCGCCCTGGCTCTGGAGGGCGCCGCCGCCTGGCACGGCCATTCGGGAATCGAGGCGGGGGATTTCCCCCTCGCCTTCCTCGGGGTGGCGTTGATTTCGGCCGGCTCGTTCTTCGTGTTCCGGCGGCTCGACCCGGATGCCGGCGCCGAGGTCTCGGGTCAGCGACGGATCGCGGAGGCCGTGCCGACACCCGCCGACGGTTCACCTCAGAGCATCGTCCCGAAAGGCGGTTTCCGGCTTTCGGAAGGGGACGATGCGGCAACAAAGAGCGAGAGCCTCGCGCCGCTCAGGCCGCCGCCCGCGCCGGAGCCCGGCCGCCCGTCCGCTTGACGCTGCCGGATTTCGGCCGTGCCGGGGCCTTCGGTGCCGCCTTGACGCTTGCCGGCGCCGGCGCGCCGCCGGTGCGGAAAAAGCCCTGCCAGCCCCAGGCACCGGGGCCGGTCATCGCGTACATCAGGAAGGCGCCGGCCAGCCCGAGATCGGCCAGAAGGAAGCTGCGCTCGGTCACCGCCGCGGCCCCGGCATGGAGCCAGAACGGGTGCAGCAGGGCCGCCATGCCGGCCACGAAAGCGGCCATGGCGAGCCCGGTGATCCGCGGCATCACGCCGAGGATCACCGCGAGCGGCCCGAACACCTGCACGATCACCGCTGCGGTTGCGACCGCGTTCGGCGCGGGGCAACCGGCGCCGGCAAGCGTCACCGCGAAGCCGGAGACGTTGAGCGCCCGCGCGATGCCGGTCGGCAGCAGGGCCGAGGCCATGAGGAGGCGGGCGGCGAGAAGCACGCCGTTCTGGGCAGAACCGAACACGGGCCGAGGACTCCGGGAGAGAGGAATGCCGGGAAGCCTCGGGTTCCAGCGTGAATCGCGGGTTAAGCGGACCGCTCGAAGCGTCGGATGCCTGGGGATCGTCCAGAGCCATCGCTTGAGGCGATCGCTCTGGTTTTTCCCTGCCTCAGTCGCCGGCGCCCGCCTCCGCGGGCTTAGGCTTTCGCTCCGCTCCATGCATTTCAGGACAACCGTCCTGAAAAGCCCGCTGCGCGCGGCGCTCTTCGCGCCGGTGAGCGGCTCGCGCGGCTTCGGCAATCGCGAAGGGGTTCGGCCGGCCATGGACTTGCCCGCGCGATGGGCTTAAGCCCGCAAACCGAGACCAGCGCGGGACGGTTCGAGGGGTCGAGAAGCCGTGGTTCAGTCGATGGCCGACGTGCGGGAGGCGATCTTCGCCTTCATCGCGGCCCGCAACCCGGGCCTTCCCTCCGGCGCCGTCACCGGGGAGACCTCCCTCGTGACCAGCGACGCGCTCGACTCGATCGGCATCCTCGACCTGATGATGCATCTGGGCGATCGCTTCGGCGTCGAGATCGACGAGGACAGCTTCGACCTCGCCAATTTCGCCAGCGTCGACACGCTGGCCCATTTCATCGACGACCGGCGTTCCGACGTCTGATCCCCGCCTGATCCGTCCCATGGCCCCGACGCTGCTGCACCACCTGCTCGAAGGAGCCGGCGCGGACGATTCTCCCGCCATCGTCGAGGGGGGCGAGACCCTCACCTATGGCGGCTTCCGGGCTCGCGTCGCCACGTTGGCACAACGTCTGCGCGCCCTCGGGCTCGCGCCGGGCGACCGGGTCGCGATCCTGCTGCCGAAATCGATCCGCGAATGCGTCGCGATCTTCGCGGTCAGCGCGGCCGGCGGCGTGTTCGTGCCGATCCATCCCGCCTTACGCCCGCGCCAGGTCCACCACATCGCCGCCGACAGCGGCGCGCGGGTGCTGCTGACCGATCCCGTTCACGCCGCCGGGCTGGAGGGCGCGCTCAACGACCTTCCGGACCTGCGCGTCCTGACCGAGGAGGTGGGGGAGGACGGTGCCGCCCTCCGACCCGGCGAGCCGGCGCCCAACGGCCTGGCGGCGATCCTCTACACCTCGGGCTCGACCGGCCTGCCCAAGGGCGTGATGCTGTCCCACGCCAACCTGATCGCCGGCACCCGCATCGTGCGGACCTATCTCGGGATCCATCCCGCCGACCGCATCCTCTCGGTGCTGCCGTTCTCGTTCGATTACGGCCTCAACCAACTCCTTACCAGTGTGGAGCAGGGCGCGCGGATCGTGCTCCTCACGCCGCGGCTCGGCGACGACGTGGTGCGGGCGCTGGAGGCGCAGCGCATCACCCTGCTCGCGGGCGTGCCGACGCTGTGGACGCTGCTGACGCGCGCCGCGCCGCATCTGGCCAAGGCCGACCTCTCGGCGCTGCGCGCGATCACCAATTCCGGCGGCAGCCTCGCCCTGCCGACCATCGCGCGCCTGCGCGCCCGGCTGCCCCATACGGCGATCGTGCTGATGTACGGCCTCACGGAGGCCTTCCGCTCGACCTACCTCCCCCCGGAAGAGATCGACCGACGGCCGGATTCGATCGGCCGGGCCATCCCCGAGACCGAGATTTTCGCGCTCACCCCCGAGGGACGGCGGGCGCGGCCGAGCGAGCCCGGCATCCTGCACCATCGCGGCCCCACCGTCTCGATGGGGTACTGGAAGCGGCCGGAGGACACCGCCCGCGTGCTCGTCCCCGACCCCTTCCCGCCGCCTGGACGCGAACCGGGGCTCGTCTGCCGCTCCGGCGACCTCGTGGTGGAGGATGAGGACGGTTTCTTCCGCTTCATCGGCCGCGAGGACACGATGATCAAGACGCAAGGGTTCCGCGTCAGTCCAACCGAGGTCGAGGCGGCACTGATGGAAACCGGCGCCTTCCGCGCGGCCGCCGTGATCGGCCTGCCCGATCCGAGCCTCGGCCAGCGCATCCACGCGGTCACCGTGCCGGCCGAGGGAGCGCCGGGTACGGCCGACGTGCTGCAGCGCTTGCGCACGGCGCTGGCGCCCCACCTCGTGCCCCGCACCATCGAGGCGGTGGCCACGCTCCCGACCACGCCCAACGGCAAGGTCGATTACAAGCGCCTGACCGCCGAGCGCGCGGCGGCGGAAATCGAGCGCCGATGACCGACGCTCCCGACCTCGCCATCGCACTGGTCACCGAGAATTTTTCGCGCGATGCGAGCGGCGCTCTCCAGGTCGGTGGGCTGCCGCTGACCGACCTCGCCAGGGAATTCGGCACGCCGCTCTTCGTCTACGATGCCGAGGTGATGCGCCGGACCTACCGGGCGCTGCGCGCGACTTTGGCCGGCTTCGCCGAAATCGACTACTCCGTGAAGGCGAACCCGAACCCGGCCGTCATCCGCGTCTTCCACGAGGAGGGCGCGGGCGCCGAGATCGCCTCGGGCGCCGAGTTCGCGGCAGCCCTCGAAGCCGGCGTCCCGCCCGAAAAGATCCTGTTCGCGGGTCCGGGCAAGGGCGCGGCCGATCTCGACCGCGTCGTCGCCGGCGGCATCGGTGAGATCCACCTCGAAAACCGCGAGGAGATTCTTCGCGTCGCGGCGGCGGCGGAGCGCCACGGTGTCACTGTGCGGGTGGCCCTGCGGATCAATCCCGGTGCCACGGCTCAGGGCGGGGCGATGCGGATGGGCGGCAAGCCCTCCCCCTTCGGCTTCGACGAGGAGGAGATGGAGGCCGCCATCGATGCGGTGGAGGCGCAAGGCCCGCTTCGCCTCGTCGGGCTTCATCTCTTCGCGGGCACGCAGGGGCTGAAGGCCGAGACCCTGCTCGGTCAGTGGGCCTACGGCCTCGGCCTTGCCGCACGGATCGCGGGACGAATCGGCCGCCCGCTGCAGACGATCGACCTCGGCGGCGGCCTCGGCATCCCGTACTTTTCCGGCGACGCCGCCCTCGATCTCGGCGCACTCCGGGCCGGACTGCCCGACCTGATCGCCACGCTGCGGGCCGACCCGTCGCTGGCGGGCGCCCGCGTGGTGCTGGAACCCGGCCGCTACCTCGCCGGGCCGGCGGGGCTCTACGTGGCGCGGGTGCTGGCGGTGAAGGAATCCCGCGGCAGCCGCTTCGTCATCACCGATGGCGGCATGCATCACCACCTCGCGGCGAGCGGCAATCTCGGCCAGATCGTCAAGCGCGACTTCCCCCTGGCAGCCGTGACGGAGGCGGGCGGCGCGCGCGCGGCGACCGCCGTGGTCGGCCCGCTGTGTACCCCGCTCGACATGCTGGCCCGCGCTGCGCCCCTGCCGCCGCTCGCCGAGGGCGACCTGGTCACCGTGCTGCAATCGGGCGCCTACGGGCTGACCGCGAGTCCCACCGGCTTCCTGAGCCATCCGATGCCGGCCGAACTGCTGGTCGACGGGGGAGTGGCAACGGTGATCCGGCCGTCCGAATGATTCGTTCTCGCTGGGGCCTGGCCTCACGGGCGGCTCGGCGCTTCAGCGTGGGGCCGGTGGATCGGTTCGCGCTTTTTTGCTCACGGTCCGGGCCTTGCGCGCTCGCGCCAGCAGGATCGCCGTCTGAACCGCGGCCCGCTTCAGCAAGGGGTGGGTTCGCGGATTGGCCGCGACCCGGCTCGCCCAGCCATGTCCCGCGACGGCCGCGGCGAGATCGACGGTGTAGCCCTCCGCGATCGGATGGGCCGACGTCTCAGGCGCGACGAGGTACCGCTCGACCGCCGCATTCACCTGTTCATCGGTGACGGCCTTGGCCTTGAAGAGATCGCCGACGGTCAGAGAAGCAGCCATCCTTCCTGGATCCGGATCGATCCCGATTTCGCGGGGAAATCAGGCGTGAAGGGAGTGTTCGAACGAAGGGGGCATGGGCCGCATCGCATGGCCCTCGGCGGCCAGGCGCTTCTCGACCCGGGTCACCTGCATCGGATACCAGCGGTCTCCCCGCGCCGAGGGGACTCCGAGGGCGTTGAGTGCGTTGGCGACCTGCTCCAGCGTCAGCGCACCGGCGGCGCGGATCTCGCTCAGAATCGGCGCAACCTCCTCCGCCCGCCTTCGGCTGCGCTGCGCACTGACGGCCAAGCTGCCGGTTCCGAGGCCGCTTGCGGCTCGGCCGCGGCCGTCCGATGAGGCGCGCGGTCGAACCGTTGCGGTGGTCGCTGCGCCGCCTTTACCGGCTGTCGGCTGCGCCCGCCCTTCGGCGGTGATGCGCGCGTAGAACGCATGGCGGCGCGCCATGACCTCCGGGCTACGGTTCACGCCCCAGCGGTCTTCGGCCTCGGCCAGGGCCGCCATGATGCCGAGCGTCACTTCGCTGGCCTCGGGCCTGTCGGCGGCGGCAAAGCGCAGATCCAGGCGGCGCAGTTCGGCGCTGAGATTCTGCAGGAAGGCGGCGTCCTCGATGAAGGCGCTGAGATCGGCCATCAGCAGTGTCGCGCCGCAGCGGCGGCACAGGCTCAACGCTTCGCGCAGGCGCGGCCCGATCGGGCCCTGCCCTCCCTCACCGGTCTCGACGATCTCCGCGGCGAGCGGCCCGCGGCCGCGCCGATAGAGGGCGACTGCGGCGCGCTGGGCGACCAGGGGTGCGCCGGTGCGGCCGTCCCCGGACGGGCCGGCATGGAGATAGGCGACGAAGGGGGCTGAGAACATCGGAGGGGACCGTGATGCATCTCGGTGGCGACGCACGGGGATACCGGGCGCCGAGCCGCGACAGGTCTTCAACTTTTGGGCTATCTGATGTGCTCGACAATTGAGGACCCATCAATATGAACGAATTTGCCGATGGGGTGTCCGTTGCCGTGGCGGTCAGGCTTGGCGGTACGCTTCAGGTCGGTGCGAACAGGGTCGAGGTGCTCGATCTTCTGGTGGTGTTTGACGCCATTCAACGGACGGGCTCGATCAAGGGCCTAGCCGAAACGCTCGGCCTGTCCTATCGCGCGGCCTGGGCACGGCTGCAGGCGTATGAAGCGGCTCTCGGGCAGCCGCTCGTGCGCAAGACCCGCGGCCAGGGCTCTGAACTCACGGAGTTCGGAGCGGCTCTGGCGGAGTCGCTCACCTCCGCGATTCCGGGGCTCAATGCGAGCCTCGGGCGCGAGACCCGCGCCATCGAGCACCGTGTGCGGCGCCTGCTCACCGGCCGGGCCGGCGCGCTGAGGCTCGCAGCAAGCCATGACCCGCTGCTGATCGAGATCCTGCGCGAGATCCCGGCCGAGCAGGGCGCGATCGAACCGTCGGTGATGGGCAGCAGCGCGGCGGTGAAGCTTCTCCTCGACGGCGGGGTCGATGCGGCGGGCTTCCACTGCGGCGTGCTCGATCCCGAGCAGGCCGATGCGCCGTTCTCGGAGCTGGCAACGAGCGCCGGGCTCGTGACGCACAGGCTGTTCGAGCGCGAGCAGGGTCTGCTGCTCGCCCCCGGCAACCCCCTCGGCATCCGCACCCTCGCCGACCTGACGGCGGAGGGCGTGCGCTACGTCAACCGCCAGCGGGGATCGGGCACGCGCAACTGGTTCGACCGCATGCTGGCGGAGGCCGGCCTCTCGCCCGACGCGATCCACGGCTACGCGGTCGAGGAGTTCACGCATCAGGCCGTGGCGGCGGTGATCGCCTGCGGCGCGGCCGATGCCGGGCTCGGCGTGCGGGCGGCGGCCGAGAGGCTCGGTCTCGATTTCCTGTCGGTTGGCTGGGAGACGTACTACCTCGCCGCGAGCCGCGCCCTCGCCGGCTCGGCGTTCGACGCGTTGATCGCCGCCGTGAGGGCGCGTGCCGCGCGCACCTCCGGCTACCGGCCTGCCGGTCCGGAAGCGGCCGATGCCCTGGCGGTGTCCGCTTCACGCAGCGGACTTCCAGGCCGGTGAGATCACGGGGGCCGAGCGCTTCCGGGCCCGCCGCGCCCCCGGCGCAGGCCCATCCGATGAGACCGTTTCCGGTTGATCGCTTCGGTTTTTGCCCGATGCCGTCATCGCGAGGCGAAGCCGAAGCGATCAAGCGGAGACCGTATGAGACGAAAAAACCCCGGCCTTGCGGCCGGGGCTGAAGTTGGTCTCGAACTTAGCAAAAATCCTAGAAGAACCCGAGCTTCTTCGAGGAGTAGCTGACCAGCATGTTCTTGGTCTGCTGGTAGTGATCGAGCATCATCTTGTGGGTCTCGCGGCCGATGCCTGACTGCTTGTAGCCGCCGAAGGCCGCGTGCGCCGGATAGGCGTGATAGCAGTTCGTCCAGACGCGGCCGGCCTGGATCGCGCGGCCGAAGCGGTAGGCGCGGGTTCCGTCGCGGGTCCAGACGCCGGCGCCCAGGCCGTAGAGCGTGTCGTTGGCGATGGAGAGCGCCTCCTCGTCGTCCTTGAAGGTCGTGACCGAGAGGACGGGCCCGAAGATCTCCTCCTGGAAGATCCGCATCTTGTTGTGGCCCTTGAACACCGTCGGCTGCATGTAGAAGCCGTCGGCGAGATCGCCCTCGCGGGTGCCGCGGGCGCCGCCGGTGAGGCACTCGGCGCCTTCCTGCCTGCCGATATCGACGTAGCTCAGGATCTTCTCGAGTTGCTCGGAGGAGGCCTGGGCGCCGATCATCGTCGCCGGATCGAGGGGTGAGCCCTGCGTGATCGCCTCGACGCGCTTGATCGCGCGCTCGATGAAGCGGTCGTAGATCGACTCGTGCACCAGCGCGCGGCTGGGGCAGGTGCAGACCTCGCCCTGGTTGAGGGCGAACATGGTGAAGCCCTCGAGCGCCTTGTCGAAGAAGTCGTCGTCCTCGTTGGCGACGTCCCCGAAGAAGATGTTCGGCGACTTGCCGCCCAATTCCAGCGTCACCGGGATCAGGTTCTGCGAGGCGTACTGCATGATGAGGCGGCCGGTGGTCGTCTCACCGGTGAACGCGATCTTGGCGATGCGGGGCGAGGAGGCCAGCGGCTTGCCGGCCTCCAGGCCGAAGCCGTTGACGACGTTGATCACGCCCGGCGGCAGCAGGTCGCCGATCAGTTCCATGACCACGAGGATCGAGGCCGGGGTCTGCTCGGCGGGCTTGAGCACCACGCAGTTGCCGGCGGCGAGCGCGGGGGCCAGCTTCCACACCGCCATCAAGATCGGGAAGTTCCACGGGATGATCTGGCCGACGACGCCGAGCGGCTCGTGGAAGTGGTAGGCCACCGTGTCGTGGTCGATCTCGGAGATCGCGCCTTCCTGCGCCCGCACGCAGCTCGCGAAGTAGCGCCAGTGGTCGATGGCCAGCGGGATGTCGGCGGCGGTGGTCTCGCGGATCGGCTTGCCGTTGTCCCAGGTCTCGGCGAGCGCGATCAGATCGAGGTTCTCCTCCATCCGGTCGGCGATCTTGTTGAGGATGCGCGCGCGCTCGGCCGGCGCGGTGCGGCCCCAGGCGTCCTTGGCGGCGTGCGCGGCGTCGAGCGCCTTGTCGATGTCCTGCGCGTCGGAACGGGCGACCTCGCAGATCACCTTGCCAGTGATGGGGGAAGTATTTTCGAAGTAGCGGCCGCCGGCGGGGGGGACCCACTGGCCGCCGATGAAGTTGTCGTAACGCGCCGAGAACGGCGACTTGGTCTTGGCGTCGGCCAGGAATTCGGGCTTGTTCATCGCGTTTCCTCCATTGCGCTCGTTCGTCGACCGCACTGCCGCGTTATCGCGGGAGACAAGAGCAGCCGCTCCGTCTGATCAAGCTGGACTTTGGGCCAACGCGGCTTCTGGCGGCCGCCGACTTGATCGTTTTCGCAACACTTTTCGCAATTGTTGTCTCTTGCCGCCGGGGGGCGGGAAGACCGCCGGTGCGCGTGGCGGCATGTCCTTCAGTTAGACCCTTTCGGGTTTGGTGGCGACCCCGCCCTTGGTCCAAGGCGCGAGGCCGGGCTGCTCTCTTCGGGCAGACGAGGCGCCTCGGTCTCGAGGCCGTTCTGGTGCAGGATCAGGCCGGTGATGCGGCCCGTATCGTCGGTGGTGAAGGTGATCTCCGCATCGAGCGTGCGCAGGAAGAAGGCGCGCTCGCCCTCCGGGACGAGCTCGTGGCGCGGCTGCCGCGTGCCTTGCGCGAAGAGCCGCCCGTCCTCGACGCTCACCGCGATCTCGGAGCCCGGCGCCAGGGCGTAGCGGCCGGCCAAAGCGGGAAGGCCTGAGCGGTCGATGGCGACCTCGCGGTGTTCCCGCGGCGGCGCGGCGAGCACGGAACGGGCCTCCGCTTCGCTCACCCGCGGCCCGGTCCGGTCGCGGTGGTCGCGGTGCAGGATCACCCCGGTAGGAATGCCGTCGGGCTCGGTCTCGAAGGTGAGGCGCATGTCGGCGACCGGCGAGACGAAGGTGCGGTCGCTCTCGGGCACGAAGGGAAAGGCGGGTTCGCGCAGCCCGGGCCCGTCGAGCCGCGCGCTCAGGCCCTTGCCTGCGCGGGCGACGGTGAGGACGGCGCGTGGACCGAGGCGATAGGTGCCGGGGTAGCGGTCGAGGATCACGTCCTCCAAGACGATCTCTTCGGGCGCCTCGTAATGGCCGAGATGGAGCGCGGCGAGGTCGCGGGCGATCTTCTGGGCCGGGGCGGTCTCGGTGTTCGAGAGCACGATCACCGTGAGCCGGTCGTCGGGATAGACGTCGTTGATCGAGAGGAAGCCGGGGATCGAGCCGGCATGGCCGACGATGCGGTGGCCGCTCGCGGGGTCGCCGGGCTTGCCGAAGACGCGGGAAACGAACCAGCCGAGGGCGTAGCCGGTGCCGTTGTCGGCAAACATCGCCGCGCGCGAGGCCTCCGAGAGCAGGCGCGGGCCGGCGAGCGCCTCGTCCCAGGCGAGCAGGTCGTCGACGGTGGAGTAGAGCGCGCCCGCGGCATAGGCCGAACTCGCCGCCATCGGCACGGCGTTGCGCCACTGTGCCCGCCCCCGCCGGTAGCCGGCCGCCCGCCGCGGCAGGATCACGGTCAGGTCGTCGTAGCCGGTCTGCTTCAGTCCCAGCGGCGCCAGGATGGTTTCGCGCAACGTGGCTTCGTAGGATTGGCCCGAGGCGGCCTCGATCACCATGCCGAGCAGCACGTAGTTGGTGTTGCTGTACTCGAAGCGCTCGCCCGGCGGGAACAGCAGCGGGTCGCCTGTCGTCAGGGCCACGATCTGCGCGGGCGTGTGATCGACGCGCGCGATCTGGTCGTAGTAGTTCGGCAGCGCCGTGAAGTTGATGATGCCGGAGCGGAGCTGGAGCAGGTGGCGCAGGCTCACCCCGGCCCAGGCCTCCGGCACGATGGGGACCCAGCGGCGGACGGAATCGTCGAGCCCGAGCCGGCCCGCCTCTGCGAGCTTCAGAACGGCGGCCGCGGTGAAGGCCTTGGTCAGCGAGCCGATGCGGAAATGGGTCTGCGGTGTGTTGGGGATCTCCCATTCGCGGTCGGCCAGCCCATAGGCGCGGCGAAAGACCGGCTGCCCGTCCTTCGCCACGAGGATGACACCCGAGAACAGGCCGGCCTCGATATAGGGCGTGACGAGGGCGTGGGCCCGCTCGGCGAAGTCCTCGGCGCGCACCGGGGCTAGCGCCCCGTGCGTGAGGGCAGCGAGCAGGGCGGCGAGCCAAACGGCGAGGCGAAACAGCGCGCGGTGCGGGCGGGCGCTGGGCCATCGGCATTCCGGTCTCCAAGAGGTTTGGCTCACGGAGGTCTGGCTCACGGGGCTCTTGTCTCCTCTCGGCAGGCGAAGCGAGCAGAGGCGGCCTTTGCGGCCGGGGCGTGGCCCGTCCCCGTGCTGCGGGTGGGGGCGGGCCTGCGATCACGGTTTCGCCGCGACCCGTTGCAAGAAGCGCGCAGCCCGAGGCCGGAGCCGCATCCCGCGTGCGGAACGAGGCCCGGTGCAGCCGACGCGTCATCAGAGGCCGACGATCATGACGATCCTTTCGCGCGCCGTTCGCGCCGCTTCCCTCTCCGCCCTCCTCGCCGGGGCCGTCCTCGCCCCCGCAGCCGCGCTCGCCCAGGCGAAGCCCCCCGCCGCGGCGCCGGATCGCACACCGGCCGGGGCACCGGAGCCGGGCAAGGAGATCGCGCTGACGCAAGCGCAGATCGACGGTCTCCTCGCCGCGCAGCCCGAACTGGCCAAACTGTCCGGCGGCGCGCCCGACAAGCTCGATGCGAAGGCCGAGGCGCAAGCCCAGGGCGAGGCGGAGGCGATCGTGAAGCGGAACGGCTTCGAGAGTCTCGAAGCGTTCCAGGATGCCAGCGACACCGTCGATGCGGTGCTCGGGGGGATCGATCCCGAGACCAAGAGCTATGTTGGCCCCACGGCGCTCCTGAAGAAGCAGCTCGCTGCGGTCCAGGCCGACAAGGGGATGCCCGCCGGGGAGAAGGCCGAGGCGGTCAAGGAGATCGAGGCGGCGCTGGCCGCGGGTGAGCCGGCCAAGCCTTCGCAGGGCAACATCGCGCTGGTGACGAAGAACTACGCGCAGCTCAGCGCGGCGATGGGGGACACGCCGCAGAAATAGGTGCGCCTCTCCGAAAGCCCCTCTCCCGCCGAGGGGAGAGGGAAGCGCGACTGACGAGACACAGCCACATCCCGGGATCGTTGCCGCCCGATCCCGGCCGGCACCATCCCTGAAAGCATCCCCGACCGTGACACCCTCCCCTCGGCCCACCTCCGGCAGCCCTGCCCCCGAGGCCGCATCCTCCGGTGCGCCCGTCTGGGCCGGGCCGGGCTTTGCCGAGTTCGTCGGCATCGTCGCCCTGATGATGGCGGTCACCGCCATGTCGATCGACAACCTGCTGCCGGCCTTCCCCGCCATCCAGGAGCGGTTCGCGGTCGCCGACCCCAACAGCCTGCAACTGCTCGTCTACGTCTACATGATCGGCTTCGGCGTAGCGCAGATCGTCTACGGGCCGGTCTCGGACGCGCTCGGACGGCGCCCGACCCTCTTGATCAGCCTCGGCATCTACACCGCGGGCTGCATCCTCTCGATGCTGGCGCCGAGCTACGAGTGGCTGCTCGCCTCCCGCGTCATCCAGGGCATGGGCGCGGCGGGCGGGCGGGTGCTTTCCACCGCGATCGTGCGCGACCGCTTCTCGGGTCGCGAGATGGCGAGCGTGATGTCGCTCATCATGATGGTGTTCCTGATCGTGCCGATGCTCGGGCCGGCGATCGGCGCGACCATGCTGCTGCTCGGCTCGTGGATCTACGTGTTCGTGTCGATGCTGGCCCTCGGCGGCGTGCTGACCCTCTGGTTCGCCCTGCGCATGCCCGAGACGCTGCATCCCGAATACCGCCGCCCGCTCTCGCTACGCGCCACGGGGCAGGCCCTGCTGACCGTGTTACGCACCCGCGCGGCCATCGGCTACGCCACGGCGCTCGGCCTGCTGACCGGCTGCATCATGGGCTATGTCGGCTCGGCCCAGCAGGTGTTCGACACCGGGCTCTACCATCTCGGCGGTCTGTTCCCGGTCGCCTTCGGCGTGGTGGCCGGGGCCATGGGCGCGGCGACGCTGATCAATTCCCGCCTCGTGCGCCGGCTCGGGATGCGCACGCTCTCGCATGCCGGCGTCACCGCCTTCACGGCCGTGGGTGTGATCCAGGTCGGCATCGGCCTGCACTACCAGGGGCATCCGTCCCTGGTGCTGTTCCTCTCGGTGCTGGCGCTCAACCAGTTCCTGATCAGCTTCGCCCTGCCGAACTTCAACGCGCTCGCGCTGCAGCCGCTCGGCGCGATCGCCGGCACGGCCTCGTCGTTCCTCGGCTTCTACACCACGATCCTGGGCGCCTTCTGCGGCTTCCTGATCGGGCACGCCTTCGACGGCACGGTGATGCCCGTGGCCTACGGCTACGCCGTGCTGGGCGCCCTCGCCCTCGCCACCGTCGCCTGGACCGAGCGCGGGCGACTCTATCGCGCGGGCGTCTCGGGCTGATCGGCGGCCCTCAGGCCGCCTCGTCCTCCGGGATGACGTCGACCTCGACGGTCAGCTTCTGCGCCCCGGCCGAGGCGACGATCCCGTCGATCGGCGCCACGTCGGCGTAGTCGCGGGCGCGGGCCACGACGATGTGGTCGTCGCGCACGATGCAGGCATTGGTCGGGTCGAGGCCGATCCAGCCGCCCTCCCCTGCATTGGGTCCGCACCACAGGGCGACCCAGGCGTGGCTGGCATCGGCTCCACGCAGGCGCGGGCGGCCGGGCGGCGGCCGGGTGCGCAGGTAGCCGCTGACATAGGCCGCCGGCAGGCCGAGGCCGCGAAGGCCGGCGATCATCACGTGGGCGAAGTCCTGGCAGACGCCCGCGCGCAGGGTGAAGGCCTCCGCCAGCGGCGTCGAGACGGTGGTGGCCTTGGCGTCAAAACGGAAATCGTCGCGGATGCGGTGCATCAGCTCGACCGCCCCCCCCAGGGCGCCGCGCCCCGGCGAGAAGCTCTTGCGGGCGTAGTCCGTCACCTCGGGGATGAGGGGCACCCGCTGGCTCGGGAACTGGAAATGCGCCGGCGCGTCCGATCCGAGGGACGGCAACGCCAGGGCGGCCTCCCGCACCCGCTCCCAGGCGAGTCCGGATTCGGACGGCGGGGCGGCCCGCTCCACCACGACGCGGGAGACGGCCTCGACCGCGAATTCGCGGTGGGGTTCGTCCAGCGTCAGGGTCAGCGTGTCGAGGCCGAAGAAGTCGCGCCGCTCCAGGCGGTGGGTCGGCTCGGGGGCGACGTGCAGCGCGCTCTCCAGCACCCGCTGCCCCTCGCCGTCGCGGGGGCGCAGGCGCAGGTTGCACCGGGCGAAGCGGACGGTCCGCGCGTAGCGGTAGGTCGTCAGGTGACGCAGGGTGTAAATCACGCGAGGCCCGTGAGCTTCTCGGGCCTGAGGGCATCGGGACCGTTGGGGAAGTAGCGGCCGGCGATTCCGTCGGCGAGGCCCTCTAGATCGGTCTCGAACCGCTCCAGGGTCTCGGCGTCGAGGGCGGCGGCCTCGGCCGTCTGGAGCGTGCTGGCCAGCGCCAGCGCCCGGCGACGATGCGGCTCGGGCAGCCCGTCGGCGGCGAGCGCCGGCAGGGCGTCGAGATGGGCGGTGATGGCCTGGAGCTGGTAGGCCACTGAGCGGGGGTTGTTGGGGTCGAGCACCGCCATGTCGCAGACCGCGTCGCGGCTCACGCCGACGAGGTAGCGCGCCCCGTAGGCGATCTGCGAATCGGCCAGCGAGAGCATCACGCCGAGATCCTCGGCGCCGGCATCCGGTGCACAGAAGCGCAGGCCGAAGCCGCAGGTGTTGATCGCCCGCTCGATGCGCCGGCCCATATCGGCGAAGCGCCAGCCGGCGGCGTGGCCCATATTCTCGTGGATCAGGCCGGACAGAGCGGCAAGGTGGCCCAGGGCCCGCTCGGCCTTGCCGAAGAGCTGCGCCTCGTTCGGCGCCCAGGCCTCCGTGTAGACCAGGGTGTCGCGCAGGTCGGCCAGCGCCCGCCAGGATTCCGTCGGCAGCCGCTCGCGCAGGGAGGCGGCGATGCGGCGGGCCTCCAGCACGTGGGAGAGGGCCGAGCCGTAGACGACCTTGCCCGACAGAGCCTCCCCGGCGAGCGCGGCGGGGCTGAGATCGGCGGCGCTGACCGAGCCCCAATCCTTGAGCAGCGCGCGGATGGCGAGCGCGGTCGGCGCGCCCTCCTCGCCGGAGGCATCGGCGGCCACCGCCTCGCTGAACACGCCGAGATGGGCCTGGACGAGGCGGATCACCGCCTCCGCCCGCTCGAGGTAGCGCCCGAACCAGAACAGGTTGTCGGCCGCTCGCGACGGCAGGTGGCCGGCGATGCGGCGGATGCGCGGCGTGCTCGCGTGCACCAAAGTCGGCGTGTCGACGGGCGTGTCGGACAGGACCCAGACATCGGCCGAGCGGATGCCGGCGCGCATCTCGCTCGGGTCGGCGCCCTCGCGCTCGGCCACGCGGCAGAAGGCGCTCGGCAGCACGCGCCAGCCCTCCGGCGTGGCGGCGGCGAAGACGCGCATCACAAAGGGACGGGCTGCCAAGCGCCCGTCCTGCCATGCCGGCATGGTCGAGAGGGGCGCCGCCTCCTGCGCCACCCAGTCGAACGGGCGCTCGCGCAAGGCGGCCACGGCCTGGGCGCGGGCGGCGTCGAGGGCGGGGCCGGCGAGCATCGCATCGCGCTCCGGCCCGCGCAGAGGGGTCGCGGCGGGGCGCAGCGTGAGGCTGTCGAGGTTGGCCAGCGCGTGATTGAGCCCGTCGGGATCGCCGCACCACCACGTGCGGGGGCCGGTGAGCCGCAGCTCCTCGCCGGTGAGCCGTCGGGCGATGGCCGGCAGGTAGGGGCCGAGCGCGGCCGATTCGAGCACGCCCGAGCCCGGCATGTTGCCGACGACCGTGCCGCCCCGGCGCAGCACCTGGAGGATGCCGGGCACGCCGAGGCGCGAATCCGAGCGCAGCTCCATCGGGTCGAGATAGTCGGCGTCGATCCTCCGCCAGACCGCGTCGGTGCGCTTGAGCCCGGCGATGGTGCGAACGTGCAGGAGCCCGTCGCGCACCACGAGGTCGTCGCCCTCGACCAGCAGGAAGCCGAGATAGCGGGCGAGCGCGGCCTGCTCGACATAGGTGCTGCTGTAAGGGCCGGAGGTGAGCAGGCAGATGCGCGGGTCGCTGCGCTCGCACGCCGCGGCCACACCGGCGCGGAAGGCTTGGAAGAAGCCGGGCAGGCGCTCGACGTGGAGGTCGGAAAACAGGTCCGGGAAGGCGCGGGCGAGCACCATCCGGTTTTCCAGCGCGTAGCCGAGGCCCGAGGGCGCCTGGGTTCGGTCGGCCAGCACCTGCCAGCGCCCGTCGGGGCCGCGTCCGACATCCGCCGCGTAGATCGGCAGCCAGCGCCCGCCGGGGGGCGCGATGCCGTGAACGGGCCGCAGGAACTCGGGATGGCCGGCCACGACGCCCGCGGGCAGGAAGCCTTCCGCGACGAGCCGGCCCGGCCCGTAGAGGTCGGCGACGATGCGCTCCATCAGGCCGGCGCGCTGGACGATGCCGGCGGACAGCTCCGCCCAGTCGGCGGCGTCGATGACGAGCGGCAGCGAGCCCAGCGGCCAGGGATGCTCGCGCCCGTCGCCGTAGACCCGGTAGGAGATGCCCGCGTCGCGGATATGCCGCTCGGCGGAGAGGAAGCGGGCGGCGACCTCGCGGTCGTCGAGCCGGGCGAGGCGCTCGAGAAAGCGCGGCCAGCCGCCGCGCAGGTTGCCCCCCGCATCGATCAATTCGTCGGCGAGGCCGGGGCGGGGGGCGTAGCCCTCCGTCCAGCGGCGCATGCGTGTCGCCGGGTCGTCGGCCGCCCAGGCGGAGGCGTCGGGCGGTGGCCCGTCCGCGAGGGCGGCCAAAGATGTCATCGGGGTGCGGGCATGCGCAGGTCGAGGGTCAGGGGGAAGTCGCCCGTGCGCTCCTCGGCCGGCATGGCGACGCGGCCGGGGGTGTGCCCCATGGCCTCGAAGCGGGCGAGGCGGCGCCCCTCGGCCTCGTAGGCGTTGACCGGGAAGCTGTCGTAGTTGCGCCCGCCCGGATGGCTGACATGGTAGCGGCAGCCGCCAAGCGATCGGCCGCTCCAGGCGTCCAGGATGTCGAAGGTCAACGGCCCGTGCGGCGGGATCGTCGGGTGCAGCGAGGAGGCGGGCTGCCACGCCTTGAAGCGCAGGCCCGCGACCGCCTCGCCGCTGGCGCCGGTCGGCGTCATCGGCAGGCGCCGGCCGTTGCAGGCGATCACGTGCCGGCCGGGGACATAGCCCTCGACCTTCACCTGAAGCCGTTCGACGGATGCGTCCACGAAGCGCACGGTTCCCCCGGCGGTCCCCTCTTCGCCCAGCACGTGCCAGGGCTCCAGCGCCTGGCGCAGTTCCAGGCTCACGCCGCCCTGCTCCACCCGGCCGAAGACGGGGAAGCGGAACGCGGCCTGTGCCGCGAAGGCCTGAGGGTCGAAGTCGTAGCCGCCGGCGCGCAGGTCTTCCAGCACCGAGAGGAAGTCGGCCCAGAGGAAATGCGGCAGCATGAAGCGATCGTGCAGGGCCGTGCCCCAGCGGACACAGCCGCCGGTCTGCGGCTCGCGCCAGAGCCAGGCGACGATGGCGCGCAGCAGGACTTGTTGCGCGAGACTCATGCGCGCGTCCGGCGGCATCTCGAAGGAGCGGAATTCGAGGAGGCCCAGGCGCCCCGTCGGCCCGTCGGGCGAGAACAGCTTGTCGATGCAGATCTCGGCCCGGTGGGTGTTGCCGGTGACGTCGGCGAGGATGTTGCGGAACAGACGGTCGACGAGCCAGTGCGGGATGTTGGCCTCCCCCGGTCCCGGCACCTGGGCCAGTGCGATCTCCAACTCGTAGAGCCCGTCATGGCGCGCCTCGTCCATGCGCGGGGCCTGGCTCGTCGGGCCGACATAGAGGCCGGCGAACAGGTAGGACAGGCAGGGATGCCGCTGCCAGAACAGCACGAGGCTCTTCAACAGGTCGGGCCGGCGCAGGAACGGCGAGTCGGCAGGGGTCGCGCCGCCGAGCACGACGTGGTTGCCGCCGCCGGTGCCGGTGTGGCGCCCGTCGATCATGAACTTTTCGGCGCCGAGCCGCGTCTGGCGGGCCTCCTCGTAGAGGCCGGCGGTGATGTCCACCGCCTCGCGCCAGGAGGCGGCGGGGTGGACGTTGACCTCGATCACGCCGGGATCGGGGGTGACCTTGATCACCGAGAGGCGCGGATCGTAGGGCGGCTCGTAGCCCTCGATGTGGATCGGCTGGCCGATCGCCTCCGCCGCGCGCTCCAGATGCCCGACGAGGTCGAGATACTCGTCTGCCCGCTCCAGCGGCGGCATGAACACGCAGAGCACGCCGTCGCGGGGCTCCACAGCCAGCGCGGTGCGCACCGCCACGCCCTCAATGCCGGCACCGTTGGCGCGGTCCGCGCCCTTCGCCAGCGGGGCATCCTTCGGGCCGCCGGGCTCGGCGGGCAGGTCGCCGCGGGCCTCCATCGGGTCCTGCGGATGGTAGTAGGGGTAGGAATCCGGCGGCACATAGGGAAGCGAGCCGAGCGGCAGGCGGAAGCCCAGCGGCGAGTCGCCGGGGTTGAGATAGGCGCCGCCGCGGCGGAAGGCCCAGGCTTCCGAGATCCAGGCACGGCCCTCCTCCACGGCGAGGTTGGCAAGCGGCAGCACGTAGCCGACGGGCGTGTCGAGGCCGCGGCCGAACACGCGGCTGAACCGGGCATCGGTCTCCGGGCTGCCGGTCTGCGGCGCCGTGGGCGTGACGTTGACCGGCAACTCGCTCTCGCGCGCCCGCCAGTAGACCGCGTCCTCGTAGGCCGGAAAGACGAAGCGGGGGAGTCCGAGCCGCTCGGCCAGCGCTCCGATCAGCCGCTCGGCATCCTTGATGGTCGCCGTCTTCGGTCCATCCTCCACCGCGATCAGGTCGGCGTTCTTCCAGACCGGTACGCCGTCCTTGCGCCAGTAGAGGGCGAAGGCCCAGCGCGGCAGACTCTCGCCGGGATACCACTTGCCCTGGCCGTAATGCAGCATGCCGCCGGGCGCGAAGCGGTCGCGCAGGCGCCGGACCAGCGTGTCGGCGAGGCCCCGCTTGGTCGGGCCGACCGCGGCGACGTTCCATTCGGGCGACTCGAAATCGTCCACCGAGACGAAGGTCGGCTCGCCGCCCATGGTCAGGCGCACATCCTGGGCAGCGAGATCGGCGTCGATGCGCTCGCCGAGTTGATCCATTGCCGCCCAGATCTCGTCGGAGAACGGCTTGGTGATGCGCGGCGCCTCGGCCACGCGGCTGATCGTCATTTCGTAGGCGAACTCGACCTTGGCCGGCTCTGCGAGCCCGGAGATCGGCGCGGCGGCGTTGTAGTGCGCCGTGGCGACCAGCGGGATGTGCCCCTCGCCGGTGAGGAGACCGGAGGTGGCGTCGAAGCCGATCCAGCCGGCACCGGGCAGGTAGACCTCGGCCCAGGCGTGCAGGTCGGTGAAGTCGGTGGTGGTGCCGGCCGGGCCGTCGATGGCGGTGGTGTCGGGCACGAGCTGGATCAGGTAGCCCGAGACGAAGCGTGCGGCGAAGCCGAGCCGGCGCAGCACCTGTACCAGCAGCCACGCGGAATCCCGGCAGGAGCCGCTCTTGAGCGTCAGCGTCTCGGCCGCCGTCTGCACGCCGGGCTCCATCCGGACGCCGTAGGCGACATGCGCGCGCACCCGCTCGTTGAGGGCCACGAGGAAGCTGACCGTATGCGTCTCGTCGGGCAATTCGGCGAGGAAGGCGTCGATTTCCTCTCCCTGCGCGTCGTCGAGGACGAGGTAGGGCGCGAGCGCGACCTTCAGATCCGCCTCGTAGTCGAACGGGCGGCGCTCGGCATAGGGCTCGACGAAGAAGTCGAACGGGTTGATGACCGCGAGATCGGCGGTGAGATCGACTTCGACGCGGAACTCCGTGGTCTTCTCCGGAAAGACGAGCCGGGCGAGCCAGTTGCCGGCCGGATCCTGCTGCCAATTGATGAAGTGGTTCTCCGGCGTCACCTTGAGCGCGTATGCCGGCACCTTTGTCCGGGCATGCGGCGCCGGACGAAGCCGGATGGTCTGCGGCCCCAGCGCGATCGGCCGGTCGTAGCGGTAATGCGTGACGTGGTGCAGGGCGGCTTGGATCGACACGGAGGCTCCGGACTTATTCGCGGTCTCTCGACGCGATGGGGGCGGCGCGCTCTGCCGCCGGTTGCGCGCGTTAGAGTGCCTCACAAAACGCCCGGTCTCCGACCGTCGTCACCGGGCAATGACGGCGCAGCGGGAGTTTTGTGAGAGACACCTATACATCCCGCTGATCGGAATGGAGCGATCGAAAAAGCAAGAACCATGCAGCCGTCCGGTGGTGCGCGCAGCGGTGCGGCCCTGCGGAACCTCACCCGGCTCACGACCCTTGGTCTGGCTGCGGCCCGGTTCTTGTCTGGTCCCCGCCGCGGCCGGAGCGGGGCGTTCCATGAAGATCTTCCAGTGTCAGGCCTGCGACCAGCCGGTCTCCTTCGAGAGCACGGTCTGCGAGAGCTGCGAGCGCCGGCTCGGCTATGTCTGCGACCGGCACGAGGTCTCGGCCCTGGAGCCCTGCGGCGAGGATGCCCGCGGCCCGCTCTTCCGCGCCTACGCCCATCCCGGTCGCAAGTACCGTCTCTGCGCCAACGCGGCCCATGATGCCTGCAACTGGATGGTGCCGGAGGATTCGCCCGAGACCTACTGCGTCACCTGCCGCCACAACCGGGTGGTGCCGGACCTCGGCGTGGCGGCCAACCTCGACCGCTGGCGCCAGATCGAGGCGGCCAAGCACCGGCTGTTCTACTCGCTGCTGCGCCTCGACCTGCCGCTGGTGACGCGAGCGCAGTATTCCGACGGACTCGCCTTCGATTTCCTCGCCGAGTCGGCCGGGCCGCCGGTGATGACGGGCCATCTCGACGGGCTCATCACCCTGTCGATCGCCGAGGCCGATGACGTCGAGCGCGAGCGCCGCCGCAAGATGTTCGGCGAGTATTACCGCACCCTGCTCGGCCACTTCCGCCACGAGATCGGGCACTATTTCTGGAACCTGCTGGTGCGCTTCGATCCGAGCTTGCCGATGTTCCGCGTGCTGTTCGGCGACGAGACCCTCGATTACGGCGCCGCGCTCCAGCGTCACCACAGCGAGGGACCGCCCTCCGATTGGCAGGACTCCTTCGTCTCGTCCTACGCCACCGCGCATCCGTGGGAGGATTTCGCCGAGACCTTCGCCCACTACCTGCACATCATCGACACGCTGGAGACCGGCAGCGCTTTTGAGATCCGCATCAAGCCGAAGCTGCGCGTGGCGACCGAGCCGGAGGCGCCCTCGACCTGCGTCGATTTCGACCCCTACGAGACGCCGGATTTCGAGCGGGTGGTCGAGGCGTGGATCCCGCTCACCTACGCGGTGAACTCGCTCAGCCGCTCCATGGGCCAGCCGCCGCTCTACCCGTTCAAGCTGACGCCCGCGGTGATCGCCAAGCTCGCCTTCGTGCACGAGCGGATCTACGCCGCGCGCACGCCCGGCAGCCTCTCGGACGAGGCGAGCGCCGAGATGCTGAAGGCGGTGATCGCGGGGTTGCGCCAGAGGGTGGCGGCACCGACGGCGTGATTTTTTTCAGGCCCTCCAGGCCCCACCACCGTCATTCCGGGTTCGCCTTTGGCGACCCGGAATGACGGGCATGGGGTGGTCCGAAAGGGGCGCTGCGTTCAGAAAGCGCGTCCCGTGAATCGGACTTCGCAGCCCTGATCCCGGGAGAAACAGGCCGTTTACTGCGCCGGGGCGGGGGCGGCCGGGGCCTTCGGTGCGGCGGGCTTCGGAGCCGGCTTGGCGGCGGACGCCTGGCCGGCGGTGCCGGTGGCTGCCGGGCCGTTGGCGGTCGCGCCCTTGGGCGCCCACTCCGCGTCGGCGCGGGGACCGTTCGGACCGTTGGTTGGGCCGGTGAGCTGGCCCGGCAGCGCGTCGCTCACTCGCTTCCAGCTCTGCGACTGGCACAGGAAGGCGATCAGGCAACCCTTGACCGTGAGTTCCTCCGGCTCGTCCGACCAGATCGTCACGTCGTAGAACTTGCCGTCCTCGGCGTTGTAGATCTTGCCCTCGTAATGAGCCTCGTCGTTCAGCTTGAGGCCGAGGATGAGCTGGTGGCCGAGCGAGGCGCGGGTGCGCTTCTTCGGATCGGGGTTGCGGAAGTCGACCCGCGGCTTGCCCTCGTCGTTGAGCGGCGTCTTCAGCCACACCGCGTAGCCGCACAGGTTCTTCTCCTGCGGGCCGCATTTCTCGACGCGGATGCGCGCCTTGCCGTCCTGCGTCAGCCACGTGCCGCTCGGGTCATGCGCGGGCGCGGCTGCCGAGGCGGGAGCCGCCAACAGGGCAGCCAGGCCGGCGAGACCGGCGGCGAGGGCCGCGGCGCGGCCGGTGCGGAGGAAAGGCGCGCCTGCACCGATCGGTCCGAAGATCATGCAATCATCCCCACTCGGGCGCGGCTGCACGTGCAGGCCACGCCGTTCAACCTGATGGCTGGGCCGTCCGCTGACGGACCGTTGCCGCTTCGCCGCAGCCATCGAATCGGAAGGTGACCGGATCATGACCGCCGCAGGGCGGTTCCGGCGCAATTCGCCGGTGTTTGCGCGGCGCATGCAAAAAGGGCCGGTGCACGCGGCACCGGCCCTCTCGCATGACGTCCGTCGAACCGCGCCTTACTCGGCCGGGGTCAGGTCGGCGGTGAAGTGGCCGCACCAATCCTTGGAGGCGACGACAGGCCACAGGCCCTGGCTCTGCGGATCGGGCTGGCTCACCGGCGGGTTGAAGCGGCACAGGCCCTGGTCGCCCGCAGCCTGGGCGCCGTTGGTCTTGTGATCGTCGAAGAAGCGGCAGCTCTGGCAGGCGGCGTTGCTTGAGGTGGCCATGATCTCTCTCCGTTTCGCTTGGTCGTCGCGGGTCGGCGGTTCCTGATCCAGAGCCCTCAGCTCCGGTGTACCGCCCTCACGGCTCTTAATTAGAACAGCTCCAAACTTTCGTCCAGCTCTTTAGAACGATTCCTATTTGTGAGACGGCAACGGAAGGCGCTGCGGCATCCGGGTGCGAAAGGGCAAAGAAGGCAGCCACTTAGCTTTCGCCCTTCACCGGGCGCCGGAGCTGCCGCTACGATCTGGGGTTGTCACGAATGCGTGAAGCGGCGGAGAGCCGGGCTCTCCGCCGCTTCGGGACGCCGCCTGATACGGCTTACGGCTGTTCTTTTCGGGTCGGCCCAATCTCCTCCGTCCTTGCGAGGCGAAGCCGAAGTGATCCAGCGCGCGACATCTCCGGTAGAGGCCTGCCCTGGATCGCCACGGCTTCGCCTCGCGATGACGCAAGAGAAATCGAAGGGATCAGCCGGAAAGAGTTTGAAAGGCTGGATCAGGCCGCGGCGGCGCGATCCAGGTCGGCGGCGATGAGGCCGGCCAGTTCCGCCGCCTCGTTGCGGATGTCGGGCACCGCGGTGCATTCCCACAGGACGCCGCGCAGGAGCGGCCCGAGGATCCAGAGCGGTCCCCCACCCTCCCCGGCCGCTCCGCCGACGGCCCGGTAATCCGCGCCGGCATCGAGGCCGAGTCCGAACGGGCCGGGGCGCACGAAACCCCGTTCCAGCAGGCGCCGCAGCAGCGGATCGCGGTTTTCCCTCAGGTGCCCGAAGCCGGTGGCGTCGATCATCGCCTGGACCGCGAGTCGCTCCGGCCGCTCGGCGCCGCGCAGGCGCAGCGTCACCACCGCCTGCGCCGCCTCGTCCTCGATCGCGATCACGCGCCCGGCCCGCACGGTGAGCGCGCCGCGGGCGATCTCCTCGGCGATCGTCCGGGCGGCGGGCGGTGCCGTGCGGTGGCGGTGCACGTCCCAGAACGGGCGCAGGTGGCGCTGGAACCGGGCCTGCTCGCGCGGCGGCAGGCTGCGCCAGATCGTGTCGGTGAGCGGACGCAGAGCATCGATGACGCCGTGCCAGCCGATCCCCGCTCGCGCCGCCCGCACCACCTCCCCGCGGATGCGGGAGACGAGCCGCCTCAGGGAGGCGAGGTCGGCCGGTGTCAGATCCGGAGCGGGCCAGGGCGCGGCGGGGGCATGGGCGTTCGGCAGCAGGCCGCGGCGCGACAAGGCGAGGATGGCGCCGGCAAAGCCCTGCGCCCGCAGGCTCGCCACCGCGTCGAGCATGGTCAGGCCGGTCCCGACGATGAGGACCGGTGCGTGAGGGTGAAGGCGCCCGAAGCGCTCGGGCGCCCAAGGGTTGAGGCTGTGGCGGCTCCTGCGGGCCGCTGAGGCGAGGTTGCCCATGGCGAGCACGGCGCCGGCGACCCGGTGGATCTGCCCGCCCTCGGTGCGCAGCACGAAGCCGCCGCCGCGCGGCTCCAGATCGACCACCGCGTCGTGGACGAGGCGCAGGCGCGGCACGCCGGGCCCGGTGACGGCTGCGGTCAGAAGATCGGTGAGGTAGCTGCCGTAATGGCCCCGCGCCACGAAGGTGCCGGCCGGAGTCCTCACCACGCCCTCGCCGAGATCGGCGCCTGAGAGCCATTCCTCGAAATGGCCCGGCCGGTCGGGGAAGGCGCTCATGTTGGCCGCGCGCACGTTGAGGAGATGGGCCGGATTGCCGGTGCCGTAGGCGAGCCCGCGTGCGAAGCTGCCCGACCGCTCGCAGAGCAGGACCGGGCGTTCCGGCGGCAGCACGGACAGGAGTTGGAGCGCGGCCATGGTGCCGCTGAACCCCGCGCCGATCACCGCGATGGGGGGCAGGCTCGCCTGACGGGTCATCGTGAAGGTCCTCAAGCTCCGTCTTCCTCAGCGCGACGGCGGATCCCAGACCGGCAGCGCCGCGGCATCGACGGCGCGCGGCAGCAGCCCCTCGGCACGGAAGGCGTCGGCGATGGTCTGTTGCTCGGACAGCCCCGCGCGGCTCACCGGCTCGACCCGGTAGGAGCGGCGGGCATTAGCCCGCTTCACGACCTCGGGCTCGATCTTCCATAGGGCGGCGAGCCGCGCGGCCGCCGCGTCGGGATTGGCCTTCACCCAAGTCCCGGCCTCGCGCAGCCGGGCGACCAGCAAGGTCAGGACGTCGGCGCGTTTTTCCGCGTAGGCGTCGGAGGCGAGATAGTAGCGCTTGTAGGCCGAGAGCCCGGTGCCGTCCCTCAGGATGCGGGCGCCGGCCTGGATCTGCGCGGCGGAAAGGAACGGGTCCCAGGCCACCCAGGCATCGACGCTGCCGCCGGCGAGCGCGCTGCGCCCGTCCGCCGGAGTGAGATAGGCCGGAGTGATGCTCTTGAACGGCAGCCCCTCGGCCTTGAGCGCGGCGAGGAGCAGGTAGTGGCTGCCCGCGCCCTTGGTCACGGCGACCTTGCGGCCCTTGAGATCCGCCACGGTCTTCAGTGGGGAATCGCCCGGTACCAGGATCGCCTGCGCTTCCGGTGAGGCCGCCTCCTGGGCGATGTAGGTGATCTTGGCGCCCGCTCCCTGTGCGAAGACCGGAACCGTGTCGGCGACATCCGCCGAGACGTCGATGCGCCCGACGTTGAGTGCCTCCATGATCGGCAGGCCGCTGGTGAATTCGTGCCAGGAGACGGTGACGCCGAGCGGCTTCAGGGCCGCTTCCAGGGTCGCGTCCTCGCGCAGGAGCGAGATCAGCGCGGAGGAGCGCTGATAACCGATGCGCAGGGTGGATTCTTCCGCACCGGCCGGGCTGAGGCCGAAGGCGGAACTGAGCGCAAGGCCAGCAAGGACGAGGCGGGCGGCGGACCGGCGGTTCATGGTGGGCTTTCGATGGCTCTCGGACGATGTCCCCTCCCCCTTGCAGGCAGAGACCAGGGGTGGGGGTGGTTCAGGATGAGGGATGGGGTGCCTTCAACTCCTCGCCGCGGGGGAGAGGACAGATCGGGGGCGGAGCACCCGCTCAGCTTCCCGGCTTGCGCACGGCGCCGGCGATATCGACGGTCTTCGGCACGAGCTTGAGCCAGTGGAAGGTGTCGGCGATGCGCTGCTGTTCCCGTATCACCGCCTCGTCGAGCGGGCGGATGCCGTAGGTCTGGCGCTTAAGGGCGACGCTGAGGATCGGCGCCGGGATGCCGACCGAGGGACTCAGCTCCTTGGCCACCGCGTCGGTGTTGTCCTTCGCCCAGGCCTCGACCTCGGCCACCGCCGCGACGATGGCGTCGAGCGCCGCGCCGTTCTCGGCCGCGAAGCTCTTGGACGAGAGGTAGAACTGGTGGTTCGGCACGAGGCCGGTGCCGTCGGCGAGCACCCGGGCGTTGCCGCCGGCTTCGGCCGCGGCGAAGTACGGGTCCCAGATCACCCAGGCATCGACCGCGCCGCGCTCGAACGCCGCTCGCGCATCGGCGGGCGCGAGGTAGACGGGGGTGATGTCGGCGAGCGTCAGGCCCGCCGCCTCGAGGGCGCGCACCAGCAGGTAGTGGACGTTCGAGCCCTTGTTCAGCGCGACCTTCTTGCCGCGCAGATCGGCCACCGACTGAATCGGGCTTGCCTTGGGGACCAGGATCGCCTCGCCCTTCGGCGCGGCGGGCTCGTGGGCGACGTAAGTCAGCGCGTCGCTCGCGGCCTGGGCGAAGATCGGCGGAGTCTCGCCCGCCGAGCCGAAATCGACGGCGCCCGCGTTCAAGGCCTCCATCAGCGGCGGGCCGGAGGGAAATTCCGACCAGAGCACCCGGTAGCCCAGCGCCTTCAGCTTCGGTTCCAGGGTGCCGCGGCCCTTGAGCAGGACCAGCGTGCCGTATTTCTGGTAGCCGACCCGCACAACCCGTTCCGTCTGTCGGCCTTCTTGCGCGTGGGCGGCGAGCGTCAGGCTGGCGAAGATCAGCGCGGCGAGTGCCAGCCACAGGCGGGGCAACAGCGAGGGTGCGAGGAAGGCGCGGGCGCGAGCAGGCATCGAACGTCCCTCTGGCTCAATGGGCGCCGACGCGGCGGGTCGGGACGATGTCGTTGGCGATGACCTCGCCGAACGGGCCGTTGTTGCGCGCCGTGCTCGGGGCGGTGCCGGTGGTCGCGCGAAGCGGCAGCTTCGGGAAGACCAGTTCGGCGAAGCGGTAGGCCTCCTCCAGATGCGGGTAGCCGGACAGGATGAAGCGATCGATGCCGAGATCGATGTATTCCTTCATCCGGTCGGCGACCTGATCGGCCGAGCCGACCAGAGCCGTGCCCGCCCCGCCCCGCACGAGGCCGACGCCGGCCCAGAGGTTGGGCGAGACGACGAGTTTGTTTCGGTCGCCGCCGTGCAGGGCCATCATCCGGCTCTGGCCCACGGAATCCTGGCGCTTCAGGGTGGCCTGGGCCTGGGCGATGGTGTCGTCGTCGAGCCGCGAGATCAGCCGGTCGGCCGCCTCCCAGGCCTCGGCCTCGGTCTCGCGCACGATCACGTGCAGGCGGATGCCGTAGGAGAATTTTTTGCCTTTTTTCTCCGCCGCCTCGCGCGCCTTGGCGATCTTCTCGGCGACGCCGGCCGGGGGCTCGCCCCAGGTGAGGTAGACCTCGCAATGCTCGGCCGCGACCTCGATGCCGGCGGGCGAGGAGCCGCCGAAATAGAGCGGCGGATAGGGCGCCTGGACGGGTCGGAAGATCACCCGGCCGTTCTCGGTGCGCAGGTGCTGACCCTCGAAGTTCACGGTCTCGCCGGCCATCAGCCCGCGCCAGATGTGCAGGAACTCGTCGGTGACGCGGTAGCGCTCGTCATGGTCGAGGAAGACGCCATCGCCCTTCAACTCCACCGGATCCCCCCCGGTCACGACGTTGATGAGGAGGCGCCCGTCGGAGATCCGGTCGAGCGTCGCTGCCATGCGCGCGGCGACGGAGGGCTCCTGCAGGCCGGGGCGCACGGCGACGAGGAAGCGCAGGCGCTGCGTCAGGGGCGCCAGAGCCGAGGCCACCACCCAGGAATCCTCGCAGGAGCGGCCGGTCGGCAGCAGCACGCCGTAATAGCCAAGGTCGTCCGCCGCCTGCGCGATCTGGCGCAGATAGGGCAGCGAGACGTCGCGGGCCCCTTCCGAGGCGCCGAGATAGCGGCCGTCGCCGTGAGTGGGCAGGAACCAGAGAACGTCGGTCTTGCCGTCGGTCTGTACGCTCATGGAAATACGCTCCGAAGAAATGCAGAAATTCAGGCGTGATGGCCGAGGAGGCGCTCGAGGATGCGGCCTTCGAGTTCGGCCAGCGCCGGGTCGCCGCGGCGGCGCGGGCGCGGCACGTCGACATCGACGTCGAGCGCGACGGCGCCCTGCTCGACCACGAGGATCCGGTCGGCCATGGCCACCGCCTCGCCGACATCGTGGGTGACGAGGATCGCGGTGAAGCCCTGGTCCTGCCAGATGCGCTCGATCATCGCCTGCATCTCGATGCGGGTGAGCGCGTCGAGCGCGCCGAGCGGCTCGTCCAGCGCCAGCAGGGCCGGGCGGCTGACGAGCGCGCGGGCGAGTGCCACCCGCTGGCGCTGGCCGCCCGACAGCGTCGCGGGCCAGTGGCCGGCCTTCTCCGCCAGCCCGACCTCGTCGAGGACGGCGAGCGCCCGTCTGCGCCGCTCGGCGCGGGGCGTGTCGCGCCCGAGCCCGACCGCGACGTTGTCGGCGACCCGCGCCCAGGGCAGCAGCCGCGGCTCCTGGAACATGATTCTTTTCGACGACCGATCGCCGTTGATCGTCACGCGGCCGGCGCTCGGCTCCTCGAGGCCGAGGATCAGGCGCAGCAGGGTGCTCTTGCCGCAGCCCGAGCGGCCGACCACGGCCACGAACTGGCCGGCGGGGATGTGCAGGTCGAGCCCGCGGATGACGGGGGCGCCCCCCTCGAAGCTTTTCGACAGGCCGCGCAGGGTGATGGCGAGGCCGGCGTCGCGGTCTCTCGCGGATGCGTCTTCGACGCGCAGGGCAGCGGACATGGGGGTCACTCGCGGGACAAGAAATCAGGCGTTGCGGTAGGCCGGGTTCCAGGCGAGGCAGGTGCGTTCCAGCGCCCGCGTCAGGCTGTCGGCGAGCTTGCCCAGCGCGGCGTAGATCAGGATCGCCAGCACCACGACGTCGACCAGCATGAACTCGCGGGCCTGCATCGCCATGTAGCCGAGGCCGGAATTGGCCGAGATCGTCTCGGCGACGATGAGCGTCAGCCACATGATGCCGAGCGCGTAGCGGATGCCGACGAAGATCGAGGGCAGCGCGCCCGGCAGCACCACGCGCCAGAACAGTTCGCGCCGGTTCATGCCGTAGACCCGGCCCATCTCGATCAGTTGCGGATCGACCGAGCGGATGCCGTGCAGGGTGTTGGCGTAGACGGGGAAGAACACGCCGAGCGCCACGAGGAACAGCTTGGCGCCCTCGTCGATGCCGAACCACAGGATCACGAGCGGGATCAGCGACAGGTGGGGCACGTTGCGCACCATCTGCAGCGTGGTGTCGGTGAGCTTTTCGGACAGGTTCGACAGCCCGTTGGCGAGCCCGAAGAACAGGCCGATGCCGCCGCCGATGAGGAAGCCGGCGGCCGCGCGGGCGAAGCTCACCCAGAGGTTCTCCCAGAGTTCCCCGGTCTGCGCGAGGCGCCAGCCGGCGGCGGCGACGTCGAGCGGCGCCGGCATGAACCGGGTCGAGACGAGCCCGAGCGAGGCCGCTGCCTGCCAGCCGGCGATGACGAGGGTCGGCAGGAGCCAGGGCAGGAGCTTCGCCGTCGGCAGGCGCAGGGGCTTGCGTTGCGGTGCGGCGGCCTCGGCGCGGTGCGCGCGGCCGGGGAGCGATCGGATCGCGGCGGAATCGGCCATGGCTCGGCTCACCCGTTGTTCTGGGTCTTGGTCGGGATTTCGGTCGGCGCCCAGACGATGTCGGACACCCGCACCGGGCGGGGGATCACGCCGATGGCGTGAAAACGGTCGGCGATCCGCTGCTGCTCGGCGATCACCGCCGCATCCATCGGCGCGATGACGAAGCGGATACGGTCCACGGCGCGGCGCGTGGCAGCGAGCGGCACGCCGGTGATCTTCGACAGGCTCGCCGCCACGCTCGGGTGATTTCCCTCGCACCAGACCGCAACCGTGCCGAGCGCGGCGATGGCCGCCCTCAGCACGTCGGGCCGCTCTTCGGCGAAAGCGCGGTTCGCCAGGAAGAAGTTGTTGGTGGGGGTGATCTCCGAGGCCTGCACGAGGATGCGCGCGCCCTGCCCCTCCTCGGCGATGGCGAAGTAGGGATCCCACACCGTCCAGGCGTCGATCGTGCCCCCGGCGAACGCCGCCGCGCCATCGGCCGGCGCCAGCAGGACCGGAGTGATGTCGCGGTAGGTGAGGCCCGCTGTCTCCAGCGCCGCGACGATGAGGTTGTGCGCGCTCGATCCCTTGGCGAAGGCGACGCGCTTGCCCTTGAGATCGGCGAGCGAGGCGATGGGGGAGCCCTTCGGCAGCAGGATCGCCGAACCCGAGCCGCCCTTCGGCTGCGCCGCCGCGTAGACAAGGTTGGCCCCCGCGGCCTGGGCGAAGATCGGCGGGGCGTCGCCGGACTGGCCGAAATCGATCGCGCCGAGGTTCAGCGCCTCCAGGAGCGGCGGCCCGAACGAGAACTCGACCCAGCGCACCGCCACGCCCTGCGGCTTCAGCGCGGCCTCGATCGCCGCCTGCTCGCGGGCAACGGCCAGAATGCCGTTCTTCTGGTAGCCGATGCGGATCACGCCCGGCTCGCTCGCGCCGGCGCGGCGGAGGGGGAGCGCGGTGCCGGCCGCGGCGAGGCCGGCGGCGAGAAAGTGGCGGCGGTCGAGCATCGCGGCCTCAGCGGGCGGCGGCGGTCGCCAGCGGCGCGGCGGATAGGCCGGCGCCCTGGGCGACATCGAGGAGACGGGCGAGTTCGGCCGCGGCCTGGGCAACGCGGGCCCGCACGACCGCATCGGCGACGCGGCCCTCGCTGATCTCGGTATCGCCGGCATAGACGGCGGTCGGCGCGGTCTGCGCCGAGAAGAAGCCGAAGAGCGGGCGCAGGGAATGCTCGACCACCAGCGCGTGGCGCGGGCCGCCGCCGGTGGCGGTCAGCACCACCGGCTTTCCGATCAGTGCCTCGGGGGAGACGAAGTCGATCAGGTGCTTGAACAGCCCGGCATAGCTGCCCTTGTAGACCGGCGAGCCGACGATCAGCGCGTCGGCCGTCTCGATCGCCTCGACGATCCGCGCAGCCGGCAGCGGCAGGGCCGAGCGGCTCGCCACCGCGATGCCGGTGCCGGCATCGACCAGATCGTAGACCTTGAGGTCGATCGGCCGCTGGCGCGACAATTCGGCAGCCACCGCCTCGACCAGGGTGCGGGTGCGGGACGGGCGGTGCGTGTTGCCGGAAAAGGCAACGATCCGTGCGGGCATTGCGAGAGATCCGAGGCAGGACCGCAGTCACGAAGGACCGATGTCCGAAATCTCCGGCAGGAGCACTTCGAAACTTCGATATTCGATGATCTGAGGCGTGTTGTTGGGGCGTTGTTGCTCTGAAATGTAGAGACCTAAGATGGGGCAAATCAACGGATTGTTTTTGCGTTGTTTTTGTAATGCGGAGGATGGTTCTGCCGTTGCGCTCGCTGGCACAGGGAAAATCTTTTCGAGCACGAACGACGCTCCCGGTTGGCCTCAATCACCGGCTCAGGCGCGCTGCCGAGGCGGAGGCCCGCGCCGCACGGCCTGACCTGAGCGCAGACCTGCCTCCCGGTCACGCGGCTGTCGCGCATTCCGCGGATGACCATGGTGCGGCGCTCATCTTGCAGCGCAGCAACCGCGCCGCCCCGGAGCATCCTGCATGGTATCCCTGCCGATCCTCGCGCTGGCCGTCGCCTCCTTCGGCATCGGTACGACCGAGTTCGTCATCATGGGGCTTCTGCCCGAGGTGGCGCGCGATTTCGGCGTCAGCATCCCGCAGGCGGGCCACCTCGTCTCCGGCTACGCACTCGGCGTGGTGGTCGGGGCGCCGATCGTGGCGATGGCCACCGCCCCCTTGCCGCGCAAGGCGGCCCTGCTCGCCCTGATGGCGGTGTTCACGCTGGGCAACCTCGCTTGCGCCCTGGCGTCGAGTTACGAGTGGCTGATGGCCGCGCGGGTCGCCACCGCCTTCGCGCACGGCGCCTTCTTCGGCATCGGCGCCATCGTCGCCCGCAACCTCGTGCCGCGGGAGAAGCGCACGCAAGCGGTCTCGCTGATGTTCGCCGGCCTGACGCTCGCCAACGTGCTCGGCGTGCCGCTGGGCACCGCGCTCGGCCAGGCGTTCGGCTGGCGCTCGACCTTCTGGGCGGTGGTCGTCATCGGGCTCGCGGCGGGGGCGGCCATCGCGCTCGCCCTGCCGGGCGGGATGCCGGGTACGCGCGGCGGGCTCGCGCGGGAATTCCGGGCCCTCGGGCGCTGGCCGGTGCTGCGGCCGATGCTGGTCTCGACCCTGGCCTCGGTCAGCTTCTTCACCGTCTTCACCTACATCGCGCCGTTCCTGCTCACCGTGACGCATCTGACGCCCGGCGGCGTGACGGGGGCGCTGTTCGCGGCGGGCCTCGGGCTAACCGTCGGCAACCTCGCCGGCGGCTGGCTCGCCGACCGCAGCCTGATGCGCACCGTGCTCGGCAGCTTCGCCGGGCTGATCGCGGTGCTCGTCGCCTTCGCCCTGGTCGCGCCCTTCCCCGTGCTGGCGCTCGCGGTGCTGGTGCTGTGGAGCGGACTCGCCTTCGCCCTGGTCTCGCCGCTCCAGGTCTGGGTGGTGGAGGCAGCGAGCGAGGCGCCGAACCTCGCCTCGACCCTCAACCAGGGCGCGTTCAACCTCGGCAACGCGATGGGCGCGTGGCTCGGCGGCACGGCGCTGATGCTCGGCGCGGGCTATGCAGAGTTGCCGGCTTTGGCTGCCGTCGTCTCGCTGCTCGGGCTCGGCCTCGCCGCCACGGCGGCGGCGCGGCCGCTCTGGCCGTCCCTGACGGCGAGCCAGGGACGGTCGTGAGGCCATCTACATCGGCGGGGTGAGGCCGTCCTTGCCCACCGCGACGAGCTTGCCTTCGAGCTTAGCCCCATCCTTTGCCGCGACCACGAAGATCTTGCCGCCCGGCGTCAGGATCGCCTTGTCGGCGGGCTCGAAGGCGACGATCGGCGCTTTGGCTGGCACCACGATCGTCTTCGAGCCGTCCTTGTCGTAGGTCACGGTGAGCGTGCGCTCGCCGCTATTTCCGGAACTGGCGGTGCTGCTGGCCACGGTGGCGTTGGTCATCGAACTCTTGACCTTGGGCGCGCCGCCCGCACCGCCGGCGGCCTTCACGGTGCCGTTGGTCATGGAACTCTTCACCACCGGGCCGCCGCCCGCCGTGTGGTCGGGGATCGCGTCCCAGCCGTAATGTCCCTCGGCCGTGCCGCGCATGGATTCGGGAAACAGCACCACTTCGAGCGCCGTCATCGGGTTCTCGCCCTTGGTGGCGGTGCCGATGAAGGTGCCGTCCTTGATCTGGTCGAGGCTCGACTTCACCACCCAGACGAACTTGGCGCCGCCGAGCTGCACCGTTTCCGTCGTGCCGTCGGTGGCCTTGATCGTGACGGTGCCGGCGTCGCTGTTCTCGATCGTGCCGCGCACCCGCTGGAGGTCCGCGGCCTGAGCCGTGCCCGCCAGCGTCATTAGGGCGGCGACCGCGACGGCGGTCTGCATCGTGCGAAACATGGGATCTCTCCGTGTTGAGGTCGGAGAATCCTGGGGCCGCGCGACCCGCTTTCAAGGTTGCGCACAAGATGGTGATGCGCAACCTTTCTTCTATTCCCCTCAGCCGCTCGCGCCTGCGAGGCGGCGTGAGGAACACCGCTGGATCAGCCCTCGATCATTTCTCAGTCCTCGATCCCTGCCGCCCGGCGCCGGGCCGCGCGGATCTTCTCCATGCGGGCGACCGAGAACACGGAGGCCTCGTAGAGAAGCAGCATCGGGATCGCGAGCGAGAGCTGCGAGATCACGTCCGGCGGCGTCAGGATCGCGGCGGCGACGAAGACGAGCACGATGGCGTAGCGCCGCTTCTCCCGCAGGAAGGCCGCGTCGATTACGCCGATCTGTCCCAGAAGCGTCAGGATGACCGGCATCTGGAACGCGAGCCCGAAGGCGAAGATCAGCGTCATGATCAGCGAGAGATACTCGTCGACCTTCGGCAGCAGCCGGATCGTCGCCTCGCCGGGCTGCCCGATCTGCTGCAGCGAGACCGAGAACTGGATCAGCAGCGGCATCGCCAGGAAGTAGACGACCAGCGCGCCGAGCAGGAAGAAGACCGGCGTGGCGACGAGGTAGGGCAGGAAGGCTTGCCGCTCGTTGCGGTAGAGGCCCGGCGCGACGAAGGCGTAGACCTGCGTGGCGATGACCGGAAAGGCGAGGAAGCCCGCGCCGAACACGCTGAGCTTGATGTTGGTGAAGACCTGTTCGAGGAAGTGGGTCGCGATCAGCTCGGCGTTCTGCGGCCCCACGATCGAGACGTAGGGGTGCACGAGCACGTTGTAGATCTGCTTCGAGAAGAAGAAGCAGCCGAAGAACATCACGATGAACGCGAGCAGCGACTTGATCAGTCGCGACCGCAGTTCGATCAGGTGCTCCAGAAGGGGTGCCCGCGAGGCCTCGATCTCGGCCTCATCGCGCTCGTCGCTCATGGAGTCGGGCCTGTCTCGGTCTTGGTGCCGGGGGTGGTGGGAGATGCCTCGGCGGCGGAAGACGCCGAAGCGCCGTGCATCTGCGCCGCCTGCTGTTCGGGCGTCGGCCGCGGCACGTCGAAGCTGCCGGTATCCTTCACCCCGGCGTCCTTCGAGCCGGCGCCGGGACGGCTCTCGACCGCGCTGCGGATCTCGTTGCGGATGGTGTCCACGGGATTGAAGGTTGGGCGCGCGGCATCGACGGTACGCTTGACGCCCTCGACGTCACGGCGGACCTCTTCCAGCTCCGCCTCGCGGATCGCTTCGTTGAACTGCGACTGGAACTCGCCGGCCATGCGCCGGACCTTGGTGGTGATCTGGCCGAGGGTCCGCAGGGCCTTCGGCAGATCCTTGGGTCCGATGACGATCAGGGCGACGCCACCGATCAGCATCACCTCGCCCCAACTCATGTCCAGCATTGCGTCGTCCGTCCCGCGGGGCCGCGCCTGATGAGGACGGGCGCGCGGCCCGCGCTATCCTGCCCGGAGCCGATCTTCAACCGTGCCCGACCACCGTTCAGCCGTTGCGTGCCGTCGTTCAGACGGCCTTGTGATCGCCTGCCGGAACGTGCGGCTGGACATGCGTCGACTGCGGGGCGGTGCCCGGCGCACCCTGGTGCGGAAGCGTGCGGACAGGATCGTTCGGACCCACCGGCGGGACGGCCGTCGTCGTGCTCGGCTGGGTCTCGTCGTCGGCCATGCCCTTCTTGAAGGCCTTGATGCCCTTGGCGACGTCGCCCATCAGCTCCGACACCTTGCCGCGGCCGAACAGCAGCATGACGACGACCGCAACGATGACCCAGTGCCAGACACTCATGCTGCCCATGGCAACCTCCTGCACCGCACGAACTCCGGCGGCGCCTCCACGTGAATTGGGGCGAACCTAGGGATCGAGTGGCGCGAACACAAGCAGCGCGGGGCGCGCAGGCGGGCAAAGGCCGCGCAAGCCTTGCCCTTCTTTGTCGCATTCCGCCTCGTGACTGGGCGCGTCACCGGCCTATGGGCGCGAAGAGCGCCCTGCGGAGCGGGCCTCGGCTCCGCCGAGGCGTCGAGGGAAGCGAAAGCCAGGGCCGCGGAGGCAGCCGCCGGCGCTTGAGGCCACAAAGAGGCGGCGTGATCGCTGTTATGCGATCGCGTCGAAAGCGGCCTCGAAACGGGCACGGCCCTCGGCGATGTCGAAGGCAACCGACGGGGCGAGACGGGCGAGTGCGGCGTCGGCACGGCGTGCCCCCTCCCCCGTCAGGTCGGGGGTCGCCTCGGCCACTGCCCGCATCTCGTCCATGCGTCCGTTGCAATGGAGAACCACGTCGATGCCGGCGCGGTAGGCCGCCTCGGCGCGCTCACGGAACGGCCCCCGGAGCGCCTGCATCGACAGGTCGTCGGTCATCAGCAGGCCGTCGAAGCCGATCTCGCCGCGCACGATCTCGCGGATGACGCGCTCCGACAGGGTGGCGGGCCGCTCCGCGTCGAGGGCGGTGAAGACCACGTGCGCGCTCATGGCGAGCGGCAGGTCGGCGAGGGCCCGGAACGGGCGGAAGTCGCTCGCGCCCAGGCTCGCCCGGTCGGCCTCGACCACCGGCAGGTCGAGATGGCTGTCGCAGGTTGCCCGGCCGTGACCAGGAATGTGCTTGATGACCGGCAGCACGCCGCCCGCCATCAATCCTTCGGCCACCGCGCGGCCGAGTTCGATCACCCGCTCCGGCGTGTCGCCGTAGGCCCGGTCGCCGATGATGTTGTCCGAGCCCGCCACGGGCACGTCGAGCATCGGCGCGCAATCGACGTTGATGCCGACTTGCGCCAGATCGTAGGCCATCAGCCGGGCGCCGAGCCGGGCGATGTCCGCGCCCTCCTTCCCGAAGGCATCGAAGCGTCCGCCGGCGGGGTATTTCGGCCAGTGCGGCGGGCCCATGCGCTGCACCCGACCGCCCTCCTGATCGATCAGGATCGGCGCATCCGCCCGGCCGAGCGTGTCGCGCAGCGCGGCCGTCAGCGCGCGCACCGCGTCCGGCGTGCCGATGTTGCGCTTGAACAGGATGAAGCCCCACGGCCGCAGATCGCGGAAGAAGGCCGTTTCCTCAGGTGTCAGCACCGTGCCGGAACAGCCGAGGATGACGGCGCGGGGCGGGGAGGCTGAGGTCATGGGACCGGCATTCCACGGATGGGCAGGACGGAAGAGGATGACGTGCAGTCATCACAAGGGCAGAGCATGGATTCGATCCCATTCACGCCCTCATCCTGAGGTGCCGCGAAGCGGCCTCGAAGGATCCTCCAGATCCCGAGTAATGGCTGGAGGATCCTTCGAGGCCCGCTGACGCGGACACCTCAGGATGAGGGATCGAATGGGACGGTCGAAGTCGAGCCGGCGAATGCGGCGGGGTCCCGCCTCAGTTCTTGGCGACGAAGCACTGGCCGCCCGCGCCCTGGAGCGCGCTGCACAGGCT
Organism: Methylorubrum sp. B1-46; assembly: GCF_021117295.1. Taxonomy (NCBI): domain Bacteria; kingdom Pseudomonadati; phylum Pseudomonadota; class Alphaproteobacteria; order Hyphomicrobiales; family Methylobacteriaceae; genus Methylorubrum; species Methylorubrum sp. B1-46. The sequence continues at coordinate 3,589,051 of NZ_CP088247.1, read as the reverse complement.
CGCGGCCTCGGTCTTGGCCAGCGGCCCGACGCGGACGCGGAACAGGGTCTTGCCGTTGACCTCGGCCTGCCGGATCAGCTCGGGCTTGCCGGCGAGCTGGCTGTACTTGCCCTGCATCTCACGGAAGGCGGCTCGCGCCTCGCTCTCGCTGCCGCGCACGCCGAGCTGCACGGAGTAGCCGCTGACCGGCGCCGTGAGCGAGGCGGCGGCGGGCGCCGGCTCGGCGGTGCTGGCGGTGGTCTCGGGCGAGACGGAGGCGACGCGCTGCGCGGCCTTCGGGCGCGCGGCGGGCGCGGCCGGCGGCTCCGGAGGCGCCTCGGCGACGGGCGCTGCCGGAGCCGGGTTCGAGGCCAGGGTGCGCGAGGGCAGCGCGGCGGGCTTGCGGGGCTCCGCCGCCGGCGTGGTGCCACCGGAGGGATCGGGCATCGTCATGGTCGGGATCGGCGAGGCCGGCGCCTGGGCTTGAGCCTGCTCGGCCTGATGCACCGGCATATCCGGCTTGACCGAGACGGTGCGCACCCGGCGCGGCTCCCCGAACAACTGGTCGGAGGGCGTGCTGCCCTGGCCGGGGGTCGCCCCGCCCTGCCCCGGCTCCGCACCTTCGCTGCGCGCAGCGGCGGTGCGGGCGGCCTGGTTGACGTCGAGGGGCTGCTCCTCGCGGTTCACGATCTTGATCTGACCGTCCTTGGCATTGCGGTCGTAGATCTGCTTGTTCTGGTCGGGAATCTCGACGCCGTCGGTGGCCGTCGGCTGCACCTTCAGCGGCGTCTTGTCGGCGAGCACGGTGATCGGGCCGCTGCTGCCGCCGATGCCGTGGGTACCGCGCCAGGCCAGGGCGCCGCCGACGCAGACAGCCACCACCGCGAGGCCCGCCCCGACCTGCACGAGGCGGTTGCGGGCGCGCGGACGCTCTGCCCGGCCCGTGCGATAGCCCTCGTCGGACTGGGCAAAGGCGGCCGGATCGGCCGGGCCCTCGGCGTACATGCCCTGCTCGACGGAGGCGAGATACTGGTCGAAGGCGTCCGCCGGACTCTGGGATGGGTGCTGGGACGAGCCCTGCGGCGGAGCCTGGATCTGCCCGTGTGCTGCGTGCGCATCCACGAAGGTCGGCTCGACCCGGGCCGGACGGCCCGTCTCGGCTGCGCGTGGCGCCGGAGCGGGGTGCGCCGGTTGGGCCGGCGCGTCCTGGGCCGCGTTCTTCTCCCGCGCCTCCAGCAGGGCGCGGAAGGGATCGTCCTGCCCGACGATGCGGGCCAGTTCGGCGAGCGGGTCGCCCTTGGGGGCTCCCTGCGGCGCCTTCGCCCGGATCGCCTCCTGCGACGTCTGACGCAGCTCACGCTCGAAGGCGTCGAAATCGACCGTCGCGCGCGAAGCGTGTCCCGTCATGGCCTCATCCTCTCAACAGCCGTCCTCGGTCACCGCATCTCGTCGGGTGCGGAGACGCCCAAAACCGCGAGGCCGGAGGCAAGAACGCCGCCCAAGGCCTCCACGAGGGCCAAGCGGGCCCGGCTGGACTTTCTGTCGGTTGGATTAACAATCCGTAATTGCGGCAAGTCTTTGCCCTTGTTCCAGAAACTATGAAGCGAACTGGCCGTTTCATAGAGGTAGAACGCGATTCGGTGAGGTTCGTGCGCCGCCGCCGCTGATTCGAGCACCCGCGGATACTGAGCAATAAGCCGCATCATCTCGATCTCGCCGGGATCGGTGAGAACCGAGAGGTCCGCGTCCGCCAGCAGCGCCTCGCGCGAAAAGTCCTCGCCGGGCAGCGCCTCGCGGGCCTGGCGCAGCACCGAGAAGCGGCGGGCGTGGCCGTACTGCACGTAGAAGACCGGGTTGTCCTTCGATTGCTCGACGACCTTGGCGAGGTCGAAATCCAGCGTCGCGTCGTTCTTGCGGTAGAGCATCATGAAGCGGATCGCGTCGCGCCCGACCTCGTCGATGACGTCGCGCAGGGTCACGAACTCGCCGGCCCGCTTCGACATCTTCACCGGCTCGCCTGCGCGCAAAAGCCGCACGAGCTGGCACAGCTTGACGTCGAGCCGCGCTTCGCCGTCGCTGACCGCCTTCACTGCCGCCTGCATGCGCTTGACGTAGCCGCCATGGTCGGCCCCGAGCACATCGATGAGCTCGTTGGCGCCGCGCAGCCACTTGTCGCGGTGATAGGCGATGTCCGAGGCGAAGTAGGTGTAGGAGCCGTCGGACTTCAGCAGCGGCCGGTCGACATCGTCGCCGAACTGGGTCGAGCGGAACAGGGTCTGCTCCCGATCCTCCCAATCCTCGGGCAACTGCCCCTTGGGCGGCGGCAGGCGCCCCTCGTAGACGAGGCCTTTTTCGCGTAGCGCCTCGAGCAGTTCCGCGACCCGGTTGCTCCCTTGGTCGCCGTTCCCGCCCTGGAGCGTGGCTTCGGAAAAGAACACGTCGTGGCGGATGCCGATTGCCGCGAGATCCGCGCGGATCGTGTCCATCATCGCGTCGATGGCGAAGCGCCGCACCAGCAGCAGCCACTCGTGCTCGGGCCGGTCGAGCAGCGCCCGGCCGTGCGTCTGCGCCAGCTTCTCGCCCACCGGCTTCAGGTAGTCGCCGGGATAGAGGCCCTCCGGAATCGTGATCGTCTCGCCGAGCGCCTCACGGTAGCGCAGGAAGGCCGAGCGGGCGAGCACGTCGACCTGCGCACCGGCATCGTTGATGTAGTACTCGCGCGTCACCGGGCGGCCGGCGGCGGCGAGCAGGTTGGCGAGCGCGTCGCCGAACACCGCGCCGCGCCCATGGCCGACATGCATCGGCCCGGTCGGGTTGGCCGAGACGTACTCGATGTTGACCGGGCCGCCCGGCATGTGTCCGCGCCCGAAATCCTCGCCCTCGCGGAGCGCAGCCCGGATCACCTCGTGAAACACCTCCGGCGCGAGCCGCAGGTTGATGAAGCCGGGCCCCGCCACGCTCGCCTCGACGATGCGCGGATCGCTGCGCAGCGCCTCGGCCAGCGCCTCGCCGAGCGCCTTCGGGTTCTGCTTCGCCTCCTTGGCCAGCACCAGGGCGGCGTTGGTGGCGAGATCGCCGTGCGACGGGTCGCGTGGAGGCTCGACCACCACGCGCGACAGATCGAGCCCCTCGGGCAGCCCGCCGGAGCGGGTAAGCGATTCGAGCGCCTCGCGCACGCGCGTCTCGAAGAGGGCGAAGATGTTCATGGGGCTCAGGTGTTCGTCGTTTCAGCGTGCCGGCCGGCCCGCGCGTCGGGCGGCCGGCGTCGGGGCGGCATAGCAATGGCGGGCGGGAGTGTCACGGCGCCGGGGCAGTGTCGGCCGCGAGTTCCGTCAGCACCGCCCGAAGCCGCTCCGGCAGCGGCGCCGGCCGGCGGGTCTCCCGATCGACATAGACATGGACGAAATGCCCCTGCGCGGCCGCCTCCGCGTCGTCCTCGCGAAAGATCGCGATCTCGTAGCGCACGCTGGTGCGGCCGAGATGGGCCACCCGCACGCCCGCAGTGATGCGGTCGGGGAAGGCGACCGGGGCGAAGTAGCGGCAGCCGGTCTCCACAACGAGGCCGATGACCGGCGAGCGGGCGATGTCGAGGGCGCCCGCTTCGACCAGGATCCCGTTCACCGCCGTGTCGAAGAAGGCGTAGTAGACGACATTGTTGACGTGCCCGTAGACGTCGTTGTCGCCCCAGCGCGTCGTCAGCGGCACGAGGCGGGGATAGGCGGCGCGGGTCTCGCGCGGGGCTCGGGGTTCGGCGCTCAATCGGTCCTCCGCAAACGGTCGTCCGGTCCCATGCCCTCGTCCCCGCGGGGACAACGCTTCCTCTCGGTAGAATGCAGCGTTGCACGCACCGCGCGAATAGCGACGTTGTCGAGGGTGAGATCCCCTACGGAGACCACCCCATGAAGTCCTTCGCCCTCGCCGCCACGGCTCTTTCCGCCCTTGTCCTCGCTCCCGCAACGGCCGAGGCCCGCGATTTCGGCGGTCATGGCGGCTATGTCGGCGGCCGTTCCCATGCCGGCTACGGCCATCACGGCTACGGCGCACGCTTCGGTCATGCCGGCCGCGTCGGCGGCTATCGCGGCGGGTTCGCAGGAGACCGTCACGGTTTCGCGCATCGCGGCTTCGGCGATCGGGGCGGTTACGGATACCGTGGCTACGCCGCGCGCGGCGTCTATGGCCGCGGATACGGCTACGGCCGAGGTGTCGGAGTCGGCCTCGCGGGGGCCGGGATCGGTCTGGCCGGTGCCGGGCTCGGGCTGGGCCTGGGTCTCGCCGGGGGCGCGCTGACGGGCGGCTACGGTTACGGCGGCTACGCGGCGCCGGCCTACGGCTACAGCTATGGCTACGCGCCGGTCACCACCGGCTACGCCCCGCTCTACAACACCGGCTACGGCTCGAACTGCGTCTGCGACTGACGGGCATTCGATGCCGCCGACGGGGAGTCACGGCTCCGTCAGCGGCAGGCCCCGGCTCGGCGGGCTCCAGTGCAGGTTGGGCGTGACCGGAAACAGCCGGCCATGTTCGAGCACCGCGTAGGTGTCGGTCATGCCGGCGATGTAGTCGGCGATGCGCCGGGCGATGCGGGCCTCGCTCGCGCCCTTGAGCCCGTCCGACCATTCCTCGGGCATCCGCGCCGGATCGGCGAGAAAAGCCGCGAACAGGTCGCCGACGATGGTCGCGGCCTTGGCGCGCACCGCCATCACCTCGCGATGGCGGTACATCCGTGCGAACAGGAACCGCTTGATGTCGGCATCCGCCGTGGCGATGGCCGGCGAGAAGGCGATCACCGGCTCGGACGCGGCGCGGATGTCGCCGACACTGCCCGCCGCCAGCCTGGCGAGGCGCGCCTCGCTCTCGCGGATCACGTCCTCCACGAAGCGGGTGATGACGCGCCGCGCCAGCTCGTGGATCTTTCGCGACGGCTCCAGGCCGGGATGCAGGGCGTCGATCTCGTCGAGCAGCCCTTTGAGGAAGGGGACCGTGGCGAGGTCGGCGAGGTCGAACAGCCCGGCCCTCAAGCCGTCGTCGAGGTCGTGGGCATCGTAGGCGATGTCGTCGGCGAGGGCGGCGCCTTGCGCCTCCGGACCGGCGAAGCGCGACAATTCGAGATCGTTGACTGCGTTGTATTCGAGTACCGCCGCCGGGATGCCGCTCTCGGCGTAGCACGGGACCGGCGCGCCGCTGGCGTCGAGGAGCGGTCCGTTGTGCTTGACCAGGCCCTCCAGTGTCTCCCAGGTCAGGTTGAGCCCGTCGAAGCCGGCATAGCGCCGCTCCAGCCGGGTGACGATGCGCAGCGCCTGGGCGTTGTGGTCGAAGCCGCCGTAAGCGGCCATGCAGGCGTGCAGCGCGTCTTCGCCGGTATGGCCGAAGCAGGTGTGGCCGAGGTCGTGGCTGAGCGCCAGCGCCTCGGCGAGATCCTCGTCGAGGCCGAGCGCGCGGGCCAGCGCCCGGGCGATCTGGCTCACCTCCAGGCTGTGGGTGAGCCGCGTGCGGTAATGGTCGCCCTCGTGATGCACGAAGACCTGGGTCTTGTGCTTGAGCCGCCGGAAGGCGGTGGAGTGGATGATCCGGTCACGGTCGCGCTGGAAGTCGCTGCGGGTCGGCGAGAACGCCTCGGGGATCAGACGCCCGCGAGTTGCCGCCGGATCGGTGGCGTAGGGCGCCCGCCAGCGCTCGCCGTTCTGCCGCACCTGCACAGTCGATCCCCTTCCTCGCCGCGTTGCGGCCGGCCCTCGCGCCTCATATCTTGTGTGGTGCGACGCCCGCGGCAATCGCGGGCGCTCGCCCTTCATGACACCGGTTTACGAACGGGGCCGTACCACGATGGCCGACATCATCCTCACTGCCCGCGCCGCCAAGCGCATCAACGAGATCATGGGCTCCGAGCCCCCCGGCTCGTCGCTGCGCATCAGCGTCAACGGCGGCGGCTGCTCGGGCTTCTCCTACGCCTTCGACATCACCCACGCCCGCGAGGGCGACGACATCGTGATCGAGCGCGACGGCGCCACCGTGCTCGTCGATCCGGTCTCGCTCGAATATATGGGCGGCGCGACCATCGATTTCGTGAACGACCTGATCGGCCAGTCCTTCAAGATCGAGAACCCGCTGGCGACGGCGTCCTGCGGCTGCGGCACCTCCTTCGCGATCTAGCGCATCGTCCCGAACGGTGGTTGCCGGCTTTCGGCAACAGACGATGCCTTGGGACCACGATCCGAGGCGGCGCGCTCGAACAACGCGGGCGAAGCGTCCGCTGCGTGGCGCGGCCGCAATTGCCACGCCTGTGGAAAACCGGCAGGGATAAACGCCTCACGGTCCATCCCCGCTCTCCCGCCAGCCTGCGATCCGACCCAGCCATGACGTCATCGACGCGCCGTCCCGTCCTCATGCGGGCACTGCTCGCCTCGGCCTGCGCGGTGGCGCTGCTGACAGGGCCCGTGCCATCGGCACCGGCTATCGCGCAGGAAGCGGCCTCCGCAGTCCAGGATCTCGTCCTCGACAACGTGAGCCTCGCCTTCGGCGACACGCTCGTCACGGCTCCGAAGGTGACGGTGAGCGGCACGCGCCTGTCGCGTGACGATCTGCTCGCGATCCTCAAGGCCGACGCCAAGGACGGCCAAGATCCCAAGGAATCCTGGCCCGCCCGGCTCCAGCGCCTCGATGCCGGCAGCCTGACCATGCCGGAATTGCGGGTCGAGCGTCGGGACGGCGAGAAGCGGCAGGTGGTGACCTATCGCGAGGTGGCGGCGCGGACGATTCGCGCCGGGCGCATCAGCGAGTTGATCGCGGCCGGCGCGACGCTCTCCGTCGAGGGCGCGCCGCAGGCGGGCAGCGGCAGCTACGGCCGGATCCGCGCCGAGGAGGTCGATCTCACCGCGCTGGCGCGCCTCTACAGCGAGGCCGGAAATGCCGGCAGCCCGTTCCAGCGCCTCTACGCGGCGCTCTCCGTCGAGAGCATCGCCTTCATCGACGAGCGCGGCACCACGGTGTCAATCGCCCGCCTGACCGGCCGCGACCTCGCCGGACGCCAGACGCCGGCGACCTGGCGCGGAGCCGTCGAGGCTCTAGGCGACGGCGCCCTCGCCGAGGACGACCGGGCCAAGCGCGCCCGCGCCGCCGGCCTGCTCGCGGATCTCGCCGAATCGGTCTCCGTGGGCAGCCTGGAGGCGACGGACCTGACCGTGAAGGAGGTGAAGGGCGAGGATCCGCTCTCCTTCAGCGTCGGCCGCATGAGCTACGCGGGCGGTGCCGGGGCCGGGATCACGCTGGCCGAGATTGGTTTCGGCGCCAAGGAGGCGCAGGGCAAGGTCGGGCGCCTCACGCTCACCGGCTTCTCCCTGGAGCCGACCATCGCCGCCCTGCGCCGCCTCTCCCAGGTGCCGCCCGCCGCCGACAAGACCCTGCCGAAGGGGGCCGCCCCGGCACCGGACCTGCAGGAGGCGGAACTGCGCCGCCTGACGCCGGTCATCGGCACGCTGACCCTGACCGATCTCGGGCTCGATCTCGCCCAGGCCGGCACGGTGCCTGGGCCCGTTGCTTCGGGCGATCCGCTCAAGGCGCCGAAGCTGGTCCCGCTCCCGCCGCTCCGGATCGGCCTGCGCGGCGCCAGCATGAGCTTCGGGCCGCCGAAGGACGGCGTGCCGACGCAGACCCGCTTTAGTCTGACCGGCCTCACCCTGCCGGCCTCCGCCGTCGAGGGCGTGCCCGGCCTCGGCTCCCTCGGCCTCTACGGCTACCGCGACCTCGACCTCGATGCCACGGCCGACACCGCCTGGAACGAGGACAGCCGGGAATTCAGCTTCAAGGAGCTGTCGCTCTCCGGCAAGGATATGGGCCGCCTCCACCTCAACGCCACGCTCGGCGGCATCGGCCCTGAAGTGTTCGATCCGGATGCCGCGGTGTCGGGCTTCGCCATGCTCTCGGCCACTGCCAAGGCGCTCGACCTGACGCTCGAGAATGGCGGCCTGTTCGAGCGCTTCATCGACGCCCAGGCCAAGGTGCTGAGCCTCAAGCCCGACGAGCTGCGCAAGGAATACGTCACGGCGAGCGTGATCGGCGTGCCGGTGATCCTCGGCAACTCGGCCGCCGCCAAGGCGATCGGCGCGGCGATGGGCAAGTTCGTGGCCAAGCCCGGCACCCTCTCGATCAGCGCCAAGGCGAAGAACGGCGAGGGCGTCGGCATGGTCGATGTCAGCACGGCCCCGACCCCGGCGGCGGTGCTCGACAAGCTCGAAGTGAACGCCAAGGCGGAGTAGAGCAACGCTCCGCTAGAGCATCATCCCGAAAGGTGGCCGCCGGCCTTCTGAGGAAGACGACCGAGCCAAAAGCCCGGAGCATCGGGCTGAGCCACCGCCCCGTCCGGGTGACGGCTCGGTGGAGGCGGCGTCAGTTCGCCGCCGCCACCTGCGAGCGCTTCGGCTTGGCACCGGATGGGCCGGGCGCTTGAGCGGCGGCCGTCTTGGTGGCCGCCTTGGCGGCAGGGTGAGCGGCTTTGGCGCCCGGCGCCGGGGCGGCGCCGGCGAGCTTGGCGATCGCCTGCTTCGAGGGAGCGGGCATCGCCGCGAGACGCGGAGCCGGCTCGGTGGCTTTTCCGGCGGACTTGATCGCACCCTTGGGAGCGCTATTGGCGACCACCTGCTGAACCGGCGCCGCCTTCATCGCGGCCGGCTTGAGCGGCACCGCTTGCGCCGTGCGGATCGGAGCGGAGTGGCCCTTGGCGGGCGCGGCGGCCAGGCGCGTTGGCGCGGCTGGGGCCGGCATGTCCTTGGCTCGGCCGTGCATCGGTGGGGCGGAGCGGCCGGCTTCGGCCACCATGCGGCGCGGCTCGGTCGACTTGGCGGGCGTGGATGGGGCCGCGGCGACCGCCACCGGGCTTGGCGCCGGATTTGGTCGGAACGGCGCGGCGCGGGCGGCGGTCGGCTGCACGGCGGCCGGGACGGCGACGGCGGCGCTCGCCAGGACGACCGGCGCCGATCGGCTCGGGCGCGTGGCGGGGCTCGCGGTCTCCGGCGCGTCGTCGTCGCGCTCGCCCACCGGGCGGAAGGCGAGTGCGCGGGAAGCGCGTTCGAGCCGCTCGGGCGCGGCATCGGGCTCGGAGGGGCCGAGATCGGCCATCATGATCGGTGCCCGCCCGATCGCGGCGGGCCGGCCGTCCGTGCGCAGGGTCGCGAGCAGCTTGCGGTCGTCGCTGCCGGCGACCGAGGCCTTCCCGGCATACTCGACCCGTACCCGCGCCGTGCCCCGGCGGTGGAAGTCGAGGGCGCGGGCGGCCTCCTCGGACACGTCCATCAGGCGGCCGGCATGGTAGGGGCCGCGGTCGTTGACGCGCAGGATCATCGAGTTGCCGTTGTCGAGGTTGGTCACCCGGACATAGCTCGGCAGCGGCAGCGTGGGATGCGCGGCGGCGATGGAGTGGCGGTCGAAGATCTCGCCGTTGGCGGTGACGCGGCCGTGGAAGGCGCTGCCGTACCAGGAAGCGAGGCCCTCGCGCACGTAGCCGCGGGCATCCTCGCGGGGCACGTAGGTCTTGCCCGCCACCACGTAGGGCTTGCCCGAGAAGCGGCGTCCGCCGCCTTTCGGGATCACGTCGCCCTCGTTGTAGAGGCGGCGGCTTGCCTTCACGCCGTATTTCGGATCGATCTCGCTGCCCGACGAGGAGGCGGCGCCCGCGAGCTTGGCCGGATTGTTGGCGCAGTTGGCGGTCGTCAGCGCGACCGCGCAGACCGCCAGCAAGTGCAGGGCCGGCCGCAGGACCGGCCGCGCATTTCGCGCCGGATCCTCCGGGGTCTTCCCGCCCCGTGCCCAATCCCGTGGCATGACATGGGTCATGTCGCCCGCCCGCTCCCCGCCTACGCCACAGGCTCCCGCGAGACCGCGGAAAGCTGGGTCTCAGGGGATCGCGCCTCACTCCGGCCGGAAGACGTCCGGCCGTCCCCAGAGGATCGTCCAGACGCGGTAAAGGAAGGCTGAACGGCGCGCCGACCCAATGCAGAAGCGGACACGACGCGCGAGCAAAGCCTCGCAAGCGGTTCTGAAATCGGTGAAAAAGACTGCCGTATTTTCCGGTGGAGCGGCCTGCCTTACTCGGCAGAAGCGGCGCACAAGCCTCGACCCGAGAAGCGGCAATGCGGGCGGGCAACCCTCGGCGCCTCGTGTCCTATCCCCAATCGGGGCGGGCCGGCGTGGTGCGGATGTCTCCGCACCCCATTTGTTCATCGTGCCGTGAAGGCGGCGTTAAGCGTGCCTTGCACGAGGCCCGATCTGAGCGCGACTCAGCGCGGGTTCTCGCCCAGCACCTGCTCGATCGAGCGGGCGCCGCGCTGCTTGAACAGCAGATCGAGCGCTTCGAGCATCAGGGCGTGCATCTTGGTGCGCTCGGCGTAAGCCAGATCCCGCAACTGGTCGTAGACCGGCGGTTCCAGATAGACCGACATCTGCTTGGCGCGCTCCTTCAACGTCCCGGCGCGGGCCGGGGCCGGATCCGAGGGCGCGAGGTCGAGGCGGACGACCTCCGCGCCCGTCGGCGCGTTGGCCTTCGCAGCCGATCGGGCGCCGGCCTTGCGCGGCCTGCCGGCCGGGCCGGCGGCGGCGACGATCGAGGCGAGGTCGAGCTTAGGCGGCCTTGACATGCTTTCTCACGTCCTTGCCCGCGGCCTTGACCGGCCGCTGCACCGCCGCCTGCATGCGGCGCTCGATCCAGCTCCACAGCCGGCGGATCTCGCCCGCGGCCTGACCCTTCGGGTTGAACTCGGTGACGCCCTGGCCGACGCCGATGGCGTCCTGATGATCGTTGCGGGCCACGATGTTGACGTCGGGCAGGATGCCGAGCACCGCAAGCCCGTCGGCGGCATCGCGGATGCGGTAGGAGCGCGGCGGGGTCTGATTCAGGACGAAGGCGAACTTCTTCTCGAGGCGGTAGACGGCGGCGAGCGTCGGCTTGAAGGCGCGCAGATCGGCGGGGGTCGGCCGGCAGGGAATGATGCACAGATCGGCCGCACGGATGGCCGAGAGCGTGCCGTTGGAATCGACGCCGGGAGTGTCGATGAACACGTAGTCGTAGGAGGATTCGGCGAGCCGCTCCATCACGAGGTCGATCTGCGTGGCGTCGATCTGCGCCACCTCGGGGCCGTCGGCGGTGCGGTGGTCAAGCCAGTCGGTGATCGTGGCCTGCCGGTCCATTTCCAGGATGCAGACGGCGTGTCCGGCTTCCTGCGCCGCGACCGCGAGCGAGATGCACAGCGTGCTCTTGCCGCTGCCTCCCTTCTGCGTGACGAACGTGATCGCTTTCATGCCGGCCACCCCACCGTTTTCGGTTTTTTGCAGGCTGTCCGGTCCTGTGATGCCGGGATGCCCAGATCCCGGATTTCGCCGATCATGGTTAACCGGCCGTTAAAGGGTGGGCGTCCCCGACTCGCGCAGAGTTTTCACCTGAGGTTGGTTTTTTCCTTTAATGCTACCTGAGCTCTTTACGCGTCGTGGCTCTGCGGATTAACATACCTTAAGGGCAGGGCGGCGCAGGAAGTCACCTGAGGTTGCGTCGGCGATCCGGTTCTGCTGCAAGCGCCGCCCTGCTCGGGTGAAGCCGTGGCTTGCTGGCGAGCCGCCGGTTGCAGCCGTTCGTGCCCGGAGACGACGTGCCAAGTTCCGAGATGACGGCTTTCGAACCTGACCTTCCTTCCGCCTTCGCGAGTTCCGCCTGCCTGGGCGCCTGGGCCCACAATCCGGGTTCCGACCGGCTTGCCCTGTCGCCGATTCTGGCGCGGCTGCTGGCGGTTCCCGAGGACGCCGCGGCGGGAGCGCCCCTGACGCTGGCGCTGGCGACGGTGGAGGCTGAGGACGCCGTCCGCCTCGAGAGCGTCTTGCGGGCGGCGGGAGAGGATGGCCGCCCCTTCGAGGCGGAGTTCCGCACGCGCGCAGGACCCGGCGGTGCGCGCTGGCTGCGCCTGATGGGGCGATGCCGCCGTGATCCCGGCACCGGCGCGCGCACGACGCAGGGGCTCGCCTTCGATTTGACGGAGGAGCGCCGCTCCGTCGGCTCGGAAACGGACCAAGCGCAGCGGCAGGCCAATCGTCTCGCCGACCATGCGGCCGCGATGAAGGGGTTGGTTGCCGGCTTGCGCAATCCGCCGCTGGCCCGCCTCGTCGATGAGGTGGCCGTCGAGATCGGTCACGAACTCGCCCGCCGTCTTCGCGGCACCGGAGAACGGCAGATGCACTGAGGGCGCGGGCCTCAAGCGATCATTGCGGCAGGGCGGAGGCTTCCAGCGCCGGGCGAGCCCGTGTCGGCGCTGTGGGGAACAGGAGCGGGCGCAGGGCTTTGGCCGCCTCAGGCACCGGCCGGGACAGGGCCGCGGCGAAGGCTTTACGAAGGGCCGTGCAGCCGCGTCTTCGAATCGGCCCCGGCGATGCCGCCTCAGCCGCGAGGGGCCCGGCCCGATCCTCTCCGCGCACGCCTCGAGGGGCCTCCGTCTCATCAACGGCCCGCAATCCGAGGGCGCGCGCCAGGATCGTCCGGCCGGCGGCGAGCTGCGTTCGGTCGGGCCGCGGCCGGGTCAGTACGGCCCCCGCCCCCTCCCTGGCCGCCGCGCAGACGCGTGTCCTGCCCGGCTGCGAGCGATGCATCGCCTGAAACATCATCCGGCCGAGTTCGACCAGCGTTTCCGGATCGGCCTCGCCGAGGCTTCGCGCCAGGGCCTGGGCGGCCATGCGGCGGACGCCGTCCACCGCCTCCCCTTCCGGGCGTCCCCTCTGGTAGCCGTCGAGATACCACGCGGCGATCGGCGCGATCGTTCCCGGTGCGCCCGCCTCCACCGCATCGAGCAGCGGCACGTCGTGCAGCACCACGGCTCGGGCCCGCTCCGGGTCGGCGCCGTCGTCGAGACTGGAATCGGGGAAGCGATCGGCATCGACAATGCTGGTGGCGACACCGGCCTCCACCAGGGTGCCGGTATCGGGAATCATCAGATCGTCCGGGCGGACCTCGAGGGCGGCATCGACGAACTCGGCCTGAACGCCCGCGGCGAGATAGGCGGCGCGCTCGGGGGCGCTGTCGACCGCGATCTCGACACCGACCGGATCGGTTTCGTAGGGCGCGTGAAAGCCGAGCCGCGCATCCGCTCGGACGAGCCGCTGACGTCCGCGCACGAAGGCCAGGGTGCAGGCGGAGACGCAGTAATCCGGCACGTAGGTGACGAGGCCGCGTGCCGCGATCAGCGCACCGATGGCCGCGCCCTCATCGACCAAGCCGCCCTCGCTGGTGAGATGGATGCGCTCGATCCCGCGATGGATGTCGAGGAGCCGGGTGAGACGTTCGGCGGCCCCTTCGGTCAACTCGCCCGACAGGCGCACGTCGCGCCCCTCCGGCCCGAGGACGATGCGGGTCGGCCGCTCCTCCGGCGCGGGCGCCTGTGGGGCGGGTGCTGCGCCGGCCGGGTCGAGGGCCGCGCGCGGACCCGCCGACCGATCGTGAACCGGCACCAGGACTGCCGCCATCAGGGCGGCTGCCAGCCCGATCGAAGCGCAAGCCACACTGTGCACGGCCCGCCGCGAGCCAGCCGCCATATCTCGCCCCCAAAGGATGGTCCGGATTCTCGTCGACCCGCGAAGTGTCCCTCGCGGCAGCGGCGAAGCAAGGCCCCGGCCAGAACGAAAAACAAGGCCTCTGCCAGGACGAATTGGCGGCCGGAAATGCTCTTGTCGGCACGCGTGGAAACGACGGAAGAAAACCGATCCGCGCGGTGTCGGCCGTGGGAGACGCTCCCTCGCCCCGACACGATGCCGCAGTGCGAAAGCGGCCCGGTCGCGGGCTCAGGCCGCCGGTTTCAGCAGCAGATAGATGTCCATGATCCAGCCGTGACGGGCACGAGCCTCGGCGCGCACCCGGCGGATCTCCTCAGCCACGTCGCCGAGCCGGCCGGCGACGAGCAGCTCGTCCGGCGTGCCGAGATAGGCGCCCCAGTGGATCGTCAGATCCGGGTCGAGTCCCTCGAAACGCGGGTCGCCGTCGAGCATCACCACGGTGGCGCCGGGTGCGTCGCCCAAACCGTCGCGTAGCCGGCGGCCGGTGGTGATCTGCACCGGCTCGCCGATGCGGTGGAGCGGGATGCGGTGGGCGGCCGCGAGCGCCTGCACGGAGGTGATGCCGGGAATGACGTCGTGGGTGAAGCCGACACGCCCGCGGACGAGCACGCGCTCCAGGATGCGCAGGGTGCTGTCGTAGAGGGACGGGTCACCCCAGACGAGGAAGGCGCCGCGCTCGTCCTCGCGCAGATGCTCGACGATCAGCCCCTCGTAGAGGGCCGCACGGGCGGCGTGCCAATCATCCACCGCCACGCCGTAATCCGCGGGCCGGCGGTCGCGCTCGGGGTCGGACGCCTCGATGAAGCGGTAGGGCCGGCCCTCGATATAGCGGTCGCAGATCTGCCGGCGCAGGCTAAGAAGCCCGGCCTTGGCCTCCCCCTTGTCGAGGGCGAAGACGGCGTCGGTTGCCTGCAGTGCGCGGATGCCCTGAATCGTCAGGTGCTCCGGATTGCCGGTTCCGATGCCGATGACGTGGATGTGTCGCAAGGTTCACGCTTCCGGCCGGGCTGGGTCCCGGCGACATCCCGCGAGGGGGGAGAGAGGGAAGCGGCTTCTTAACGGATCCGGGCCATAAGGGGAGCGTCCGGATCGAACGAGCGTCAGCCGACCAGCGCCGTCAGGCAGGTGCCGAAAAGGGTGACGAAGGTCATCGTCGCCATGAACTTGATGTCTTCGATGCGCTGGCTCATCGCCTGAACTCCGTCGCGGCTCCTTCGTGGCCGCCTCGATCCGTTAAATAACCCCTAACCTTGTGCAGGGGGATTGCGCGGTGCGTTTCGTCACCGTTGCTCACGCAATCCCGCCGACAGGCGGGCGAAACATCCTTAACGACAACTTGGCCGTTGACTGTTGCCGACCGGATGATCTCGGACATGCTGAACGCGGAGTGACGCCCATGGTTGCAAGGACCGGCAACCCGTTCCGCACCTGAAAAGGAAAGCCCCGCCGTGGCGACCACGGCGGGGCTCATTTCTGAAGACGGTTCGCGCGGAGGGCTTACTTCGGCGCGGCGCTGGCGGCCGGAGCGGCGGGAGCCGGGGCGGCGCCGGCCGAGCCCTGCTGCTCCAGCTTCTTGCGCATCTCTTCGCTGCGCTTCTCCATCTCGGACTGGAGCTTCTTCTGCTGCTCTTCCAGCACCTTCGGGTCGATGGCCGGACCGTCGAAGGCCTTGCCGAAGCCGGCGAGCGGTACCGCGAACACCACCTCGCGCTGGGTCTGGTTCTGGACCCGGACGTTGAGGGTGGTGCCCTTCTTGAAGCCGTTGAGCAGCTCGTTCGAGACGCCGCCGGCCTCGGCGAAGCAGCCGTTCGGGAAGCAGACCGCGAACTTGCCGCCGGTCACTTCCTTGCCGTCGACATCGAAGCGCATGCCGGGCGCAAGCATCAGGCCGAGCGGCAGCAGGAAGCGGACGACCTTCACCTCCTGCTTCGTGGCGGCGTTCTTCATGTCGTAGAGCGCGACCGCGAGAACCGGCTGGCCGGAATCCGACACGAAGTCGCGGGTGGTGTAGCAGACATCGGTGCCCGAGCCCTGATCCTTGCCGCAGACCTTGGTCCAGTCGGCCTGGCTCGGTTCGGACTTCACGTTGATGAGCTGCGGGCCGGCACCCTGAGCCTGCTGCTGGGCGGGGGCCGCGGGCTGGGCCTGCGCGGGAGCCGGCGTCGGGGCGGCCGGCTTCTTCGCCTGGGCGAAGGCGGTCCCGCCCAGGCCGGCGCCCAGCCCCGCCATGGCGAGGAACGCGGCCACGCGCAGCGGGCGCGCGGAAGGCTTGGCCATGGAAGACTTGGCAAGGAACATCGGCGTTATGACCCCTTCAACGGATGGCGCGTAAATCTCTGACGCGGTGCTCATTCGGGCCGCCGCAGCCCCGCGGGATGGCAGGCCCGGCCGGTCGGTCCGAGGCGCGGCCTTCCTGGCGCGGTGCGCCGGATCACCGTGCGCTGCCTCGGGCGCAGCACGATTGCAGAACGATCCCTGCCCGAACGAGACGGCGGCCTGCTTCCCCGTGGAATGCAGCGAAAGCATGACGCCTGCGCCGTACACCCCTGCATGCGATGCCTCAAGTCGTTTGCTCAATTCGCGGAACGATGATCGCGCGACAGGCGGCGAACGCGTTCAATCCAGATCGCGCAGGTGCCGCGCCGCGACCGCCGAGGCCGCGGTGCGGTTCTCGACGCCGAGCTTGGCGTAGATCCCTTCCAGATGTTTCGTCACCGTGCGCGGGCTGAGACCCAAGATCTCGCCGATGTCGCGGCTCGACTTGCCGCGGGAGAGCCAGAGCAGCACCTCCGCCTCGCGGCCGGTGATCGGCAGGTGCGCGCGCAGGCGTTCCAGGCCGGCAGCGGTGGGATCGCCCGACAGCCGCAGCAGGATCTCGGGGCCGGTGCGGCCGATGAAGCTGAGCGCGTGGGCGCGGCCCTCCGCATCGGTGAGAGCCAGCGGCGCGGTGGTGCTGCCGGCGAGGCATTTGCGCAGCCAGTCGCGCCCGCTCGGCGGCAAGCTCAACGGTTCGGGCCCGCCGAGCGCCGCCAGCACCCGCGCGGCCTGCGGCGTGCACCACAGGACCGAACCGGCGGCGTCCACGGCGAACAGCGTGCGCCCTGCGGTGTCGAGGGCGGCCCGCGCGCTCTGGGCCGAGCGGGCGTTGGCCAGGTGCACGCGGATCCGAGCGAGGATCTCGTCGGGGGCGATCGGCTTGGTGACGTAGTCGATCCCGCCCGCTTCCAACCCCTTCACGATGTGCTCGGTCTCGGACAGGCCGGTCATGAAGATGACGGGGACATGGGCGAGCCGGCCCTTGGCCTTGAGGCGGCGGCAGGTCTCGAACCCGTCCATGCCCGGCATCACCGCATCGAGCAGGATGATGTCGGGGGTGATCTCCTCGACGAGGTCGAGGGCGAGGTCGCCGCCCACCGCCACCAGCACGGTGGCGCCCGAGCGCTCGATCGCCTCCGTGAGGAAGCTGAGGGTGTCGGGGGAATCATCGACGACGAGGACGATGTCGCGCTGCGTCTCAGGCATCGCGGGCGAGCCCCTCCAGCACGCCGACATAGCGGCGCATGTCGTAGGCCGCCACCAATCCTCGCATCCGCGCGACGAAGGCCGGCGGCACGGCGGCGTCGCTCTCCAGTTCGGTGAGCTTGGCCTCGATGCCGCGCACGTGGCCGATGCGGCCGAGGCGCAGCAAGGCGGCGATGTGCTCCGCCGGCACCGTCGCGCCGCTCGCGGCCGCTCCGTTCGGGGTGTCTCCCGCCGGGGCATCGGCCGGGCGGTCGGGCCGCACGATCGGGCGGGCTTCCAGGCCGGGCAGCGGGCGGGCGGTGCCGAGAAGCCCCGTGATCCTCTCCAAAAGATCCTGCATGTCGAACGGCTTGGCGATGATGTCGTCGTGCGGCGCGTCCGCCCCGCGAGTCGGACTGATCTCGTGGACGTTGGCCGACATTATCGCGATCCGGGCGGTGAAGCCGGTCTCACGCAACGTCCGCGCCACCTCCCAGCCGGTCATGCCCGGCATGGCGATGTCGAGCAGGATCAACACCGGCTCGCATTCCCGTGCCAGGGCGAGGCAGGCGGGGCCGTCCGGCGCCTCGGCCACCGCGAAGCCGAGGGGTTCCAGGATCTCGCGCATCAGGGCGCGGTGCGCCGGGTCGTCGTCGGCGACGAGGACCGTGCAGCCGGGCCCGGCCAAGGCGGGCCGGGCCAGTGCCGCCGGGGCCGGCATCGCCGCGGGCGCCGGGCGGTTCACCGAGGCCAGCATCAGACGCACCCGGAAGCAGGTGCCCTCCCCGACCCGGCTCTCGACGGTGATCTCGCCGCCCATCACCTGCGCCAAGAGACCCGCGATGGTGAGCCCGAGTCCGGTGCCTGGCGCCGCGCGGGCGGCGGGCATCGAGCCGCGCTCGAACGGCTCGAAGATCCGGCCGAGATCGGCCTCGGGGATGCCGAGACCGGTGTCGCGGATCGTGAAGACCGCGACCTGACCGCGATAGGTCATCTCCAGCGCGACCTCGCCCTTCGCCGTGAACTTGATGGCGTTGGAGAGGAGGTTGAGCAAAATCTGGCGCAGGCGCTTCTCGTCGGTCGCCACCACCGCCGGCAGGATCTCGGGCCGCGTGAAGCGGAAGCTCAGGCCGGCGCCCTCCGCCTGCAGGCGCACCATGTCCACGATCTGCGTCAGGAAGTCGGCGAGCCGGATCTCGTTGCGATGGGTCTGGAGCCGGCCGGCCTCCATCCGCGAGATGTCGAGCAGGCCGTCGATCAGGCCGGAGAGGTGCTGGGCGCTGCGGCGGATCACCCGGATGCCGTTGCGGCGCGGCTCGGGAATCGTTGGATCGCCCTCAAGCAACTGCGCGTAGCCGAGCACGGCGTTGAGCGGCGTGCGCAATTCGTGGCTGATGCCGACGACGTAGCGGCTCTTGGCGAGGTTGGCGGCCTCCGCGGTTTCCTTCGCCTGCTGCAGCTTGGCATCAGTGACCTTGTGGGCGGCGATCTCGGCCTCGTAGAGGGCGGTCTGGCGGGCGGTCTCCTCCTGCGCCACCCGGCGGCTCTCCTGCGCCAGCACGAACAGCCACGCCACCACGCCGAGGATGACGATCAGGATGAAGAACAGGCTGGTGAGCGCGGCCCGCAGCGTCTCCGCATGCTCCGGATGCCCGGCGGCGGCGCTGGCATGGACGATGGCCAGGATCAGCCCGATCACCGTGACGAGCGTCAGCATCAG
The DNA here is from genome assembly GCF_021117295.1 of Methylorubrum sp. B1-46. Taxonomy (NCBI): domain Bacteria; kingdom Pseudomonadati; phylum Pseudomonadota; class Alphaproteobacteria; order Hyphomicrobiales; family Methylobacteriaceae; genus Methylorubrum; species Methylorubrum sp. B1-46. The sequence continues at coordinate 3,570,276 of NZ_CP088247.1, read as the reverse complement.
GGCGAGGTAGCGGCCGAGCGGCGCGCCGATCCAGGCGGCGGTGCGGGCGGGCAGGACGCGGGCAAGGGTCTCGCGGGCTTGGTTCTCCAGGCGTCCGTGCGGCTTGCACAGATCGCCGCAGCGGGCGTCCAGCGAGCAGCAGAGCGAGCAGATCGGCCCGGAATAGGCCGGGCAATGGGCCATGTCCTCGGCCTCGAACGGGTGCTCGCAGACACGGCAGGTGATTTCCGGCCGGTCCCAGGCGGCCTGCGGTTCGCGGGCGAGATAGCGCTTGCCCCCGGTCGCCCAGGCGATGGCGGGCGCTGCGGCAAAGGCAGTGGCGAGCGCCAGCATCGGCGCGAAGGGCTGGAGCGCTTGCCCGCACAGGCCGGCATGGATCAGGCCGCCGGCGACGAGCGAGAGCACCATCGCCCCGGTGCCGACGGGGTTGATGGCGTAGAGATGCGCCCGCTTGAACTCGATGCCCGGCGGCGACAGCCCGAGCGGCTTGTTGACGGCCAGATCCGCGGCCAGCGCCCCGACCCAGGCCGAGACCACGCAGGCATAGAGCGGCAGGGTGCTCTCGATGGTCTTGTCGATGCCGAGTTCCATCAGCAGCAGGGCGATGGCGACGTTGAACACGAGCCAGACCACCCGCCCCGGATGGCTGTGGGTGAGGCGCGAGAAGAAGTTCGACCACGCGATCGAGCCGGCATAGGCGTTGGTCACGTTGATCTTGAGCTGTGAGATCACCACGAACAGGCCGGTCAGCGCCAGCGCGACGCCGGGCGAGCCCGAGACGTAGCCGAAGGCGACGGCGTACATCTGCGTCGGCTCGGCGGCACGCTCCGGCGAGACGCCGTGGCCGAGGGCCAGTACCGTGAGGAAGGCGCCGAGCAGGATCTTCAGCATCCCCGGCACGATCCAGCCGGCGCCGGCCGAGAGCACGCCGGTCCACCAGCGCCAGTCGCCCTTGCCGCGGGGGGGCGGCATGAAGCGCAGGAAGTCGACCTGCTCGCCGACCTGGGCCAGCAGCGCCAGCAGGATGCCGGAGGCGAGTCCGAACAGGCGCAGATCGAAGCCCGCGCTCGCGGCTTCCAGGCCGGGATAGCCGGTGAAGGCTTCGAACGGCACCGGGCCCGAGAGCCAGATGTAGACGAGCGGCAGCAGGTTGAGGCCGATCCAGAGCGGCTGCGTCCAGAGCTGGAATCGACTGATCAGACGGATGCCGTAGATCACGAGCGGGATCACCGCCCCCGCGCTGACGATATAGCCGATCCAGAGCGGCAGGCCGAAGCAGAGCTGCAGCGCCAGCGCCATGATCGCGGCTTCGATGGCGAAGAACAGGAAGGTGAAGCCTGCATAGACCAGCGAGGTGATCGTCGAGCCGAGATAGCCGAAGCCTGCCCCGCGGGTCAGGAGATCGATATCGACCCCGTAGCGCGCGGCGTAGATCGTGATCGGCGCGGCGGTGGCGAAGATGATGAGCCCGACGACGAGCACGGCGGCAAACGTGTTGGTGAAGCCGGTGGCGAGCACCAGCGTCCCGCCGATGGCCTCCAGCGCCAGGAACGACAGCGAGCCGAGCGCCGTCTGCGCGATGCGGAAGGGAGACCAGCGCCGCGCCTTCTTGGCGGTGAAGCGCAGGGCGTAGTCTTCCAGCGTCTCGTCGGCGACGAGGCGGTTGTAGTCGCGACGGATCGGGATGATGGACCGGGCGCTCAGGGGGCCGTCCTCACGATGAGCGGATCACCGGCTTGCAACGGATGTGCCGGCCCTGTCTCTCAGTGCGCGGCACAAGACATCCCTAAACGTCGATGCTCACGGAATCGAGAGCGTCACGCTACGAGCCGGGCTGCCCGGCGGACATACGCAAAACAGCGTATGGGTGCGCCGCATCATCAAGCCTAGCCTCCTCTCCTGTTCGAGCACGGCCGCCGACCGGCAGAGCCGCGCCGACACCAGATCAGGGGTTCAGGCACGATGGCGGACGATAAGGGCAAGGATCGCGAGAAGGGCCTGGAATCGGCCCTGCGGCGCAAGCTTCTCATGGGCCTGGCGGGCCTTCCCGCCCTGGCGATGATGCCGCGAGGGGCGTTCGCCGCCGCTCCGACGTCTGCCGTCAACACGACCGGGCTGGCGGTGACCGACACGGAAGTCACGGTCGGCATCCTGCACTCGGCGACCGGTACCATGGCGATCTCCGAGACCGGCTCGATCCAGGCCGAGAAGCTCGCCATCGCCCAGATCAACGAGATGGGCGGCGTGCTCGGCCGCAAGATCAAGGTGATCCAAGAGGACGGCGCCTCCGACTGGCCGACCTTTGCCGAGAAGGCCAAGAAGCTCCTCGTCAACGATCACTGCGCCGCGGTGATGGGCTGCTGGACCTCCGCCTCGCGCAAGGCGGCGCTGCCGGTCTTCGAGCAGTATAACGGCCTGCTGTACTACCCGACCTTCTACGAGGGCCTGGAGCAGTCCAAGAACGTCATCTACACCGGCCAAGAGGCGACACAGCAGATCCTCGCCTCGCTCGACTGGGTGGCCAAGGAGAAGGGCGCGAAGTCGTTCTTCATGGTCGGCTCGGATTACATCTGGCCGCGCACCTCGAACAAGATCGCCCGCAAGCACATCGAGAACGTGCTTAAGGGGACCGTCTCTGGCGAGGAATACTTCCCGCTCGGCCACACCCAGTTCAACTCGGTCATCAACAAGATCAAGCTGAAGAAGCCGGACGTGATCTTCGCCGACGTGGTCGGCGGCTCGAACGTCGCCTTCTACAAGCAGCTCAAGGCGGCCGGCATCGACCTCTCGAAGCAGACCCTGCTGACGATCTCGGTCACCGAGGACGAGATCGACGGCATCGGCGGCGACAACATCGCCGGCGCCTATTCCTGCATGAAGTACTTCCAGTCGCTGAAGAACCCGAACAACGAGAAGTTCGTCGCCGCCTTCAAGAAGATGTGGGGCGACAAGACCGTGATCGGCGACGTGACCCAGGCCGCCTATCTCGGGCCGTTCCTGTGGAAGATGGCGGTCGAGAAGGCCGGCTCCTTCGATGTCGACAAGGTCGCCGCGGCGTCCGCCGAGATCGAGTTCAAGGAGGCGCCGGAAGGCTACGTGAAGATCCACCCGAACCATCACCTCTGGTCGAAGACCCGCGTCGCCAAGGCCCTCCCGACCGGTCAGTTCGAGGTGGTCTACGAGAGCCCCGAGCTGATCGAGCCGAACCCCTTCCCGAAGGGCTACCAGTAGTCGCGGACGCTCCGGTCCCCTCCCCTCGCGGGAGGGGATGCCCGCGAAAGACGGGCGTGGCCCGACACTTGCTGCGCCCTCCCAGACAATTCCGCCGGGGACCACCACCATGTTCGGCGACTATTCGCTCGCAGACCTCAGCTCGATCTTCGTGATGCAGGGCTTTGCCGGTCTGATCCTGTTTTCCGTCTACGTCCTGATGGCGCTGGGACTGGCGATCATCTTCGGCCAGATGGGCGTCATCAACATGGCCCACGGCGAGTTCATGATCCTGGGCGCCTACGTCACCTATCTCTGCTCGAGTTTCTTCCAGACCTATCTGCCCTCGCTCTTCGGCGCCTACTTTTTCGTCGCCATGGCGTTGGCGTTCCTGGCCTCCGGGGCGATGGGGATGCTGGTGGAATGGGCGCTGATCCGCCACCTCTACAGGCGCCCGCTCGACACGCTGCTCGCTACCTGGGGCCTCTCGCTGATCCTGCAGCAGGCCTACCGCACCATCTTCGGCCCGCGCGAGGTCGGCGTCGAACTGCCCTCGTGGATGATGGGCTCGATCCCCGTCACCGACTCGATCGAGGTGCAGATCAACGGCCTGTTCGTGATCGCGGTCACCGCCGTCATCACCGTGGGCGTCGCGGTGCTGATGTACCGCTCGCGCTTCGGCGCGCAGATCCGCGCCGTGATGAGCAACCGCCCGATGGCGGGCGCGGTCGGCATCGATACCGAGAAGGTCGACCGCACCACCTTCGGCCTCGGCTGCGGCATCGCCGGCATCGCCGGCTCGGCCTTCACCATGATCGGCTCCACCGGACCGACCTCGGGCCAGCTCTACATCGTCGACACCTTCCTGATCGTGGTTTTTGGGGGCGCGGCGAGCCTGCTCGGCACCATCGCCTCGGCCTTCTCGATCTCGCAGACCCAGTCGACCCTCGAATTCTTCCTCTCCGGCTCGATGGCCAAGGTGCTCACCCTGCTCGCGGTGGTGGCGATCCTGATGCTGCGGCCGCAGGGCCTGTTCACCCTCAAGGTCCGTCGCTGAGGAGCGCGCCCCGATGACGAGCCAGAAGACAAGTCCGATGCAGTCCCTGTCGAAGGCGGTCACCGTCAACGACAACCCCTTCATGAAGCCGGTCGAGTGGGTCAGCCTCGCGCTGCTGGCCGGCGTGATCCTGATCGTCCTGCCGCTGATGCTCGACGGCTTTCGCCTCAACCTGGTCGGCAAGTATCTCACCTACGCCTTCGTCGCGCTCGGCCTCGTCATCTGCTGGGGCTATGCCGGCATCCTCTCGCTGGGCCAGGGCGTGTTCTTCGGGCTGGGCGGCTACTGCATGGCGATGTACTTGAAGCTGGAGGCGTCCAGCGTCGAGAACACGAAGATCCAGTCGACGCCGGGCATTCCCGACTTCATGGACTGGAACCAGATCACGGCACTCCCCTGGTTCTGGCACCCGTTCCAGAGCCTGCCGCTGACGCTTCTCCTCGTCGTCGCGGTGCCGGTGGCCTTCGCCTTCATCATCTCGGTGGCGATGTTCAAGCGCCGCGTCGGCGGCACCTACTTCGCCATCATCACCCAGGCGATCGCCGCCATCCTGACGATCCTGATCGTCGGCCAGCAGGGCTATACCGGCGGCATCAACGGCATCACCGACCTGCGCACCCTCCACGGCTGGGACATCCGCACCGACCACGCGAAGTTCATCCTCTACTTCGTCAACGGCGGGCTTCTCATCGGCTGCATCCTGATGGCGCAGTACGTGAAGAAGTCGAAGCTCGGGCGCATCCTGGTCGCCATGCGCGAGAAGGAGGACCGGGTCCGGTTCTCGGGCTACTCGGTGGCGGGCTTCAAGGTGTTCGCCTTCTGCCTCGCCGCGGCCTTCGCGGCGATCGGCGGGGCGATGTTCACCCTGCAGGTCGGGTTCATGTCGCCCTCCTTCGTCGGCATCGTGCCCTCGATCGAGATGGTGATCTACGCCGCCGTCGGCGGGCGCCTCTCGCTCTTCGGTGCGGTCTGGGGGACGCTGCTGGTCAACTGGGCCAAGACCTCGTTCTCCGAGTCCTTCCCCGACCTCTGGCTGTTCGGCCTCGGCGGCCTGTTCATCGCCGTGGTGCTGATCTTCCCCAACGGTCTCGCCGGCATCTGGCGCGAGCACATTGAACCCCGCCTGTTCCGCAAGGCCAAGGGGACGACCAAGGGCCTGGCCCCCGTCGCCAGCCCCGCCCTGCCCCACGGCACCCCGGCCGAGTGAGGAGACATCCATGAACGCGGCCATCCTCCCCTCATCCCTCCCGATCGGCACGCCTGCCGACGAAAAGGACTTCCTGCTGGCGGTCGAGGCGCTCACCGTCTCCTTCGACGGGTTCAAGGCGGTCAACGACGTCTCGTTCTATGTCGATCCGGACGAGATCCGGGTCATCATCGGCCCCAACGGCGCCGGCAAGACCACGGTGCTCGACCTGATCTGCGGGCGGACCAAGGCGAGCTCCGGCTCGATCAAGTACAAGGGCCAGGAACTGACCAAGCTCTCCGAGAGCGCGATCGTCCAGGCCGGCGTCGGCCGCAAGTTCCAGACGCCCTCGATCTACGACGATCTCACAGTGTTCGAGAATCTGGAGATCTCGTTCCCCCGCGGCCGCTCGGTGTTCGGGGCGCTCACCTTCAAGCGCGACGCCGAGGTGCGCGACCGCATCCATGAGATCGCCCAGACGATCTTCCTGAAGGACCAGCTCGACGAGCGGGCCGAGTTCCTGAGTCACGGCCAGAAGCAGTGGCTGGAGATCGGCATGCTGCTGATCCAGGATCCGGAACTCTTGATGCTCGACGAGCCGGTCGCCGGCATGAGCGTCGGCGAGCGCATCAAGACCGCCGAGCTCCTGAACCAGATCATCAAGGGCCGCTCGGTGCTCGTGATCGAGCACGACATGAAGTTCGTCGAGGACATCGCCCACCGCGTCACCGTGCTCCACCAGGGCAAGGTTCTCTCCGAAGGATCGATGGAGCGGGTCAAGAACGACCCGAAGGTCATCGAAGTCTATCTGGGCCACTGAAGGCGTATCGATCATGCTCCAGAAAGCCGCCTCCCCCGCTCCCATCGTGCCGCCGGTCATGACCGGCACGCAGCCGATGCTCGCGATCTCCGACCTCCACGCGGCCTACGGCCAGAGCGAGGTGCTGCACGGCATCGACCTCGACGTGGCGCCCGGCGAGATCGTCGCCGTGATGGGCCGCAACGGCATGGGCAAGTCGACGCTCATGAAGACGCTGATGGGCATCGTGCCGACGAAGTCGGGCTCGATCACCGTGGACGGCACCGACGTCACCGCCCTGAAGAGCCACACCCGCGTGGCCAAGGGGCTGGCCTACGTGCCGCAAGGCCGGATGATCTTCTCCACCATGACGGTGCAGGAGAACATCGAGACGGGCCTCACCGTCACCGGCTCGCGCAAGGTGCCGCAGGATCTCTACACGATGTTCCCGGTGCTGCTGGAGATGAAGGGCCGGCGCGGCGGCAACCTCTCCGGCGGCCAGCAGCAGCAGCTCGCCATCGCGAGGGCGCTCGCCAGCAACCCGAAGGTTCTGCTTCTCGACGAGCCGACCGAGGGCATTCAACCCTCGATTATTCGCGAAATGGGGCGTACGCTGAAGAAGATTCGCGACGAGCGCGGTCTGTCGATCGTCGTCTCGGAGCAGGTCTTAAGCTTTGCCATGGACGTGGCCGATCGGGTTCTCGTGATCGAGAACGGCTCGATCGTCCACGAGAGCTTGCGCGCCGACATCGACGAGGCGCAGGTCGCCCGGTTCCTGTCGGTCTGAGCCACGCGCTCCCCTCCACTCGGCGGGAGGAGAGCGCGCCGGGAAACGCGGAGTTCACGACACCCACGAAAGCGGCCGGACCAGCCCCGGACACGCAACGGGAACGGCTGCCCAAATTTCGAACAAGAGAGGAGCGGCGAAGGAAATGCCCGAGACCCTGATCAAGGTCGATCTCACGCAATCGGCCTACGACAACGACATGGTGCACAACCGCTGGCACCCGGACATTCCGATGGTCGCGATGGTGAAACCCGGCGACGACTTCATCGTCGAGACCTACGATTGGACCGGCGGCTTCATCAAGAACAACGATTCCGCCGACGACGTGCGCGACATCGACCTGTCGATCGTGCACTTCCTCTCCGGCCCGATCGGCGTCGAGGGCGCCGAGCCCGGCGACCTGCTCGTGGTCGATCTGCTCGATATCGGCGCCAAGCCCGAGAGCCAGTGGGGCTTCAACGGCTTCTTCTCGAAGAACAACGGCGGCGGCTTCCTCGACGAACACTTCCCCCAGGCGCAGAAGTCGATCTGGGATTTTGAGGGCATGTTCACCAAGTCGCGCCACGTGCCCGGCGTGCGCTTCCCCGGCCTGATCCATCCCGGCCTGATCGGCTGCCTGCCCGATCCGAAGATGCTGGAGACCTGGAACACCCGCGAAAAGGCACTCTACGACACCAATCCGAGCCGGGTGCCGGCGCTGGCCACCCTCCCCTTCGGGCCGACCGCGCATATGGGCCGCCTGAAGGGCGAGGCGAAGGAGGCGGCGGCGGCGACCGGGGCCCGCACGGTGCCGGGACGCGAGCACGGCGGCAATTGCGACATCAAGGATCTGTCGCGCGGCTCGAAGATCTACTTCCCCGTCTACGTGCCGGGCGCCGGTCTCTCGATGGGCGACCTGCATTTCAGCCAGGGCGACGGCGAGATCACCTTCTGCGGCGCCATCGAGATGGCGGGCTGGGTCCACCTCAAGGTCAGCCTGATCAAGGACGGCATGGCCAAGTACGGGATCAAGAACCCGATCTTCAAGCCGTCGCCGATCACCCCAAAATACGACGATCACCTGATCTTCGAGGGCGTCTCCGTCGACGAGTACGGCAAGCAGCACTACCTCGACGTGACGGTCGCCTATCGGCAGGCCTGCCTCAACGCGATCGAGTACCTGAAGAAGTTCGGTTACTCGGGCGCGCAGGCCTACTCGATCCTCGGCACCGCCCCGGTCCAGGGCCATATCTCCGGCGTCGTCGATATTCCGAACGCCTGCGCCACGCTCTGGATTCCGACCGGCATCTTCGACTTCGACATCAACCCGTCCGAAGCCGGGCCGACGAAGTTCCTGGACGGCTCGATCCAGATGCCGCTCTCGCCGGATCTGTAACTTTACTGGTTTGCCGCGCTCTCCGGGCGGCAAACCGCACACACTTTGCCTGAGAGCGCTTGAAATGCCGGTCTACGATTACGCCTGCGAGAGCTGCGGCCCCTTCACCGTTCTGCGCCCGATGGCGCAGTTCAAGGACCCGCATGACTGTCCGGATTGCGGCGGGGAATGCCAGCGCGCCTTCCTCACCGCCCCGCGGATTTCCGGCATGGATCCGGGGCTGAAGGCCGCTCACGCCACCAACGAGCGCAGCCGCCACGAGCCGCGACGCTCGCGCAGCCACGGAGCCGGCTGCGGCTGCTGCTCGCCGAAGAAGGCGGCGGCCGCACCAGCTGCGGCCAAGAGCTTCCCGAACGCGCGGCCCTGGATGATCAGCCACTGATCCGAAGACCGCCTTCGGCGGCGGACGCTCCGCGCGCCCGCCGCGTCACCCTGGGAGGAAACATCGACGGAACATCCGCTCCGTGAGGGAGCCGCCGGCTGAAGACACGACAAGCGGGACGAACCCCGTGGGGAGGCCGGCGCAGAGGACGGGTTGGGGACTGATGATGAGAAAAAGTACGAAACATGCAGATCGGGCCGGAAGGCCGGGGCGCCGCGGGGGCGCCGGAAGGGGAACGGCCGGCGCGCTGCTGGCGGCAGGGTTGGTTACGAGCCTCGCGGCGGCGCCCGCCGCCCTGGCGCAGCAGCCCTCACCGGTGGGCGAGTTCAACGATCAGACCCAGCCGCGCACCGATCCCAACATCGCCGCCAAACCCAGCGACCCCGTCCGCGTCGGGCCGCTCGCCCCCTGGGCCACCCACATGGCCGAGCGCGGGCTCACCTTCGACGTCAACGTCTACAACTTCTACCAAGCCAACCCCTCGGCCGGCCTGCGCACCGGCGAGCAGTCCAATTCCACCTACTTCGTCCTCTCCATGACCGCCGACATGCAGCGGCTGGCCGGCATCGCCGGGGGCGCCATCAAGTTCACCCAGACCTTCTTCGGCAACGTCCGCAACCTCAACATGGCCGCCGATATCGGCGACACCACGCTCGGCTACCAGCCGCCCTTCAACCCCAACTCCAACCGCCTTTCGCTGCTCACCTATCAGCAGAAGCTCCTCGACGACCGCCTCGTCGTCGAGTTCGGCCGCACCCACCCGGACCGCTACTACGGCCTGCCGCCGTGCAACTCGATCAACTCCTGCTTCCAGGACCTGTTCTACATCAACGCCGGCTTCACCTCGCCGCTCTACGCCGTCTGGGGCGCCAACGCCGCCTACCAGCTCTCACCCTCGACCTACATCCAGGCCGGCGCCTTCTCGGTGAACCCCGGCACCAACGCGCTGTCGGGCTACGACTGGGGCTACGAGCGGCTCGCGGGCGCGCTCGTGATGACCGAGATCGGCTACAAGACCGACTACACCATGACCGCCTATCCGGGCCGCGCCTCGCTCACCGGCTTCGTCAACACGGCCGACCACGACGACAACTTCAAGACGGTGCTGGGCACCTCGCGCGGGCTCAACCCCGGCACCCCGGCGCTGCAGAAGACGGGCACCTCGGGCATCGTTCTGACCGGCACGCAGACGGTCTGGCGCGCCGATGGCGGCCTGGTCGCCAACCCGCACCCGACGGCGATCTCGCTCTACACCGGCACGGGCTACGCCTTCGATCCGACGGTGCCGATCCGCTTCAACTCGTTCTTCGGCGTGCTCTTGCAGGCGCCCGACCAGAGCCGGCCGAACGACACCTATGGCCTGAAGATGAACTGGCAGCGTCTGTCTGAGAACTACACGCAGTTCCTGGCGGATGCGAACTTCATCTCGGGCGGCTCGGGCGCACCGTATTCGCGCGACAAGTTCGTGTTCGAGGCCAACGCGCATTTCGATGTCGGCGCGGGCGTGATCCTCGAGCCGGTGGTGCAGTACGTGGTCAACCCGAACACGTTCTGGAACCCCTACACGCCGCGGCGCGCCAAGGACGGCTTCTACGGCGGCTTCACCCTCGTCGTGCCGCTCGGAACCCTCTTCGGCCTCGCGCCGGGGTAGTCCGCATTCCGAGACGAAACCGGGGGCTCGCGCGGCGGGCCCCTCCCCTCGCACAAAACCGGAGGACATGCCGCCATGATGCACGGCGATATCTCATCGAGCCAGGACAGCGTCGGCGTCGCTGTCGTGAACTACAAGATGCCGCGACTGCACACCAAGGGCGAGGTCATCGAGAACGCCAAGAAGATCGGCGACATGATCCTCGGGATGAAGGCCGGCCTGCCGGGCCTCGACCTCGTGATCTTCCCCGAATACTCGACCCACGGCATCATGTACGACGCGGCCGAGATGTACGAGACCGCCTCGTCCGTCCCCGGTGCCGAGACGGAGATCTTCGCCGAGGCCTGCCGCAAGGCAGGGGTCTGGGGCGTGTTCTCGCTCACCGGCGAGCGCCATGAGGAGCATCCGCGCAAGGCCCCCTACAACACGCTCATCCTGATGAACGACCAGGGCGAGATCGTGCAGAAGTACCGCAAGATCATGCCCTGGACCCCGATCGAGGGCTGGTATCCGGGCGACCGCACCTACGTCTCGGACGGCCCGAAGGGGCTGAAGATCAGCCTCATCATCTGCGACGACGGCAACTATCCCGAGATTTGGCGCGACTGCGCCATGCGCGGCGCCGAGCTGATCATCCGCTGCCAGGGCTACATGTACCCGGCGAAAGAACAGCAGGTGCTGATCTCGAAGGCGATGGCGTTCGCCAACAACACCTATGTCGCGGTGGCCAACGCCGCCGGCTTCGACGGCGTCTACAGCTACTTCGGCCACTCGGCGATCATCGGCTTCGACGGCCGCACGCTCGGCGAGTGCGGCGAGGAGGAGATGGGCATCCAGTACGCCGCACTCTCGAAATTCCTGATCCGCGACTTCCGTGCCCATGGTCAGTCGGAGAACCACCTCTTCAAGCTTTTGCACCGCGGCTACACGGGCATGATCAACTCGAAGGAGAACCGGCACGGGATGTCGGAATGCCCCTACGACTTCTACCGCCGCTGGATCGAGGACCCCGACGGCACCCGCGATGCAGTGCGCGCCATCACCCGCTCGAGCGTCGGCACCGAGGAATGTCCGATCGAGGGCATCCCTTTCGTCGGCAAGGGCGAGGGCCCGCCCGATCCGCGGTGAGGCCGGGCAGAGACCGATACCCCGAGTGATGGAACCGAGCGCCCTCCCCCCGATCCGGGCGGAGGGCGCGTCTTCGTCAATCCTTCACGATCACCTTCGTCCCGACCCGCACCCGGTCGTAGAGATCGACCACGTCCTTGTTGGTCATGCGGATGCAGCCGGACGAGACCGCCGCGCCCATCGTCTCGGGCTCGTTGGAACCGTGGATGCGGTAGAGCGACGAGCCGAGATACATCGCCCGCGCACCCAGCGGGTTGTCCTGGCCGCCGGCCATGTAGCGCGGCAGGTCCGGGCGACGGGCGAGCATCTGCGACGGCGGGCGCCAAGCCGGCCATTCCTTCTTGCCCGTGATCGTCTTCGTGCCCGACCACGAGAAGCCGCGGCGCCCGACGCCGACGCCGTAGCGGATCGCCTCGCCGCCGCCGAGCACGTAGTAGAGCCGGCGCTGGCTCGTCGAGATCACGATCGTGCCGGGCTTCTCCTTGCCGGCATAGGCCACCGTCTCGCGGGGGATGGCCTGCGTCTTGAAGACGTTGATGAAGTCGGCGAGCGGTCCGCTGTCGAGCGGATTGGCGCGCGCCGGCACGAGCGCGGCGGTCGCGAGGGTGGCGCCGAGCACGAGCGTCGTGGCCAAGCGCGGCAGCGCGGAACGGCGCGGGAAAGATCGGGTCGTCACGACGGGAGTCCTCCACGGAAAGGCACCGCCGCGAGTGAAGTCCGGCGGGCCGGTCGATCGCTTTAGGGCGGCCGGTCACGGCAGGAGGAAGGCAAGGGTGTGTGTTCCGGGCAACGCTCATGCCAAATCCCTGGCATCCTCCGGAGCCCTGTGCCGCCCGGCACATCCGCGGACGGTCCCGCCGTGTTCGGCAGGGAGAGAAGCCAGAGAGGCTGCTCAGGAGAGCCGGCCAGAATGTCGCAGTCGATTGAATGGCAACGTTTCATCCACCACAATGAGGTCATCGTGACCCTCATGCCCCGCCCTGCCTCGCCGGGCCGTCCCGTTGCCGGCCTTCCGACCCGCATCGTCCTGTCCGCTCTGGCCGGGCTGCTGAGCCTGCTCGTCGTCATCGGACTTCCGGCCGATGGGGCGGCGCTCGGCGGCATCCCGCAGACCCGCGCCGAGGCGACGCTCGAGCAGCGGCCCGACACGGACCCGGTCGCCAGCGTGCGCACCGGACGGGTGATGCTCGAACTCGACGAGGTCGCGAGCCATGGGCGCGTGAGCGCGATCCTTCCCAGTCTGGATGGCGCAGATGCGTCGTCCCTCCCACGGCCGGCTTCCGACCGGAACCCTGCGGCCGCGGAGCCCGGCCCGTTCGAGCGTCCGCCCCGGACCTGACCGGCGGCCCGTTCCGGTCGCAAGGGCATCTCGACGAGGATGTCGAAAGGCTGGGGCGACGGCGCGATGCAAGGTGACGCCGTCGTCGGATTGCCAAACTTCGCGCCCAGGGTGCAATGCGACCGATCTCGGTCGTCCCGCACGGCCGATTCCCGATGCTTTCGGCATCCTCATACGGGCCCTTTCGATCCCTGATCGTCGTGGCGGCCCGGTGATTGCAACGGTGCGCGAGACCGATCCGGTCCGCGCCCACCCCGCGGCGCGGGGCGGCTTCCTTCTCGCGAAGTGCGCCCCCGCGTCCGGCCCATCGGCCCGGCGGCCTCGCCGACGGAAACACGCCGATGCGAACCGTAGAGCCTCGTAGGAGCACCCTCATCGTGACGCCGTCCACCCAGTCGCCCGGAAGCGGGCCCGGTCTCGTCAAGGCCGGCCGCAGCCGTTCCCGCTGGTCCCTGCCGGCCTCCCTCCTCGTCGGCGCCGTCCTCGTGGCCGTCTCGGCCTGCAACGAGCAGAAGGCCGCCGCGCCGGTGCCGCTGCCGCCGCCCGAGGTCAGCGTCGTCAGCGTGCGACCGCAGCCGATCCCCTATGTCCGCGACCTGCCGGGCCGCGTCGCGCCGATGCGCATCGCCGAGGTGCGCTCGCGGGTCTCGGGGCTGGTGGTCAAGCGCCTGTTCGAGCAGGGCAGCACCGTCAACGAAGGCGACGTCCTCTACAAGATCGACCCGGCGCCCTATCAGGTTGAGCTCGCGAGCGCCGAGGCGGCGCTGGCCAACCGGGAGGCGGCCCTGGTGCTCGCTAACCAGCAGGCCGAGCGACTGGAGACCCTGCTCGCCCGCAACACCGCGAGCCAGGCGCAGTACGACACGGCGTTTGCCGCCAAGAAGCAGGCCGAGGCCGAGGTCGCCGGCGCCAAGGCGGCCCGCGACCGGGCCAAGCTGAACCTGTCCTGGACCGACGTGCGCGCGCCGATCTCCGGCCGCATCGGACGGGCACTGCTGACCGAGGGCACGCTGATCGAGTCCGGTGCGACCGGCGTCCTCGCCACGATCCAGCAGCTCGATCCGATCTACGTCGACATCACCCAGTCGGTGGGCGAACTGAACAAGCTGCGCCGCGACATCGCCTCGGGCGAGCTCTCCAAACTCGCCGCCGACACCGCCAACGTCCATCTCATCATGGATGACGGCTCGCTCTACGGCTCGGCCGGACGCCTGCTCTTCTCCGACGTCACCGCCGATCCGAGCACCGGCCAGGTGACGCTGCGCGTGCAATTCCCCAACCCGCACAACGAGCTGTTCCCCGGCATGTATGTCCGCGCCCGGATCAAGCAGGGCATCGACGCGGACGCCATCGCCGTGCCGCAGCAGGCGATCCAGCGCACCAGCGACGGCAAGCCGGAGGTCTGGGTGGTCAAGCCGGACGGCAAGGTCATGCTCCAGCCGGTCGAGGTCGGTCCCGTGGTCGGCGGCAATTGGCTGATCCGCGAGGGGCTCGAAGGCGGCGAGAAGGTCGTCGTCGAGGGCTTCCAGAAGATCACCGCCGGCATCCAGGTGAAGACCGTCCCCTGGAAGACGGAGGTTTCCACCGACGAGGGCAAGCCGGTCGACACCGACAGCCACGACACCGACGGCACGGAGAACGGGGCCAAGGACGCGGCGGCGACGGGATCGACCGCGCAGCCCGTGGCCCAATACGCCGACTGATCGTCGAACGATCGCCCCGAGACCGTCCCGCCGGCGGATGACCTGACATTCGCCGGCTCGAACCCGACACGACGCTACGAGCCCCTTATGGCCCGCTTCTTCATCGACCGTCCGGTCTTCGCCTGGGTGGTCGCCCTGTTCATCATCCTAGGGGGCGCCCTCTCGCTCCCACTACTGCCGGTCGCGCAATATCCGGTGATCGCGCCCCCCTCGATCGCGCTGTCGACCGCCTTTCCCGGCGCCTCGGTGGAGAGCCTCTACACGGGCACGACCCGCCTGATCGAGGACGAGCTGAACGGCGCGGCCAACATCATGAGCTTCGAGTCGACCACCGATTCCTTCGGCTCGATCAACATCACGGCGACCTTCCAGCCCGGCACCGATCCGGCGCTCGCCTCGGTCGAGGTGCAGAACCGCCTCAAGCGCGTCGAGCCCCGCCTGCCCGCCGAGGTGCGCCAGAACGGCATCCTCGTCGAGGAGGCGTCGGCCGCGACCCTCAACATCATCACCCTGGTCTCGACCGACGGGAAGATGGACGAGATCGGGCTCGGCGACTTCCTGATGCGCAACGTGATCAACGAGATCCGCCGCATCCCCGGCGTGGGCCGCGCCACCCTCTACTCGACCGAGCGCTCGCTCCGCGTCTGGGTCGATCCGGACAAGCTGCGCGGCCTGTCTCTGACGCCCGGCGACGTCACCGAGGCGATCCGCAACCAGAACATCCAGATCGCCTCCGGCGCCGTCGGCGCGCAGCCGAGCCCGGTCGATCACGCGGTGTTCTCGCCGATCATCGTCAAGGGCCAGCTCAGCACCGTCGATGATTTCGGCGCGATCGTGCTGCGGGCCAATCCCGACGGCTCGAACGTGCGCCTGCGCGACGTGGCCCGGATCGAACTCGGCGGCGACGCCTACCAGTTCTCGACCCGCCTCAACGGCGGCGAGGCCGCCGGCATCTCGGTGACGCTCGCCCCCGACGGCAACGCGCTGGAAACCGCCAACGCCATCCGCGCCAAGATGGAGGAGCTGTCGCAGTTCTTCCCGCCCGGCCTGAAGTGGGATATCCCCTACGACATCACCCCCGCCGTGAAGGCCTCGATCAAGAAGGTCATGATGACCCTCGTCGAGGCGGTGGCGCTGGTCTTCGTCGTGATGTTCCTGTTCCTGCAGAACATCCGCTACACCCTGATCCCGACCATCGTCGTGCCGATCGCCCTGATGGGCACCGTGATGGTGATGCTGCTCGCCGGCTTCTCGGTGAACGTGCTGACCATGTTCGGCATGGTGCTGGCCATCGGCATCCTCGTCGACGACGCCATCGTCGTCGTCGAGAACGTCGAGCGCATCATGAACGAGGAGGGGCTGCCGCCCAAGGAGGCGACGGCCAAGGCGATGGAGCAGATCACCGGCGCCATCATCGGCATCACGCTGGTGCTGGTCGCGGTGTTCATCCCAATGGCCTTCTTCCCCGGCTCCGTCGGCATCATCTACCGCCAGTTCTCGATCGCGATGGTGACCTCCATCGCCTTCTCGGCCCTGTTGGCGCTGACCCTGACCCCGGCGCTCTGCGCCACGCTGCTGAAGCCGATCGAGAAGGGCCACGGGCACGCCAAGGGCGGCTTCTTCGGCTGGTTCAACCGGATCGTCGATCGCGAGACCGCCCGCTACGGCCGCGGCGCGGCGTGGTGCATCAAGAAGTCGGGCCGGGTGATGGTGATCTACCTGATCCTGGT
The DNA here is from genome assembly GCF_021117295.1 of Methylorubrum sp. B1-46. NCBI lineage: Bacteria > Pseudomonadati > Pseudomonadota > Alphaproteobacteria > Hyphomicrobiales > Methylobacteriaceae > Methylorubrum > Methylorubrum sp. B1-46. Next base: position 3,553,929 of record NZ_CP088247.1, on the reverse strand, counting down.
GGCCGGCACCGCCTTCGCCTTTGTGCGACTGCCCGAGGGCTTCCTGCCGATCGAGGACCAGGGCTTCTTCACCGTCGATATCCAGACCCCGCCGGGCGCCTCGTTCAACCGGACGCAAGGGGCCGTGCGCAAGGTCGAGGAGTTCCTGCTGGCGCAGCCCGGCGTCGCCACGGTGACCACGCTCAACGGCTTCTCCTTCTCGGGCCAGGGGCCGAACCTGAGCCAGGCCTTCGTGACCCTGAAGCCCTGGTCCGAGCGCGACGCGGCGAACTCCGCAAGCGCCCTCGTGGCCGCCACCAACGCGGCGCTTGCCGGCTACCGCGACGCCATCGTCGATGCCCAGGAGCCGCCGCCGGTGGACAACCTCGGCAATGCGGCGGGCTTCTCGTTCCGCCTGCAGGACCGGGCGCAGAAGGGCTACTCGGCGCTGGCCGCCGCGGAGGCGCAATTGCTGGCGCTGGCCCGGCAGAGCCCGATCCTCAAGGCGGTGAAGATCGAGGGTCTTCCGCCGACGCCCCAGGCCGAGCTCATCATCGACCGTGAGAAGGCCGCCGCGCTCGGCGTGAAGTTCGAGGACATCAACGACGCGATCCAGGTCAACCTCGGCTCGGTCTACACCAACGACTTCCCGAACCTCGGCAAGATGCAGCGCGTCTACGTGCAGGCCGAGCAGTTGCAGCGCATGCAGGCGACCGACATCCTCAACTACGCGGTGAAGAACAGCCAGGGCACCATGGTGCCGATGTCCTCCTTCGCCGACCTCAAGTGGAGCATGGGGCCGAGCCAGATCGTCGGATTCAACGGCTACCAGTCGGTCCGCTTCACCGGCGAGCCGGCCGCCGGCTACACCTCGGGCGACGCCATCGCCGAGATGGAGCGGCTGATGACGCGGATGCCGAAGGGCTTCGGCTACGTCTGGACCGGCCAATCGCAGCAGGAGAAGCAGGCGGGCTCCCAGGCCTCGCTGCTGTTGGCCCTCTCGGTGCTGATCGTGTTCCTGTGTCTCGCCGCGCTCTACGAGAGCTGGGCGATCCCGCTCTCCGTGCTGCTCGTCATCCCGCTCGGTGTGATCGGCTCGGTGGCGGCGGTGTACCTGCGCGGCATGCCCAACGACGTCTACTTCAAGATCGGGCTCATCACGATCATCGGTCTCTCGGCCAAGAACGCGATCCTGATCGTGGAGTTTGCCAAGGACCTGTGGAAGCCGGGCACCAACATCGTCCAGGCGACGATCCAGGCGGCGACGCTGCGCTTCCGCCCGATCGTCATGACCTCGCTCGCCTTCATCTTCGGCGTGGTGCCGCTGGCGATCGCGACGGGGGCCGCCTCGAAGAGCCAGCAGGCCATCGGCACCGGCGTGATGGGCGGCATGATCTCGGCCACCGTGCTCGCGGTGTTCTTCGTGCCGGTCTTCTTCGTCGTGGTGATGGGCCTGTTCCGGCGCAAGGAGGTGGCCGCGGGCGAGAATGCCGAGGCCGCGCCGGAGGACGCCCAAAGGGCCGGGCACGGTCACTCGGTGCCGGCGGAGTAGCGGATGGGAGGCGCGGCGCGCGTGCTTCGAGGCACGCGTGCCGCGCGCACCTCAGCATGAGGAGCGGGGTGGATTCCATCTCCGTTGAGCCGAGGCAGCGAATCTTGGAAGGTCGGAGACCTTTCCCGTTTCGCCGAGGCTGACTTGACCGCGTTCGTCTATATGCTGCGGTGTGCTGACGGCAGCTACTACGTCGGCTCAGCCCGGGGTGAATCTCTCGACAAGCGGTTGGCCGAGCATCAGCCCGGAACCCGTATCGGCTACACCTATCACCGTCGCCCGGTGACACGGGTCTACGCAGAATGGTTCGATCGCATCACCGATGCCATCGCGGCTGAGCGCCGGATCAAAGGCTGGAGCCGTGCCAAGAAAGAAGCGTTGATCGCAGAGGATTGGGACAGGGTGCAATTCCTCGCGAAGCGCCCTTCCGCCAGGATCAGCTCATCCCACCAATCCCCCTCATCCTGAGGTGCCGCGAAGCGGCCTCGAAGGGTCCTCCAGCGATCGCGTCGAAGCCGGAAACCGCGCTGCCTCAGCGCTTCAGCACCCGCCGCGCCCCATACCCGAGCGCCGCCCATACGAACGCCGACACCGTCCGCACCGGAAAGAACGTCGGCAGGTCGGCCGCCACGGGGGCCGGCCAGGGCAGACCGATCCGCGTGACGAGCCACGCGAACAGAACCGAGATCGCCAGCGCGGCGATCGCCGCGATGAACACCTTGCCGAACTGATCCGCCTTCCAGCCGAGGAAGACCGCGACCGCGATCAGCAGCGGATCGAACCCGGCCTGGATCCAGACCGAGAAGGAATAGACCGGGACGACGGGAGCCGCGTTCACGCCCACCACGCCTTCGGCAGGCTGATCCGCCCGGCCGCGTTCTCGACAACTTGCGCGGCAGCGAACAGCGTCTCCTCGTCGAAGGGGCGACCGATGAGCTGAAGACCGAGCGGCAGCCCCTGCGCGTCGAGCCCGGCCGGCACCGAGATGCCCGGCAGCCCGGCCATGTTCACGGTCACCGTGAACACGTCGTTGAGGTACATCTCGACCGGATCGGCCGAGGCCATTTCGCCGATGCCGAAGGCCGCCGATGGGGTGGCAGGCGTCAGGATCGCGTCGATGCCGGAGGCGTAGGCCGCCTCGAAGTCGCGCTTGATCAGCGTGCGGATCTTCTGCGCCCGGACGTAGTAGGCGTCGTAATAGCCCGCCGAGAGCACATAGGTGCCGATCATGATGCGGCGCTTCACCTCGCGGCCGAAGCCGGCGGCGCGGGTGTTCTCGTACATCCCGGCGATGTCCTTGCCGGGAACGCGAAGGCCGTAGCGCACGCCGTCGTAGCGGGCGAGGTTCGAGGAGGCCTCCGCCGGGGCCACGATGTAGTAGGCCGGCAGCGCATATTGCGTGTGCGGCAGCGAAATCTCACGCACCGTCGCACCGGCTTCCCGCAGCCACTCCGCGCCCTGGTCCCAGAGCCGCTGGATCTCGGCAGGCATGCCCTCGACCCGGTACTCCCGCGGGATGCCGATGGTGAGACCCTTCACGCCGCGAGAGATTGCGGCCTCGAAATCCGGAACCGGCAGATCGACCGAGGTGGTGTCGCGCGGGTCGTGCCCGGCCATGGAGCCGAGCAGGATCGCGCAATCCTGCACCGTGCGAGCGATCGGGCCGGCCTGATCGAGGGAGGAGGCGTAGGCGATGATGCCCCAGCGCGAGCAGCGGCCGTAGGTCGGCTTGATGCCGACCGTGCCGGTGAAGGCCGCTGGCTGGCGGATCGAGCCGCCGGTGTCGGTGGCCGTGGCGCCGAGGCAGAGATGGGCGGCCACTGCCGCCGCCGAGCCGCCCGACGAGCCGCCGGGCACCAGCGGGGCGTCGGAGCCCTGTCGGCGCCAGGGCGAGACCGTCTTGCCGTAGGCGCTGGTCTCGTTCGACGAGCCCATGGCGAACTCGTCGAGGTTGAGCTTGCCCAGCATCACCGCGCCGTCGCGCCAGAGCTGGGACGAGACGTTCGACTCGTAATGCGGCTCGAACCCTTCGAGGATCTTCGAGCCCGCCGTGGTGTGGACCCCTTGCGTGGCGAACAGGTCCTTGATGCCGAGCGGCAGGCCCTCCAGCGGCCGGGCCTCGCCCTTGGCGATCTTGGCATCCGACACGTCGGCCATCTTCAGGGCGCGGTCGGGGGTTGCGACGATGTAGGCGTTGAGCGCCTGCGCCTTCTCGATCGCGTCGAGATGGGCCTGCGCGATCTCGCGGGCCGAGAAGTCTTTGGCCTTCAGCCCGTCGCGGGCCTCGGCCAGGGTGAGTTCGTTGAGTGCCGTCATGCCCGTTCCAGACCTACGCGCCCGGCCCCGCGGGCGTTGGTTCGCCTCCGCGAGGAGCCGGAGAAGCCGCTCCGACGATGCCGAGAAATCTTACTCGACGACCTTCGGTACGAGAAAATAGTTGTCCTCGGTCTCGGGAGCGTTGGCGACGATGTCGCTCGCCCGGCCGCCGTCGTTGACCACGTCCGCACGCTTCTTCATGCGCATCGGGGTGACGGAGGTCATCGGCTCGACGCCTTCGACATCGACCGCGCCGAGTTGCTCCACGAAGGCGAGGATCGCGTTGAGTTCGCCCTGCAGCGGCGCGACGTCCTCGTCGGCCACCGCGATGCGGGCCAGATGCGCGATGCGCCGTACCGTTTTCTCGTCGACCGACATGCCGCCTTGCCTGCCTCGGGCGGGAAAGCGCCCCGCTCCGGAATGCGCCGGGCTATAGCACCCGCCTTCGCGCAGGGGCAACGCCGACGGCGGTTGCGGGTCCGGCCGCTCAGACGATGACGTGGCCGTGGGTCGTCGGCATGTCCACGCTGATGCCGGGGCGGCGGTAGCGGTCGGCGTTGTAGGTGCCGACGACGAGGATCTCCAGCGCCAGCATCAGCATCAGCGCGTGCCGCCGTGAGAAGCGGCCTGATCCGGGACGGGCGGCGGACGGCATGGGATGGGACGGCTCCGGTGTGGTTAACGAAGTCTTAACACCGCTTTCCGTGTCCCGCTCCCTCCCGATGAGGGCAACCGTCCAGGTTGGTTAACGCCACGGTGGACAAGTCCGCGCGGGCGGGCGTAAGCCCCTGTGTCATCGGGAATGCGGGGAGGACCGGGCTATGTGGGACAGCGTCTTCCGGGAGCTGAAGCCGGGCCTGACGTCGAGCGAGGCGGATCTCGCTCGCGCCGAGGCGGAGCTCGGCTTTCCCCTCCCTCAGAGCTACCGAAGCTTCGCGCAGAGCTGCGGTGCCGGACGGATCGGCGGCCATCTGCGCATCTTCACCCCGGTTCCGGTGGAGGCGGCTGACCTGACCTCGCGCGCGCACCTGATCTCGCACGGCGTCGCGCTCGCCCTCGACGGTCTGCGCGACGAGGGCAGCGACGAGCCGCATCGCTTCACCATCGAGGGCGACGCCGATGCCGGTCTGATGGAGCGGGCCTGCTTCTTCGGCCAGACCGAGCGGGGCGACTTCCTGTTCTTCGAAGTGACGCCGGGATTTCCTGAATACGACATCTGGGTGCTGTGCGCCGATCTCGAGCTGGTGCATTTCGGCGGCGCCGACCTCGCTACCTTCCTGCGCGGTCTTCAGGGTCTCGAAATCCTGCACATTCTCGGCGACGGCGAAGGGCCGCTGCCCGCGACCTTCGAGGGCGACGACGCGGCGGCTCTCGAGAAGCTCGGAGCGAGCGCTTCGTGAACCGCGAGGAGATTGCGGCCTTCGCCGAGGCCTCGTCCGGCGCGCCGCGCCTGATCGGGCTCGACCTCGGCACCAAGACCATCGGGCTGGCGCTCTCCGATGTCGGCCGGCAGATCGCCTCGCCGCTGGAGACCATCCGGCGGGTGAAGTTCACGCCGGACGCGCAGCGGATCGCGGCGCTCTGCGCGACCCATGCCGTCGGCGGGCTCGTCATCGGCCTGCCCCTCAACATGGACGGTTCAGAAGGGCCCAGGGTGCAATCGAGCCGGAGCTTCGCCCGCAACCTGAAACCGCTGCTGCCGCTGCCGGTGCTGTTCTTCGACGAGCGGCTCTCCACCGCCGCCGTCACTCGCACCCTGCTCGAAGCGGACGCGTCGCGGTCTCGCCGCGGCGAGCTCGTGGACAAGCTCGCCGCCGCCTACATCCTGCAGAGCTGCCTCGACGTGATGGGCGGGCTTTTGGGTGGAGCGGAGGAGACGGACGAGGCAATCGACGGGCGCTGGCCGCAAGAACAGTTGTGATACGATTTCCGGTTGATGGCTTCGGTCATCGCAAGGCGAAGCCGTGGCGATCCAGGGCACGCGCCTACCGGAGATGTCGCGCCCTGGATCAATCCGGCTTCGCCTTGCGATGACGGAGGAGATGAGGTCGGCCCGAACGGATCGGCCGGCGGCCGTATGAGGGGAGCCCCTTGCGCGGCCTGATCCAATCCGCTCCCTTATCCTGAGGTGCCGGAGCGAAGTGGAGGCCTCAGGGTGAGGCGGGCGGTGGGATCACCGCCTTTCGGCAGCCGTCACCCGCGCCACGATCGCCTCCCGCTCGCGGCGCGTCGTCGACAAGCGCTCGCGGGTGGTGGCGAGGATGTCGGGCCCGGCGCTCTCGGGTCGGCCGGCGTCGAAGGGCGGGGCCGGGGCGTATTCCAAGTGAAGCTGGATCGCCTGCGCCGTCGCCGCGTCCGTCAGTTCGGCGGCGAGCGTCAGGCCGAAATCGATGCCCGCGGTCACGCCGCCGCCGGTGATCAGGTTGCCGTCGCGCACCACGCGCGCTTGCGTCGGGATCGCCCCGAAGTGGCTGAGCAGATCATGCGCCGCCCAATGCGTCGTGGCGCGCTTGCCCCGCAAGAGCCCGGCCGCGCCGAGCACCAGGGCGCCGGTGCAGACGGAGGTGAGGTAGCGCGCACCCGCCGCCTGCCGGCACAGGAAATCGAGGGTATCGCCATCCTCCATCAGCGGGTTCACCCCGCCGCCGCCGGGCACGCAGATCACGTCGAGGGCCGGGCAATCGGCGAAGGTGACGGTCGGCGTCAGCACGAGGCCGGTGGCGCTCGCGAGCGGTTCGAGTGTTGTCGCGACGAGATGGACGCGGGCGCCGGGCACCATGGCCAGCACCTCGTAGGGCCCCGTGAGGTCGAGTTGCTGCACCCGCGGGAAGACGAGGAAGCCGATCTCGATCGTCATGTCCGGTATCCTGCGCTCGAAACTACCGCAGATAGATCACGCTGTAGAGCGAGGCGCGCAACTCGTCCTCGTCGAGCCAGACCCGGCCGAGGTCGCAGCGCTCGGCAATGCCGGGCCGCATCCGGGCGCAGTACTCGCCGGTATTGTCCTGCAGATGATACTGGCAGCGGCCCCCCACTTTGCGCCGGGCGATGATCGGGCTCGAATGGTCGGCAGCGATGTCCGGGTCCTTCGGCAGGCGCTCCTCCAGCACGTACCAGGAATAGCCGATCACCGGCAGGCGGTCGCGGTCGAGGGCGTAGTCGATCATCGCCATCAGCCGGTCGGTGCCAGCCTGGAGGCCGGGCTCTCGGCGCGCCGCCTTGTCCATGAAGTCGAGCTGGTTGTCGGCGATCGAATCCGAGACAGGGATCAGCGGTACCGGCAGCGGCTTTCGCCGGCAGCGCCGCTCGACATGGGCGATCCAGCCCGCGTTGAAGGCATCCGTCGCCGGGTCGCGCAGGCGCGGCACCGTTCCGCCGAGGCTGCGCCACGAGATCTTCGGGGCGGCGACGCGGCTGCGCCAGCGCAGGGCACCGAAGGTGCGAACGTGCTGGCCGTAGCCGTCGAAGGAGGGCAGGTCCCGATCCGGGCACAGGCCGCCGAGATTGTAGAGGAGCGTGGCCGCCTCCTCCTGCCCGTCCTCCAGCTTGTCGAAATAGGGCTTTCGGCCCGGATTACGCTCGCGGCTCGCCTCGGTATCGTTGCGGCTCTCGGCGATCTCCTCCGCGAGGTCGGGATGCCGGCCCAGGTAGCGCCGCAAGGCGCGGTCGCGGCTGTGCAGCAGGCCCGCCGGGTCGGCGAAATAGTAGCGGGTGGCCACATCGAGCGCCGAGACGGTGACGCCGACGCGCTGCGAGATCATGTCGGCGGTGGCGTAGGCGAAGCAGATCGCGCTGTCGCCCTGGCTCATCGGCGACAGGGCCGGGTTGGGGCTGATCCGGTCGTCGAGCGGATGGGTGCCGGGGCGGCGGCCGGGCGCCAACACGGTCACGTCCGCGCACGACTTGTTGCGGGCGTAGCGCGGGTTCTCGGGCAGCAGGCGCGTGTCGACCGCTGCGGCCGGTGTGGCCGCGAGCAGAAGTCCGGCTGCGAGAGAATGGACGAGGCGGGCCGCCCCGAGGGTGCGCTTCAATCCGCCCCCGCCGCGGCCACGGCGACCGGCGCTGCCTCGGCGCCGTCGAGCACCGTATCCTGCGCCGCCTCGGCGAGCAGAGCGTAGCCGCCATCCGCCATGTGCAGGCCGTCGCTCGCGAACAATTCGGTGCGGGTCAACCGGCCCTGGCCGATCCAGTCGCGCATCAGGTCCGAGCGGCGGATCACCGGGATGTCGAGGTCGTGGCCCAGCGCGCGCACTGCGTCGCGGAACCGGTCGGCGCCGGGCGTGGCGTCCAGCGCCGGGCACCATTGCGGCTCCATCAGCACCACGTCGATGCCTGCCGCGCGGATGCGCTCCAGGGCCGTCTCGGTCGCCTCGCGGAAATGGTCGAGCGAGACGCCGCGCAGGGGATCGTTGCTGCCGGTCTGCCAGATCACGAGATCGGGCCGGGGGGCGATGACGTCCCGGTCGAGCCGGGCCAGCATCTCGTCCACCGCCTCGCCGCCGATGCCCCGGTTGGTGACGGTGACCCGGCCACCGAGATGCGGCAGGGCACGGCGCAGCCCGGCTTCGAGACGGGCGGGATAGGCGGCGGCGGGATGGCTGGCGCCGATACCCTCGGTCGAGGAGGAGCCGAAGGCGATGATGGTCAGCGGCCCACCCAGAGCGATCTTCTGGGCGACGTGCGGAAGGCCGGCCGGGGTGGCGTCCTCGAACAGGCCGAGATCGATGTCGAGGTTTGCCGGCAGCAGATCGGCGTAGGCGAGAACCGCAGTCGAGGAGAGGGTGAGGGCCAGCATCAGCGCCGTCGTGCCGATGAGCTGCCGCGGATGTCTCAAGGAGACTGTCCGCATCCGAGCAAGACGAAGAAACCGCGCCACCGCTTTCGAGCCCCCGCCCGCATGCCGCCTCGTCCCGGGGGCTTTGCAGGATTATCGATCTCGACTCTTGTAGCCGAACCGAAATTGGATTGCGGCCCAATAATCGTGATTCGCCACAACCGCAATGCGGAGTGTTTGATGGAGTCTTAAGTCCAAGCGCCGGATGAAATGATTTTTGTTCATCGGAGTGCCTCGCCCGGTGCCTCCGCCGTCATCGCGAAGCAGTCAACCGGAAACGGTTTGAGCGGCGATCAAGAGCGGAAGCGGGGCCGAGGCGTCCGTCCTCACGAGCCGGATCGTCCGACCCATGCCGGCAAAGCCAGGGATACCGTCCCGCTTCCGTGCCGCTCGATCCGGCCATCGAGTTCGAGTTCGAGCAGCGTCGTCTGCACGACCCGGACCGGTAGGCCGGATGAGCGGGCGAGTTCGTCGGTGCCGACCGGGGTGGGGCTGAGGCAGGCGATCAGCCGGGCGCGATCGTCGTGCGGTTCGGATTGGGGCTCCGCGAGAGAACCGGCCGTGTCCGCCGCGTCGGCAAACAGCGGCAGGGCGGTCGCCGAGCCGCCGTCGAAATCGATCTCGTCCCAGTAATCGGGTGTGCCCGACCTCTCGGGGCGGTCGTTCAGGCCTTCCGCGGGCGATGCGTGCCCGTCCATCAGCGGAGCGAGAACGGACAGGACGTGCTCGACCTCGCCGACCAATGTCGCGCCCTCTCGGATCAGGTCGTTGGTGCCTTCCGCCCGCGGATCGAGCGGGGAGCCGGGAACCGCGAACACCTCACGGCCCTGCTCCAGCGCGAAGCGGGCGGTGATGAGCGAGCCGGAGCGGCGCGCGGCCTCGACGACGACCGTGCCGAGGCTGAGCCCCGAGATGATGCGGTTGCGCCGGGGGAAGTCGCGCCCGCGCGGTACCCACCCCATCGGCATCTCGGCAACCACCGCCCCGCCCGCATCGACGATCTCCTCGACGAGGCCGGCATGGTTCTCCGGATAGATCCGGTCCTGCCCGCCAGCGAGGACCGCGACGGTGCCGGTCGACAGCGTGGCCCTGTGGGCGCGGGCATCGATGCCGCGGGCGAGCCCCGAGACGACGACGAGGCCGGCCTCACCGAACCCGCGGGCGAGCCGTTCGGTGAAGGCGAGGCCCGCCGTCGAGGCGTTGCGCGAGCCGACGATCGCCACGGACGCCCTCAGCAGGGCGGCCGGATCGCCGCGCACCGCGATCAGCGGCGGGGCGGTGTCGGTGGCGTGGAGCGCCTTCGGGTAGGCTGTCTCCCCCATGGCGATGAAGCGGATGCCGAGGCGGGTGGCGGCGGTCATCTCGCGCTCGGCCTCCGCCTTCGAGGGCGGCACGGCGCGCTTGGCGGTGCGCTTCGTCAGGTCCGGAAGGGCGTCGAGGGCGGCGGACGCGCTTCCGAAGCGGTTGATCAGGCCGCGGAACGTGCGCGGGCCGATGCCGTCGGTGCGGATCAGCCGCAGCCAGTCGAGGCGCTGTCCATCGGTGAGTTGCATGCGGTCCCCCTCCTGACGGGAGGGGGCCGTCCTCAGCCCTTCTGCCCGATCCGGCCCTCGGTGCCGGCGGCGAGTCGGCGAATGTTGGGCGCGTGCTTCCACCATAGCAGCGCCGCGAGCACGAGGAAGAGCGCTGCAACCGCTCCGTGTCCGAGGGCCCACAGAACGAGGGGCGTGGCGGCCGAAGCCGCGAGCGCGGCCAGCGAGGAGTATTTCAGGGCGAAGGCCAGCCCGAGCCAGATCGCGGCGAAGGCGAGCAAGGTCAGCGGGCTCAGCGCCAGCAGCACGCCGATGAAGGTCGCCACCCCCTTGCCGCCCTTGAAGCCGAGCCAGACCGGAAAGAGATGGCCGAGGAAGGCGCCGAGCCCGGCGGCCAGTGCCGGTCCCTCCCCCCAATGGCCGGCGGCGAGCACCGGCAGCGTGCCCTTCAGCGCGTCGCAGAGAAGGGTCGCGGCCGCCAACCCCTTGCGGCCGGTGCGCAGCACATTGGTCGCGCCGATATTGCCCGAACCGATCGCGCGAACGTCGCCGAGGCCGGCGAACTTCGTCAGGATCAGGCCGAAGGGGATCGCGCCGCAGGCGTAGCCGAAGACGAGGGCGGCGATCAGGGCCGGCCAGCCGGCCGCAAGCAGCGTGGTCATGCGGCGATGGCCGAAAGGTCGGAGCGGTGGACGATCCGGCCGCCGACCAGCGTCAGCACCGCCGCGCCCTGGAGCCGCGCCTCGTCGAAGGGCGAATTCTTCGAGCGGGACTTCAGGTGCCGCTTGTCCAGCACGTAAGGAAGGTCGGGGTCGATCAGCACGAGATCGGCGGGGGCGCCTTTCTCCAGGCGCCCGGCCTCGCGACCGAGCAGCCTCGCCGGGTTGGCCGAGAGCGCGCCGAGCAGCGTCTTCAGGCTCACGTCGCCGGTATGGAGCAGGCGAAGGCTCGCGCCGAGCAGCGTCTCGATGCCGAGCGCGCCGTCGGCGGCCTCGGCGAAGGGCAGACGCTTGGTCTCGACGTCCTGCGGGTTGTGATCGGAGACGATGACGTCGATCACGCCCTCGTTGAGCGCGGCGATCACCGCCGCCCGGTCGTCCTCGCGGCGCAACGGCGGCGAGAGCTTGCAGAAGGTGCGGTAGTGGCCGATGTCGCCCTCGTTGAGCACGAGGTTGTTGACCGAGACGCCGCAGGTCACGGGCAGGCCCGCCGCCTTGGCGCGCCTCACGATCTCGACCGAGTCGGCGCAGGAGATCATCGCCGCGTGGTAGCGCCCTCCGGTGAGGCGCACGAGGCGGATGTCGCGCTCCAGCATCACCGTCTCGGCCTCGCGGGGAATGCCGAGCAGGCCCAGCCGCGAGGCCATCTCGCCTTCGTTCATCACGCCGTCGCCGACGAGGTCCGGCTCCTCGACGTGCTGCATCAGCAGCGCGCCGAAATCCCGTGCGTAGGTCAGCGCGCGGCGCATCACCTGGGCGTTGGTGACGGCCTTGAGCCCGTCGGTGAAGGCGACGGCCCCGGCTTCCGCGAGCAGGCCGAACTCGGTCATCTCGCGGCCGGCCAAGCCCTTGGTGATGGCAGCCGCCGGCAGCACATTGACGCTCGCCGTGTCGCGGGCGCGGCGCAGCACGAAATCGACGATGGCCGGCCCGTCGATGACGGGGTTGGTGTCGGGCATGCAGACGAGCGTCGTCACGCCGCCGGCCGCCGCGGCCGCGCTCGCCGAGGCCAGGGTCTCGCGATGCTCGGCGCCGGGCTCGCCGACGAAGGCGCGCAGATCGATCAGGCCGGGGGCGAGGGTGAGCCCACCGCAGTCGATGTTTTGGGCATCCTCCGGTGCGCCGGGCGCGCCATCCCAGGCGACATCGGCGATGCGGCCGTCGCGCACGAGCACGGCGCCGGGACCCTCGCGGCCGGTGGCGGGGTCGAGGAGCTGGGCGTTGGAGAAGACGAGCGCGCTCATTTGGGTCACCCGTTCGGCAAGTGGGTCGCCAGCGCTTCCAGCACGGCCATGCGCACGGCGACGCCCATCTCGACCTGCTCGCGGATCAGCGATTGCGCCCCATCGGCGATTTCGGAAGAAATCTCGACGCCGCGGTTCATGGGACCCGGATGCATCACCAGCGCGTCGGGCTTGGCCAGCGCCAGCTTGTCGCCGTCGAGACCGTAATAGCGGAAATATTCCTTCACGCTCGGCACGAAGGAGCCGTTCATGCGCTCGCGCTGCAGGCGCAGCATCATCACGATGTCGCTGCCCTTCAGCCCCGCGCGCATATCGGTGAAAACTTCGACGCCGAAGCGCTCGATGCCGGTCGGCAGCAGCGTCGAGGGGCCGATCACCCGCACACGGGCGCCGAGCGCCTGGAGCAGGATGATGTTGGAGCGCGCCACACGCGAGTGCAGGACATCGCCGCAGATCGCGACCTGAAGCCCCTCGATGCCGCCCTTGTTGCGGCGGATGGTCAGCGCGTCCAGCAGCGCCTGGGTCGGGTGCTCGTGGGCGCCATCGCCGGCGTTGACCACCGCGCAATCGACCTTGCGGGCCAGAAGATGCACGGCGCCCGCCGCGTGGTGGCGCACCACGATGATGTCGGGCCGCATGGCGTTGAGCGTCGCCGCGGTGTCGATCAGCGTCTCGCCCTTCTTCACCGAGGACGAGGCCACCGACATGTTCATCACGTCGGCGCCGAGCCGCTTGCCCGCGAGTTCGAACGAGGATTGCGTGCGGGTCGAGGGCTCGAAGAACAGGTTGATCTGCGTGCGGCCGCGCAGGACGTTGCGCTTCTTCTCGACCTGCCGCGACAGGGCGACGGCGGCGTCGGCCCGCTCCAGGAGCGATTCGATATCCGGACGGCTCAGGCCTTCGATGCCGAGCAGGTGCCGGTGCGGGAAGGCGGGTGCGGTCTGAGCGGTCATGCGGCGGTTCTGTCGTCGGACCTGCGCTATAGGTGTCTCGAAGGGACGCGGCAAGGCGCGGGAGCGTCCGGTGGCCGGTGCGATCGACGCTGCGAGGAAAACGATCCAGTCCGGTCGCGGCTGAGAGATTTTCTTCGTCATCGCGAGCCCGTGATCGAGAAGAATTTGAACGATCCGGTCGCGCTTCCGTTTTTCAAACATCTGTTTGGGCCTGAGCCTGCCGAATGCCTGTCCCGGCATTCGCCCGCGGGCCCGGAAGCGAAAGGTAGCCGATGAATACGCGACTTCTTCTGACCGCTGGCGCGCTCTCGCTCGGTCTCGCCCTCTCGTCGGGCGCCTACGCTCAGGGCATGCAGCGAGGCGGCATGGAGCCCGGCATGGGTGGGCAAATGGGCGGCCAAATGCAGCAGGGCGCCATGGGCGACGACATGGCCCAGGAGCAGCGCCCGATGAAGCGCAGCTCCAAGAAGATGAAAAAGCCGATGAAGAGCAAGAAGATGATGCGCTCGAAGCGCATGAATTCCGGCTCCGGCATGGAGTCCGGTGCGGGCGGGATGTGAGCCACTCGTCACCCGACTGTGACCAACGCGCCATCTAGGCGATCCTCGGCCCGCCCGGTTAGACCGGGCGGGCCTTTTCGTGTCGAATGAAGCCTTCCAAGTCCTCCCGTGCCGAGCGGTCCCTCCCCCCGGCGCGGGGTGCTGCAACAGGGAACAGCCGCGCCGTGGCCGCAGGATCGACGCTCTCGGGGCCGGACATCGTGGAGACGGTGCGGCGGCGCTGGATGTTTCGCCACCCGCTGGTGATCCGGCTGACGCATTGGATCAACGTGGTCTGCCTCGCCATCCTGCTGATGAGCGGCTTGCAGATCTTCAACGCCCATCCGGCGCTGTACTGGGGCGCGGCCTCGACCTTCGACATGCCGTTCGTCGCCATCACCGACGACCAGCGGGATGACGGCACGCCGCGCGGCATCGTCTATGTCGCGGGCCACACCTTCGACACCACCGGCGTGCTCGGCCTGTCGAACCTCAACGGTCGGCCCGCGGGCCGCGCCTTCCCGTCATGGTCGACCTTGCCGGCGCATCAGGATCTCGCCACCGGGCGGCGCTGGCACTTCCTGTTCGCCTGGGCCTTCGTCATCAACGGCTTGATCTATCTCCTCTACGGCATCGGAACCGGGCAGTTGCGCCGCCGCCTCATCCCCGACGGCGACCAGATGCGCGGATTCGGCTCCTCGATCCGCGAGCACCTGACTCTGCACTTCCCCGAAGGCGAGGAAGCCAAGCGCTACAACGTGCTGCAGAAGCTCTCCTATCTGATCGTCGTCGCGGTGCTGCTGCCCCTGATGCTGCTCACCGGGCTGGCGATGTCGCCGGGCGTCAACGCCGTGGTGCCGCTGCCCGACCTGTTCGGCGGTCGGCAATCGGCCCGCACGGTCCACTTCATCGTCACGAACCTGCTGGTGCTGTTCGTGATCGTCCACGTCCTGCTCGTCCTGCTCTCGGGCGTGGCCAACAACATGCGCAGCATGATCACCGGCTGGTTCGTGATCGAGCGCCGAAAGCTTCCCGCCGATTCGGGAGAGGCCCGATGAAACGCCGCGTCGCGAGACCCCGCCTGCACATCCCTCGCCCCCACCGCCGCGGCTTCCTCACGGCGGCGGTCGGCCTCCTCGGCGCCGCGGCGCTCGGCGGCTGCGACCGCTTCGCCGCGAGCCCCACGGGCCAGAGCACGCTCAAGCTCGGGGAGGATGCCAACCTGTTCGTGCAGCGCCTGCTGCTGACGCCGGCCTCGCTCGCCAAGGAGTTTCCGGATTCGGAGATTTCGCCCTGGTTCAAGCCGAACGGCACGATCGATCCGCCGGACCGCGCCTACAAGGCGCTCGCCGCCAAAAGCTTCGAGGCGTTCCGCCTCCGCATCGACGGCCTCGTCGAGCGACCGCAGGATTTGAGCCTCTCCGACCTACGGGCGCTGCCCGCCCGCACCCAGACGACCCGGCACGATTGCGTCGAGGGCTGGAGCGCCATCGGCAAGTGGACCGGCGTGCCCCTCTCCGAGGTGCTGCAGCGCGCCGGTCTGAAGCCGAACGCCCGCTACGTCGTGTTCCACTGCGCCGACACGATGGAGTACGCCGCGCGCGAGGAGCCGGAGGAGGCCGAGGAGCCCGCGGAGAAGTCCGCCAATCCCGGGATGGAGCAGCGGCCCGAGGGCGCGGAAAATCAGGCGAGCGATTCGCAGGCCGCAGGGTTGGAAGCGCCGGCTGACGAGGGCGACGAGGCCCAGGGCATCCCGGTCCGCTACTATGAAAGCATCGATCTCACCGACGCCTACCACCCGCAGACGATCCTCGCCTACGATCTCAACGGCCAGGCCCTGCCGGTCTCGAACGGGGCCCCGTTACGCCTTCGGGTTGAGCGGCAACTCGGCTACAAGCAGGCGAAATACATCATGCGGATCGAGGTGACCGAGAGCCTGAAAGGCATCGGCGACGGTGGGGGCGGCTACTGGGAAGACCGCGGCTACGAGTGGTACGCGGGGATTTGAGAGAAGGTCTCACCCGTTCTCCCGATTTGACAACGCCGCGCCGCTCACCCACTTCTGCGCGGCGCGAGAGCCGGCCTCCGACCGGTACGCTATCCGCGCCATCCCCAAAACCGTACCCGCGGTGAGGCTCTGGCGAGAGGCAGAGGTTCATGAAAGTCGTCGTCGTCGAGTCGCCGGCCAAGGCCAAGACGATCAACAAATACCTGGGGCGCGATTACGAGGTTCTGGCCTCCTTCGGCCATATCCGCGATCTGCCGGCCAAGGACGGCTCGGTCGATCCGGAGGCCGATTTCGCCATGATCTGGGAGCTGGAGGATCGCGGCTCGAAGCGCGTCTCCGAGATCGCGCGCGCCGTGAAGGGCGCTGAGAAGCTCATCCTCGCCACCGATCCGGATCGCGAGGGCGAGGCGATCTCCTGGCACGTCATCGAGGCGCTCACGGCCCGCAAGGCACTCAAGGGCATCCCGGTCGAGCGGGTGACCTTCAACGCCATCACCAAGGCCTCGGTCGACGCGGCGATGCGCAAGCCCCGCGAGATTGATCAGGCGCTGGTCGATGCCTATCTGGCGCGGCGCGCGCTCGATTACCTCGTCGGTTTCAAACTGTCGCCGGTGCTGTGGCGCAAGCTGCCCGGCGCCAAGTCCGCCGGCCGGGTGCAGTCGGTCGCGCTGCGTCTCGTGGTCGAGCGCGAGATGGAGATCGAGCGCTTCAAACCGCGCGAGTACTGGTCGATCGTCGCCACGCTCGCGACCGAGAACGGCGGCGTGTTCGAGGCCCGCCTCGTCGGCGCCGACGGGAAGCGCATCCAGCGCCTCGATGTCGGAAATGCCGAGGAGGCGGCGGCCTTCAAGCGCGACCTCGAACTCGCGACCTTCCAGGTGGCGAGCGTCGAGGCCAAGCCCGCCAAGCGCCATCCGCAGCCGCCCTTCACCACCTCGACGCTCCAGCAGGAAGCCTCACGCAAGCTCGGGATGGCCCCGGCCCAGACCATGCGCGTGGCACAGCGGCTCTACGAGGGCGTCGATGTCGGCGGCGAGACCGTCGGCATCATCACCTACATGCGAACCGACGGCGTCGACATGGCGCCGGAGGCGATTGCTGATGCCCGCCGGGTGATCGGCCGCGAATTCGGCGACGACTACGTCCCCGGCGCCCCGCGCAAATACTCGGTCAAGGCCAAGAACGCGCAGGAGGCCCACGAAGCCGTGCGCCCGACCGATATGGGCCGTCTGCCCAAGCAGATCGCCCGCTATCTCGAGCCGGAGCAGGCCAAGCTCTACGAACTGATCTGGACGCGCACCATCGCCAGCCAGATGGAATCGGCCGAGCTGGAGCGCACCACCGTCGAGGTGACCGCGAGCGTCGGCCCGCGGCGGATCGACCTGCGCGCCACGGGTCAGGTCGTGAAGTTCGACGGCTTCCTCGCCCTCTACCAGGAGGGCAAGGACGACGAGGAGGACGAGGAGGGCAAGCGCCTGCCGGCGATGAAGGCAGGCGACCCGTTGAAGCGCGAGCGCATCGCCTCAACCCAGCATTTCACTGAGCCGCCGCCGCGCTATTCCGAGGCTAGCCTCGTCAAGCGGATGGAGGAGCTCGGCATCGGCCGGCCCTCGACCTACGCCGCGGTGTTGCAGACCCTGCGCGATCGCGAATACGTCCGGATCGAGAAGAAGCGCCTCCAGCCCGAAGACAAGGGGCGGCTCGTCACCGGCTTCCTTGAGAGCTTCTTCAAGCGCTACGTCGAGTACGATTTCACGGCGAGCCTGGAGGAACAGCTCGACCGGGTCTCGAATGCCGAGATCGACTGGCGCACCGTGCTGCGTGACTTCTGGCGCGATTTTTCCGCCGCCATCGGCGGCACTAAGGAACTGCGCGTTGCGGAGGTGCTGGAGGCGCTCAACGGCCTGCTCGGGCCGCACATCTTCCCCGAGAAGGCGGATGGCGGCGATCCGCGCGCCTGCCCGACCTGCGGTTCGGGCCAGCTCTCGCTCAAGCTCGGCAAGTTCGGCGCCTTCATCGGCTGCTCGAACTACCCCGAGTGCAAGTACACCCGCCAGCTCTCGGCCTCCGGCGTCGAGGGCGAGGGTGACGGTTCCTCGACCGAGGGCGGCCAGCCGGGCGTGCGGGTGCTCGGCGACGATCCCGCCACCGGCCTGCCCGTGACCCTGCGCGACGGGCGTTTCGGGCCGTTCGTGCAGCTCGGCGAGGCGTCCGCCGAGAAGGGGGCCGAGAAGCCCAAACGCTCCTCGTTGCCCAAGGGCACCACGCCGGGCAGCGTGACCCTGGAGATCGCGCTACGCCTGCTGTCGCTGCCGCGCGAAGTGGCCAAGCATCCCGAGACCGGCGAGCCGATCCTGGCCAATCTCGGCCGCTTCGGCCCCTACGTGCAGCACGGGAAGACCTACGCCAATCTCGGGCGTGACGACGACGTGTTGGAAATCGGCGCCAACCGCGCCATCGACCTCATCGTCGCCAAGGAGCAGGGCGGCGGGCGCGGGCGCCCCTCCTCCGATCCCGGCCGCACTCTCGGCGCACACCCGGACGGGGCCGCCCTCGTGGTCAAGGCCGGCAAGTACGGTCCCTATGTCAGCGACGGCTCGGTCAATGCGACCCTGCCGAAGACGATGAGCGCCGAGAGCCTGACGCTCGAACAGGCGATCGACCTCGTCAACGCCAAGCGCGCCGCGGGCGGCGGCAAGAAGCCGGTCCGCAAGACGGCGGCCCGCTCTCGCGCACCCGCGAAGAAGGCGGAGGCCGGCGAGGCGAAGAAGCCGGCCGTGCGCAAGACGGCCGCCAAGACGGTAACGAAGGCCGCGGCCAAGCCGGCGGCTGCAAAGAAGGCTCCGGCGAAGACGAAGGCGAGCTGAGGCGCTTGCTCATGACCCTCCCCCCTCTGCGGGGGAGGGTGTCCGAGGAGCCGACGGGAGAGGGCCGCTCGGCGGGCTTCCGTTTCGGAATCAGGCCGGTTCGACGCGCTCGAACGTCAGGTAGCTCGGCGACCGGCCGACCGCGAGGGCCTTGGCCTCGTAGCGGGTGCCCGGCCAACCGGGAAAGGGCTGGCGCCAATCGTCGGCGGTCTCGGCCGTCCAGCGCAAATGCGGGCATCGGGCCGCGCGGACCAGGGTCCAGCCGGCGTAATCGTCGATGTCGCTGGCAAAGCGGAAATGGCCACCGGGGCGCAGGACGCGCGCGATCTCGGCGAGCGAGGCGTCCGAGACGAAGCGACGCTTGCGCTGGCGGCGCTTGGGCCAGGGATCGGGATAGAGCAGGTAGACGCGGGCAAGGCTCGCATCCGGTAGGGCGGCGAGCAGAGCGGTGGCGTCCTCGTCCCAGACGCGGACGTTGCGCAAGGAGCGCTCGTCCACCGCGCGCAGCAGCTTGACCACGCCGTTGACGAAGGGCTCGCAGCCGATGATGCCGGTCCGCGGATGGGCCTCGGCCTGGGCGGCGAGGTGCTCGCCGCCGCCGAAGCCGATCTCCAGCCAGACCTCGTCGACCGGCACCGGGAACAGGCTCGGCGGATCGAGGAACTCGCCGCGCTCGGGCAGAGCGACGCGTAAGTGGGGAAGCGCCCCTTCAAGGCGCTGCTCCTGGCCCGGCCGCAGCCGCTTGCCCTTGCGGCGCCCGTAGAAGGCCCGCTCGGTCTCGGCCGTCCCGCCCGTTACGGGAGGGACGCTGTCATCCCTCCCCATCATGGTTCGGGCTCAGAAGGCCGATTTCAGCTTGGCCGCCAGATCGGTCTTCTCCCAGGAGAAGCCGCCATCGGCATCGGGCTCGCGGCCGAAATGGCCGTAGGCCGCGGTGCGGGCGTAGATCGGCTTGTTGAGCTGAAGCGCCGTGCGGATGCCGCGGGGCGAGAGGTCGAGGGCGTCCATCAGGACGGTCTCGAGCTTCGCCTCGTCCACGGTGCCGGTGCCGTGCAGGTCGACGTAGATCGACAGGGGCTTGGCCACGCCGATGGCGTAGGAGAGCTGGATCGTGGCGCGGCGGGCAAGCCCGGCGGCGACGACGTTCTTGGCGAGATAGCGGGCCGCGTAGGCCGCCGAGCGATCGACTTTGGTCGGGTCCTTGCCCGAGAAGGCGCCGCCGCCGTGGGGTGCCGCACCGCCGTAGGTGTCGACGATGATCTTGCGGCCGGTGAGGCCGGCATCGCCGTCCGGGCCGCCGATCACGAACTTGCCGGTCGGGTTGACGTGCCAGACGGTGCCCTCGTTGACCCAGCCCTCCGGCAGAGCCTTGAGGATGTAGGGCTCGACGATCGCGCGCACGTCGGCCGAGTCGAGCGACTCGTCGAGATGCTGCGTCGAGAGCACGATCTGCGTCACCTCGACCGGGCGGCCGTCGGCGTAGCGCACGGTGACCTGGCTCTTGGCATCGGGGCCGAGCTTGGCCGCGTCACCCTGCCGAGCCTTGCGGGCGTCAGCGAGGTCCTTGAGGATCTTGTGGGCGTAGAAGATCGGGGCCGGCATCAGGGCCGGGGTCTCGTCGGCGGCGTAGCCGAACATGATGCCCTGGTCGCCCGCGCCCTCGTCCTTGTTGCCAGCGGCGTCCACGCCCTGGGCGATGTCGGCCGACTGGGCGTGCAGGTGGATGGCGACGTCGTTGTTCTTCCAGTGGAAGCCCGACTGCTCGTAGCCGATGTCGCGCACGGCCTCGCGGGTCAGTTCCTCAAGATCCTTGAAGGTCACGGAATCGGGGCCGCGCACTTCGCCCGCGATCACGACCCGGTTCGTCGTCGTCAGCGTCTCGACGCCGAGGCGGGCCTCCGGCATCGCGGAGATGTAGGCATCCACCACGGTGTCCGAGATCCGGTCGCTCACCTTGTCCGGGTGGCCTTCGGAGACGGATTCGCTGGTGAAGAGATAGTCGGAACGAGGCATGCTGCACCCCCGATTGTCGGGCGCGCCCCGTCTTGTCACGGCGCTTGACCCGGTCTCCAGAGGCGCGGCTTGTCGCATCGGCGTTACGGACGGTCAAGCCGGAATGGCGAAATCGTCCGTTTTAACGAACGGTGCCGGGCGGGGAACGACGGCGGTCATCCATGCGCGGCGCCCGACTTCGAACTTGGATGAATGGCCTCGAGGCTATGAGCGTCAGCTCTTGAGTTCGCGGCTCAGGGTCTCGACCGCGGCGGAGAGTTCGCGGCGCTGGTCCTCGCTGAACGTTTCGACGAACTGGCGCGCGAAAGCGCGGGCAAGATCAGACCATGGATCGGCCGCGTAAGGCTGCTGTCCATTATCCGAAAAACCGCGTTCCGTTTCTGGATCAGGATGGGGAATGCCGTCGAGGAACTCGGAGACCGGAGTATTGGTGAGACGGCTCAGGATTGCGAGATGGATGGCGCTGATCCGGTTGACCCCCTTTTCGTACTTTTGGAGTTGAGCAGCCGACATCCCGAAGCTGTCGGCGACGGCGCGTTGCGTCAGCTTCGAGCGTTTGCGCTGCTCCGCAATACGTCGTCCGAGAAGGACGTCGCGCTCATCGGTCTTCTGGCCTGCCATCTTCTCTCTGCCCACCCTTTATTGGGCGATGCTTCGAACGAAAACTTTCCTGTTGCAAGGCCGCCCGAAGCGGCAACAGCGACGCAAAACGGAATATGTCATTTGTTAATGGTGCGACGTGGCGTCGCAGGGCGATCCAGGCGTGAATGGGTCGACGGACTGCAATCGCAAGATCGAAGAAGAGAGTGGCGTCCCCGGCAGGGCTCGAACCTGCGACCCCAGGTTTCATACCACTTCGGCTTTCGCCGCCGCGCTGTGCGCGCGTTCGTGGCCTGGACTATCCCTTCACCCTGGGCCCCGTGCGAAGCCTTTAGGTGCCGCCCGTCTAGTCTCTACACCTTCCCGCAACCCGTAACGGGTCTCGGGCTTGGCTCGGGATCGGCAGAGCGCCGCGGCGCTGGAAGCTTTCCCCGAATTTGAGCGGATCCGCCGCGCGGTTTCCCATCGCGGCGCCCAATTGTGGAGTTTAGGAAACCTGTGCTCTGTCCAGCTGAGCTACGGAGACGTCGGCAAAGGCTTAGCATCATCGCACGGGACCGCCAACCGCTCCGATCCCAACCGGAGCCGGGCGCCAGAGTTGCCGGATCGGGCGTTTGCTGCCGGGAAACGGTCGTCGGCATGCCGGGGCGTTGAGCGGCAAACCCGGAAAGATGGCCGTTGCAGCTCGGAGGAGGCACGACCCTGTCGGCTCGCGTCATTGGCCCACGCCTGGAGCCATTCGGCCTGTGACCCCCGGGACTCACAGGGCGACAATCCGCGATTGTGAGAGCCTGAAGCGCTCACGTGCCGCGATCCGGGCGCTTTTCGCGCGGCATCCTTCCCGTCACGAGAGGCCGAGTGCGAGCGGTGGTGATGGGGCGCAGCGAGGGGCGCGGCATTGTACCGAACGGGCGTCGGGTCGGACGCCGCAGCGGTCCGGGCCTGGCTTGGCTCCTCGCGACCGCCTGCGGCGGGAGCGTCGCTTCTCACGGCGTATCGGCTGCCCCGCGCGCCGAGGACACCTGTCGGCCGTTGGCCGCGCGCGAGGATCGTCTCGCCGATGTCGGGCCTCGGGGCGAGCTGATCCTCGCCTCGGGCCGCCGGGCGGTGCTCTCCGGCCTGCGCTGGCCCGACGAGCCCGCGCTCGATGCCGGGGCGCGGGCTTGGCTCATGACCTTCCGGGGCGCGCCTTTGACGCTGACCGAGCGCGGCGCCGAGGATCGCTGGGGCCGCCGGCGCGCCGACGGCATCGCCGGCGAAGCCGAGCCGGTCGATCTCGCCGGGGGTCTGGTCGCCGCCGGGCTCGCCTATGCCGATCCCGGCGAGGCCGACGCGCTCTGCCGTCCGGCGCTCCGCACCCTCGAAGCGGCGCCGCGCGCGGCCGGCCTCGGCCTATGGGCGGGCGGGCCGCTCGCCGCGACCGATGCCGCGGCCCTGAGCGCGCGGGCCGGGCGCTTCGCGGTGGTCGAGGGGCGCATCCTGCATGTCGGCGAGCGGTCGGCGCGGACCTATCTCGACTTCACCCGCCGGGGGGAGCAGGGCTTGACCGTAACGGTGCAGAAACGCACTTGGCGGAATCTGAGCGAACATGGTTTGTCGGCGGCCGCGCTGAAGGGCCGCCTCGTGAGAATCCGCGGCGTGGTCGAGATCGGGCGGGGACCGCTCATCGATCTTGCCGGCGTCGAGAGCATCGAGGTCGTCGAGGGGGAGCGGGCGCTGCGGCGCTAGAACGTCATGACGGGGGATCGGCAGCACGAATCGAGGCGGCGGAGCGGGGGCGCGCGCCGTGGGAGGCGACCGGGCCGGGCCGGCGTGCAGGCCGGCACGCTGCTCGTGCTCGCGGGCCTTCTCGCCGCCTGCGCCGCTGACCAGACCGGCACCGTGCTCACGCCCGCGGTCATTAAGGTGCCGGAGCAAGCGCCGAAGACGACGGGGCGCACCCGCTCGGACGAGGCGGACCACGCCAAGCTCGTGGCCTCCTTCGGCGGCGAGTACCGCGCGCCGGCCGCCCACCGGATGGTTGCCGAGATCACCGACCGCCTCGTGCGCGTCAGCGATCGGCCGGAGGAGAGCTACGCGGTCACACTGCTCGACTCGCCTGTCGTCAACGCCTTCGCCCTGCCGAGCGGCCGGCTCTACGTCACCCGCGGGCTGCTTGCGCTCGCGAGCGACAGCTCGGAGGTTGCGGCCGTGCTCGCCCACGAGATCGCCCACGTGACGCTGCGCCATGCCACTGCCCGCAGCGAGATGGCGCTTCGCTCGCAGCTCGTGAGCCGCGTGGTCGCCGACGTGCTGAACGATCCGGTCACGGGCGCGCAGCTCGAGAGCCAGTCCAAGTTCACCCTTGCCCGCTTCTCCCGCGAGCAGGAGCTGGAGGCCGACACCAACGGCGTGCGCGTGCTGGCTCAGGCCGGCTACGATCCCTTCGGCGCCGGCCGCTTCCTCGACGCACTCCAGCGCACGATGGCGCTCAAATCCGGAAACGGCAGCGCGGCCGAGCCCGACATGCTGGCGACCCATCCGGCCACCGCCGAGCGGATCGCGCTCGTCACCCGCGCCGCCCGGCGCATCGGCGCCCCCGGCCTCGGTGCCGACGACCGCTCGCGTTATCTCGCGGCGATCGACGGGCTCGCCTACGGCGACAATCCCGGCGAGGGCCTCGTGCGCGGGCGCCGCTTCCTGCATCCGGGCCTCAGCATCGCGTTCGAGGTGCCGGACGCCTTCGCGATTGAGAACACCCGCAACGCCGTGCTCGGCACCACGCCGGAGGGCAGCCGCCGCCTGCTGTTCGATCAGGTCGAGGCGAGCGGCGACCGCAGCCTGGAGGATGTGCTGCGCGCGACCTGGAACGACGCCATCGAGGCGAGTTCGATCGAGAACCGCATCATCGGCGGGCGCTCCGCCGTCACCGCTCTGTCGCGCGGCAAGGACTGGACCTTCCGGCTTGCGGCGATCCGCATGGGCGAGACCACCTACCGCATGATCATGGCGGCCAGGGGCGCGACCGATCCCGAGCCGGCCTTCCGGCGCTGGCTGGAAAGCCTGCGGCCGATCGAGCCGGAGGAGGCTGCCGCCCTCAAGCCGGCGCATCTGCGCATCGTCACCGCCGCGCCGGGCGACACCGTCGAAGGCCTGGCCCGCCGCATGAGCGTGCCCGACCGCGCCGTCGATCGCTTCCTCGTGCTCAACGGGTTGCAGCGGGGTGCTGCGGTGAAGCCCGGACAGGGCTACAAGCTCGTGCTCGAGTGAGCCCTGAGCCTTCCGCTGAGGGTCCCCGCTTCTCCTCCGTCATGGCGAGGCGAAGCCGAAGCCATCCAGGGCCGTGTCTTACCCGGAAACGGCGCGCCGCTGGATCGCTTCACTGACGCTCGCGATGGCGGCGTATGGTAGAGCCCGACACGATTTTCCCGGAAGCCGGCGGCCACCTTTCGGGATTTTGAGCATCATCCCGAAAGGTGGCCGTCGGCGTTCGGAAAAAGGTGATGCAAAAACAGAGACCTAGAGGATCGTCCCGGATCCGATATCCAGGACGATCCTCTAGAGGCCGATGCCCCACCGCAGCGGGTCCGATGTGACGCCCACCGACCTTCCAGCCGACACCGCCGTCGCGGTCGTGTTCTTCCGCCCCTCCCCCGAGCAGGTCGGGCGCGTCGTCGAGCGCTTCGCCGGGCGCATGCCTGTGCTCGTCTACGACAACGGCGGCATCCCGCCCGAGGCGATGGCGCAATTGCGCGTGGCGGAGGGAGTCACCCGGCTCGGCGAGGGGCGCAATCACGGCATCGCGGCCGCCCTCAACGCGCTGGCCGAGGCGGCGATCGCAGCGGGCTTTGCCCGCCTCTTCCTGCTCGACCAGGATGCCGACACGAATGTCGAGACGGCGCGGGCGCTGGGGCATGCCCTCGACCGGCTTGCGGATGCGGACCCGCCCCCGGCGCTCGTCGGGCCGGCACCCGCGCCGAAGCCCGGCCATAAGGCGCCGGTCTACCCGCCGCGCCCCGGCGTGCCGCCCCGCGAAACTCTCCGGCCGGTGGAATTCCTGGCGACCTCCGGCTCGCTCGTGGATCTGTCTGCCTACGCGTGGGTCGGCTCGTTCCGCGAGGACTTCTTCATCGACGCCGTCGATCTCGAATGGTGCTTTCGCGCCTGGGCAAGGGGCCGGAGCTGCTGGATGGATTCCGGCACCGCGATCCCGCACAGCGTCGGCCGCGGCACCATCCGCGCGCGGTTCCTGCCCGTGGCGATGCCCGACCAGCCGCTGTTCCGCATGGCGGTCTACGTGCGCAACACCGCCTACGGTTGGCGCCTGCCGCACGTTCCGGTCCGGTGGAAGCTGAAACAGGCGGCCTACTTGCCGCTTCAGATCGGGCTCTATTGGAGCCGGCACCGGTTCTCGCCCCGCGTGCTCGCACGCCTTCTCGCGGCGCTGGCGCAGGGGCTGGCCGGGCGCCTCGGCCGGCCGGCGGATGCGCCGCCGTGACCGCCGCCCTCACGGCGGCCCTCGACGTCGTCATCGTCAACTGGAATGCCGGGGAGCAGCTCCGGGCCTGCCTCGCGAGCCTTGCCGCGAGCGAGGGGGCGGAGCATCTGCGCGTCGTCGTGGTCGACAACGCCTCCGGCGACGGCTCGGCGGACGGTCTCGACCTGCCGGGCCTCGCGCTCACGCTGCTGCGAAACCGCGACAATCTCGGCTTCGCCCGCGCCTGCAACCAGGGCGCGGTCCTGGGATCGGCCGACACGATCCTGTTCCTCAACCCCGATACGGAGGTCAGTCGCGACGGCATCGCCATCGCCCGCGCGCGGCTCGATGCGGCCCCCGGCACCGGCATCGTCGGCGCCCGGCTGGTGGACGAGGCGGGGCGAACGCACCGCACCTGCGCCCGCCATCCGACGGGCCTGAGCCTGATCGCCCACACCCTGTTCCTCGACCGTCTGCTGCCCGGTCGCGTCCGCCCGCACTTCCTGCTCGACTGGGACCACGCCGAGACCCGCGCCGTCGATGCGGTGATGGGTGCCTTCCTGATGATCCGGCGCCCGCTCTTCGCCCGTCTCGGCGGGTTCGACGAGCGCTTCTTCGTCTACTGGGAGGATGCCGACCTCTGCGCCCGTGCGTCCGCGGCGGGCTTCGCCGTGTGCCACGTCGCAGAGGCCGAGATCCGCCATCGCGGCCAGGGCACCACCGAGGCGGTGAAGGATCGCCGTCTGTTCTACTTCCTGCGGGCGCAGGCGCTCTACGCGCACAAGCATCACGGCTGGGCAGCCGCTCTGGCCGTGCTGACCGCCGCGCTCGCCGTGAACCTGCCGGTGCGGCTCGGCCGGGCGCTGGTGCGGGGCGCACGGGGCGATGCGGGTGCGGTGATCCGCGCAGGGCGAATGCTCGTGACGGCCCTTCCGGGCCTGTTGACCCGCGGCGGCCGATGAGGCTTGCCTGAAGCGGGGGCATCTTGTCGTCCGCGGCGGCCTCCGTCATGGTGCCGCACTCCGGACGGTCCCGCTTGCACCCGCGGCGGGCGGCTGAACGGGAAGCGGCGTGTACGACAGTGCGGACAAGGGCTTTCGACCGGCGGACCTGTCGCCCGCCCTCTACCGTGCCGCCTTCGACGGCGCGCCGGTGGGCCTCGCCGTCTTCACGCCCGACGGTCGCACGATCCGCACCGCCAACCCGTGCCTGTGCCGCTGGCTCGGCTACGCGCCGGGCACCCTTGACGGTTGCCCGATCGATCGGGTGATCGGCCGCGAGGCCTTCGGCGAGGGAGGCCCCGAGGTGAAGGCCGGCATCCGCCGCTGGCTGCGGGCGGATGGCAGCAGCCTCGACCTGCGTCTCAGCCTCTCTGGCGAGGACGCGGCGGAACCGGTGGCCGTGGTGACCGTCGTTGATGCCGACGACTTGGTCCGGGCCGAGCAGAACCGCGACGCCCTGACGGCGGCGGGCCTCGGCGAGTGGCGCTGGGACCTCGTGACCGGGCAGATGGTGTTCTCGCGCCGCGCCGCGCAGATCCTCGGCTACGCGCCGGGCCGCTCCGTCACCTGGGCGGGCATGCGGGGGCAGGTCGATCCGGAGGATGCCGAGCGGATCCAAGCCGCGGTCGCCGACGCCATCGCCGAGCGACGCCCCTACGCCTTCCAGACCCGCTTCCGCCGCGCCACCGACGGCGCCGAGATCTGGATCGGCGCCCGCGGCGAGGCGCTGCTCGCCGCCGACGGCACGCCGGTCGGCATCGTCGGCGTGGTGCAGGACGTGACCACGCGGGTCGAGGCCCGCGAGGCCCTGGCCGAGCGCGAGGAGCGCCTGCGGGTCGCCACCACGGTGGCCAATCTCGGCATCTTCGAGTGGCACGTCCTCGACGACCGGGCGACCTGGGAGAACGAGCGGATGTTCGCGATCTTCGGCCGGCGGCCGGAAGAGGGCAGCATCGGCAAGGCGACCTTCCTGAAAGAGATCCTGCATCCCGAGGACCGGCCCGTCTTCCGGCAGGCGATCCTGCGGGCTTTGCGCGAGGACGTGATCCTGCACGCGACGGGGCGCATCCGCCGCCACGACGACGGCCAGTGGCGTACCATCGACATGGCGGGGCGCTTCGAGCGGACCCGGCCGGGCGGCCTGCCGCGGCGCCTGATCGGCGTCGTCGCCGACGTGACCGACCGCCATCTCTCCGAGGAGCGCCGCAGCCTGCTGATCCGCGAGTTGCACCACCGGGTGAAGAACACGCTCGCCACGGTCCAGGCCATCGTCGGCTCGACGGCGCGCACGGCCACCAGCATCGACAGCTTCCACGAGGCCTTCGTCGGCCGCATCAAGTCGCTCGCCCACACCCACAGCGTGCTCACCGAGGCGACGTGGCAGACGGCGAGCCTGCGCGACCTGCTCGCCTCCGAGCTGATGCCCTATGCCGAGAGCGAGACTGAAACCTCGCCGGACCTGCGCATCGTCCTCGACGGCCCGGAGGTCGACCTGCCCTCTGAGGTCGCGGTGCCGATCGGCATGGCGATCCACGAGCTGACCACCAACGCCGCCAAGTACGGCGCCCTCTCGACCGGCCGCGGCCGGATCACCATCACCTGGAGCGTCGAGGCCGGCGTGCTGCACCTCGACTGGCGCGAGAGCGGCGGTCCCACCGTTGCCCCGCCGACTCGCCAGGGCTTCGGCTCACGCCTGTTGCAGCGGGTGCTGACGACCCAGGTCCAAGCGCAGATCACCACGGATTACGCGCCGGAAGGGTTCCACCTGACGCTGGCTGCGCCGCTGCCGACGCGCAACCCGGCGCTCAACCCACTCGCCTGAGGCGGGGGCCGCAAGCCGCCCTCAGGCGGCGCCGCGTGCTTCCTCGCCGCCGGCATTCACGAAGCTCTTCAGCTCGTCGAGCGAGCCGAAGGTGAAGCGGCCGCGCGGCGTATCCGCCTCGATCGAGCCGTCGGAGAACATGACGTAGGTGTTGGCGCCCGACGCGTAGGAGCCGACCGCGTGCCGCTCCTCGGCGATGGCCTCTTTTGGCTCAGGCTCCTGAGACGCCGGCTCCTGCACCACCGGCGCGGCGGCCCCCGGCTCTTGCGACGGCTCGGGCGAAGGCTCGACTTGTGCGGCCGGCGCCGGAGCGGGCACCGGTTCATCGAGGAAGGAGCGCAGGCCCATCGATTCGGCGGCAGGGGGCTGAGACTCGACATGCGGCTCGACGACCGGGTCGGCGACCTTCACCGGTTCGGGTTCGAACGCGACGGGGGCCGGTGCGGGGGCGGCGTCCTGCACGGGTTCGGGGATGGTGAACAGCGCATCGTCGCTCGCACGCGCCGGTTCGGCCTCCGGCAACAGGTCGGGCAGCAGCGGCTCGGCCGCGCTCGGCTGCGGCGCGGCGGAGGGAGCCGGATCCTCGAAGACCGGCTCCGAACCCCGACTGCCCGGCCGCAGCGCGCCGATCGACAGCCCGGCCAGACCGGCCGCGCCCGCACCGGCCGCAGCGAGGCCGCCGAAGGAGGGGCGCTCCTGCGGCGTGATCTCGGGCGCCGCGAAGGCCGGCGCCTCCGGCGTCGAAGCCTCCCAGGGCGCCGCCCCGAGGGGAAGCGCGGCCGGAACGCTCGGCTGGGGCGAGGCGGCGC
This sequence comes from Methylorubrum sp. B1-46, assembly GCF_021117295.1. Classification (NCBI taxonomy): domain Bacteria; kingdom Pseudomonadati; phylum Pseudomonadota; class Alphaproteobacteria; order Hyphomicrobiales; family Methylobacteriaceae; genus Methylorubrum; species Methylorubrum sp. B1-46. Next base: position 3,524,685 of record NZ_CP088247.1, on the reverse strand, counting down.
GCAGCGCGGACATGGCGTCCTGCAGCTTGAGCAGGCGGTGGACGATCACGGTCAGCCCGAGCAGGACCACGCCTGCCGAGGCTGCGGTCGAGCCGCCGATCACCATCGCGAGTCCGCTTTCCAAACGGACATAGGGAAAGCCTTGGACCACGGCGGCGATGCCACCGAGGATCATGACGGAACTGAGCGCGAGCAGCGCGACGACCATGGTACTCTCGACTGACTGTCGCGGGCGGCGTGGAGGAAACAGGATAACCCCCGGCCCGCGCATTGCAAAATCGCCCGGCCTCCCTGTCCCTGGAAACCGGCCTTTCTGTCTCTCCTTGCACAGCCGGGCGCCTGCGCAAAACGGTGGATGCCGCGCTTTCACCGGTGACAGGCGCGCGGATACGGCCGTGGTGGCGTTGCCGAGCCCGATCCACCGACTTACCTACCCGCCCGTCACCTCGCCGGCCGCGCACGGAAAACGGACCGCGCGCCCTGCCATCGCTCCCCGCGAGATCCGGACAACCCAGGAGACACGCATGACGTTCACCCTGCCCGAGCTGCCCTACGCCTACGACGCGCTGGGCCCCTACATGTCGAAGGAAACCCTCGAGTTCCACCACGACAAGCACCACAAGGCCTATGTCGACACCGGCAACAAGCTGCTGGAGGGCACCGACCTCGCGGGCAAGAGCGTCGAGGAGATCGTCAAGGCGAGCTACAACACCAACCAGGCGCTCTTCAACAACGCCGGCCAGCACTACAACCACCTCCACTTCTGGAACTGGATGAAGCCCAACGGCGGCGGCCAGCCCCCGGCCGAGCTGGCCAAGAAGATCGACGAGGATCTCGGCGGCTACGAGAAGTTCAAGGCCGACTTCATCCAGGCCGGTGTCGGCCAGTTCGGCTCGGGCTGGGCCTGGCTCGCGGTCAAGGACGGCAAGCTCGCGATCCTGAAGACCCCGAACGGCGAGAACCCGCTCGTCCACGGCGCCACCCCGATCCTCGGCGTCGACGTGTGGGAGCACTCCTACTACATCGACTACCGCAACCGCCGCCCCGACTACCTCAAGGCGTTCGTCGAGAACCTCGTGAACTGGGAATACGTCGAGAAGCTGTACGGGGAAGCCAAGGCCTGATCCGGCCCTCCCCGCTCACGTGATGCGGCCGCCCCGTTTGCCGACGGGGCGGCTTTTTCGTGCGGGGCGTGACCTCACCGTCATTGTCGCGCCGTCAACAGCCGGCCTACTGCACGGCGAAGTTTTCGACGGGGCGATCCCACCCACGTCCAATCCTGAGGTGCCGGCGCGCAGCGTCGGCTTTGACGGATCTTCCAGCGCGCTCGCGATCCCTGGAGGCTCCTTCGAGGCCGCTTCGCGGCACCTCGGGATGAGGGCTTGAGCGGGATCGACTGTTCGCACGGGATCGTCTGCCAAGAACATGATCCGCTCGATCCTCTCCGTCGGCGGCTGGACGCTGGTCTCGCGGATCACCGGCTTTGCCCGCGACGTCGTCACCGCCGCCGTGATGGGCGCGGGGCCGATGGCAGATGCCTTCGTCGTCGCCTTCCGCCTGCCGAACCATTTTCGCGCGATCTTCGGCGAGGGGGCGTTCAACACCGCCTTCGTGCCGGCCTACACCCATCTGGAGCAGGCGGGCGAAGCCGGGGCGGCCGCGCGGTTTGCCGACCGCGTCTTCACCCTGATGCTGATCGTGCAGGTGGCGCTGCTCGCGCTCGCACTCCCGGCGATGCCCTGGATCGTGCGCGCGCTGGCGCCGGGCTTCTCCGAGGACGGGGAGCGGTTCGCGCTGGCCGTGAGCCTGACGCGGATCACCTTCCCCTACCTGCTGTTCATGACGCTGGTGACGCTGTTCTCCGGCATCCTCAACGCGCATCGCCGCTTCGCCGCCGCGGCCGGCGCACCGGTTCTGCTCAACCTCGCCATGCTGGCGGCGCTGGCGCTCGCCTTCCTGTTCCCGAACGCGGCCTATGCCGCCGCCTGGGGCGTCTCGGTTTCCGGCGTGCTGCAATTCGCGCTGGTCTGGTGGGATGCGCGGGCCCGTGCCTACGCCCCGCGGCTGACGAAGCCCACGTTGCGCGATCCGGACATGATCCGGTTCTTCAAGATCTTAGGCCCCGCCGTGATCGGTTCGGCCGGCTTCCAGATCGCGACCTTCGCCGACACCATCATCGCGAGCTTCCTGCCGACCGGCGCGGTCTCGGCGCTCTACTACGCCGACCGGATCTACCAGCTGCCCTTCGGCGTCATCGCCATCGCCGCCGGCACCGTGCTCCTGCCCGAGATGAGCCGGCGCATCGCTGCGGGCGACGTCGCCGGGGCGCATGCGGCGCAGAACCGGGCCGCCGGCTTCTCGCTCGCGCTCTCGGCCCCGTTCACCATCGCGTTCCTGACCCTGCCGGGTCTGATCATGGTGGCGCTGTTCCAGCGCGGCGCCTTCACCGCCGAGGACGCCGCCCGCGCGGCCTCCGTGCTCGCGGCCTATGGGCTGGCCCTGCCGGCCGTGGTGCTGGTGCGCTCGGCGGTGGCGAGCTTCAACGCGCGGCAGGACACCACGACGCCGCTCTACGCCTCGCTGACGGCACTCGCCGTCAATATCGGGCTGAAGCTCGTGCTTACCGGCCCCTACGGCGTCGCCGGCCTCGCGCTCGCCACCGCCATCGGCCAGTGGATCAACCTCGCCCTGCTCTATGGGCTGGCTTTGCGCCGCGGCTGGACCGCGCCGGGGCGAGTGCTCGGCGTCACCGTCGCCGCGGTGGTCGTGGCGAGCGCCGTGCTGGCGGCGCTCGCCGTCTACGGCCTACCCTTCGCCGAGCGGATCGTGCCCCCCCTGCCCCATTTGCGCGAGATCGCCGTGCTCGGACTCCTCGGCCTTGCCGGGGCGCTCGCTTACGCCGGCACCCTGCTCGCGGTGATGGGCGCCTTCGGCGTGCGATTGCGCCGCAGGTAGTCTTTCCGGATCGGGTGGGTGCGTCATCTCTCCCCTATGACCCCTTCCGATCTTCTCGCCGGCAAGACCCACGCCGTCTTCGACGCCTACGGCACCGTGTTCGACGTGCATGCGGCGGTGGCGCGCCATGCCGGCGAACTCGGGCCTCGGGCACAGGCCTTGTCCGAAGTCTGGCGCGCAAAGCAGCTCGAATATTCCTGGGTCCACGGCCTGATGGGCCGCTATGTCGGCTTCTGGGATCTGACCGAGCGCGCCCTCGACTTCGCCCTGGCCCGCCACCCCGAGATCGACCCGGCTTGCCGCGAGAAACTCCTCGACGCCTATCGCGATCTCGACGCCTACGACGAGGTGCCCGGCCTGCTGGAGCGCCTGCGCGGGCGGGGCGTGAGGACGGTTCTGTTCTCCAACGGCAATGCGGCGATGCTGGAGCGGGCGGTAGCCTCGGCCGGTCTGGATGCGCGGCTCGACGCGGTGCTCTCGGTCGATGCCGTCAAAACCTTCAAGACGGCGCCCGAAGCCTACCGATTGGTCCTCGATCGGCTCGGCACCGCGCGGGAGAGCGTGCTGTTCTTCTCCTCGAACCGCTGGGACATCGCCGGGGCCACCGCCTTCGGCTTCGACGCGGTGTGGGTGAACCGGAGAGAGCAGCCCGACGAGTACCCGGACCAGCCGCCGCGCGCGGTCGTGAACAGCCTCGACGACGGGATCTGATCGCGTTCCTGATCGATGGCTTCGATCTCTTCTCGCGTCGTTGCGAGGCGAAGCTGGGAAACGAAGCGATTGGCCGGAAGCCCTCTGAACCGTCGGCAACGGCGCGTTCGCCAATCCTTAAGCTTGACCGGATTACCTCGGGCGCAAGGGCTGTCGTCTTCTTGCCTCTCGTTTCCCTGCCTGCTCAGTCCGGTTGTCCAGAGGATCGGTTCTCGTGCCCGCTCTGTCCCTCTCCGTCCTCGCCCGCAAGGGCGTCTGCACGGCGCTTCTCGGCGCCGCCCTCCTCTCCGCCGCGCCGGCTCAAGCCCGCGACGGCCGCAACGGCGCCCTGATCGGTGGTGCCGCCGCCGGCGTCATCGGCGGGCTGGCCGTCGGTGCGCTCCTCAACGGTGCTGCGCCGCCGCCCCCGCCTCCCGCGCGCCGGGTCTATGTCGAGGAAGAGCCGGTCTACGTCGCGCCGCCGCGCCGCGGCCCGATCTGCCACTACGAGCGCCGGAAGGTGTGGCTCGACGAGGTCGAGTTCACCTACCGCCGGGTCGAGGTCTGCGAATAGCTTTTCGCGGATTCTCCGCGCGTGACGAAGAGCGGCGTCCGCCTCAGGCGGGCGCCTTTTTCGTCAGGATCCAGTCCTCGACCACGATGGCGTCGAGGCCGGTGGTGTAAAACATCAGGATCGCGTCCTCCGCCGTGTGGAGGATCGGCTTGCCCATCACGTTGAAGCTGGTGTTGAGCAGGATCGGCACGCCGGTCAGTTCGGCGAAGGCTTCGATCAGCGCTGCGTAGGCCTGGTTGCGCTCCCGCGTTACGCTTTGGAGCCTCCCCGTGCCGTCGGCATGGACCACGGCCGGCACGCGGTCCCGCATCGCCGCGCGCCAGACCAGTGTCCGCTCCATGTAGGGGCTATCCGAATAGTCCTCGAACCAGTCCGGCCCGGCCTCGGCCAGGATCGACGGGGCAAAGGGGCGGAACGCCTCGCGGTACTTCACCTTGGCGTTGAGCGATTCCTTGGCCTGGACCGGCCGCGGGTCGGCGAGGATCGAGCGGTTGCCGAGTGCCCGCGGGCCGAATTCCGCCCGGCCCTGCACCCAGCCGACGAGCCCGCCCTCGGCCAGGATCTGGGCGGCTTCCCGCGTCACGCCCTCGTGGCCGAGGCGGCGGGCGCGGGGCTCCCACTCGGCCATCCGTTCCAGCGGCTCGGTCGAGACAAGCGAGCCGAGATAGGGCGTGAGCGGACGTGCCGCGCGTGGCGGTCGGCGCCAATCCGGATCGTCCTCGGCCAGCGCCAGCCACGCGGCACCGATGGCGTTGCCGTCGTCGGCGGGCGCCGAGGGCACGTGCAGGCGCTCGAACCCTGAGCGCCCGAGGACGCGGCCATTGTAGGAGGAGTTGAGCCCGCAGCCCCCGGCGATGACGAGGTTTTCGCTCGGAGCCAGCCGCCACGCCTCAGCGACGAGAACGTCCATCAGCTCCGAAAAAATGTCCTGGCCGCAGCGGGCGAGATCGGCCCAGCCCTGCTCGCCGACATCCTTCGGGCGCCGGGCCAGGATCTCGGCGGCGACGGCCTGCACGGTGGCCTCGTCGGAAAACTTCAGGCGTCCGTCCTCGACCGTGTAGAGGCGGCGCAGGATCGCCATCAGCTCGGGGTCGGTCCGGCCATAGGGTGCGAGCCCCATGATCTTCCATTCCTCGCCCTTGATCTGGTCGAAGCCAGCGAGGTCCGTCACCAGACCGTAGAGAAAGCCGACCGAGCCGCGACCGCGCTGGCGCCGCACTTCCTCGATCCGGCCGTCCTTCAGGCGGTAGATCGCCGCCGCGCCGGTCTCGCCCATGCCGTCGACGATGAGCGCGGTCGCCTCCTCGAACGGGCTGCCCCAGAGTGCGTAGGCGGCGTGCGCGAGGTGGTGCGCGTAGCGGCGGCGCCCGGCGATGGTGGCGCGCGGCTTGCCGCCGAAGCCCCGCGTTTCGTTGTCGAGGGCGAGCACTGTGCCGTTGCCGGCGCGCGCCTGCATGGCGTGAAGGTCGGCGATGAAGACCCGCTCCGCCCGCTCGGGCACGAAGGAGCGGTTGAGGGTGGAGGGGTGCGCGGCCAAAGCCGGCAGGTCGAAGGCGCCGGAGGCGGCCTGCCCCTTCAGGAAGTCGGAAAACTGCTCGCCCCAGGAGGTGGCGATGACGAGGTCCGTGCCCTCGGGGACGTGGCGCTTCAGCAGGCCCGCCATGCGGGTGCCGGGATCGGGCTCGCAGTTCGGGGCGCGCTTGTACTGCAGGTACCGCTCGGCGGCCTCGGCGAACAGCACGGTCCCGTCCGGTCCGACGAGGGCGAGCGCCGGATCGTGGAAGGTCGTGGCGAGGCCGAGATAGGTGCGCATGCTGCCGGGCTACACGCCGGCAGGCGGGGCGACAACCGCGTTGCGCCGGGCAATCGCTCGACGGCCATGGCCCTCTTGTTTCATCGGGCCGCAGGCCCCGGCAGCCGCGGCTCCGGCCTCGGCTCCCGCTTCGCTCCATGTTCGAGCGACCGTTCCGGTCCTCGAAATCGCTTCGCGGGGCGCTCTTCGCGCTCTGCCGCGTTGCGGTGCCCCGATGGCCGTGCGAGACGGGCCGCCGATGACGGACGCCTTCCCCGCCTCGCCTCCCCTCGCCCTCGTGATCTTCGACTGCGACGGCGTGCTGATCGACAGCGAACCGATCAGCCTCGCGACCCTGACCCGCGGCCTCAACGGGATCGGGCTCGCGATCAGCCTCGACAGCGTGCGCGAGCGCTTCGCCGGCACGTCCATGACCTCGATCATGGAGCGCGTCGCCCGCGAGGACGGGGTCATCGCTCCGGACGGCTTCGTCGAGCGGGTGAAGGCGGAGACGCTCGAAGCCTTCGAGGTGGAACTGACCGCCATGGCCGGCATCGCCGAGGCCCTGGAGCTGCTGCCCCTACCCTTCTGCGTCGCCTCCAGCAGCGATCCGGTGCGGCTGCGCCGCTCGCTCGGACTCACCGGCCTGCTGCCGCTGTTCGGCGACCATGTCTTCTCATCGGCACAAGTGGAGCGCGGAAAGCCCTTTCCCGACCTGTTCCTGTTCGCCGCCGAACGGATGGGTGTGGCGCCGGAGACCTGCCTCGTGATCGAGGACAGTGTGCCGGGGGTGCAGGCGGCCCGCGCCGCGGGCATGCGAGTCGTTGGCTTCACCGGCGGCGGCCATTGGGGCCACGACCGGGACGGGCGCGATCTCCTGGCGGCCGGGGCCTCAACGGTCTTCGCCGCCCATGCGGAGCTCGGCCGCATCATCGCCGCGGGCTGAAGCGGCTTCCCCGGTCTCGGGGGGCGTCGGGCTGGCATAGCCCTCCAAGCGCTGAATCGCGTCCCCGATCAGGCCGGCCTCGGCGTGCGCCGCAGCCCCCGGCGACCGCGCGCCGCATGACGGCCACGCGCGGTCCGGCTCGCGCGCGCCTAAGCGCTTCTCGGGACAGCGAAGACGCGCCAACCAAGACGCGAATTACGGCGCGATCTTTCTCTGTCAAGCTGAACTTCGAAAGAACATTCCGTTGACGGTTCGGCTTGGACCGCTCATCTTAAGGACGTGCGAACGACTTCGCACCGCGGTGATTTGTAGTGGCACGCTTGCGCCGCGTTATCAAACGCTAATGCATCACGGCGCACTTGCGTCGTGGTCCTCGCGAGAGAGGAGGACTTGCCTTGATCGGTCTCTTTATTTGGAAGACTTCGAAACAGCCCGACGCCCGGAAGGGCCGGTCGGAGGGATGTTGTCGGCGGACAGTCACATCCGTGGGCTAGAGCGTCGCGGCGAACGATGACCCGGCTTCCGGGATCCGATGATGCCGCGATCCAGCGCCCACGACCGCCCTGCCGACAACCGGCCGACAATGGCCGCAGGAGTTCATCCCGTCATGACCCGTGTGCAGACCACTTACCTCGACGACGACGCGCTCGACCTTTCCGGCGCCGACGCCGCTCCCGCCCGCGTGATCGAGATCGGCGAGATCACCGCTGGCATCGCCGTGCCCGAGCGCGGCGGCGTCCGTTTCTTCTCGTCCGAGCGCCGCTTCGACGGCCTCGACGGCACTCTGTTCCGCACCGTGGAGCAGGCCGCCCGCGCCGCGCGGGAGAGGGACCGCCAGCCGCGCTTGCGCGCGGTGTGAGGCGTCTCGCCACAGATCGGCTTCTCGAACAGGCCGGCGGCTCCCCCCGAGCCGCCGGCTTTCTTTTAGGCAAGTCGGCCAAGCACGTCGGCGGCGCGGCTCGGGCTGCATCGCTTCGCATGCGCCTGCGATGACGGAGGTGCCGCAAGCCTCAGATCATCGGCTGGAAGCCGCCTCACGCGACTTTTGCGTCCGCTTCGCCTTCGACCGGAGCGGCTTGGCTTTTTGGGTCGTCCCGAACGCCGCTGAGCCCGGCGTCGGACGATGCTCTATTTGCACTCCTCGCGGGCACGCTTGAGCGCTTCCGAAAAACCGCCCAGCGCATAGTCGTCCTGGGTCGGCTTGCCGCGTTGGGAGATGGTGCGAACCGTCGCGGTCTGGGTCCGGCCCATCTCGGTGACGATGCGCGGCTCGTCCGCCTGGTTCTGGATCCAGGCGTTCTCGTCCTTCACCACGAGGCCGTAGCGGGTGTTGCCCACCGTCAGATAGGGGTCGCTCGGTGCGGCGGCCGCGCCGGGCTTTGCTTGCGCCGCCGCCGGCTTCGGCTTGAAGCCGAGCATCACGGCGATCTCGCCCTGAGCGCCTCCCTTCGGGAAGGTCACGAACAGGTAGGCGGTGTCGCGCGCCAGCGTCTTGGGGCTGCGCGTCGTCGGCTGGGCGATGACGTAGCACAGCTTGTCGCGGCCCTGCGCGCCGTTCGTAAAGACGTTCCAGTCTCCGAACACCGCCAGCGGCACCGCCTGTTGCATGCCGGGCGGCAGTGCCGAACTTTTCGGCTGGCGGCGGCTCGAGCGAGCGGGGATGATCTCCGCGCCCTGCACCCCCTGCTGCGCGAAAGCCCGCTCGGACGGGACGGACAGAGCCGTGGCGGCGAAAACGAAGGCCGTGACGGAGCGGCCGGCGCGGGATGTTGGGCGAAGGAACGGGAGGCGGGGCCGCAGCATCTCAACTCGTATGTACGGACGGCGGGGACGATCCGGCCGTCTTCGTGCGCGTCAGGATGCCGAGCCTCAGCGGAACAAGAAAGCCCCGCCCGGCCCGATCAACCGAAAACGGCAACAGGCCGCACCCCGCGCGGCCGCCTTGCCCACGACGTGGATGTCAGGCCGCCCGCATCTCGGCTGCGAGCGAAGCGGAGGCGAGGGCCGCCGCCGGCAGGTCGATCGAGGGATCGATCGCGGGAAGCCGAATTTCGACGGCCGCCGGCGCGGAGACCGGATCGGCCGGCTTCGGCTGAGCGGGTTTGGCCGGATCGTTGTAGGGCGTGTTGTAGGCCTTGCGGATCGAGGCCCAGAACGCGTCGCGCTCGCCCTCGGTGAGCCGGGCGAGGCGCGTGTCGATCACCGCCATGGCCTGCGCGGCCAGGGCCGGCGTTTCCTCGACGGTGATCCAACTCTCAACGTTCATCGACGGCACTCCGCGGGTTCGGACAGTCGGATAGCCAAGCTCGGTTAGCTGAAACCTGAACGCCGCATTTTCCGTGCCCGTTCCCGCAGGGCTGCTTTTACTTCTCCACAGGGCCGAGCTTTTCCAGCCAAGCTGCCGCCTGCCGGCGCACGTTGTCCGGCGCGGTGCCGCCGTGGCTGGTGCGGCTCGCCACCGAGTTCTCGACGCCGAGCACGGCGAAGACGGCCTCCGTGATCCCCGGCTCGATCGCCTGCATCTCGGCGAGGGAGAGCTCCTCCAGGCCGATGCCGCGCGCGGAGGCCGCGGCGACGACGCGGCCGGTGACGTGGTGGGCCTGCCGGAACGGCATGTTCAGCTCGCGTACCAGCCAGTCGGCGAGATCGGTGGCGGTGGCGTAGCCGGAGCCCGCCGCGCGCTTGAGCGTCTCGGCCACGGGTTCGAGGTCGTGCACCATGCCGGCCATGGCGGCCAGGCACAGGGAGAGCGACTGCAGGGCATCGAACGTGCCCTCCTTGTCCTCCTGCATGTCCTTTGAGTAGGCGAGCGGCAGGCCCTTCATCACGATGAGCAGGCCCGTGAGCGCGCCGATGATGCGGCCGGCCTTGGCCCGCACCAGTTCAGCGGCGTCGGGGTTGCGCTTCTGCGGCATGATCGACGAGCCGGTGGTGAAGCCGTCCGACAACTTGACGAAGCCGAATTGCGCCGAGGTCCACACCACCAGCTCCTCGGCGAAGCGCGAGAGGTGGACCGCGCAGATCGAGGCGGCGGAGAGCGATTCCAGCGCGAAGTCGCGGTCGGCCACGGAGTCGAGCGAGTTCGCCGTCGGCCGGTCGAAGCCCAAAGCCGCCGCCGTGGCGTGCCGGTCGATCGGGAAGGAGGTGCCAGCGAGCGCTGCGGAGCCCAGCGGGCACTCGTTGAGCCGCGCCCGCGCATCGCGGAAGCGACCGCGGTCGCGCGCCAGCATCTCGACATAGGCGAGGCAGTGGTGGCCGAAGGTGACGGGCTGGGCCGATTGCAGGTGGGTGAAGCCCGGCATCACCGTCCCGGCATGCTTCAGCGCGGTCTCGGCCAGCGCCCGCTGCAGGTCCGCGACTTGCGCGTCGAGCGCATCGAGGGTGTCGCGCACCCACAGCCGCATGTCGGTGGCGACCTGATCGTTGCGCGAGCGGGCCGTGTGGAGCCGCCCGGCGGCAGGGCCGACGATCTCGGTCAGGCGGCTCTCCACCGCCATGTGGATGTCTTCGAGTTCGCGCCGGAAGACGAATTCGCCGCGCTCGATCTCCGCCTCGACGGACTTGAGCCCGGCTTCGATGGCTGCCACATCCTCAGCGGGCAGGATGCCTTGGCGCCCCAGCATCGCGACATGGGCCAGCGAGCCGCGAATGTCCTGGGGTGCGAGCCGCTTGTCGAACCCGATGGAGGCGTTGATCTCCTCCATGATCTCGGCCGGGCCGCTGGCGAAGCGGCCGCCCCACATCCGGTTGCTCATGGCTGATCCCACCTTCCGCACGCGAAACGAGGCTCGGCCGTGACGGCGACCCCGAAAATCCTAGCCGCCGGCGGCACGCTCGCCGCCGTCCTCATCGGCGGCCTCGCCCTATACGGGACGGGCTCGAACCTCGGCAACCTCGTGGCCACGGGTCCCTGCGCCGAGGCGGCGCCTGTGGCGGCGCGGCTGGCGCCGCTCGCCCGCGGCGATGTCGCGGCCTTCGACGCCTCCGCCGCCCCGAAGCCGGCGCCGGCCATCGCCTTCAAGGGGCCGGACGGGGCGCCGACCGATCTCGCTTCCTTGCGCGGAAAACTGCTGCTGGTGAACCTGTGGGCGACGTGGTGCGCCCCCTGCAAGGCCGAGATGCCGGCCCTCGACCGTCTCCAGGCGGAACTCGGCGGCGACGCCTTCCAAGTCGTGGCGATCAATGTCGAGACGCGCAACCTCGACAAGCCGCCGGCCTGGTTCAAGGCTAACGGCATCACCCACCTGACCTATTACGGCGATCCCGAGGGCAAGGTGCTGCCGGCGATTCAGTCCGCGGTCGGCTCCACGGGGCTGCCGACGACGATGCTGATCGATGCCAAGGGCTGCACGCTCGGCGTGATGAAGGGGCCGGCGGATTGGTCGAGCGAGGGCGGCCAGCGGCTGATCCAGGCGGCGCTGGCGCCCGCCGCGTGATCATTTTCGCGTCCGCTGGGTTGCGGCTCCGGTCCGTGGCGGGCATCCCGACAGCATGAAGTCGCCGCCCCGCTCCGTCCGCGCCCTGCCGCACCCCCTGCGTCGCCCGCTCTCGGCGACGCGCCGCTTCCTCACCAACGAGGCGGCCGGCGGCATCGTTCTCATGGCCGCTGCGGGCGCTGCGCTCGTGGTCGCCAATTCGCCCCTGGCGCAGACCTACCACGACGTTCTTCACATCTATCTCGGCCCGTTGAGCCTGATGCACTGGATCAACGACGGCCTAATGGTCGTGTTCTTCCTGCTCGTCGGTCTCGAGATCAAGCGCGAGGGGTTGGACGGGCGCCTGCGCACCTGGCCCGACCGGGTGCTGCCGGGCCTCGCCGCCGCCGCGGGCATGGCCGTGCCGGCGTTCGTCTACCTCGCCTTCAACGCCGGCCAGCCCAGCGCCCGGGGCTGGGCGATCCCCGCGGCCACCGACATCGCCTTCGCGCTCGGCGTCCTGGCGCTGCTGGGCTCGCGCGTGCCGATCTCGCTCAAGATCTTCCTGTCGGCGGTGGCCATCGTCGACGATCTCGGCGCCGTGGTCATCATCGCACTGTTCTATACCGGGCAGCTCGACGCGACGATGCTGGCGGCCTCAGCCGGGATGCTAGCGGTGCTGTTCGCGCTCAACCGCCTCGGCGTGCGCGCGCTCCTGCCGTATCTGCTCGCGGGCCTCGTGCTCTGGGTCTTCGTGCTGCGCTCCGGCGTCCACGCCACGGTGGCCGGGGTGCTGCTCGCCCTGTTCGTGCCGATCCGTCCGAGCCCGGGCCGGCCGGAGGACACGACCTCGCCCCTGCACCGGCTGGAGCACGCCCTCGCGCCCTGGGTCGCTTTCCTGATCGTGCCGATCTTCGGCTTCGCCAATGCCGGGGTGACGCTGCTGGGCCTGCCGGCACGGGCCTTGATCGAGCCCGTCACCCTCGGCGTCGCGCTTGGCCTGTTCCTCGGCAAGCAGATCGGCATCTTCGCGAGTGTGCGGCTTGCCGCCGCGCTGGGCCTCGTCACGCGCCCGGCGGGGGCGACCTGGGTCCAGGTCTACGGGGTCGCGCTCCTGTGCGGCATCGGCTTCACCATGAGCCTGTTCATCGGCGCGCTCGCCTTCACCGACGGGCTGCACGAGACCGAGACCAAGCTCGGCGTGCTCGGTGGCTCGCTGCTCTCGGCACTGTTCGGGGCCATGCTGCTCGCCCGCGCGGCGCCCCGAGAGGCGCTGCCGCGCCAGGAGGCCGGAGCCAGTCCGGCCGGCTTGCCTTGAGCGGCGGCCTCAGCCTACTCAGGCCGTAAGCGTCGCGGTGGCGGGCCAGCCGCCTCCGCGCGAGGGCGAACATGCTGCGAACCGTTTCCCGTTTCCTCGGACTGCCGTTCTTCAGCCGGGCGCTCGGGCTCGTGGTGATGGCGGCCGGCTTCGTGCAGCTCTGCTACGACGGCGCCCGCTCCATCGCCAATAACGGCCTCAGGGTGACGAGCCTCGCCGAACTGATCCAGTCCCTGCCGCAGGAGCGGATCAGCGCTCTCGGCGCCTCGATCCGGCAGGCGGCGCCCTGGGCGGACACGATGCTGCTGATGCCGCTCGGCCTCGTGCCCGCGGCCCTGTTCGGGCTCGGTCTCGGGGCGGTGCTGGTCTGGCTCGGCCAGCCGCCGCGGGAGCCGATCGGATTTTTGACGCGGCCTTGACCGCGCTTCGGCGCTGGTGTCCTCAGATCCCCCAATACGGCGCCGCGTTGTAGTAGCGGTGGACGTGCTCCTCCCAGGCGCGCTCGTCCTCCGGGTCGCCGCCCTCGGGCGAGCGGGCGGGCGCGTCGCGCAACTGCTCTTCGGTGATGTCGACGACGTAGGCGTCGAGCCCGGTATCGTAGCGCAGGACCGCCCAGGGCAGCGTGTAGTATTCCTCGCCCATGCCCAGAAAGCCGCCGAAGCTCATCACCGCGTAGGCGACGCGGCCCGAGCGCTTGTCGAGCATCAGCCGCTCGATGCGGCCGACCTTACTCCCGTCCACCCGGCGCACCTCGGTGCCGATGACGCGGTCGCTGGCGATCAGAGTGTGAGTCAGCGCAGGAGGGGCCGCATCGGCCGCTCGATCGGAAAGAACCGGATCCATGGCGATCACCCTGCAACGTTGTTACAGCTTGCCTTAAAAAACGCCCATGCGGCCGGGCACGTTCCGGTCGCTCCCGTCCCTGCCCCATCATTCCAGACGAGCCGACGCGCATGCCGCTGACCCGCCTGACACTCCCCGCCCTCGCGCTCGCCCTGCCGGCCCTGATGGGGCCGGCCACGGCGCAGGACCGCGGCAGCGTCAATCCTAAGCCGCTGCCGCCGCTGGCCAATCCCAACGATCCCTCGACGCCGGCCAAGGCCCTGTTCGGCCGCGTCACCGGTCCGGCCGGCGGCCCGGCTCGCTCCTTCGGCTCCTACGCCAAGGGCTGCTTCTCCGGCGGCGAGGCGCTGGCCATGGACGGCGCGACCTGGCAGGTGATGCGGCCCTCACGCAACCGGATGTGGGGCACGCCGCATCTCGTGGACTTCATCGAGCGGCTGGCCGCCCGCGCGCCGCAGGCCGGTTGGCCGGGGCTCCTCGTCGGCGACATGTCGCAACCCCGCGGCGGGCCGATGCTCACCGGCCACGCCTCGCACCAGCTCGGCCTCGACGTCGACGTCTGGCTGACCCCGATGCCGGATCATCGCATGAGCCGGGCCGAGCGCGAGGAGACCTCGGCCACCAACGTCGTGCGCTCCGATCGGCTGGACATCGACCCGGACGTCTGGACGCGCCAGCACACGGCGCTGATCCGCATGACGGCCAAGCAGCCGGAGGTGGCGCGGATCTTCGTCAACGCGGCGATCAAGAAGGCCTTGTGCCGCGAGGCGGGCGGGGATCGCGGCTGGCTCACCAAGGTGCGCCCGATGTACGGGCACAACTACCACTACCATATCCGCCTCGCCTGCCCCGGCGGCGAAGCTTCGTGCGACGACCAGGCGCCCCCACCCCCCGGCGACGGCTGCGGCGCGGAACTCGATTACTGGTTCAGCCCGGCCGTGCTGAATCCGCCCAAGCCGAAGACACCGCCGAAGCCCCGTCCGCCGATGACGCTCGCCGGCCTGCCGGATGCCTGCCGCGCGGTGCTGCACGCGCGGTAGGCCGCCCTTCGCCCGCGGAGGATCGACCATGACGGGGCGCGTGCATGATGGCGTTCTTGTTCCCAAATTTGGAACGTGCTAGAGCATCGTCCCGAAGGGTGGCTACCGGTTTTCGGAAAAAGACGATGCTTTAGCCGTCGCCATGCAGATCGTTGCCAGACGAACGCTCCGCATCTTCTGGGAGGCTCACCCGCGATCACGTAGTGGCTTGTCCGACTGGTACACGAAGGTCAACGCGGCGGACTGGTCTGGTCCGGAGGATATCAAAGCCGCGTTCGGTAAGGGAGTGGATTTCGTCGGCGACAATCGCGTCATCTTCGATATTCGTCGCAATGAATTCCGCCTAATCGTGCATGTATCCTATCGATATCGGCGCGTGCTCATCAAATTCGTCGGTACCCATGCCGAGTACGATCGGATCAATCCGGAGACGGTAGGATGATGGATGTCAGAGCCATCCGGAACGACGACGATCTGACCTGGGCCCTCAGAGAGATCGAGCCGTATTTCGACCGCGAGCCCGAGATCGGAACGCCTGAGGCGGAGCGCTTCGACGTTCTGACAGCGCTGATCGAAGCCTACGAGAGCAGGCATCACCCGATCCCGGAGAGCGATCCGATCGAGCTTCTGCACTACGCGATCGAGCATCTGGGGCGCAGCCAAGCGGAACTAGCCGAACTGCTGGGCTCGCGTTCGCGGGCATCGGAAATCCTCGGCCGGAAGCGTGGGATGACCTTGGAACAGATCCGGGCCATCAGCGAGGCCTGGAAGATCCCGATCGCTGCCCTGGCTCAGCCCTATCCGGTCGGTTCGCAAGGGATGCTGCGTCGCAAGCGCGCCACGGTGAAGACGTCAGCCGCCGCTTGAGCAGGCTCCGCTCGGCACGCGACGAGCCGAGCCTGCGACCGAGGCCGAACAGGCCGATGGCGTTCACTTCTCGTGGTGTCCGGCCGAGAGCCGGTCGGTCAGTGCCATCAGCAGGCCGGACACCACGAAGACCATGTGGATGCCGACCAGCCAGGCGAGGTCGCGGTCGCTGTAGTTCTTCACGTCGAGGAACGACTTCAGGAGCTGGATCGCCGAGATCGCGACGATGGAGGAGATCAGCTTCAGCTTGAGCCCGCTGAAGTCGATCGTGCCCATCCAAGTGGGCCAGTCCTTGTGGTCGGTGTGATCGAACTTCGAGACGAAATTCTCGTAGCCCGAGAAGATCACGATGATCAGCAGCGACGCGGTGAAGGTCAGGTCGACAAGCGCCAGCACGCCGAGGATGGTCTGCGATTCGGTCGATTCGAGGGTGTGCGAGACGACGTGGCCGAGCTCCATCAGCACCCGGACCAGCAGGACGAGGAGGGTGACCGTCAGCGCCGCGTAGAACGGGGCCAGCAGCCACCGGCAGGCGAAAAGGAAGCGTTCGAAGCCACGTTCCAGCATGTCTCTCAACCCCGGCCATCTGCCCGGCCATCCAAAGCGGCCGGGATTTGGCATGGGCATTCCGGCCCCGCAAGACGGTCAAGCTTGGGGCCGCCTTGCAGGATCCGGGTGGGGTATTATTCCGCCGCCACGCCGACGCCCACGGGGCAGGACACGCCGGTGCCGCCGAGCCCGCAATAGCCGCCGGGATTCTTGGCGAGGTATTGCTGGTGGTACTCTTCCGCGAAGTAGAAGGTCTCGAGCGGCACGATCTCCGTCGTGATCGGTCCGTAGCCGCGCGCGTCGAGCGCCCGCGCATAGGCGTCGCGGACCGTGCGGGCCGTCGCGGCCTGGGCCTCGTCAACCGTGTAGATGCCCGAGCGATACTGGGTGCCGACATCGTTGCCCTGGCGGTAGCCCTGGGTCGGGTCGTGGCTCTCGAAGAAGGTCTTGAGCACCGCCTCCAGCGGCAGCACGGCCGGATCGAAGGCTACGAGCACGACCTCGTTGTGTCCGGTGAGGCCGGTGCAGACCTCCTCGTAGGTCGGGTTCGGCGTGGTGCCGCCGGCATAGCCTACCGCGGTGACGTGAACGCCTCGCGGCAATTGCCAGAACTTGCGCTCGGCCCCCCAGAAGCAGCCGAGCCCGATGACGATCGTCTCGATGCCCTCGGGATAGGGCCCCTTCAGCGGGTTGCCGTTGACGAAGTGGCGCTCGGCGGTGGGCAGGGGATGCGGCCGGCCGGGGAGCGCTTCGGACGGCGCCGGCATCTCGGGGCGCTTGCGGAACAGGAGCATCGCTATTGTCCTTCGATGATCGCCAAGCCCGGTGAGCGGCCAAGAAAACAGCGAAGGCCGAGCTCGGTTTCGCTTGATATGGTCATCGCCGTCTGATTTGGCGAACACGGCAGACACGGCCTTCGGCAATGCGCCGCGATCGGATGGGGGCATCGTGAGCGGATGGAGCCTGGCGACGATTGGCGGTTGACCGAGCGGATCCGGGCCAGCGCCCGCTCCGGCAAGGGCGATCCGTTCGCAGCGGCCGTGCGGGCCACGCGGATGGCGATGATCATCACCGACCCGCGCCAGATCGACAATCCGATCATCTACGCCAACGACGCGTTCCTGCGGTTGACCGGCTACACCCGGCTCGAAGTGATGGGGCGCAATTGCCGCTTTCTGCAGGGGCCGGGCACCGATCTCGATACGGTGGCGCGGCTGCGCGCGGCGATCCGGTCCGAGCGGGATGTGAGTGCCGAGGTGCTGAACTACCGCAAGGACGGCTCGACCTTCCACAACGCGCTGTTTATCAGCGCCGTCCATGACGAGGACGGCACGCTGCTGTTCTTCTTCGCTTCGCAGCTCGACGTAAGCGAGCGCCATGCGCTCGCCGAAGAGCGCGACCGGACGCGGGCCGCCCTCGACGCCAACGCCCTGCTGCTGCGCGAGATCGGCCACCGCGCCCGCAACGATCTCCAGATGATCGCGGCGATGCTGTCGCTCCAGAGCCGGAACAGTACCGATCCGGCGGTTCGTGCGGCGCTCGACGAGGCGATCGGGCGCGTCGATGCCCTCGGCGCACTCTACCGCCAGCCCGTCCCGGAGGATGAGCGCGTGGGCCACGATCTCGGCGACCTCGTCCGCGAGATCGCTCAGACGCTGGTGGAAGCGTCGGGCCGGAACGACATCGCCGTCACGTACGATCTTGCCCCGTTCCGCATCCGGCCCAAGGCGGCGGGGTCGCTCGCGCTGATCGTCAACGAGGTCGTCTCCAGCGCTATCCGACACGCCTTCCCATCACGGGCCGGGCGGCTCATCCTGCGCCTTGCCCGCGACGGCGAGGCGCTGATCGTTACCGTGGAGGATGACGGCATTGGCGCGACCGCGGCCGGCGGGGGCTTCGAGGCGACCCTCATCGATGCCCTCATCCGACAGATCGGTGGTACGAACCGCATCCAGCCCCGGAATCCGCTGGGCAAGGTCGTCGAGCTCCGCTTCCCGGCCGGGCACATCGAGGTCTGAACCCCCATCCCGTCAGCCGAACCTCAGTGTCGGTCGTCGGGCGCCGGCGGCAGGGGCATCACGTCGATGCCCTCGTCGAGGAGCGCCCGCGCCTCCTTCGGGCTCGCCTCGCCGTAGATGGGGCGCCCCTCCGCGTCGCCGTAATGAATGGCTCGTGCCTCGTCGGCGAAGCGGTCGCCGACATGCTCCGCGCTCGCGACGACCTGCTCGCGCACGGCCCGCAGCAGGGCGCGCAACTGCCGCTCCGGCTCGGTCGCAAGGATCGGCATCGGCGCCTCGGCCGGCGCCGGGGGCACGCCGGAACCTGACGGGACGGGAAGATGCGGCGCGGGCGTCTCGGGCCGGCCGCGATCCGTCCGCGCCACCGCCGGAGCCATCGGCGCCTTGGCGACCTTGGGGGAGTCGCAGAACGGACAGGTGACGAGGCCGCGGGCCGATTGCTCGTCGTAGGCCGCGTTAGACGGAAACCAGCTCTCGAACGCGTGGCCCGAGTCGCAGGCGAGGGTGAAGCGGATCATGACGGAGAGATGGGGACGGTTCAGGCGCGGCGCACGTGAAAGCTGCGCGCGTGGGACAGGGTGGGAATGCGGGCGCGCGCATCCGCCACCCGCGCGAGGTCGATCTCGGCCAGGATGAGGCCCGGCGCGTCGCCCTCGGCCTCGGCGAGGATGCGCCCCCAGGGATCGACGATGAGCGAGTGGCCGAAGGTCTCGCGCCCATCCTCGTGCCGGCCGCCTTGCGCGGCGGAGATCATGAAGGAGCCGGTCTCGATGGCGCGGGCCCGCTGCAGGATGTGCCAGTGCGCCTCGCCGGTCTGGCGGGTGAAGCAGGCCGGCGCCGTCATCACCGTGGCGCCGGCCTCGGCCAGTGCGCGGTAGAGAGCGGGGAAGCGGATGTCGTAGCAGATCGTCAGTCCGAGGCTGGCGAGCGGCGTCTCGGCCACCACGGCGCAATCGCCGCCCGAATAGGTTGCCGATTCGCGCCAGCTCTCGCCGTTGGGCAGATCGACGTCGTAGAGATGGAGCTTGTCGTAAGAGACCTGGATCTCGCCCGCCGCGTCGATCAGGAAGGCCCGGTTGGCGATCTTCTCGCCCTCGCGGATCGCCAGCGAACCGATCTGCAGCACGACCTTTTCCGCCCGCGCGACCTCGCGCAGGGCGGCGAGCGTCGCGTCCCGCTCCTGCGGACCGACCTTCTCAAACAGCGCCGTGCGGTCGCGCTCGATCAGAGAGGTCGTTTCCGGCGTCTGGACATAGGCCGCGCCCCGGCGGGCCGCCTCGCGCACCGCCGCCACGGCGGCCTCGCGGTTGGCGGCCGGATCGCGCCCGCCGCGCATCTGCACGCAGGCGGCGACGAACGGCTTGTGTTCGGAACGATCCGTCATGCCGCGAGCAGCGGATCGAGATCGCCGGCCCGCTCCAGGGCGTAGAGGTCGTCGCAGCCGCCAACATGCCGCTCGCCGACGAAGATCTGCGGCACCGAGGTGCGCCCGCCGGCCCGCTGGACCATGGTGGCGCGGGCCCCCGACGTCCGCTCGACGTCGATCTCGTTGAAGGACACGCCCTTCTCGCGCAGCAGGCTCTTGGCCGCCGAGCAATAGGGGCACCAGGCCGTGGTGTAGATCGTGACCGGCTGCATGGGTCCGTCGCGCCCGAGGGGGAAAGCGACGGATATAGGCGAGGCGCGCGGATCTTCCTACTGCGGCCGGGACACAGCGGCGGGCGATCGCCGCGCGAGCGTCCGCTTAGGCGGCGAGAAGCTTCTCGACCTCGTTGACGAGGTCACGCAGGTGGAAGGGCTTGGAGAGCACCTTCGCATCCTTCGGCGCCTTCGAATCCGGGTTCAGCGCCACCGCGGCAAAGCCCGTGATGAACATCACCTTGATGTCTGGATCGAGTTCGGTGGCGCGGCGTGCCAGTTCGATGCCGTCCATCTCCGGCATGACGATATCGGTCAGGAGAAGCTCGAACGGCTCCTCGCGCAGGCGGTTATAGGCGGACAGGCCATTGTCGAAGGACAGCACGTCGTAGCCGGCGTTCTGGAGCGCCTTGGCCAGAAACCGGCGCATGTCGTTGTCGTCTTCCGCGAGCAGGATCTTCATCGAACGGCGTCCCGGTGCCCATGCGCCTTGGAGTGTCTCAGGATAACGCTCGGTCGCTACCATGCCGATCGAGGGCACGACAGCGCGGCCGGCGCTTTGCGAGACATGCTCGGTGGGTGTTCATTTCATAAAGCTGCGGCTTGGTAAACAGAGCGTTAAACGGGGCCGGTGTCGCGCCGCATCCGACAATCTCCGCGCCCTGTCGTGCCCCGCTCGCAGCTCTGTGCGCCGCATGGTGGACAGGGCGAACGCGGCGCCGCAAACTGGCGCGATGTCCCTTCCGTGCCACGCGCAGGCCTCCGCCTCTCGATGAGCCCTTCACAGCCCGACGGACCCGAGGCGTTCGATCCACCCTTCGTCGTGGACGAGCCGGCGCAGCACGCGATTCCCTTCGTGTTCAACGCGCCCCATTCCGGTGCGCATTATCCCTCCTCCTTCCTCGCCGCCTCACGGCTCGACGCGCTGTCGCTACGCCGCTCGGAGGACGCTCATGTCGATCGACTGTTCGCCTCGGTCGTCGGCCTCGGTGCGCCCTTGATGCGGGCGAACTTCCCCCGCGCCTATCTCGACGTGAACCGCGAACCCTACGAACTCGACCCGCGCATGTTCGCCGGCCGCCTGCCCTCCTTCGCCAACACCCGCTCCATGCGGGTGGCGGGAGGCCTGGGCACGGTGCCGCGCATCGTCGCCGACGGGCAGGAGATCTATCGGGAGCGCCTTCCGGTGGAGGAGGCGGTGCAGCGCATCGAGACGCTCTACAAACCCTATCACCGGACCCTGCGCGGCCTGATCCACCGCACGGCGCGGAGCTTCGGCCGGGCCTTCCTGATCGATTGCCACTCGATGCCCTCGTCGAGCCTCGGGCGCGACGAGAGCGCCCAGGCCGACTTCGTGCTCGGCGACCGCTTCGGCACAGCCTGCCTGCCGTCCCTAGTGGAGGGCGTCGAGAGCCGCCTGAGGGCCCTGGGCTACCGGGTGGTGCGCAACAAGCCCTATGCCGGCGGCTTCATCACCGAGCATTACGGCGAGCCGGGCCTCGGGCGGCACGCGCTGCAGATCGAGATCAACCGCGCGCTCTACATGAACGAGCAATCGCTGGCGCTGACGGCCGGCTTCGCGGCGCTGGCGGACAACCTGGCCAGGGTCTTCGCCGGGGTCGCGGCCGAGACGGTGGAGGCGTCGTCCCTCCGCATGGCAGCCGAGTAGGAGTCGGTCGGCCGATTCCGTGGCGTTGCTGCGGCTGCGCTTCGGGCAAGAAAAAAGGCCGCCCCGAAGGACGGCCCGAAGTCTAGGGAGGAAACGCCCAAGAAGGGCTACGGGACCGCGACGCCATCGCGATCTCGCAACGCACAAATCGCATCGCGCTGCACAAATCGCAAGGGTGCTGATAACGTTTCCACATGCGGCCGGCGCATGGACGGGTCTCGCTCGCGCATGGAACCCTTATTCAGCGCCGAGAAGGACCCGAATTTCTGCCTTCAGAGCGTCGGCGAGTTCCGGACGCTCCAGGCCGTAGGCGAGGTTGGCGGTGAGGAAGCCGATCTTGGAGCCGGTATCGTAGGTGCGCCCGTCGAAGCGCATGCCGTAGAACTTCTGCTGCTCGGCCAGCCGGATCATCGCGTCGGTGAGCTGGATCTCGCCGCCAGCGCCGGTCTCGCCCCGCTCCAGGATCGAGAAAATCTCGGGTTGGAGGATGTAGCGGCCGGAGATGATGAAATTCGAGGGCGCGGTGCCCTGCTTCGGCTTCTCGACCATGCCGGTGATCTCGAAGGTCTGGCCGAAGGTCTCGCCGACCGCGACGATGCCGTACTGGTGCGTCTCCTCGGGCTTGACCTCCTCGACGGCGATGACGTTGCCGCCGTGCTGCTCGTAGGCCTTGAGCATCTGGCTCATGCAGCCGCGGCTGAGCATGTCGGGCAGCAGCACCGCGAAGGGCTCGTCGCCGACGATCTCGCGGGCGCACCAGACCGCGTGACCGAGGCCGAGCGGCGCCTGCTGGCGGGTGAAGCTGGTCTGTCCCGCCTTGGGCAGGTCCTTCTTCAGTTCCTCGTAGGCGGCCGTCTTGCCGCGCGCCTGCAGGGTGTGGTCGAGTTCGAACGCGATGTCGAAGTGATCCTCGATCACCGCCTTGCCGCGGCCGGTGACGAAGATGAAATGTTCGATGCCGGCTTCGCGCGCCTCGTCGACGACGTGCTGGACGACCGGGCGATCGACGACGGTGAGCATCTCCTTCGGCACGGCCTTGGTGGCCGGCAGGAAGCGCGTGCCGAGGCCCGCGACGGGAAGAACGGCCTTGCGGATTGGTTTCATGTGGCGGGACCCGTTTTTGGCGTTGGTCGGGGCAAGCCCTGATCGACGGAGATCAAATAGGACGCGGGCGGCCGCTAACAGCCCCGCTTGGGTGTGATTGGCAGGATTTCGTCATTAAACAGGGCTTGAAGCTTCCGCCGACGGATGGCGGAAGACGGATCGGGGGACACGATGGCGGTTCTGGTCACGGGCGGTGCGGGCTATATCGGCAGCCATATGGTGCTCGCGCTGGTCGATGCCGGCCACGAGGAGGTCGTGGTCCTCGACGATCTCTCGACGGGCTACGATTGGGCCCTGCCCTCGGAAGTTCGGCTCGTCGTCGGCGACGTGGCCGACCAAGGCCTCGTCACCGAGACGATCCTGCGCCACCGGATCGATGCGGTCGCGCATTTCGCGGCCAAGATCGTGGTGCCGGAATCGGTCGCCGATCCGCTCGGCTACTACCTCGCCAACACCGTGAAGACGCGGGCGCTGATCGAGACCGCGGCGCGCACGAACGTCAAACACTTCATCTTCTCCTCCACGGCCGCGGTCTATGGCGAGCCGGAGATCGTGCCGGTGCCCGAGACGCTGGCGACGAACCCGATCAACCCCTACGGCCGCTCGAAGCTGATGAGCGAGTGGATGCTCGCCGACGCTGCCGCCGCGCACGGCTTCACCTACGGCATCCTGCGCTACTTCAATGTGGCCGGGGCCGATCCGCGCGGGCGCTCCGGGCAGTCGATGCCGGCCGCCACCCACCTCATCAAGGTGGCGACCCAGGCCGCGCTCGGCCAGCGCACGCATCTGGAGGTGTTCGGCACCGACTATCCGACGCGCGACGGCTCCTGCCTGCGCGACTACATCCAGGTCTCGGATCTGGCGGACGCGCACATGGTCGTGCTCGACCACCTGCGCGGCGGCGGAGAGAGCCTGACGCTCAATTGCGGCTACGGCCGAGGCTACTCGGTCTTGGAGGTGGTGGAGGTGGTCAAGCGCATCTCCGGCCGCGACTTCGAGGTGCGCCTGTCGCCCCGCCGCCCTGGTGATCCGGCCCAGATCATCGCCGGCGCCGATCGCATCCGCAATGAACTCGGCTGGACCTCGAAGCACGACGACCTCGATGCCATCGTCGCCCAGGCATTGGCCTGGGAGGACGCCCTGGTGAAGCGGAACCGCCGGTGAGCACACTCCGCGCTGCCCTCCTCGTGCTCGCGCTGCTGGCGGGGCCGGCGCGGGCGCAAGACGGCGATTTCTCGGGCTTCGTCGCGTCCCTGCGCTCGGACGCTACGGCCCGCGGCATCTCACAAAAAACCTTCGACGCAGCCTTCGCCGGCTTGAACGGACCGGACCCCGACGTCGTCGCCCGCACCCGCCGCCAGGGCGAGTTCAGCCGGCCGGTCTGGGATTACCTCGTTGGCGCGGTGTCAGGGGCCCGCATCGCCAGGGGACAGGCGCAGGGCAAGCGGCTCGCGGCGACGCTTGCGGCGATCGAGGCGAAGACCGGCGTGCCACGCTCGGTCGTGCTGGCCTTCTGGGGTGTCGAGTCGGATTTCGGCGCCAGCGCCGGCTCCCTGCCGACGGTCCGGGCGCTGGCGAGCCTGGCTTTCGCCCGATATCGCGGCAGCCTGTTTCGCGACGAATTACTGGCCGCCCTCCAGATCCTCGAGAACGGCGACATCGAGCCGGCGCGGATGGTCGGCTCCTGGGCCGGCGCCATGGGGCAGGTGCAGTTCCTGCCCTCGGTCTACCTGCGGGAGGCGGTCGATTTCGACGGCGACGGCCGGCGCGACATCTGGCGCTCGGAGGCCGATTCGCTGGCGTCCATCGCCCATTACCTGCGATCGCTCGGCTGGAAGCCCGGCCTGTCCTGGGGCTACGAAGTCAGCCTGCCGAAGGATTTCGACCTGACCCGCTATCGCGGGCCCCTCGCCGACTTCACCGCTCGCGGCGTGCGCCGCACCGACGGCAAGCCCCTGCCCGCGAACGGCGAGGCGAGCCTGTTCCTGCCCGGAGGGCTTGGGAGCCCGGTCTTTCTCATCACCGACAATTTCGAGGTGATCCGCGGCTACAATACCAGCGATTCCTACGCGCTCGCGGTCGGCCACCTCGCCGACCGGCTGGCCGGCGGTCCGGCGCTCGCGGCCGCTTGGCCAAGCGGCGCCGCCCGCCTCGACGGGCCGGGTCTCAAGCGCCTTCAGGCCGGACTCGCGGCCCAAGAGCTCTATGCCGGCGAACAGGACGGGCGGGCCGGCCCGAAGCTGCGTGAGGCGGTGCGGCAGTACCAGATCCGCGAAGGTCTGCCCGCGGACGGCTACGCCCGGCCGGCCCTGCTGGAGCGCCTGGAGAGACGGCCTTAGTGTCTCTCACAAAACGCCCGCTGCGCTGTCGTCTCCAGAGCGAGAACGGCCGGTGATCGGGCGTTTTATGAGGTGCACTTAGACGCGCCGGCTTCCACGCGTTATCCTGTCGAACTTCGGGCCCGGCCTCCGGCCCCTCCCCTTCGATCGAGGCTTCGCGCATGCCACGCCGCCCGACCGATCGCACCGCGTTTCCGCGTTGGCCTGCGATCCTCGGCCTTCTCGCCCTCGCCGTTCTCTCGCTCGCCGCCGCGTGGTCCGTGCTGCCGCAGCCGGCCGCGGCACAATGGGGCGATAGCTACGACGCGCCGGCCGCCGATCCCTACACCGCCCCGCCCCCGCGCCGCCGGGCGCGGGGCGCCTATGCCGACGATTACGGCCGGGCCCCCGTCCGCCGGGCGCCGCCGCCGCAGGAAGCGCCGCGCCAATTCTACTGGCCGTGGGAGGACCAGCCGCGCGCTCAGCCGACCCCGCCGCCGCAGCCCACGCCCGGCTATGCCCGGCCGCAGCGCCCCCGCGCGCCCGCGCCCGCACCCACGGCGACCGGCCGCTCGGACGAGGAGCGCGCCGCGCGCCGCCGCCGGCCGAGCCCCGCCCCTACGGTGGCGCAGCCCAAGGCCAAGGTCCCGAAGACGACGCCGACGACTCAGATCGCCGTCTTCGGCGACTCGCTCGCAAGCTACCTCGCCAAGGGGGTCGACGAGGCGTTCTCCGACAATGCCGAGATCGCCGTGCTCGACCGCTCGAAGGCCGATAGCGGCCTCGTCCGCAAGGATCTGGTCGATTGGGCCAAGACCGCCGAGGAGGCCCTCAAGGCCACGCCCAACCTCTCCTACGCGCTGATGATGGTCGGCGTGAACGACCGGCAGGCGATCCGCGAGGGCGACCAGAGCTACGAGGCGCTCTCCGACAAGTGGCGCGAGCTCTACGGCGCACGGGTCGATGCGGTGGCGAAGGTGTTCGCCGAGCACAAGGTGCCGTTGGTCTGGGTCGGCCTGCCGCCGGTCCGCAGCGAGAGCCTGAGCCGCGACTTCGCGGCGATCAACGACCTCGTGCGCGAGCGCGTGCAGCGGGCCGGCCAATCCTATGCCGAGATCTGGCAGGGCTTCGTCGACGACCGCAACCGCTTCACGGCTTCGGGGCCGGACGTGGACGGCCAGGAGGCGCGGCTGCGCACCTCCGACGGCATCCACTTCACCGCCGCCGGCTCGCGCAAGGTCGCCCACTTCGCCGACGTGGAGCTGAAGCGCCTGATGGGGGCGAAGGGTGGCCTTCCCTCCGAGCAACCCGCCGCCGCGGTCGCAGCTACGCCCGGTGAGGGCGGGGCCGGGCTCGGCAGCGAGGACACCGCCGCGATCGACCGCAAGATCACCGCGATGCTGCCGAGCCTGCCCGAGCCGCCCGGCATCCCGAGCCTGCCGGTCAAGCCCGCCGCAGGACCGGTGGTGCCGCTCGGCCGCACCGAGACCTCGCCGGGCGGGACCCTGCTCACCGGCCGCCCGCAGGAGGGCGACGCCACCGGCACCCGCGAGCGCAGCCTACAGCGTGGCGCCGCGCCCCTGCCGCAGCCGGGCCGGGCGGACGATTTCCGCTGGCCGCCTGGATAGGTTCTCATCGAAGGGTGAGGAGGGCCCACCTCGTCCGGTCGCACCGGCGCGGGCGGCCTGGAGCGGGATCGGGAGCGATTCCCTGAGGATGGCGGGACGCCGCCCCTGGCCTTGGCGACGAGGTCGGTCAGGATCAGGGGCTCCGCTCAACGGATTCGGACCCGCCGTCGATGCCCTTCCTCCCGACCCGACGATCCGTCCTCGCCGCGGGCGTCGGCCTGCCGCTCCTGCGGATTGCCGAGGTTCGGGCGGCCCCCGGCTCCGCCTCGCGCGTCGGGGCCTACACCGTCACGCCGCTGCGCGACGGTCTGTTTCCGCTCCAGCCGAGCATGATCCCAGACGCCGACAGCGAGGCCGGGCGCGCCCTGCTCGCGCAGGCCGGTCTCCCGCCGGGCGGTCCCTCGCCGGAGCCGGTCAACGCATTCCTGATCCGGCGCGGTGGCCGCAACTGGCTGCTCGATGCCGGCTGCGGAACCGTGTTCGGGCCGGATTTTGGCCAGGTCACGGCGGCGCTCGCGGCGGAAGGCGTGGCGCCCGATCAGATCGACACGGTCTGGCTGACCCATCTCCATGCGGACCATGTCGGCGGCCTCCTCACGGGGGAGGGCCGCGCCCGCTTCACCGGGGCGGAGCTGGTCGTGCAGGAGCGGGAGGCGGCCTTCTGGTCGGATGAAGGCGCGCGCGCCCGGGCGCCCGCCGCGATGGCCGTCTTCTTCGCCACCGCGCAGGCCGTGCTGGCGGCCTATGCCGGAAGGGTGCGCCGCGTCTCCGGCGGGGCGGAGCTCGCCCCCGGCGTCTCGTTCCTGCCGCTGCCAGGGCACACGCCGGGCCATGCCGGCGTGCTGATCGAGGACGGATCGGAGCGGCTGCTGATCTGGGGCGACATCCTGCACTCGCGCGTGCTGCAGATGCCGCATCCGGACTGGACCGTGATCTGGGACGCCGACCCGGCGGAGGCGATCGCTACACGCCGCCGTATCCTGGACCAAGCTGCCACCGAGGGACTGGATGTCGCCGGGATGCATCTCGCGACCCGCGGCCGGATCACCCGCGACGGATCGGGTTACCTGTGGGAAGTCCGCGACCAAACCGGTTCCGGCGGCGCGTCTCCCTGACCTGCCGTAGGACCCAACGAAAAGGGCCACCGCCTTCAGGCGATGGCCCCATCTCGTCTGGATGGAAGCGGCTCAGCGCGGCAGCACGGTCGCGCCCATCAGCGTCTCGTCGATCGAGCGGGCGGCCTGACGGCCCTCGCGGATCGCCCAGACCACCAAGGACTGGCCGCGGCGCATGTCGCCGGCGACGTAGATCTTCGGGTTCGAGGTCAGGTAGTCCTCGTCGTTGGCGATGACGTTGTCGCGCTTGTCCATCGCCACACCCGACTCTTCGAGCAGGCCCTTGCGCACCGAGCCGGCGAAGCCGATCGCCATGAAGACGAGGTCGGCCGGCAGCACGAACTCGCTGCCCTCGATCGGCTGGCGCCGCTCGTCCACGCGGGCGCAGACCACGCCGGTGAGCTGTCCCTTGCGGTTGCCCTCCAACCGCAGGGTCGCGGCCTGGAACTCGCGCTCGGCGCCTTCCGCCTGGCTCGACGAGGTACGCATCTTGGTCGGCCAATAGGGCCATACCGTCAGTTTGTCCTCGCGCTCGGGCGGACGCGGCCGGATGTCAAGCTGCGTCACCGAGAGCGCGCCCTGGCGGAAGGCGGTGCCGACGCAGTCGGAGGCCGTGTCGCCGCCGCCGATGACGACGACGTTTTTGCCGGCGGCCAGGATCGGCAGCTCACCGTTGCCGGGCATCGGCTCGGCGCCGACCCGGCGGTTCGACTGCACGAGGTAGGGCATGGCGTAGTGCACGCCGTCGAGCTCCTGGCCCGGAAGCTGCGGGTTGCGCGGCTCTTCGGCGCCGCCGCAGAACAGCACGGCGTCGAACTGGCTCGTCAGGTCCTCCAGCGGCACGTTCACGCCGATATTGGCCTTGTAGTGGAAGACGACGCCCTCGGCCTCCATCTGCTTCACACGCCGGTCGATATGGCGCTTCTCCATCTTGAAGTCGGGGATGCCGTAACGCAGCAGGCCGCCGGCCTTGGGCTCGCGCTCGTAGACGTGGACATCATGGCCGACGCGGGCGAGCTGCTGCGCCGCCGCCATGCCGGCCGGGCCGGAACCGATCACCGCCACGCGCTTGCCGGTGCGGGTCGCCGACGGCTCGGGCTTCACCCACCCATTGTTCCAGGCGCGGTCCGCGATCGCCTGCTCGATCGTCTTGATCGCGACCGGCTGGTTCTCGAGGTTGAGTGTGCAGGCCTCCTCGCAGGGCGCCGGGCAGATGCGGCCGGTGAATTCCGGGAAGTTGTTGGTAGAGTGGAGGTTGCGCGCAGCCTCCTCCCAGTCCGACTGGTAGACGAGGTCGTTCCAGTCCGGGATCTGGTTGTGGACCGGGCAGCCGGTCGGGCCGTGGCAGAACGGGATGCCGCAATCCATGCAGCGCGCGGCCTGTTTCGACAGGTCGTGCTCATCGAGCGGCAGCGTGAATTCGCGGAAGTGCCGAATGCGGTCGGCGGCGAGCTGATACTTCTGCTCCTGCCGGTCGTATTCGAGGAACCCTGTGACCTTGCCCATCGATCAACCCTTTGCAGGCGCGGATCCCTCGACCACGCGGCCTTGCCGTCTGTCCGTATCGCTGTGAGGCGGTCGGCGGCCAGTGCCGCCGACCGTATGGCGCGAAAGAACGCAGCCGTGTGACGTCTGGCTACTCCGCCGCCACCGGCATGCGCGCCATTTCCATCTCGCGCAGGGCCCGGCGGTACTCGACCGGCATCACCTTGACGAACTTGGTGCGGTAGCCCGCCCAGTCGTCGAGGATCTGCTTGGCTTTGGGCGAACCCGTGTACTTCAGGTGGTTCGTCAGAAGCTGCGACAACCGCTCCTCGTCGTGGCCCGACATGTCGGCGAGGATGTCGACCCGGCCTTTGGTCTCCAGGTCGCCGTCCTGGTGGAAGCGGCGCATGATGTCGTCCTCTTCCTCCACCGGCTCCAGATCGACCATCGACAGGTTGCAGCGGTCGCGGAACGAGCCGTCCTCGTCGAGCACGTAGGCGATGCCGCCGGACATGCCCGCCGCGAAGTTACGGCCCGTCACGCCGATCGAGACCACGACGCCGCCGGTCATGTACTCGCAGCCATGGTCGCCCATGCCCTCGACCACCGTGATGGCGCCCGAGTTGCGCACGGCGAAGCGTTCGCCCGCCGCACCCCGGATGTAGCACTCGCCCGCGATCGCCCCGTAGAGCACGGTGTTGCCGGCCATGATCGTGCGCGCGGGCGGCGCCTTCAGCGCGTCGCTCGGACGGATGATCAGCTTGCCGCCCGACAGGCCCTTGCCGACATAGTCGTTGCCGTGGCCGGTCAGATCGAGGGTGACGCCGGCGGCGAGCCACGCGCCGAAGCTCTGGCCGGCGGTGCCGCTCAGCTTCACCACGATGGTGTCGTCGGGCAGGCCGTCATGGCCGTACTTCTTGGCGACCGCGCCAGAGAGCATGGCGCCCGCAGCGCGATCCGAGTTGCGGATCACGTCGGTGAGCACGACCGGCTCCCCGGTCTCGATCGCCCGCTCGGCCCCCGCGATCAGGCGGCGGTCGAGCACCGTGTCGATCGGGTGGTGCTGCGTCTCGACATGCCGGATCGCCACCTCCGGACCCACGTCGGGCCGGTGGAACAGCTTCGAGAAGTCGAGGCCACGCGCCTTCCAGTGCTCGATCGCCTCGCGCTTGTCGAGGAGATCGGAGCGGCCGATCAGGTCCTCCAGCCGGGTGAAGCCCATCGCCGCCATCAGCTCCCGCAGCTCTTCGGCCACGAAGAAGAAGTAGTTGATGACGTGCTCAGGCGTGCCCTTGAAGCGCTTGCGCAGCACCGGATCCTGGGTGGCGACGCCCACCGGGCAGGTGTTGAGGTGGCACTTGCGCATCATGATGCAGCCGGCTGCGATCAGCGGCGCAGTCGAGAAGCCGATCTGGTCGGCGCCGAGCAGCACCGCGATCATCACGTCCTTGCCGGTGCGGATGCCGCCGTCGGCCTGAAGCGCGACGCGGCCGCGCAGGCCGTTCATCACGAGGGTCTGCTGCGTCTCGGCCAGACCCGTCTCCCAGGGACCGCCCGCGTGCTTGATCGAGGTGAGCGGGGCCGCGCCCGTCCCGCCGTCGAAGCCGGAGATCGTGATGTGGTCGGCGCGCGCCTTGGCCACGCCCGCCGCGACCGTGCCGACGCCGACCTCGGAGACGAGCTTGACCGAGATGTCGGCCGCCGGGTTCACGTTCTTCAGGTCGAAGATGAGCTGAGCCAGATCCTCGATCGAGTAGATGTCGTGGTGCGGCGGCGGCGAGATCAGGCCGACGCCCGGCGTCGCGTAGCGGACCTTGGCGATCTTGGCGTCGACCTTGTGGCCGGGCAGCTGGCCGCCCTCGCCGGGCTTGGCGCCCTGCGCGACCTTGATCTGCACCATGTCGCCGTTGACGAGGTACTCGGTCGTGACGCCGAAGCGGCCCGAGGCGACCTGCTTGATGGCGGAGCGGCGCGAGCGACCGTCCGGCCCGGTGACGAACCGGCGCGGCTCTTCGCCGCCCTCACCCGAATTCGAGCGACCGCCGAACGAGTTCATCGCGATGGCGAGCGTCTCGTGCGCCTCCTTCGAGATCGACCCGTAGGACATGGCGCCCGTGGCGAAGCGCTTGACGATCTCGGCGGCCGGCTCGACCGCCGCGATGTCGACCGGCTCACGCCCGAGATCGGCGGCGGTCTTGATCCGGAACAGGCCGCGCAGGGTCTTGAGGTGGTTCTCCTGCTCGTTCACCAGCCGGGCGTATTCGCGGTAGCGCTCGGCCGCGCCGAGGCGCACCGCGTGCTGCAGCGTGGCCACCGTGTCGGGCGTCCAGGTGTGGGTCTCGCCGCGGAGCCGATAGGCGTACTCGCCGCCGACATCGAGCGCGTTGCGGTAGATCGGGGCATCGCCGAAGGCGTCCTGATGGCGAAGCGCCGTCTCCT
Source organism: Methylorubrum sp. B1-46 (assembly GCF_021117295.1). Classification (NCBI taxonomy): domain Bacteria; kingdom Pseudomonadati; phylum Pseudomonadota; class Alphaproteobacteria; order Hyphomicrobiales; family Methylobacteriaceae; genus Methylorubrum; species Methylorubrum sp. B1-46. The sequence continues at coordinate 3,493,282 of NZ_CP088247.1, read as the reverse complement.
GGGCGACCTCGGCCATGCCGATACCCTCGACGGTCGTCGCCGTGCCGAAGAAGTCCTTCGCCACGAAGTCCGAGTTCAGGCCGATCGCGTCGAAGATCTGCGCGCCGCAATAGGACTGGTAGGTCGAGATGCCCATCTTGGACATGACCTTGAGCAGACCCTTATCGATCGACTTGATGTAGCGGTAGATGATCTCGTCGTTGGTGAGATCCGGCGGGAACTCGTCCTTCATCGCGATCAGCGTCTCGAAGGCGAGGTACGGGTTCACGGCTTCCGCGCCGTAGCCGGCCAGGCACGCGAAGTGATGCACCTCGCGCGGCTCGCCCGACTCGACCACGAGGCCGACCGAGGTACGAAGCCCCTTGCGGATCAGGTAGTTGTGGACGGCCGCGGTCGCCAGCAGCGCCGGGATCGGGATGCGGTCCGGCCCGACCATCCGGTCGGACAGGATGATGATGTTGTAGCCGCCGCGCACCGCGACCTCGGCCCGGTCGCACAGGCGGTCGAGCGCGCCCTCCATCGCCGCCGCACCGGACTCGGCCGCGTAGGTGATGTCGAGCGTCCGGGTGTCGAAACGGTCCTCGAAATGCGAGATCGAGCGGATCTTCTCGAGGTCGCCGTTGGTCAGGATCGGCTGGCGCACCTCGAGCCGCTTGCGGCGCGAGGCACCCTCCATGTCGAGCAGGTTCGGGCGCGGGCCGATGAACGAGACGAGGCTCATCACGGCCTCCTCGCGGATCGGATCGATCGGCGGGTTGGTGACCTGCGCGAAGTTCTGCTTGAAGTAGGTGTAGAGCAGCTTGGGCTTGTCGGAGAGCGCCGAGAGCGGCGTGTCCGAGCCCATCGAGCCGACCGCCTCCTGGCCGGTCACGGCCATCGGGGCCATGAGCAGCTTGAGGTCTTCCTGGGTGTAGCCGAAGGCCTGCTGGCGATCGAGCAGCGACACGTCCGTGCGCGAGGCGCGCGGGCTGATCGGGTGCAGCTCCTCCAGCACGATCTGGGTGTTCTTCACCCACTCGGCATAGGGGTGCGCCGAGGCGAGTTCGCCCTTGATCTCCTCGTCGGAGACGATGCGGCCCTTCTCGAGATCGATCAGCAGCATCCGGCCCGGCTGCAGGCGCCAGGACTGGACGATCTTCTCGTCCGGGATCGGCAGCACGCCCATCTCGGAGGCGAGCACGACGAGGCCGTCATCGGTGACGATGTAGCGGGCGGGGCGCAGACCGTTGCGGTCGAGCGTGGCGCCGATCTGGCGGCCGTCGGTGAAGGCGACCGCGGCGGGGCCGTCCCACGGCTCCATCAGCGCGGCGTGGTACTCGTAGAAGGCGCGCCGCTCCTCGCCCATCAGCGGGTTGCCGGCCCAGGCCTCGGGGATGAGCATCATCATCGCGTGGGCGAGCGAGTAGCCGCCCTGCACGAGGAATTCGAGCGCGTTGTCGAAGCAGGCGGTGTCGGACTGGCCCTCGTAGGAGATCGGCCAGAGCTTCGAGATGTCGTTGCCGAACAGCTCCGAATCGACACTGGCCTGGCGCGCGGCCATCCAGTTCACGTTGCCGCGCAGCGTGTTGATCTCGCCGTTATGCGCGACCATCCGGTAGGGGTGCGACAGGCGCCAGGTCGGGAAGGTGTTCGTCGCGAAGCGCTGATGGACGAGCGCCAGCGCCGAGACGAAGCGGGTGTCCTTCAGGTCGAGATAGTAGTGGCCGAGCTGGTGCACGAGCACCATGCCCTTGTAGACGATCGTCCGGCTCGACACCGACACGGGGTAGAAGGTCTTCGCCCGCACGTCGTCGAGGCCGTAGACCTGGTTCGAGATCACCTTGCGGGCGATGAAGACACGCCGCTCGAAGGCATCCTGATCGGTGATGCTCGCGGGGCAGCCGATGAAGACCTGACGGTGATGCGGCTCGGTCTCCTTCACGGCCTTGCCGAGGTCTGTCGAGTCGACGGGCACGTCGCGCCAGCCGAGCAGCGGCAGGCCCTCGTCGCCGAGCGTCTTCTCGACGATCGCCTCGATGGCGGCGCGGGCCTCCGCTTCCTTCGGCATGAAGAATTGGCCGATGGCGTACTGGCCGGCCGGCGGCAGCTCGAAGCCGAGGCGCGAGCACTCCTCCGAGAAGAAGCCGTGCGGGATCTGGGTGAGGATGCCGCAGCCGTCGCCCATGGTCGGGTCGGCACCGACCGCGCCGCGGTGGTCGATGTTCTCCAGGATCTTGAGACCCTGCTGGACGATGGTGTGGCTGCGCCGGTCGTGCATGTCCGCGACGAAGCCGACGCCGCAGGCATCGCGCTCGTGGGCCGGATCGTAGGCGCCCTGCGCCCGCGGCAGCGCCGGATCGCGCAGGATCAGCGGCGTGGCGCCGGCCCGCGACGGGGCGGCCTTCTCGCCGATCACGGCCGGCACCGACAGTTCAGACGGGATTTCACGCATCGTCCGCAGATCTCCGACCCTGCCCGCACGCGAGCATGTTTCATGCCCGAACACCATCGGTGATCGGGCCGGCGCCATCATTTTCAAGTCGGGTCTGGTGGGGTTCTTCCTGCCGGAACCGCCCGCCAACCCGCGGGCTGAAACCCCGGCCTGTTCAGCCGGCGTTCGCCCGGATCGCATTGGCGATCGCCGGTTTATCAGCTCGTTCGGACGTCACGTCGATCACGTGATGAATCCCCAAAGCTCGCCCAACGGCCAAGCACGACGAAAGGTAAGCGCGACAAATGGGACAGTCTTGCTGTCCTATAGCGGGACGTTGCCAGATTTCATTCATTCCAGCAAGGGGCCGCTGGCCGCCACCGCCAGCCTTTTGAACATGCCTTGGCTTCGTGCCGCGCAGCCGAGGATCGTCGCGGGGTTCGCCGGCGCGACGTGCCTGGCCGCACGGCAGCGCCCCTATGGCCCTGGCAGGTTCCGTGCCGGTCCGCAATGTCGCCCCATTCAATCGTTTAGAAAACCTTGCCGGCACGGAGGGAATGCGGGGATCGCGTCTGCCGTGACGCCGGGGGACCCGCGGTCAACAGCGGGCTCCCGGGACCTTCCTTCTCAGTCCAGCTTGGTTCGAGAGGTCCTATGGCTTCGAGCCGTCATGTCTTCGGCCGTCTTGCGCTCGGTCGCCGCGAGGGAGTGGCGCTGCGTCGCGGCCTCGGCTTCGGTCTGACTGCCCTGTTCCTGACAGGGGCAGGACTGCAGGCTGCCGCCGCCCAGGGTTTCTACCGCGAGGTCTACGGTCCGCCGCGCGCCGTCTATGTCGAGGAGGACGGCCTGCTGCCGCCGCGCGAGGTCGTCGACGACCTGCGCGACCGCGGCTTCACCGAGATCGCCCGCCCCCGTTACGATGGGCGCCACTACCGCGTCGAGGCGACGAGCCCCCGCGGCCAGCGTCTGCGTCTCGTAGTCGATGCCCGCGAGGGCGGCGTGATCGGGCGCGAGCCGCTCGGCGGCGTCTACTATCCCTCCGAGCGCGTCCGGCCGGCGGCGCCCGGCTACGGCTGGACCGAAGACGACCTGCGCGCCCGCCGTCCGATCCGCGAGGCGGAGCGCATCGTGCCGCCCGCCGACATCCCCTCGGTGCCCGGCCTGCGCAATGCGCCCTTGGGAGCCGAGCGGGGCGCGCCGCGCGAGGCCCGCATCGAACGCGTGCCGCCGCCGGGACGGCAGGAGGCCAATCCCCTCGGCGTCAATCCGGACGCGGTCGGCCGCTCCGAGACGCTGCGGCGCGCGGCTGCCCGACCCGCTCCGGCGCCCAAGCTCCCGTCCCAGGCGCGAATCGCCCCGACCGCTCCGGAGCCCTCCCTCGGTTCCGGTCCCGCCGGTTCCTCCGGGATGACGCCCGCGGCCCGATCAGAACCAGCGAAGCCGAATACGAAGGAGGCCAAGGCGGTCGAGCCGAAGACGAATGCGGCGCCGCCGGAACCGGCCAAGGAATCCGTCAAGCCCGAGCCTGCCAAGGATGCGGCCGGTGACGCCGCGAAGGAGCCCACCAAGACCGCCGACAAGACCGCTGGCTCGAAGCCTGCGCCGGCCGCGGGCAAGGGCTGGCAGGATCCGCCGGCCGACGGGCCGCGCAAGAACGTCCGGGTGATCGGCGGGGCGACGGTCGTTCCCGGCGGCACCGGTGAGGCCGGCGCCGCCGACTGAGGCGGTCTCGGCTGGGGGACGGCTCAGCCGTCCTCCCCGGCCAGCAGGAGCCGCTCGCGCCCCGAGAACACGGTGAGCGTGTCGGACCGGGCGATGGCGCAGAGCGTCATGTCGTGGCAGCGCGCCCGCTCGATGGCGAGTGAGGTTGGAGCGGAGATCGCCACCAGAACCGAAGCGCCGAGGGTTGCGGCCTTCTCCGCCATCTCGAACGAGCAGCGGCTGGTGATGACGAGGAAGCCCTCGTCCGGCCGCACGCCCTCGCGCAGCAGCGCTCCGATGCACTTATCCAGAGCATTGTGGCGGCCGACGTCCTCGCGCACCGCCACCAGCGTTCCATCGAGCCCCGCCCACCCGGCGGCATGGACCGCGCGGGTCTCCCGGTTGAGGGTCTGGCGGTCGAAGAGCGCCGTCAGCGCCGTCTGGATCGCCGCCAAAGTCACCTGCGGACCTTTATGCGAGCCTTGGCCGGACCGCGTCTTGGCGGTCGGCAGAGCGGCGAGGTCCTCGATGCCGCAGACGCCACAGCCGGTGCGGCCGCTGATCGCGCGCTTGCGGGCGAGGTGCTCGCGCAGCCGCCCCGGCGCGAGATCGACGAGGAGCCGCAGGCCGCCCTCGCCGAGCTCGACCGTGACGCCACGGATCTCGTCGGGGGATTCGATCACGCCCTCGGTCAGGCTGAAGCCGTAGGCGAAGTCTTCCAGATCGGCCGGCGTCAGCATCATCACCGCGTAGGGCACGGTGCCGTAGATGACGTTGACGGGCATCTCGACGGCGAGCGCACGGGCGTCGGGCCGGGCCTCGGGCGCATCGTAGGCGACGACAAGAGTTCCGACCCTGATCGACGTCGCGGGTCCATCCCCGCGAAAGTCGTCTTCCGGTTTCCGGCTGAAATCCCGCATCCGTATCCCCAGAGGCAGCCAAATTGCTCGTGACGCAAGCCTGATCCCGCGTCCAAGCGACGCTTGGCGGTGCTGTTGCGGTTGCGGTTTTACGATCAGTATGGTTCTACGTCGCAACCGCCCATCCGGCAGCGACACGGTCCCGCCGGAACCGGCAAGGCCCGCGACAAGGTCGGGCAGTCCTCGGATTTGCGACGCTGGTCGGCAAATTCAAGGGCAAACAAACCATAGGCATCAGGGGAGCCAAGCGGGGATATGCGGACGACGCAGGCGCAATATCGGTCATCGTGGGGGCTCGCCGCATTCGGCGCTCTCCTCGGTTCGTCCTCCTCCGCTCTCGCGGCCGGCATCGGCCAGCCCGAGCCGTGGCAGATGAGCCGTCAGGTCCCGGTCACGGCCGAGGCCGTCGACCTCCTCAACTTCGAGCACGGGCTGCACTGGCTCGCCTTCATCATCTCGGTCTTCGTTCTCGGCCTCATTCTCTACTGCATCTTCAAGTTCAGCGAGAAGGCGAACCCCACGCCGTCGCGCACCACGCACAACACGATGATCGAGGTGGCCTGGACCATCATCCCGGTCCTGATCCTCGTGGCGGTGGCGATCCCCTCGTTCCGCACCCTGCGCACGCAGCTCTCGGACCCGAAGGCCGACGTCGTCGTGAAGGTGGTCGGCCACGCGTGGTACTGGTCCTACGTCTACCCGGCCGAGGGCGACAAGGGCGGCTTCACCTTCGACGCCAACGTCGACGAGGAGCAGCAGCCGAAGCTTCTCGCCACCGACAATGACATGGTCGTTCCGGTCGGCAAGATCGTGAAGGTGCAGGTCACCTCCGAGGACGTGATCCACTCCTGGGCGATCCCCTCCTTCGGCGGCAAGATCGACGCGATCCCCGGCCGCCTGAACCAGTGGTGGTTCAAGGCCGATCGTGAGGGTACCTATTACGGCCAGTGCTCCGAGCTTTGCGGTGCCCGCCACGCCTACATGCCGATCACCGTTCGCGTGGTCAGCGAGCAGGCCTATGCCGAGTGGCTGACCGAGGCGAAGACCAAGTACGCCGCCATCGACAACGGCGCCCGCCTCGCGGACGCCCGCTGACACTTCATCGGGCCGGGGCGCCCCTGTCCCGGCCGATCCTTCATTCGCCAGAGGCGACAGACATCTGATTAAGGCAAGGATCGATGGCCACCGCCACAGCACATGCCGGGCATGACGCCCACCACGACCACAAGCCCTCCTTCTTCGCCCGCTGGTTCCTCTCGACGAACCACAAGGACATCGGCACGCTCTACCTGATCTTCGCCTTCATGGCGGGCATCATCGGCGCGTTCCTGTCCTTCGGCATCCGTATGGAAATGGAAGAGCCGGGGCTCCAGTACTTCTCCAACCCGGCGACCTACAACGTGTTCGTCACCGGCCACGGCCTCATCATGGTGTTCTTCATGGTGATGCCCGCCCTCATCGGCGGCTTCGGCAACTGGTTCGTCCCGCTGATGATCGGCGCACCGGACATGGCCTTCCCGCGGATGAACAACATCTCGTTCTGGCTGACGGTGTCGGGCTTTGCCTGCCTCCTCTGCTCGCTCTTCGTGGAAGGCTCGCCGGGATCGTCCGGTGCCGGCACCGGCTGGACCGTCTACCCGCCGCTTTCCTCCTCGGCCGGCCATCCGGGCGCGGCGGTCGATTTCGCCATCTTCTCGCTCCACCTCGCCGGTGCGGGCTCGATCCTCGGCGCGATCAACTTCATCACCACCATCCTCAACATGCGCGCCCCCGGCATGACGCTGCACAAGATGCCGCTGTTCGCCTGGGCCGAGCTCGTCACCGCCTTCCTGCTGCTCCTGTCGCTCCCGGTCCTCGCCGGCGCGATCACGATGCTGCTCACCGATCGTAACTTCGGCACCACCTTCTTCGATCCGGCCGGCGGCGGCGATCCGGTGCTCTACCAGCACCTGTTCTGGTTCTTCGGTCACCCGGAAGTGTACGTGATGATCCTGCCGGCCTTCGGCATCGTCTCGCACATCATCGCCACCTTCTCGAAGAAGCCCGTCTTCGGCTACCTCGCCATGGCCTACGCCATGGTCGCCATCGGCGTCGTCGGCTTCGTCGTGTGGGCCCACCACATGTACACCGTCGGCCTGTCGCTCCAGACGCAGTCCTACTTCGTCTTCGCGACCATGGTGATCGCGGTGCCGACCGGCGTGAAGATCTTCTCCTGGATCGCGACGATGTGGGGCGGTTCGATCCGCTTCACCGCGGCGATGCACTGGGCGGTGGGCTTCATCTTCCTGTTCACGGTCGGCGGCGTCACCGGCGTCGTGCTCGCGAACTCCTCGGTCGATAAGTACCTGCACGACACCTACTACGTGGTGGCGCACTTCCACTACGTGCTCTCGCTCGGCGCCGTGTTCATCATCTTCGCCGGTGTCTACTACTGGTTCCCGAAGATGACCGGTCACATCATTCCGGAATGGGCGGGCAAGCTGCACTTCTGGCTGGCCTTCATCGGCGCGAACGTCCTGTTCTTCCCGATGCACTTCCTGGGTCTCGCCGGCATGCCGCGTCGCTACGCCGACTACCCGGAAGCCTTCGCCGGCTGGCACAAGGTCGCGACGCTCGGCGGTCACGTCTTCGCCCTCAGCATGGTCGTGTTCGTGATCGGCATCGTGCTGGCCTTCCGCTCCAAGGCCCGCGCCGCGGACAATCCGTGGGGCGAGGGTGCCACCACCCTGGAATGGACCCTGTCCTCACCGCCGCCCTTCCACCAGTTCGAGACGCTCCCCAAGATCGTCGACGAGCCGGCCCACTAAGGCGGTCGAGACAACAAGGATCGCGAGGACCGCCTGAGGCGGTCCTCGCTCTTTCCCGGTGGCCTCACCGCTTGGGTGAGGCCTCCCGCAAAGGGCGGCGCCGAGAACGGCGCGATCCGAGACCAACAGAACAAGCGTCAGATCACGGTTTCCATGACGAGCCTGTCGAACAGCCTGAGCGCCGACGCCGGCCGCGTGTCGCTCACCTCCGCCGCGGGCGGCGAAGTCTCCGACTTTTTCGCCCTGCTGAAGCCGCGGGTGATGGTGCTCGTCATCTTCACCGCGCTCGTCGGCATGGTGGTGTCGGATGCCACCGTGAACCCGGTCATCGCCGCGATCTCGCTCTTGATGATCGCCGTCGGGGCCGGCGCGTCCGGCTGCCTCAATATGTGGTGGGACGCCGACATCGACGCGCTGATGACCCGCACCGCCAAGCGGCCGATCCCGGACGGGCGCATCCGTCCCGATGAGGCGCTGACCTTCGGGGTCGTGCTCTCGGTCGGCTCGGTGCTGATCCTCGGCCTGGCCTCGAACTGGCTCGCCGCGGGGCTTCTCGCCTTCACCATCGTCTTCTACGCCGTGATCTACTCGATGTGGCTGAAGCGGGCGACCGCGCAGAACATCGTCATCGGCGGTGCTGCCGGCGCCCTCCCCCCGGTGGTGGGTCAGGCGGCCGTGACCGGCCATGTCGGCATCGAGTCGCTGGTGCTGTTCGCGATCATCTTCATCTGGACGCCGCCGCATTTCTGGGCGCTGGCGCTGGTCAAGAGCGGCGAATATGCCCGCGCCGGCATCCCGATGATGCCGAACGTCGCCGGCCCCGATTCCACCCGTCGCCAGATCGTCTGGTACTCCCTGCTGCTCGCCCCGCTCGCCCTCGTGCCGGTCTGGCTCGGCTTCGGCGGCTGGCTCTACGCCGTCGTCGGCGTGCTCGGCGGCCTCGGCATGCTGGCGGGCGCGGTGCAGGTCTACCGGCTGCGCGAGGGTGAGGCCGAGCGCAAGGCGGCGATGGGCCTGTTCGCCTTCTCGATCCTCTACCTGTTCCTGCTCTTCTCGGCGCTGCTCGCCGAGCAGGGGCTCGGACTGTTCCGTGCGGTCGTGGCGTGAGGCCTGAGATGTCCGATCTGCCGGAAGGCGTGCGTCCGCTGACGCCGGAAGAGGCCAAGACCCGCCGTAAGCGCTCGATCGCCATCGCCCTGACGCTGGGCGCCCTGGTGCTGATCTTCTTCGTGCTGACGATCGCGAAGCTCGGGCCGCAGGTTCTGCAGCGGCCGCTCTGAGGGCGTAAACCGATGACGGATGTGAGTGAGAGGCAAAGCCAAGCGGCGCGCGGCGCCCGCTGGACGGTGCTGGCCTGCGCCGGCGTCGTGCTCGGCATGGGCGGCCTCGCGGCCGTCTCGGCGCCGCTCTACTCCATGTTCTGCAAGGCGACCGGCTACGGCGGTACTCCGCTCGTCGGCGCAGCCCCTTCTGCCCCGACGGGTGAGGCCCTGGCGCCGATCTCGGTCCGCTTCGACACCAACGTCGCCAAAACCCTGTCTTGGCGCTTCCAGCCGGAGCAGTCGCGGGTCGAGGCGGTGCCCGGCCAGACGGCGACCGTGTTCTTCAAGGTGACGAATACCGGCCCCGCGCCCACGGCCGGCATCGCCGTGTTCAACGTGCAGCCGGATCTGATGGGCAGCTACTTCGTCAAGGTGCAGTGCTTCTGCTTCGACGAGCACACGCTGCAGCCGGGCGAGACGGCGGAATTCCCGCTGGTGTTCTACGTCGATCCGGCCCTGCGCAAGGATCCGGACATCGGCATCCTCTCGGAGATGACGCTGTCCTACACCTACTACCCCTCGAAGAACGGCGCGCCGGTGGCGGAAGCGGCCAAGCCCGCACCCACGCGCAATTTTTGAGGGATCGCGGGGCCCTAAGCGTGACAATGGCTCGGGCGCCGCGATAGAGGGGTTTCAACCGAGGTCCGGTCCCGCCGGACCTCCAAGGCAACAGAGCCCGGCCGTCAGGCGGTGACGGGCAAGGGCTTAGGGAGAACCATCGCGATGGCCGGGGCGCACGCCAAGAACCACGATTACCACATCATCAATCCGAGCCCGTGGCCGCTGCTGGGCGCGTTCTCCGGATTCCTGATGGCTTTCGGCGCCGTCTTCTGGATGAAGGGTCTCTCCGCCGGCGGCCTCGCCATCGGTCCCTACGTGTTCGGCGCCGGCACGCTCGGCGTGCTATACACCATGCTGTCGTGGTGGCGCGACGTCACGCACGAGGCCAATTCCGGCGACCATACCCGCGTCGTCCAGCTCCATCACCGCTACGGCATGATCATGTTCATCGCCTCCGAGGTGATGTTCTTCGTGGCGTGGTTCTGGGCCTATTTCGAGGCCGCGCTCTACACGGCCGACCCGATTCAGCCCCAGCGCGTCGAGTTCACCGGCGGCATGTGGCCGCCCAAGGGCATCGAGGCGTTCGATCCCTGGCACTTGCCGCTCCTCAACACGCTGATCCTGCTCACCTCGGGCACCACGATCACCTGGGCCCACCACGCCCTGCTGCACGGCGACCGCAAGGGCCTGAAGTACGGCCTGTGGCTCACCATCATCCTCGGTGTGCTGTTCACCGCCTGTCAGGCCTACGAGTACGCCCACGCCCATTTCGGCTTCTCGGGCTCGATCTACTCGGCGACCTTCTTCATGGCGACGGGCTTCCACGGCGCCCACGTCATCATCGGCACGATCTTCCTCGCCGTCTGCCTGCTGCGCACCTACCAGGGTGACTTCACTCCCAAGCAGCATCTCGGCTTCGAATTCGCTGCCTGGTACTGGCACTTCGTCGATGTGGTGTGGCTGTTCCTGTTCGCATCCATCTATGTGTGGGGCGCCGGCAGCGCCGCTCACTGAGCCGGACTCCATCGGTCGCCCTGCACGGGCGGCAACCCGGAAGGGCGGCGCGAGCCGCCCTTTTTCGCGTGCGGTTGGCCGCCTGGTGCCTCATACCCGCGCGCAGCGAGGAGCATGTCGTGAACCGAGCCGCCACCAGCCCGCCCCCCTCCCCGATCGTCACCGGTCTGCGCGGGCGCTGCCCGGCCTGCGGCGAGGGGCACTTGTTCCGCGGCTTCCTCGCCTTCAACCCGGCCTGCGAAGCCTGCGGCCAGGATTTCTCCGCCTTCGACTCGGCGGACGGACCAGCCTTCTTCGTGATGTCGATCACCGGCTTCGTCGTCGCCGGCGCCGCGTTGTGGATGGAGTTCGCCTACGAGCCACCGGTCTGGCTCCACGCGCTCGTCGCCGGCAGCTTCGCCATCGGCCTGAGTCTGGCCCTGGTGCGCCCGCTCAAGGGTGTGCTTGCCGCGGTGCAGTTCGCCAACAAGGCCGAGCAGGGGCGCTTCCGCTAGTGGCCGAGTTCTCCGCGAACGAGCGCAGCGCCCGCCTGCGCAGCCTGTGGGCGCCGGGCCTCGCGGCTCTGATCTGCCTCGCGATCCTGCTCGGCCTCGGTGTCTGGCAACTGGCGCGGAAGGCCGAGAAGGAGGCGCTGATCGCTCGCATCATCGAGCGCTCGCACGCCGAGCCGCCGGCCGCTCCGCCCCCCTTCGACGCCTGGGACGCGCGGGCCGAGGAGTTCAGCCGCGTGCGGGCGCGGGGCACGTTCCTCCATGACAAGGAGACCCTGGTGCACGGGCTGGCGCCGGGCGAGCCCGGCCGGGCGCTCCAGGGCTTTTACGTGCTCACTCCGCTCAGGCGCGACGACGGCACGACGATCCTGGTCAACCGCGGCTTCATCCCGACCGAGCTGAAGCGTCCCGAGGACCGCGCCGCCGGTCAGGTGACGGGCGAGGCGACGGTGACCGGCATGCTGCGGGCGAGCGAGGCTCGCGGGCTATTCGTCCCGGAATCCGATCCGAAGCGCGACGCGTGGTTCACCCGCGACATCTCCGGCATCGCGGCGGCGCGCGGGCTGACCAACGTCGCCCCCTACCTGATCGAGGCGGACGCGACGCCGAACCCCGGAGGCTGGCCCCGCGGCGGCCAGCTTCGGGTCGATCTGCCCAACAACCACTTGCAATACGCCTTCACGTGGTTCGGCATCGCCGCCTGCCTGATCGGCGTCTTCTCCGTGTTCGCGTGGCGGCGGTGGCACGATCCGGCGGAGCCGAAAGCCGGCTGACGGCGTTGGCCCGCGTGGTGCCGGAATCTCGGCATCACGCGCGGGAACGAAGAACCTCCCGCGGCGAGATTCCTGCGGAGTGCCGTTCAATGCGCACCGTTGCCGGCCTGCTCTTCCTGCTTCTGACGGGCGCCGTGGCCCAGGCCGACGACGCGGCTCACGACACCGCCCGCAAGGCCGCCCGCGCCACCATCGAGCGGCAGATCGACGCCTTCCGCCGCAATGATGCGGCTGGCGCCTATGCCGAGGCCGCGCCGCAGATCCGCAACCTGTTTCCCTCGGCCGAGACCTTCATTGCCATGGTGGCGAAGGGCTACGCTCCGGTCCTGCGCCCGCGCAGCTACCGCTTCGAGACGGCGCAGGAGACGGCCGACGACGAGATCGCGCAAGGGGTGAGTCTTCAGGACGAGACCGGCCTCGACTGGGTCGCGCTCTACACGCTCCAGCGCCAGGCCGATGGCCAGTGGCGCATCACCGGGTGCCAGTTAAAGAAGGCGCCGGGCGAGCGGGTTTGACCGCACGGCGCGAAAAATGCCTCAGGCTCCGCTTCGACATGGCCGAATCGATCGTGTAGAGGGGGCGCCTTCCCGGAGGCATCCTTGCTGCACGTCTCGACCCGCGGCGCCGCCGCGCCCTTGAGCTTTTCCGATGCGCTGCTCGCCGGCCTCGCCCGCGACGGTGGCCTCTACGTGCCCGAGAGCTGGCCGCAGCTCAGCCGTGACACGATCGCGGGCTTTGCCGGGATGCGCTACGCCGAGGTCGCCAAGCGCGTGCTGCGCCCGCTCATCGACGGCGAGATCCCGGACGCCGAACTCGATGCGATGATCGAGGCGGCCTACGCCACCTTCCGCCATCCGGCGATCTGCCCGCTGACGCAGATCGACGACAACCTGTTCCTGATGGAGCTGTTTCACGGGCCGACGCTCGCGTTCAAGGACGTGGCGATGCAGCTCCTCGGGCGGCTGATGGACTACGTGCTGCGCCAGAAGGGCACGCGCGCCACCATCGTCGGCGCCACCTCGGGCGATACCGGCAGCGCGGCCGTCGAGGCGTTCAAGGGGCTCGATCAGGTCGACGTGTTCATCTTGTTTCCGCACGGGCGCGTGTCGGAGGTACAGCGGCGGCAGATGACGACGGTCAATGCGCCCAACGTCCACGCACTGGCGATCGACGGCAATTTCGACGATTGCCAGAACATCGTGAAGGCGATGTTCCAGCACGGCGATTTCGCCGACCGGGTGAAGCTCTCCGGCGTCAACTCGATCAACTGGGCCCGCGTGGCAGCGCAGACCGTCTACTACTTCACCAGCGCCGTGGCGCTCGGCGCTCCGCATCGCAAGGTCTCGTTCGCGGTGCCGACCGGCAATTTCGGCGACATCCTCGCCGGCTGGGTCGCCAAGCGGATGGGCTTGGCCGTCGAGCGGCTGATGATCGGCACCAACGCCAACGATATCCTGGCGCGCACCCTGGAGCATGGCGCCTACGAGCCTCGCGGGGTGCAGCCCACCACCTCGCCGTCGATGGACATCCAGATCTCGTCGAATTTCGAGCGGTTGCTGTTCGAGGCGCTCGACCGCGACGCCTCGGCGCTCGGGCGCCTGATGGCGGGCCTCAAGCAGTCCGGCGGCTTCACGCTCAGCCCCGAGGTGCTGGCGAGCGTGCGCGAGGAATTCGACGCGGCGGCCGTGCGCGAGCCGGACGTGGTGGACGAGATCGCCGGAACCTACCGCAAGACCGGTATGGTGCTCGATCCCCACAGCGCCATCGGCGTGCGCGCCGGCCGCAAGCTGCTCGAGACGGATCCGGCGACGCCGGTGGTGGCGCTCGCCACCGCCCATCCGGCGAAGTTCCCGGACGCCGTCTCGCAGGCAACCGGTGGCGGGCGCCCGGTGCTGCCGCCGCACCTCGCCGACCTGATGACCCGCCCGGAAACGGTCGCGAATCTCGCCAATGATCAGGCCGCGATCGAGCGCTACATCACGGAGCATGCCCGCATCAGCCGCGGCGCCTGAGGTGACATGAACCAGCACTTCTCGACCTTCGGCGCCTCGCCGGGCCTCACCGTCAGCCGCCTCGACAACGGCCTGACGGTCGCCACCGAGACCATCCCCGGCGTAGCCACCGCGACGCTCGGCGTCTGGGTCGGGGCAGGCTCGCGGCACGAGCGGGCGGATGAGCACGGGCTCAGCCACCTGATCGAGCACATGGCCTTCAAGGGCACGGCGACCCGCTCGGCGAGGCAGATCGCCGAGGACATCGAGAATGTCGGCGGCGAGATCAACGCCGCCACCAGCACCGAGAGCACGAGCTACACCGCGCGCGTGCTCGGCGAGGATGCGGGCGTCGCCCTCGACGTGCTCGGCGACATCCTGACCCGCTCGGTTTTTGAGGCCGGCGAACTCGCCCGCGAGAAGGGCGTGATCCTCCAGGAATATGCGGCGGTCGAGGACACGCCCGACGACGTGGTCTACGACGCCTTCATCGAGACGGCCTTCCCCGACCAGCCGATCGGCCGGCCGATCCTCGGCCGGCCCGAGACGATTCAGAGCTTCGACCGCGCGGCGATCGAGGCCTACATCGCCCGCGAATACGTGCCCGATCGCATGGTGCTCGCCGCGGCCGGCGCAGTGGAGCACGCGGCCATTGTCGAGGCGGCGCAGCGCCATTTCGGGCATCTGGAGCCGGTCGCGGCGCCACCCGTCCTGGCGGGGGTCTATGGCGGCGGCGAGCGGCGGATGCAGAAGCGGCTCGAACAGGCCAACCTCGTGCTCGGCCTGCCCGGCCTCTCCTTCCGCGACGACGGCTACTACGCGCTGCACCTGTTCTCCCAGGCGCTCGGCGGCGGGCTGACCTCGCGGCTCTGGCACGAGGTGCGCGAAACCCGCGGCCTCGCCTACGACATTCAGGCCTTCCACTGGCCCTTCACCGATTGCGGGCTGTTCGGCATCGGCGCCGGCACCTCGGGCGCGGATCTCGCCGAACTCGTCGACGTTACCATCGCCACCACCCGCGAGGCGGCGGAGCGGCTCGATACGACGGAGCTCGCCCGTGCCAAGGCGCAGCTCAAGCTCTCCCTGCTCTCCGCCCTGGAGACGCCGGGCGGGCGCATCGAGCGCAACGCCCGCCAGCTTCTCGCCTGGGGCCGGGTGATCCCGCCGCAGGAGCTGATCGCCAAGATCGATGCGGTCGAGGTCGATCACGTGCGCGCGGCCGGCCGCAGCCTCCTGCAGGGCGCGCCCACGCTCGCGGCGATCGGCCCGATCAAGGGATTGCCGCCGCTCGCCCGCGTCACGGCAGCCCTTCAGGCGGCCTGACGGCGCTCTAACTCTGGGCGTGAGGCCGGCCCTTCCGGTGGGCCGGCCACGCGATCAACGACAAAAAGCCCGCCATGAATCCCGTCGCCGTCGCGACCATGCTCGGCATCGCCCTCGGCTTCTTCGGTCTGCTCGCCTACGCGTTGACCATGGGCGAGGCGTGGCTGCTCGCCCTCCTCGCCATCGTCGCCATCGGGGTGTTCGTGCGCTGGGGGGAGTGAGGGTCTACTTCCCCTCCTCCAGCGCCGGCCCTCGCGTCGCGTCGGTCCCCTGCCCCGTTCCGGCGAGCGGGCCGACCGTGACCGGCTGGCCGGTGCGGGCGGCGGCGTAGATCGCTTCCATCAGGATCATGTCCTGCAGACCCTCCTCGCCGGGCGTGCGCGGGCGACGATCCGTCAGGATGCACTCGGCCATGTGGTCGAGTTCGAGCGCGAACTGGTTCTTGTGCGTCAGCACCGGCTCGTCGCGCTGCACATGACTGCCCTCGCGGTGGGCGACCGTGAGACGCTGGCCGCGATAGGCGAAGGCGTTGTGCAGGTCGAGCGAGCCGCTGGTGGTATGGACCCGTAATTCGCGGCTCTCGTGCACGCCGTAGCTGGTGCCGCATTGCGCGATCACGCCGGAGGGGAAGCGCATCGTGAAGGCGACGCTCTCCTCCACCTCCTTAAAGCGCGGATCGTTCTCGGGCGTGACGATCTGCGCCTGGATCGAGACCGGCTCCTCCCCGAGAAGCGCCCGCACGCCGTTGAGGCAGTAGAGGCCGATATCGGGCAGCGCGCCGCCCCCCGCCAGCGCCTTGCGCAGGCGCCACTGCTCGGGCAGCCCCGTGGTCTGGCCGTTGAAGGCCTCGATCATCTTCACCCGCCCGAACTCGCCGGAGCGGGCGAGCCGCACCACCTCGCGGTTGAACGGCTCGTAC